>NZ_CP114786.1:4236241-4850821 GCF_027359675.1 Roseibium sp. Sym1
CCTTCGGATTTGACCGAATTGGGCTTCCTCAGCGTCGCGAAAGGCTTGAAAATGAACCACATTTCCTGCGCTTTCGCTCCTTGTTGAAGACCAATTCGCCTCAAACCATTTCATCTACATTTATGGGTCCGTCACCTAGACCTCAGACGATCCCGCCGCCGGCGCCCGAAACTTCCGGGCGGATTTCCGCGACCTTCTGGCGGTAGCCGGCCGCGCGGTAGGCGGCGACCGGGTCGGCGGCGCCGCCGTTTTCGAGACGGGCCATGGCCAGGATCGGTTCGACATCGGTGCGGAAGGCTGTCTTCAGCGTGGTCGTTGCCATCAGGGCGTCGTTGTCTTCCTGGAAGCCGGTCAGGGCGGGGCGGTCGACGATGAGGGCCTGGGCATAGGCGCGCTGGACCTCCATGGCCGAGACCATCAGGCTTTCGATCGGATCGGTGACGTTGTGCGACTGGTCGAGCATGTGCGCCGGATCGAAGCCTGGAGCATGGCGGGTTTCCGCGTCGACCAGTTCGTTGAACACCAGGAACAGGCGGTAGGGATCGATCGAGGCCGTGTCGAGATCGTCGTCGCCGTATTTGCTGTCATTGAAATGGAAGCCGCCGAGCTTGCCGAACTGGATCAGCCGGGCGACGATCATCTCGATGTTGACGTTGGGCGCATGGTGGCCGAGATCGACGAGGCAGCAGGCCCTGTCGCCCAGCTCCCGCGCGATCATGTAGTTGGTGCCCCAATCCTGCACGACCGTTGAATAGAAGGCCGGTTCGTACATCTTGTGTTCGGTGAAGAGCCGCCAGTCGTCCGGCAGGCCGGCATAGATCTCTTTCGCGGCCTCCAGATAGCGTTCGAACTGGCGGGTGAAATTGACCTGGCCGGGGAAATTGGAGCCGTCGCCGATCCAGATGGTCAGGGCCCTGGACCCGAGCGTCTTGCCGATCTCGATGCATTCCAGATTGTGTTCGATGGCCTGCCGGCGCGTGGCCGCATCCGTGTGGGTGAGGGAGCCGAACTTGTAGGAGCGCTCCTGGCCGTCCTGGTCCTGGAAGGTGTTGGAGTTCATGGCGTCGAAGCCAAGCCCGAGGGTTTGGGCCTTTGCCTTCAGCTCGGCCGGGTCGGCCTTGTCCCAGGGAATGTGCAGGGAGACGTTCGGCGTTGCCCGTGTCAGCTCGTGAATGACGGCGCAATCTTCCAGCTTGTCGAAGATGTGCCGCGGTTCGCCCTTGCCGGGAAACCGGGCGAAGCGCGTGCCGCCGGTGCCGACGCCCCAGGACGGAATGGCAACGCCATAGGCGGCGACCTTGTCCTTGATGGCGTCAATGGAAATGTCTTGCCGGTCCAACCGCTCGCCCAGAATGTCGTAGTCGCGCCTGAGCGTTTCGGTCCGTGCCTCGTTTTCGCTGGCGATCAGTGCCGTGTCGATCATCATCTTGAAGATCCTTTTCAGGAATTCCTGGCCATTGAGAGTAGGGGGAGGGCATCGCCACCCCATGTGCGTCATCCTGAGGAGCGCGCCAGGCGCGCGTCTCGAAGGATTGGCCTCCTGCTCTTTGAATTTGCCACCCATCCTTCGAGACGGACCTGACGGTCCTCCTCAGGATGACGGGAGTTGTTTAGCCTCTCAGAACGAGGATATTGGCTTGTCGTTACCGCGTGAACGCCTGGACGTTGCCGGCATCGACATTGATGATGTTGCCGGTCGATTTCGCGGAGGCCTCGGAGGCAAAGAAGTAGCTTGCCTCGGCAATGTCCTCCGGCAGCACGGAGCGTTTCAGCAGCGAGCGCTGGCGGTAATGCTCCTCCAGCTCCGACGTGTCCTTGCCATAGGCCTCTGCGCGTTCCTTGAGCCAGTCGCCCGACCAGATCTTGGACCCGCGCAGGACCGCGTCCGGATTGACCACGTTGACGCGGATGCCGTCCGGAGCGCCTTCCAGCGCGAGGCAACGGGCGAGATGCAGCTCGGAGGCCTTGGCGGTGCAATAGGCGCTGGCACCGGGCGAGGCGGCAAGGCCGTTCTTGGAACCGATGAAGATGATCGAACCGCCGACACCCTGGGTCTTCATGACCTGGAAGGCGGAACGCGAGACCAGGAAGTAACCTGTCGACAGGATCGACATGTTGCGGTTCCACAGGTCTAGCGTCGTCTCCTCGATGGGCGCGGACGAGGCAATGCCGGCGTTCGACACCAGGATGTCGACGCCGCCGAATTCCAGCGCCGCGCGGGCGAAGCTGTCGGCGACAGCTTCCTCGCTGGTGACATCCATGGTGACGGCGCGGACAACGTCCTTCGAATAGCGTCCGGAAAGATTGTCGGCGGCCGCGCCAAGGGCATCGGCATCGATGTCCGCAAGGACCACGCAGGCGCCTTCGCGCAGGAACCGTTCCGCCGTGGCCGAGCCGATGCCGCCGGCGCCGCCGGTCACGAGGGCGATCTTGCCGGCAAGGCTCTTCGGCTTGGGCATGCGCTGGAGTTTCGCTTCTTCCAGCAGCCAGTATTCGATGTCGAAGGCTTCCTGCTCAGGCAGGCCGCAATAGGTGGAGACGCTGGAGGCGCCGCGCATGACGTTGATGGCGTTGGTATAGAATTCGCCCGAGATGCGCGCGGTCGCCTTGTCCTTGGCGAAGGTGATCATGCCGACGCCGGGGACCAGATAGACAACCGCGTTGGGATCGCGCAGAGCCGGGCTGTCGTCATGCTTGCAGCGGCCGTAATAGGCGGCGTAATCGTCCCGGTAAGCCTCGACGGCGGCGCCGAGGCCGGACAGGGTCTCGTCGACATCCGGTGTGTTCGGGTCGAAGTCGACCACCAGCGGGCGGATCTTGGTCCTGAGGAAGTGGTCCGGACAGCTTGTGCCGAGGGCGGCGAGCGCCTCCATGTCCTTCGAGCAGACGAATTCCAGCACCGCGTCGCTGTCGTCGAAATGACCGACCATGTGCTGCTTGCCGGACACCATGCCGCGGATGGCCGGCATGAGTTTCGCGGCAACGGCTCGGCGCTCCGCCGGGGCAAGTGCCCGGTGTTTCGAGCCGCCGAAGGCCTCCTTGCCGGCGGTCTTCTGCTCGAACCAGGCAATGGCCTTGTTGATGATTTCCAGCGTGGTTTCGTAGCAGGTCTTCGCATCGTCGGCCCAGGTGAAGAGGCCGTGGCTTTCCAGAACGACGCCGCGCGAATCCGGGTTCTCGAGGCAGAATTTTTCCAGCCACAGGCCGAGTTCGTAGCCGGGGCGCTTCCAGGGCAGCCAGCCGATGTCGCTGCCGAAGATCTCCTGGGTGATCGCCTTGCTGTCGCTGGCAGCCGCAATCGCGATGATCGCGTCCGGATGCATGTGGTCGACATGTTTCTTCGGCACATAGGCATGAAGGGGCGTGTCGATGGAGGCGGCGCGCGGATTGAGGTTGAAGGTGCAATGGGGCAGGTAGCCGACCATCTCGTCTTCGAACTCGACGCCGCGATAGATGCCTTTCAGGGCACGGAGCTTGTCCATGTAGAGCGTCGCGAAGCCGTCCATCTTGATGGTGCCGACATCGCCGCCCGAGCCCTTGACCCAGAGCACTTCCGCCATCTCGCCAGTCAGCGGGTCCTTTTCCATCGCCTTGGCCGAGGTGTTGCCGCCGCCATAGTTGGTGATGCGCTTGTCGGATCCGAGGAGATTGGAACGGTAGAGCAGAAGCTCCGCCTCGTTCATGCCGGAGGCCTTCTGGTCATCCCACAGATCGGCCAGCCGGGACCCGGCAGCGGAATTCAACATCTTTTCCTCCCATGAAAGCCTGACAGCTTGTGTCTCGTTGACTAGAAACTCGCCTGATTGGATCGGTATGTCAATCAAAAACGATCAGAAACAATCATATTGCACTGCAAAATGATCAATTTTGACATTTTATGATTGACAGTGACCGGTATCAGTGGAAATGTTCGATCAATGGGAGGACCAGATGCACGAGAAAGAACGCCACAGGATCATATTGTCCGCAGTCCAGGATCGTCCGGTCGTGACGGTGCAGGAACTGGTGGCGTTGACGGATTCCTCCGAGGCAACCATCCGCAGGGATATTGCCCAGCTGCATGTTCAGAAGAAGCTGCGCCGTGTCAGGGGCGGGGCGGAGTCGATACATCCGCCGCAATTCGTCGGCCTGGCCGGCCGGCCGTTCAGCGTCAACGAAACGATCAACATCGCGCAGAAACGCGCAATCGCTCAAAAGGCGGTGGATCTGTGCGAGGACGGCGACGCAATCATCGTCAATGGCGGAACGACCACGTTCCAGATGGTGCATCCGCTGGCGACCAAGCGCTGCCAAGTGTTCACCAACTCGTTTCCGATTGCCGAGCATCTCCTGAAGAATTCCAAGAACACCATCATGCTGTCGGGCGGGGTGATCTACCGCGAACAGAACATCATCCTCAGTCCCTTCGACAATGACGTGACCCGGAACTTCTACGCCAAGCGCATGTTCATGGGCGCCCAGGGCCTGGGGCCGCTGGGCCTGATGGAAGCGGATCCGCTGCTGATCCAGGCGGAGCAGAAGCTGATCGGCCAGGCGGACGAGCTGGTGGTCCTGGTGGACAGTTCGAAATTCAGTGCACGGTCCAGCCTGATCCTGTGCGCGCTCGACCGGATATCGACCGTCATCACCGATGACGGCATCACGGACAGCGCGGCCAAGATGCTGGAGCAGGCCGACATCAATCTGATCGTGGCGCCGGTGAGCGCCGCACAGAGCAAGGCGACCTCGAACGGGTAGCCGACATTCTGCCGGGTCCTGAGGAGGGGCGGCAGACTGGTGCATCCCGCGTTCGACGAACGCGGACAAGATGCTCCAGCACTTAAGAGCGATCAACTTCCTGCATTCCAAGGAATGCAGGTTGATCTTTGGGAGGAAGCAATGAAACTCTGGAAATCACTTCTGGCCGCAACTGCCGTTGCCGCCGTCACAATCGCCGGGCCGGCCCAGGCCGAGGACAAGCGCATCGCCCTCGTGGTCAAGGCGCTTGGCATCGGCTTCTTTGAAGCTGCCGCGAAAGGCGCGGAAGAGGCCGCCAAGGAACTCGGCGATGTCGAGATCATCTATACCGGCCCGACCGACACCACGGCCGAAGGCCAGATCGAGGTCATCAATGCGCTGATCGCCCAGAAGGTCGACGCCATCGCGATCTCCGCCAACGACCAGGATGCCCTGGTGCCGGCCCTGAAGAAGGCCATGGACCGCGGCATCACCGTCATCTCCTGGGATTCGGGTGTCGCGCCGGAGGGCCGTCAGCTGCATCTGAACCCGTCGTCCAATCCGCTGATCGGCAACATGATCATCAAGCTGGCCGCCGATCACCTGCCCGACGGCGGTGACGTCGCCGTTCTTTCCGCCTCCGCGACCGCCACGAACCAGAACATCTGGATCGAGGAAATGAACAAGGTCAAGGACAACTACCCGGGCATCAACGTGGTCGCGACCGTCTATGGTGACGACCTTGCCGACAAGTCCTACCGCGAAGCCCAGGGCCTGATGCAGACCTATCCGGACCTGAAGGCCATCATCGCGCCGACCTCCGTCGGCATCGTTGCCGCTGCCCAGGCTGTTTCCGATGCGGAGAAAGCCGGCCAGATCAACGTGACCGGTCTTGGCCTGCCGTCCGAAATGGCCGGTCATATCGAATCCGGCGCGTCCAAGTCCTTCGCGATCTGGAACCCGATCGATCTCGGCTACTCCGCCACCATGCTGGCCTACAACCTGGCCACCGGAAAGGCCGAGGCAGCGCCGGGCGCGGAAATCGAAATGGGCCGCATGGGCACGCTGACGCTCAACGACAGCAACGAAGGCGCGATGGCGGATCCGTTCGTCTATGACAGCTCGAACATCGACGACTTCAAGGACATCTTCTAAGCTGGTCGTCACGACCTGACGGAAAACTGTCCGGGACCCGGTGCCTAGGCTCCGGGTCCTCACCTCAAGACTTCTAACACCAGGCTCCGGGATATGGTCATGCTTGCGAACACGCAGGGCAGTGCGGACGTGCATCCGCAATCGGGCGACGCCGTCAGCCCCGTTCTGTCCCTGAAGGGAGTCTCCAAGTCCTTCCCGGGCGTCAAGGCGCTCTCGGAAGTCTCGCTGGAACTCCATCCCGGCGAGGTCACCGCGCTGGTGGGGGAAAACGGTGCCGGTAAATCGACCATCGTCAAGGTTCTGACCGGTATCTACCAGCCGGACGAGGGCGAGATCCGGATCGGCGGTGCGCCCGTCACCTTCCCGACCGCGCAGGATGCGGGCCGGGCAGGGGTCACGGCCATTCACCAGGAAACGGTCCTGTTCGACGATCTTTCGGTGGCCGAAAACATCTTTATCGGCCACGCACCGAAGACGAAATTCGGACTGATCGATCGCAAGGCCATGGTGGACAGGGCGCGGGCGCTGTTGGACCGGATCGGCGCGAAGATCGATCCTGCCGTAACCCTCAAGGATCTCGGCATCGCCAACAAGCACCTGGTGGCCATCGCCCGGGCGCTGTCCATCGATGCCAGCATCGTCATCATGGACGAGCCGACAGCATCGCTGTCGCACAAGGAAATCGAGGAAACCTACGAGCTGGTCGAGCGGCTGAAGGCCGAAGGCAAGGCGATCCTCTTCATCAGCCACAAGTTCGACGAGATCTTTCGCATTGCGGACCGCTACACGGTTTTCCGCGACGGCCAGATGGTCGGGGCCGGCAAGATCGCGGAGGTCGGAGAGCAGGAGCTGGTCAAGCTGATGGTCGGCCGTTCCGTCGACCAGGTGTTCCCGAAGCGCAGTCCGCAGCTGGGCGACGAGGTCCTGAAGGTGGTCGGCTATTCGCACCCGACCGAATTCGAGGATATCGGCTTTTCACTACGGGCCGGCGAGATCCTGGGGTTCTACGGACTGGTCGGCGCGGGCCGCAGCGAATTCATGCAGGCTCTCTTTGGCATCACCAAACCGTCCAAGGGCGCGATCCGCATCGATGACCAGGTTGCCGTCATCCGCGACCCGAACCAGGCCATCGGCCACGGCATCGTCTATGTGCCGGAGGATCGCGGCAAGCAGGGCGCGATCAAGGGATTGCCGATCTTTCAGAATGTCTCCCTGCCGTCGCTGAAGGAAACGTCCCGAAACGGGTTCCTGAGGCTGGCCGAGGAATTCAGGCTGGCGCGCGACTACACGCAGCGGCTGGACCTGCGGGCCGCCGCGCTCGACCAGGATATCGGCGAGCTTTCCGGCGGCAACCAGCAGAAGGTGGTCATCGCCAAGTGGCTGGCCACGAAGCCGCGGGTGATCATCCTGGACGAACCGACAAAGGGCATCGACATCGGGTCCAAGGCCGCGGTTCACGAGTTCATGGCCGAACTCGCCGCCCAAGGCCTGGCCGTCATCATGGTGTCTTCGGAAATTCCGGAAATCCTCGGCATGTCCGACCGGGTCATCGTCATGCGCGAAGGGCGCATTGCCGCCGAATATGAAGGCGATGACCTGACACCCGAACATCTGGTGCGCGCGGCGGCCGGCATCACGGAGGTGCGCTCATGATCCCGCCGGTTCTGAAATCCCGCGAGGCGATCCTGGCGGGTGCGATCCTCATCCTGGTCGGTGCCATCGCCTCGCGCTTCCCCGCCTTCGTCGCGCCGTCGAACCTCGCCAATGTCTTCAATGACACGGCGCCACTGATCATCCTGGCCCTGGGGCAGATGGTCGTGATCCTGACCCGCTGCATCGATCTCTCCGTCGCGGCCAACCTTGCGTTGACGGGCATGGTGGTTGCCATGCTGAACACGGCGATGCCCGGCCTGCCGGTGCCGCTGATCCTTCTGATCGCCGTCAGCCTCGGTGCGCTCATGGGGCTTTTCAACGGGCTGCTGGTCTGGCGGCTGGACATTCCGCCGATCGTGGTGACGCTCGGCACCATGACCATCTACCGGGGCATCATTTTCGTGATTTCCGGCGGCGAGTGGATCAACGCCCACGAGATGAGCGATGCCTTCAAGGCGTTCCCGCGCGAGGTCGTGCTCGGCCTGCCTGTGCTGTCCTGGATCGCGATCCTGGTGGTGCTGGGCTTTGTCGTCCTGATCGGGCGCACACCGCTCGGCCGGGCATTCTTTGCCGTCGGCGGCAATCCGCATGCCGCTGTCTATACCGGCATCAATGTCGGTCTGACCCAGTGTGCCGCCTATGTGATTTCCGGCGCGCTGGCCGGGTTGACGGGCTACCTCTGGGTGGCGCGTTATGCGGTCGCCTATGTCGACATCGCGGGCGGGTTCGAACTTGAAGTGGTCGCGGCCTGCGTCATCGGCGGCATCTCGATTGCCGGCGGTATCGGGTCGGTCGGCGGTGCACTGCTCGGGGCCCTGTTCCTCGGCATCGTCAAGAACGCCCTGCCGGTGATCAACATCTCGCCCTTCTGGCAGCTGGCCATTTCCGGCAGTGCCATCATCATCGCGGTCGCCTTCAACGCCACGTCTAACCGGACCAAGGGCCGGGTGATCCTGAAAAAAGCGGAGCATGCGGCATGAGCGTCACCGCACCTGACACCAGTCCCGCCGGACGGCAGATCCCGGACCGGCTGAAATCGCCGCTGCAGCGTTTCCTGGGGAGCTGGGAGCTGCTGCTGCTCGGTGTGGCCGTCGCCGTTTTCATCCTGAACAGCTTCGCCTCGCCCTATTTTCTCGACCCGTGGAACCTTTCCGACGCGACCTTCAACTTCACCGAAAAGGCGATGATCGCCTTTGCCATGGCCCTGCTGATCATTTCCGGCGAGATCGATCTGTCCGTCGCCTCGATCATTGCGCTGGCGTCGACCGCCATGGGCTTTGCCGTGCAGATGGGCGCGGACACGCCGGTGCTGGTGCTGATCGGTCTCGGCGTCGGGCTGGCCTGCGGCGCGTTCAACGGCGTGCTGGTCACCGGCTTCGGTCTGCCGTCCATTGTGGTCACCATCGGCACCATGAGCCTGTTCCGGGGCATCTCCTACATCGTGCTCGGCGACAAGGCCTATACCGGTTATCCCTCCAGCTTCGCCTTTTTCGGACAAGGCTATGTCTGGTGGGTGATCTCCTTTGAGCTGCTGCTGTTCGCGCTGCTGGCCGTTGTCTTCGCCGTGATCCTGCACAGGACCAATTTCGGCAGGACCGTCTATGTCATCGGCAACAACCCGGTGGGAGCGCTCTTTTCCGGTATCCGGGTGACACGGGTGAAATTCGCCCTGTTCCTGCTGACCGGGCTGATGTCAGGCGTCGCCGCGATCTGCCTGACCTCGCGGCTCGGCGCGACCCGGCCTTCCATCGCCTTCGGCTGGGAGCTTGAGGTCGTCACCATGGTCGTGCTTGGCGGGGTCAGCATTCTGGGCGGTTCGGGCTCCATTCCGGGTGTGGTGATCGCCGCCTTCGTTATGGGTATGGTCACTTTCGGCTTCGGGCTGTTGAACGTGCCCGGCATTGTCATGTCGATTTTCATCGGCCTGCTGCTGATCGGCGTGATCGCCCTGCCGCGTATCGCCCGCCAGCTCCTGGCAAAACGCAAGGTCTGATCCCATGGAAAAAATCGCCTTCAAGATGCAGCTGAACCCGGGCATGGAAGCGGAATACAGGAAACGCCACGACGAGATCTGGCCGGAGCTGGTCTCGCTTCTGAAAGAGGCCGGTATCAAGGACTATTCGATCCATCTGGACCGGGAGACCAATATCCTCTTCGGTGTCCTGTGGCGCGAGGACGGCCACAGGATGGACGACCTGCCCAATCATCCGGTGATGCAGAAATGGTGGGCGCATATGGCCGACATCATGGCCTCGCACCCGAACAACGAGCCCGTCGTCACGGCGCTTGAAACCGTTTTTCACCTGGACTGACCGGGAATGAGCGATATCCGGCATGTCGGTGTAATCGATATCGGCAAGACCAACGTGAAGGTCGCCGTGGTCGATCTGGCCGGGGAGCGCGAGATCGGCGTGCTGAGCCGGCCGAACCAGGTGCTGCCCGGACCGCCTTATCCGCATTATGACCTTGAAGGCCACTGGACCTTCATCTGCGAGGCGCTGGCGGACCTCAACCGTCAACACCGGATCGATGCGCTCTCGGTAACGACCCATGGCGCCAGTGCCGTGCTGCTCGACAGGGCCGGCAAGCTTGCGGCGCCGATGCTCGACTATGAGTTCGACGGCCCGGACAGCCTTGCCGCCGACTACGACGCGATCCGTCCGGACTTCGCCGAAACCGGTTCGCCGCGTCTTTCCATGGGGCTCAATCTCGGCGCGCAGCTGCACTGGCAGCTGAGAAGCGATCCGGAGCTGCTTGACCGGGTCGCCATGGTTCTGACCTATCCGCAATACTGGAGCTTCCGGCTGACAGGTGTGGCGGCCAACGAGGTGACATCGCTCGGCTGTCACACCGATCTGTGGTGTCCGGGAGAGAACCGGTTTTCCACCCTGGTGGACCGGCTTGGTCTTGCAGGGAAAATGGCGCCGGTGAAGAAGGCGGGGGATCGTCTTGGAACGCTCCTGCCTGCGGTCGCCGAGCGCACCGGCCTGGCCGCTGCAACACCGGTTGCCTGCGGCATTCACGATTCCAATGCGTCGCTCTATCCGCATCTGGCTGCCAGAAAACCGCCGTTCTCGGTGGTCTCGACCGGTACCTGGGTGATCGCATTGGCGATTGGCGGCCGTCCTGTCCAGCTCGATCCGGCGCGCGATACGCTGATCAACGTCAACGCCTTCGGCGACCCGGTCCCCTCCGCCCGTTTCATGGGCGGCCGGGAATTCGACATCGTGACAAAGGGCCGGGACCGCACCTGGTCCGAAGCCGACAGGGTGAAGGTCCTTGAAACCCGGGCCATGCTGTTTCCGGCCGTGGAGCCGAGGTCCGGCCCCTTCCAGGGAAGGCATTCCAGCTGGAGCGTCGAGGAGACGGGCCTCAGTGATGGCGAACGGTTCGTCGCCGTCTCGTGGTACCTGGCCTTGATGACCGCCGAATGCCTTGCCATGAGCGGGGCGGACGGGCCGGTCATCGTCGAAGGGCCTTTTGCGAAAAACGCGCTTTACCTCGACATGCTGGGAGCGGCGACCGGGCGGCCGGTTACCGTCTCCGGAGGGTCGTCGACGGGCACGAGCATTGGCGCCGCGATGCTTGTTTCAGGATCGGACCGGCTGCCGGCGGCAGAGCCGGACGCGACAGGGGAGGCGAGCGCCCCCGATCCGGCGCTGGAGGCCTATGCCGAGGCCTGGTTCAGGCAGCTGCGGGCCTCATAACAAGCATCCATTCCAGCCGGATTGTCACGTTTCGGAACCGGATATCACTGGTCCGGCGCATTGGTTCCAGCAAGGTTGCCGCTTATAAACCATTCCACGTCGCAATTGTTTTGATCGCTTGCATTGGCTGTCTCGTTGATATAAAGATATCTTTATATCGACATTGATGCCAGATGAGCGCAAGTGACCGCGATGACCGAAGAGCAGACCCTATCCGTGGAAGATACCCTTGCCGCCCTCAGGGCGGTCGGCGAGACCACGCGTCTCAGGCTGATCGCGCTCCTGGCGGAAAGCGAACTGACGGTCAAGGATGCAACGGCCATATTGGGGCAGAGCCAGCCGCGCATTTCCCGGCATCTGAAACTCCTGGCCGAAGCGGATCTGATCAAGCGCTACCCGGAAGGCGCCTGGGTCTATTATCGTCTGGCGGACGGGCCGGAAGGCCAGCTCGCCCGGGACCTCGTTGCCCGGATTTCCACCGACGATGCCGTGCTTGCCGCGGACCAGGAACGGTTCCAGGCAATCCGCAAGGCCAAGGCGGAGGAGGCGGCCGCCTATTTCGCCGCCCGCGCGCTGACCTGGGACCGGGAGCGTTCGCTGCACGTGTCCGAAGAGGACGTGGAGGCAGCCATGCGCGCCGCCCTCGGCGACAAGCCCTTTCAGTCCTTCCTGGATCTGGGCACCGGCACCGGGCGCCTGCTGGAGGTCCTGTCCGACCAGTATACGTCCGCGCTCGGAGTCGATGCGTCGCATGACATGCTGGCGGTTGCCCGGGCGAATCTGGCCAAGGCCGGATTGTCGAACGCGCAAGTGCGCCACGGCGACGTCTACGCATTGAACGTTCCGCCGCGGTCCTTCGACGTGGTCGCAATCCACCAGGTGCTGCATTTCCTCGACGAACCGGCCCGGGCGCTCAACGAGGCCGCGCGGGCCCTGCGCCCCGGCGGCCGCCTGCTGATCATCGATTTCGCCCCGCATGAACTTGAGTTCCTGCGTGAAAAACATGCCCATCGCAGGCTCGGCTTCGGCCATGAGCAGATGGAACGCTGGCTGGAAGCACTCGAGCTTGACCTGGAACAGGTGACAGACCTGGTTCCGGGCGATGACAACGAAACCAATCTCACCGTAACGCTCTGGCTGGCGCGTGACCGACGCATCGTCACCGACCTGCCTGCTCAAAATCCCTCCCGAGAGGTCGCATAACATGACTGACAGTTCCAACCGCCGTTCGCACCAGGCCGCCTCGACGCCGATCACCGCGTCCTTCGAGTTCTTTCCGCCGAAGTCCGACAAGATGGCCGAGACCCTGTGGAGCACGGTCCAGCGCCTGGAGCCGCTGTCGCCGTCCTTCGTGTCGGTCACCTATGGCGCGGGCGGTTCCACACGGGAGCGTACGCACAAGACGGTCGAGCGCATCCTGAAGGAAACGAATCTGGCCCCGGCGGCGCACCTGACCTGTGTCGGCTCGCCGCGGTCTGAAGTCGATGCCATCGTCAAGGACTACTGGGATCTGGGCGTGCGTCACCTCGTGGCCCTGCGCGGCGACCCGCTGGAAGGCATCGGCTCGCGCTATGTGCCGCATGATGAGGGCTATGCCTATGCCACGGACCTTGTGGCCGGCATCAAGAAAATTGCCAATTTCGACATTTCCGTTTCCGGCTACCCGGAAAAACACCCGGAAAGCGGGACGTGGCAGAAGGAAATCGACAATCTGAAGCGCAAGGTCGATGCCGGTGCGGACCGGATCATCACCCAGTATTTCTTCGACAACGACCTGTTCGACGAATACCTGGAGCGCATTGCGGCCGCGGGCATCAACATTCCGGTGATCCCGGGCATCCTGCCGATCCACAATTTCGAGCAGACCATGGTATTCTCGGCCAAGTGCGGCACGTCGATCCCGCAATGGCTGGCCCGCCGTTTTGCCGGTCTCTCCAATGATCCGGAAACCCGCAAGCTGGTCGGCGTTTCGATCGCCTGCGAACAGGTCATGGACCTGGTCGATCGCGGCATCAACGACTTCCACTTCTACACGATGAACCGCGCCGACCTGACCTATGCCATCTGCCACATGCTGGGCATGGGCCGGAACGAACCGGAGAACCTGGCCGCCTGAAGGGGGCCGCGTTTGTCCGAACGAGAAGACACTGATCGATCTTGAACGATTGGAACCGGCCGCGGTCCTCAAGGCCGCGAGTGGTTCCGGAAACCGAGAACCTGGTCGCAATGGCAAAGCTGAGTACCGCCGACAACGTTGAAGCGACCGCAAGCACCGTCTTGCGGGAAAAAGGCTTTGAACTTCATGTCATCGATGTGGCCGCCGGCAAGCCGCCGTTGCTTGTCGCCAGGGACAAGGACCATGAGTTCCGGGCGCATTCGGCGCTCGAGATCCTGGGGCTCCTGGCGGTTTTCGAGGCGCGCGGCGACGATTGGCAGCCCTCGGAAGAGGACGAGCACCATCGCACCAAGTTCTGGGACGGGCTTGACGACGAGACCGATCAGGACACCTGACGCCACCGTCCTTCAAGCTTATTCAATTCGCACCGGCACAAGCCGGTCCAACCCGACAAGACATTCCGGAAGGAAACACCCGTGATCAAGTCCGACGCCTTCGAGCGCCTTCGTGACCTCGCCAAGACCCGAATTCTCGTACTTGACGGAGCGATGGGGACGGAAATCCAATTGCTCAAGCTGGATGAGGCCGCCTATCGGGGCGAGCGCTTCAAGGACTGGCCGAGCGACGTCAAGGGCAACAACGACCTTCTCTGCCTGACGCAGCCCGATGCGCTCCGCCAGATCCACATCGACTATCTGGAGGCCGGCGCCGATATCATCGAGACCAACACCTTCTCCTCGACGACCATCGCCCAGGCCGATTACGGCATGGAGGAACTGGCCTACGAGCTCAATGTCGAAAGCGCGCGGCTTGCCCGTGAGGCTGCCGACCACGTGACCGCGCAGGATCCGTCGCGGCCGCGTTTTGTTGCCGGTGCGCTCGGCCCGACCAACCGGACGGCGTCGATCTCACCGGACGTGAACAACCCGGGCTATCGCGCTGTTTCCTTTGACGATCTGCGCATTGCCTATGCCGAAGCGGCACGCGGCCTCATCGCCGGTGGTGCCGATATCCTGCTGGTCGAAACCATCTTCGACACGCTGAATGCCAAGGCGGCGCTGTTCGCCATCGACGAAGTGTTCGAGGAAACCGGCAAGATCCTGCCTGTGATGATTTCCGGGACGATCACGGATCTGTCGGGACGCACGCTGTCCGGCCAGACGCCGGAAGCCTTCTGGAATTCGGTCCGCCACACCAACCCGCTGACCATCGGCCTCAACTGTGCGCTCGGCGCCAAGGAAATGCGCGCCCATATCGACGAACTCGGCCGGGTTGCCGACACGTTTGTCTGCGCCTACCCGAACGCGGGCCTGCCCAACGAGTTCGGCGAATATGACGAGAGCCCGGAGCAGATGGCGGCCCTTGTCGGGGAATTCGCCGAAGCCGGCCTGGTCAATTTCGTCGGCGGCTGCTGCGGCTCGACGCCCGCCCATATCCGGGCGATCGCCGGAGCCGTGGCCGACAAGACACCGCGCGTCATTCCGGAAATCGACCGGCACATGCGCCTGTCGGGCCTTGAGCCTTTCGTGGTCACCAGGGAAACCAACTTCGTCAATGTCGGCGAGCGCACCAACGTCACCGGCTCTGCCCGGTTCCGCAAGCTGATCAAGGAAGGCGACTACGCCACCGCGCTCGACGTCGCCCGCCAGCAGGTGGAAAACGGTGCCCAGATCATCGACATCAACATGGATGAGGGCCTGCTTGATTCCGAAGAGGCGATGGTTACCTTCCTGAACCTGGTGGCCGCGGAACCGGACATCGCCAAGGTGCCGATCATGATCGACAGTTCCAAATGGACCGTCATCGAGGCCGGCCTCAAATGCGTCCAGGGCAAGGGCGTCGTCAATTCCATCTCCATGAAGGAAGGCGAGGAGGCGTTCATTGCGCAGGCCAAGCTGGTCCGCCGCTACGGCGCCGCCGTCGTCGTGATGGCCTTTGACGAGCAGGGCCAGGCCGACACGTTCGAGCGCAAGACCGAGATCTGCGCGCGCTCCTACAAGGTGCTCACCGAAAAGGTCGGCTTCCCGCCGGAGGACATCATCTTCGATCCGAACATCTTCGCGGTCGCGACCGGCATCGAGGAGCACAACAACTACGGCAACGACTTCATCGAGGCGACCGGCTGGATCCGCGAGAACCTGCCCCATGCCCATGTGTCGGGCGGCGTCTCGAACCTCAGCTTCTCCTTCCGGGGCAACGAAGCCGTACGCGAGGCGATGCATTCGGTGTTCCTCTATCATGCCATCCAGCGCGGCATGGACATGGGCATCGTCAATGCCGGCCAGCTGGCGGTCTATAACGATCTCGACGCGGAATTGCGCGAGCTGTGCGAGGACGTCGTCCTGAACCGGCGCGACGATGCCACCGACCGCATGCTGGATGCCGCGGAGCGCTGGAAAGGCGAGGGCGGCAAGAAGAGGGAAGCCGATCTCACCTGGCGCACCTGGGGTGTCGCCAAACGCCTGGAACATGCGCTTGTTCATGGCATTGATGACTATGTGGTCGAGGACACCGAAGAGGCGCGCCAGGCCTTCGACCGGCCGCTTCACGTGATCGAGGGACCGCTGATGGACGGCATGAATGTCGTCGGCGACCTGTTCGGCTCCGGCCAGATGTTCCTGCCGCAGGTGGTGAAATCCGCCCGTGTCATGAAAAAGGCGGTCGCCTACCTGATGCCGTTCATGGAAAAGGAAAAGGAAGAACTGGGCCAGACAGGCCAGTCTTCCGCCGGCAAGATCCTGATGGCAACGGTGAAGGGCGATGTCCATGACATCGGCAAGAACATCGTCGGCGTCGTGCTTCAGTGCAACAACTTCGAGGTCATCGATCTCGGGGTCATGGTTCCGGCTGCGAAGATCCTGGAAACCGCGAAGCGGGAGAAGGTCGACATGGTCGGTCTTTCCGGCCTGATCACGCCGTCGCTTGACGAGATGTGCCATGTCGCCGCCGAACTGGAGCGCGAAGGTCTCGACGTGCCGTTGCTGATCGGCGGGGCGACCACCTCCAAGATCCACACGGCGGTCAAGATCCACCCGAACTACGCAAAGGGCCAGGCGATCTACGTGACCGACGCGGGCCGCGCGGTTGGCGTTGCTTCGAAGCTGATGAGCGAAGGTGGACGCGAGCCCTACTACGCGGACGTGCGCGCCGAATATGCCGACATTGCCGAAAAGCATGCGGCCAGCCGGGGCGGCCAACAGCGGACCTCGCTGGCGGCGGCCCGGGAAAATGCCTTTGCGGCCGACTTCGCCGGCAAGCCCCCGGTCGCGCCGAAAAAGCCGGGCGCAACGGTGTTCGACGGCTTCCCGCTGGATGAGCTGGTGCCCATGATCGACTGGACGCCGTTCTTTGCGACCTGGGAGATCAAGGGACGCTACCCGGCAGTCCTGACCGACAACCGCTACGGCCCGGCGGCCAAGGCGCTGTTTGACGACGCCCGGCGCATGCTCGACGAGATTGTCGAGAAGAAGCTCCTGACCGCGCGCGGCATCGCAGCGCTGTGGCCGGCCAACGCCGTCGGTGACGACGTCCGTGTCTTTGCCGACGAAGGCCGTTCCGAGACACTGGCAACCTTCCATACGCTGCGCCAGCAGATGGCGCGGACGGCCGGCGGACGCGCCAATGTGGCCCTCAGCGATTTCGTCGCACAGAAGGACAGCGGCATCAGCGACTGGATCGGCGGCTTCGCCGTGACCGCGGGGCATGGCGAGGACGAGCTTGCCGCTCGCTATGCAAGGGAAGGGGACGACTACAACAAGATCCTCTCCCAGGCGCTCGCCGACCGGCTGGCGGAAGCCTTTGCCGAGAAGCTGCACCAGATCGTGCGGACGGACCTGTGGGGCTATGCGGCCGACGAGAACCTCTCGATCGAGGACATCATCGCCGAGAAGTACCAGGGCATCCGGCCGGCCGCCGGATATCCCGCGCAGCCGGATCACACGGAGAAGGATACGCTGTTCAAGCTGCTCGACGCCGAACGGCTGACCGGCATCCAGCTGACGGAAAGCCGGGCGATGCTGCCGGGTTCCTCCGTTTCGGGGCTCTATTTCGGTCATGCCGACAGTCACTATTTCGGTGTCGGCAAGATCGAACGGGACCAGGTGGAAGACTATGCCGCGCGCAAGGGCTGGGACCTGGCCTACGCGGAACGCTGGCTTGCGCCGATCCTGAACTACGATCCGGCCCGCATGGAAGCGGCGGAATAATCAGAACCGCAGTTCGGACTGCTTGCAAGAAACCGGCCTCCCGCGGATCTGCCGCGGGAGGCCGTTTGTTTTTGTGCTCGAATTGTATGACGTAAGGAAAATAACACATTTTTTTGAGAATATGCACATTGTGCGCTCTTGTAATGCGCACGGAGTGCACTACAATACAATCATCAGGTGAACGTGAAAGGTTCTGCGCTCACCGAAAGGAGAACAATAATATGAATGTGCAAATCGCCAGAATTCTGCTGGTCCAGCATCGCCAGGACTACAACCGTGACCGCCTTCCCTGGCTGCCGTCACGGCTCTATCGCTCCTGGCGCGAAGCGCTTCCAAGGATCCAGGAAACCTTCAGGGCTTCCTGATCCGGGCCGGAACCCCATCGGGCCCCAACAACAAAAACATGACAAAGGACGTTTCATTGCCCCGGACGTCCACCCATCCTGACAAAGCCCGGCTTCAGCCGGGTTTTTTGTTCTTCGGCCCTCACGTCCGGCTGAAGAGGAGCTTCAATCCTGCAAAGGCGAAGAACCCGCCAAGCAGCATCTGGATGAAGCGGCGGGCCCTGCCGTAGACCCGGACCATGACCGGCGTGGAGAAGGCAACCGCGTAGAGGATGTGGATCAGGATGGAAAGAAGGAACGTGCCCAGGACGATCACCGCACCGACCCAGAACGGCGCGCCTTCCTTCAGGCCCAGCGAAATGATCGCGATCCAGGCGAGCGCGGCCTTGGGATTGGTCATCTGGATAACGTATCCGCGGACAAGATATCCTGCGGGAGAGCGTTTGCCTCCCGAAAGTTCCCTGGCCTCGATGTCATGGCGCGAAGCAGCGGATTTCAAGGATTTCACGGCGAGCCAGAGCAGGTAGAGACCACCCGCGCTCTTGATGACCGTCAGCGCCGAGGCGTAGACCGCCAGGAGGGTGGAAAGACCCAGTACCGTGAGAACAGCCCAGGTAAACGACCCCGTGGCCACGCCAAGGGCAAGCGCCACACCGGGCCCGCGTCCCGCGCTCATGGACGTGCCGAGAACTGCGAGAATGTTCGGTCCGGGGCTGGCAATTCCCAGCAGAAACGCGGAATAGGCGAGCAATATGCCCGGAATGTATGGGGTTATCTGGTCCAACGGGAGCTCCCTTCGTGAGGTGTTCGCGCAGGATAGGCCGATGGTGGGACTGGATGCTTCGGTCCGGGTCGAAGTGTGGTGGTGGGCAGGCCTTTCTGTTCGTCATTCGCCTGACCAGCCACCACCACAGACCTCATCCTGAGTGTCTGACCCTAGGACGTAGTTTTCATCGTTCCTGGCACAAACCCGCCCCCTCTCGGGTGTCATCCCCGCGAAAGCGGGCACCCGGTAACCTCATGAATCCGCTCTATAAATTTGGATCTAACCTCACGGAGTCCCGGTTTCCCGCTTTCGCGGGAATGACAAATGTGAGTGAAGCATTCGCCCCGGCCATCACTTTCGGGCCAGGCCCTGAGGAGGTCCGCAAGGTCCGTCTCGAAGGTGCGGCAGCTTGCTCCGGAGCGTGTGGCCCGTCCTTCGAGACGCCGCTGTCGCGGCTCCTCAGGATGAGGTCGGCGGGTGGGAAAGGCGATGATTATACCACCGGAAACAGCACCTTCAGTTCCGTCTGGCCCTTTGGAGAGATATGCACGATCCGGCTGGCGTTTTCCCGGCGCAGCCAACCCTGGTCCAGGAAACGGGTCAGGAGCGCGGCGCCGAGACTGCCGGCCAGATGGTTGCGGCGCTCGCTCCAGTCGAGACATATCCGGCAGAGCGGCCGGCGGCTTGTGGTGAGGGCGTCGAGATCGATACCGATCTCCCGGACGAAGCCGGCGCCTGCCTCCGTCAGGCCGAAGCCGCCCTTGTTACCGGAGATGGCCAGAAATCCTCTCGACTGCAGGCTGTCGAAGATCCGGACCGCCATGTCGCCGGCCAGATGGTCGTAGCAGACGCGGGCGGCGCGCATGGCCGGGTCCTTCGGACCGGTGCGGGTGCGCAGATGGCCCCTGCGGGCAGCCAGCCCCATGACCGCCTCCAGCACGGCGCCGACTTCCGGCCCGGCGAGGGTGAAATAGCGGTGGCGGCCTTGTTTGGCCTGGGTCAGCAGGCCGCCCTCCATCAGTTTTTTGAGGTGCGAGCTGGCCGTCTGGCCCGTGATGCCGGCTTCCGCGGCCAGCTCTGTCGCCGTCAGTGCCTTGCCGCTCAATAGCGCGCTCAGGATGTTGGCGCGGGCAGGGTCGCCCATCAGCGCGCCGATACGGGCAATGTCCGGTCCTTCTTTCATGGTTCGATCTCCATCGAAGCATTGTCGTCGCGGAGCATGGCATAGAGCTGCCCGCAACGCCAGACCAAAGGACACGGCCATGATCACCTGTTTCATCCGCTATCACATCGACCCGGCCAAACGGGCCGCCTTCGAGCAATATGCCCGCAACTGGGGGCAGGCGATCCCGCGCTGCGGTGCCGACCTGGTCGGTTACTATGCGCCCCATGAAGGCTCGACCACCCTGGCCTACGGTGTCTATTCGATCGAAAGCCTTGCTGCCTACGAAGCCTACCGCGCGCGGTTGGCGGCTGATCCGCTGGGCCGGGAGAATTACGACTTCGCCATGAGAGAAAAATTCATCTTGCGGGAAGACCGCACCTTCCTGAAACTGGCCTCCGCGCCGCATGGAGAGGGAGAGACCCATAAATGATCGCCGTGATTTTCGAAGTGATTCCTCATGCGGACAAGAAACAGGCCTATCTCGACATGGCCGCCGAGATGCGCCCGCTGGTGGAGCAGATCGACGGCTTCCTGTCCGTGGAGCGGTTCCAGAGCCTGACCAATCCGGAAAAGCTCCTGTCCGTTTCGTTCTTCCGGGACGAGGCGGCCCTGAAAGAATGGCGCGAGCTGACTCAGCACCGCAAGGCCCAGAAAGCGGGCCGAAGCAGCTACTTCAAGGATTATCGTCTCCGCGTCGCCCATGTCCTGAGGGACTACGGCATGGACGAGCGTGACGAGGCGCCCGCCGACAGCCGCGAACTCCACGGCTAGTCCATGCCCAACAGGTCCCTTGAGCTAGCGCTGCTGGGCGTCCTTGCTCTGCTGTGGGGCTCTTCCTACATGTGGATCAGCCTCGCGCTGCCGTCCTTTCCGCCGGCAACGCTGATTGCCCTGCGTGTCGGACTTGCGTCCCTTGTCCTTCTTGCCATCCTGGCGGCGCGCGGACTGCGCCTGCCGGGCGACAGCCGCAGCTGGCGGCTGTTCTTCGTCCAGTCGCTCGTCAACAGCACCGGACCTTGGTTGATGCTTGCCTGGGGGCAGCAATATGCCGGAACGGCGGTTTCCAGCGTGCTCAATTCAACCTCGCCGCTGTGGGTGTTCGCCTTTTCCTTCCTGCTTTTGCAAAGCGGCCAGCGCCCGGGTACGCGGCAACTGGCCGGGGCGCTGCTGGGCTTTGGCGGCATCGTCCTGATTGTCGGCGTCGGTGCGCTGGAGGACATCGGCCGGAACCTGGTTCCCCAGCTCGTGGTGCTGCTCGGCGCCGCGCTTTATGGTATCGCAGCCCTGCGCGGTCCGCTCTTTACGGCCTATCCGCCGCTGGTAACGGCGACCGGCACGCTCATGTGTGCATCGCTGGTGCTTGTGCCGCTGAGCCTTGTCACGGACCGGCCATGGGACCTCGCACCGGACCTGACGGGCATTCTGTCGGTGCTCATGCTGAGCGTGGCCTGTACCGCGCTGGCCTTCCTGATTTACTTTCGGCTGCTGTCGACACTCGGAGCCATGGGAACCGCCAGCCAGGCCTATCTGCGTTCCGGAATCGGCGTGTTTCTCGGCGTCGTGTTCCTGTCGGAAAGTCTCGATCTGGAGACCTTTGCCGGAATCTGCCTTGCAATTTTCGGGGTGGTTCTGATCAACTGGCCTGTGAAGCGAAACTTGCAGGTCACCCCATCCATGGGCAAGGAGGTGTCATGAGTGTCTTGACCGTCTATGAAGCGGGCTCGCGGCCGACGCGGCGTGCCAACCCGGACTATTTCACCGGCACGGTCTGGCAGGACCCGGTGATCGAGGCGCCGGCCCCGGCGCGGGTCCGGGTTCTGCGGGTGACCTTCGAGCCGAAAGCCCGGACCCACTGGCACAGCCATCCGCTCGGCCAGACGCTGCAGGTTCTGGACGGTGCCGGCTTCGTGCACCTGTGGGGCCAGGAGAAACTGTCGATCCTGCCGGGCGACGTCATCTGGATCCCGCCCGGGGTCAAGCATTGGCACGGTGCCGGTCCGAACACATCCCTCGTCCATCTTGCCATCCAGGAGGAACTGGATGGCTCCGTCGCCGAGTGGATGGAGGCCGTCGACGATACGACCTATGCCGGAAACATCGAGGCCAGGCGGTAACGGGCAGGGGAACGGGTTGGTGCGAAAGAGACAGCCTATCTGCCGGCACCAAGCGGCAGGCGCACGACCGCCTCCAGACCGCCCTCGGGACGGTTTGTCAGGCTGATGCGGCCACCATGGGCGTGGATGATGGAGCGCGTGATGGCGAGGCCGAGGCCGATCCCGCCGGTTTCCTCGCTGCGCGATTCCTCAAGCCTGACAAACGGTTCGAAAACATCCTTCAGCCGGTCTGCAGGAATGCCCGGCCCCTTGTCGCGGACGCGGATAACGGCCTCGTGGTCCTCGATCTCAGCGGAAACCGTGACGGCTTCACCGTAGCGGATACCGTTCTCGATCAGGTTGCGCAGCGCCCGCCTGAGCGCCATCGGGCGGCAAGGCAGCACGATCCGCTCGCTGCTTTCGACCACCGTGCATTCATGGCCGAGATCCTGCTGGTCGCCCGCAAGCGCTTCAAGGATGGCGCCGAGATCAGCATTTTCGGCCTTTTCCGCCTGGGCCTCGTCCTTGGCAAAGCGCAACGCCGCCTCGGTCATCGCGGCCATCTCGTCGAGGGTCTCGATCACCTTTTCACGGTTCTCGTCGTCATCGATGAATTCCGCCCTGAGACGCAGCGAAGTGATCGGCGTCCTGAGGTCGTGGCTGATCGCCGCCAGCATCCGGGTCCGGTCCTTTACGAAACGGGTCAACCGGTCCTGCATGTCGTTGAAAGCGGTGGTCAGGGCCCTGACTTCGCGCGGGCCGCTGGGCGTCAACGGTTCCTGTTCCTCGCCGCGGCCGAATTTTTCGGCACGGACCGAAAGGTCCTTGAGCGGTCGCGTGACCCGCCGCAGAGCCAGGCCGACGATCAGCACGACCAGAAGCGCGGTCAGCGCCAGCTGCACGAGCAGCGGCAGGAAGGCGCCGGCCGGTGGCCGGTAGCTGGTGGCGACATTCAGCCAGCGCCCGTCATTCATGCTGATGGAGATCGACAGGTCTTCCGGCTTGTTCATGATCCTGTGCAGGTTCTTCGGGCGTTCGGGCCTGGGCACGTCGCGCCAGCTGCGCTTGTCGTCGTCATCGTCCTTCCGGCGGGGCGGGCCGCGTTTCTCGTCCGCCAGAATATTGAGATGCACCGCCTGGCCGGGTTTCAGGTCCTTTGCCATGTAGCCCTGAAGGCGGTGTTCGATGCGCGAGGAGCCCGGGGTCGGCGCCAGCGGCGTGTCGCCCAGCCAGAACACGGCGAACCGGCTGCTGCTGGCAACAAGAATGCGTTCCTGCAGATCGGGGGGCGTGTCCTCCATGAGGCCAGCCAGGGCGACGGCGCGCGACAGCAGATTGTCGCGGGCCGCGGCCACCAGCGCGATGCGGCGCTCGTCGTGAAAGATCCACAGGCTGAGCGCCTGGGCGACCACGATGGCCACCAGCAGAAGAACGATCAGCTGCGAGGCCAGCGTGCCCGGCCAGAGCGCCGCGGCAATCTTGCGGAGACGAGTAGACAGGGTCATTCGGCGGTGTCTTTCACGTCGGCCGTGAACATGTAGCCGCCGCCCCAGACCGTCTTGATCATCCTGGGATCCTTGGGATCCACCTCGATCTTGCGGCGCAGGCGCGACACCTGGTTATCGATCGACCGGTCGAAGACGGCGGGCGTGCGTCCGGTTGTCAGATCGAGAAGCTGGTCGCGGTTGAGAACCATTTTCGGCCGTTTCAGAAACGCGCACAGCAACTGGAACTCGCCGCTGGACAGCGCGACGGACGTGCCCTCAGGATCAAGCAGTTCCCGGCGCGCGACATTCAGGGACCAGCCGTCGAAGTGGAGCCGGTCGCCTTCGATCGGATCACGCTCCTTGGGCACCAGCGATGTCCGCCTGAGCACGGCCCGTATCCTGGCGAGCAACTCGCGCGGATTGAACGGCTTGGTGACATAGTCGTCCGCTCCGATTTCCAGGCCGATCACCCGGTCGGTGTCGTCGGCCATGGCGGTCAGCAGGATCACCGGCATGGATCCGGTCTCCACCAGGTGGCGGCACAGGGACAACCCGTCCTCGCCCGGCATCATGATATCGAGCACGACGAGGTCGACCGAGGCCGCCTTCAGGATCTTGCGCGCATGGGCCGCGTTTTCCGCCGAGGTCGCGCGCAGGCCGTTCTTGACCAGGTAACGAGCCAGGGTCTCGCGGATGTCGCGGTGGTCGTCCACGACGAGAATATGTGGGCTCGGATCGCTCAATTGTGTCTCCACTCGTGCGCATATGCTGACATCTTGAGTCAGGCACGCGGCTGATCATTCTGTTTCTACTGTCAAAATAGTCGTCCGGACGCAAAGGCGCGAGCCGAACTTGTAACAAAGTGTGTCGAGTGGCCCCAAGGCGACACTTGGCGACACTTCCGGCTCTCGTCACGGGTATTCCTGCGACAATTGCCACCTACCTTGAGTTCATCAACGAACCAAGGAGTTGTTGGAATGAAACCGTTCAAGAAGATTGCAATTGCCGCCCTGGCCGCGAGCGTCGCGGGTACCGCGCTGACTGCCGGCCTGTCCGCGTCCGCCCAGGACCCGGCTGCAAACGGGGACGGGGGCAAACAGGTTGAGCAGACCTTCGGTCAGCGTTTTGCGCATATGGGTGAGCGCGGCGAACGCGGCTGGGGCCGCGGACATGGTGGTCGCCGTGGCGGCGAACACCGCGCGGAACGGCTGTTCGAGCGTTTCGACGTCAATGAAGACGGCGTCATCACCGAGGCCGAAATCGCAGAGGTCCGGGCGCAGAACTTCGCGTCGGCGGATGCCGATGGCAATGGCGAGGTCAGCCTGGAGGAATTCAAGGCCGCTTTCATGGAGCGCTCGAACGACCGCATGGTCCGGGCCTTCCAGTTCCTGGACAGTGACGGCGACGGCACGGTGACCCGGGAAGAAGCCGACACGGCGGCAAACCGCATGTTCAACATGCTCGATCGCGACGGCAACGGCACGGTCGAACGGGTCCGCGGTCCGCGCGGCCCGCAGGCCGGCGACGACGATGACGTCCGTGGCCCGCGCGGACAGCAGGCCGGGCGCGGCGAGCGCGGCGAACGCGGGGAGCGCGGCGGACATCACGGTCCCCGTGGTCCCCACACGGGACGCGGCGGCCCGGGCCACATGTTCCTCGCCATGTTCGACACGGATGGTGACGGCAAGGTGAGCCGCGAGGACTTCGACGCAAGGCGCGCCGAACTGTTCGCGCTGGCCGATACCGACGGCAGCGGCTCGTTCACGCTGGAAGACTTCGGCCCGCTGTGGCTGGCGGTCAACGAGAGCCGCATTGTCGACAGGTTCCAGCGCGCCGATGCAGACGGCAGCCTTGGCATCACTGCCGATGAGCATGACAAGCGCCTGGACGAGCTGATGGAGCGCACCGACCGCAACAGGGACGGTGTCATCACCAAGGCCGACTTCCAGGGCGGCAAGAAAGGCAAGGGCAAGGGCCACGGCAAGGGCTGGCGCCACCACGACCGCGGCTAAGGTCACAACAAGGTATCCGGACATCCCTGCCGTCCCGAGCCTTTTCCCCGCGTCCCTCGATCCTCTGTTGCGGGGAAACCGGAAGGGAGCCGTCCCCGCGGCTCCCTTTCTTTTTTGCTTAGTTTTCCTGCTGGGACCAGATTTCGTTCATGGTTTCTTGTGGGTTGGTCATCTGGGTAAGAAGCTCAACAATCGCTTCTTTGCCTTCGTCGTCGGTATTCAGATAAGCGTAAAGCAACGCAGAAAAGAATAAAACTGATATTATCAGGAGGCAGATCATAAATATTTTGAGGAACTGGAGGGAGTAAAGATTATTTATCATTCCTTGATCTTGCGACTTTTTTTGGTTTCCGATTATCGTCAATGCAATGACGATCAAAAACAGCAAAAACAATAGAAACACACTTTACCCCTTCAGTTCACAGTGTGGTGCAGAACCTATTCGTCCTGGTAAATTGCTGCAAGCCAATCTGTAATTCGACCATGAGCTGCCACAGACACATTCCTCTTTCTAAAGAAGCGCATCAGCGCTGTATCGAGGTTTGGTCACCTGCTCTGAATTCTTGGCCATCCTTCGAGACGGACCAGAAGGCCCTTCCCAAAATGAAGTTGGAGGGGGATTGCGGGCTACAAACACCAACGGGGTTCAGCGCAAGGCAGCGTTTTGACTGTGGGCACTCATCCGTTACGGGAATTTCAAGAAATTTCGGCAAGTATAGCGACGATGAACGGAAGGGGATGCCATGGCCAAGCCGACACTGCACGATTTTGTCGAAAAGAAGATAGCCGACGGGCATGTCGGCGAGGACGATGTCATCGTGTTGCGCCGCTATATCTATGGCGACATGGTGGTTTCGCTGGAAGAGGGATCGGCGCTGTTCAGGCTGATCAACGCCGGCCCGACCTTTGCGGACAACTGGTACGAACTCTTTCCCGAGGCGATTGCCGACATTCTGGTCCACCAGTCGCAGCCGGAGGGCTATATTTCGGAGGACCATGCCACCTGGCTGATCGATCAGATCAACGCCGATGGCAAGATCTGCACGCGGACGGAACTCGATGCCGTTCTGCACGTGTTGGAAAAGGCCCGTAAAGCGCCGGATTGCCTGAGGCAGTTCGCGTTGCGGGCCGTCGCCGACAGCGTCATATCGGGCACCGGCGCGACGCGGTCCGGCGCCCAGCTCCAACCCGGGGTGATTTCAGATGGCGAAGTGGAAATGCTGCGCCGTGTGCTCTATGCGGGCGCAGGCAGCAACGGTTTCGCCGTGTCCAGGGTCGAGGCGGAAATCCTGTTCGACCTCAACGACGCCACGGTGCAGGCGACCAATGCCCCGGCCTGGTCGGAGCTCTTCGCCAAGGGGGTGGCCAACTATCTCATGGCCATGTCCGGCTACACGCCGCCGTCACGCGACGTGGCGCTGGCGCGGGAGGACTGGCTCGACCAGCCCGGCGGCTTCGACGGCGGCCTCGGCGGGTTCTTCAAGAAGATGTTCGGCGGCGGCGTCGGCGGTGTTCGCGATGCCTATGGCGACGGGGCCGATCCCTTCGCGGAGCGCGGTACGTCCATGTCCGCGGACATCGCGGTGAATGAAGTCCTCACCGAGGAGGAAGCAATCTGGCTGGTCGAGCGCATCGGCCGCGACGGGTTGCTGCACGAAAACGAAAAGGCGCTTCTGCGGTTCATCCGGGAAGAAAGCCCGAACATTCATACCTCCCTGCACCCGCTGATGGACAAGCTGGACTAGGTTCCAGGCTCCGCGTCGAGCAGCAGTCAGGCCCGGAACAGTGCCGATGCACTCTTCCGGACCCTGGGCCGGGTCTCCGACGGTCTCGCCGCCGATTGGCGAAGGAAGGACCGGGGCGGCCGGGGGTCACTCCACGCCGTAGATGTCGGCGATATCCTTGAGCATCAGCCTGGCTGCGAGAATGCCGCCGGCCGTGTTCCAGATCGCGTCGCTGACCTGGTGCACGTTGCCAGCCTGAACGGCGGAAAGAGAGTTCCAAAGAGGATCGGAGAGCACGTCTTCCTCCAGCGCGGTTCCCTTGCCGTCGCCGGTGTCATAGGTGAAGAAAAAGATACGGTCTCCATCCATATCCGGAATGCTCTCCTTGCCCGTGCGGATCGCGAAATCCTCGACATTCTGGTTGGCCGGACGGTTGAAGCCGATGTCCTTGAGCAGAACTCCGGAGAAGCTGTCCAGCTGATAGATCCGGATCTGGCCCGGCACGAAACGGATGACCGAGACCTGTTCCTGCAGGTTTTCGCCCAGTTCGCCGCGCAAGCTGTCGACGGCGGCGTCATAGTCGGCGATTGCTTCACGGGCCTTTTCTTCAAGACCAAGGGCTTCGGCGTATAGACGGAAATTGATCTTCCAGTTGCCCCGCAATTCCTGCGACATGACGGTTGGCGCGATCGCCGTCAGTTGCGGATGGATCTCCTCATGGCGTTGCTTGTTGGCCAGGATCAGATCGGGCTCAAGCGCGGCAACCATTTCCAGATTGACTGCGCTTTCCTTGCCGACCGGTTCCGCGCCTGCCATCGCGTCGGTGATATGGGCCCACCAGGGATCGCCATTCCAGGAATTGGCCGCACCGACGGGAACAACACCAAGTGCAAGCAGCGCCTCCGTGCCTTCGTTGGTCAGGACGACCACGCGTTTGGGCGCGTCGGGAACCGTGACGGTGCCCATGCTGTCCGTCACATCACGCGCCAGGCAAGCGGATACCAGCAGCGCGGCACAAACAGGTGCTGCAAACAGCGTGCGAATGAACGTCTTCATTAGAATGACTCCAAAAAGGTGAGTATTTGCCTCCAGTATTAAACCCGTGTATGTGACGAAGCCGTCGGATTGTCAATTCGAGAGAGAGGAACGATGACGCGGCTGATTGCCGGCCTGTGCCTGTTGTTGATCGCGGTCGCGCTGTTCAGCCTGCATGCGGGTCTGAGCTTCTACAGCCCTGCGACGGTCTGGTCTGCCCTTGCCGGCGGCGAGGGCGCGGATGCCCTGATTGTCAGGACCCTGCGCGTACCGCGAACCTTGATCGGACTTGCCGTTGGAGCCGCCCTGGGGCTTTCGGGACTGCTCATGCAAACGGTGACCCGAAATCCGGTTGCCGAGCCGGGTCTGCTTGGTGTCAATGCCGGCGCGGCGCTTGCCGTGACGCTCGCAGTGACCGTCTTTGGAACGGGCAGCCTTGCGGGCATCGGGGCGGCGGCCGTAGCCGGCGCGCTGCTGACCACGGGCCTGGTCTTTGCCATCTCCCTGTCGGCGGGCGGTTCGGGGAATCCGGCGACGACATTGCTCGCAGGCTTCACTGTCGCCGCATTGTTGGCTTCCTTCACGCAAACGCTGCTTCTGGTCGATGAGACCGCGCTGGAAACGTTGCTGTTCTGGCTCTCGGGCAGTTTTGCCGACCGGCCGCTGACATTGCTGCAACTGGGTGGCCCGCTGCTGGTGCTTGGCGCTGGCGGCAGCCTTGTTCTGGCCAGTGCGCTGGACGTGCTGCGCCTTGACGATACGAGTGCGCAATCCATCGGATTGAACGTGGCCGCGGTCAGGTTGGGTGCCCTGGCGCTCGCCGCGCTCCTGGCTGCAGGTGCTGTCGCCATGGCGGGGCCGGTGATGTTTCTGGGACTTGCCGCGCCCCATCTGGCACGGCTGATGACGGGCCCCGTTCTGCCGTCGATCCGGCATCTTGTCTTTCTGAGCATGTTGACGGGGGCGGTTCTGGCCACCTCCGCGGATATTCTTGCCCGCCTCATCGTGGCCCCGGGCGAAGCGCCGATGAGTGCCGTTCTGGCCCTGATCGGCGTGCCGATGCTGATCCATATCCTGAGGCGCCGGAAGGGACTGGTCACCTGATGCCATTCGTGATTCCGGCTCAAAGACTGCTGGTGCCGTGCCTTCTGCTGCTTGTGCTGACGATTGCAGCCACCGGCACCGGATCGAGTTTCATGCCGCCGGAACGGGTCGTTGCGGCCTTTCTCGGCCAGGGTGCACGCATGGACGAGGTGATCGTCTGGAAACTGCGTCTGCCGCGGGTTGCCCTGGCCATAGTCGCCGGGGCAGCACTTGCAATTGCCGGCGCGCTTTTGCAGCGGGTCGTGCGCAACCCCATGGCGTCGCCCTCCGTTCTTGGCATTACCGACGGGGCTGCGGTGGGGGTGGTGCTGTTCCTGTGGCTTTTTTCGGACCAGGCCAACATCCTCCAGGTGTCGGTCCACTGGCAGCCGCTTGCCGCGATCCTGGGTGCGGCCGCGTTCGGCGGTCTTGTCACTTTTCTCGCACTGGCCGATCGCGGCGGCAACCGGCCCTTGAAGATCATTCTGTATGGCATAGCACTTGCCGCGCTTGCCAAGGCGGCAGTGACACTCCTGATCATTGTCGGTCCGGTTTACCGTGCCAGCCAGGCCTTGACCTGGCTCACGGGTTCGGTGGGCGCAGCTCACTGGCAGGATGTGCTTGTGCTCGGGACAGGGCTGGTGTTGGTCGTGCCGTTTCTTGTCTGGAACCGGGTGACATTCCGCCAGCTTGCCCTCGATCCGCAAAGTGCCACCCTGACCGGGCTTTCCCTGTCGCGGGCCCAATTCGCTCTTCTGTCCGGGGCCGTGTTCCTGACCGCGCTTGCGGCGGCCCATGTGGGTGCCATCGGATTTGTCGGCCTGATGGCGCCGCATATTGCACGGGTGTTCCATGGCCAGTTCCGCTCCGGGTATCTCCTGGCAACAGCCCTGACCGGCAGCCTGCTCGTGCTCGGCGCCGACACCTTGGCGCGGATCATTGCTCCACCGCTGGAATTGCCCGCGGGAGCACTGACCGCGCTGGTCGGCGCGCCTCTGTTTTTGTACCTGCTCCTGAAAGGACGCCGTTCCCATGCCTGAACCGATGGCAAGCCTTGCCAATGTGCACGCGGCCTATGATGGGGCGCCGGCGCTGGACGATGTTTCGCTCGATCTGCCGGATGGCAGCATCGTGGCCTTCTGCGGTCCGAACGGAAGCGGCAAGTCAACGGCGCTCAAGGTGATGCGCGGCCTGCACAGGCCGGACGCGGGTGAAATCCGGATTGCCGGAAAGCATCTTGATGACTGGTCCGCAAAAGGCCTTGCGCAGCAGGTCGCGATGCTGTCCCAGTCGCCCGAGGCGCCGTCCGATCTGACCGTGGACGACCTGGTGATGATGGGGCGGTTTGCTCATCGCGGGCGATTTGCCGGGCCGGGACCTGCGGACCGGGACGCATGCGCCAGGGCGCTGGCGGTCACGGAGATGGCTGCCTTCCGGGACAGGGCCTTGTCCCAGCTGTCGGGCGGCCAGGTGCAACGGGCCTGGGTTGCCATGACCCTGGCGCAGGACGCGCCCCGGATCTTCCTGGATGAGCCGACCAACCATCTTGATATTGCCCATGCCTTCGAGCTGCTTGATCTTGTTCGGCGCCTGAGCCGGGAGGAGGGCCGAAGTTTTGTGATCGTGCTTCATGATCTCAACATGGCCATGCGCTATGCCGATCATGTGGTCCTTTTCGATGCGGGCCGGATTGCCGCGCGCGGGCAAACCGTCGACGTGTTGACGGAAGGTATTGTTTCCAGGGTTTTCGGGGTTTCCTGCAGGATGGTGCCGGTGGACGGAATGGACAGACCGGTGATCGTTTCCTGGAGCCGCCGGGCGGACGGTGACTGACGATACGGAGCGGATCGCTGCCCGACCGGGTTCAATCCCGGAATTTCCGGTTCCCAGTCCGGAGGTTCATCCGGGGAGAAAGCCCGAACATTCGTTCCTCCCCACAGGTCCTAGGGCGCGGTTCACCTGGTTTCAGTTTTTGCTTTTTCCGGAGCTTTTGTAATACAAAGCTTCGGCAAAAGGATCCGTCATGAGCCCTTCACCTTCGTCTTTTCAAATCGATCCGGCCTCCGGTCCGGTTCGCGATCAGGTGGTTGACGTGCTGCGGCGCGCCATCTTCGCCATGACCTTCGAACCGGGGGAAAAACTGGTTGAACGGCGTCTGTGCGAGATGACGGGCGCGTCCAGGACGGCGCTGCGCGAGGGGCTGCGCCAGCTGGAAGCCGAAGGGCTTGTCGAAATCGTTCCCAACCGTGGACCGGCCATTCCACGGCTGAATGCGAAACAGGTCGCAGATATCTACGAAATGCGGGGCGTGCTCGAAAGCCATATGGGCGCGGTCGCAGCCGAAAGGGCCACGGGCCGTGATATTGCCGAATTGCGCCGGATTGCCAGGGCGATCGACGACGCGATGGCGGCGGGGGACCGGCTTGCCATCATCGACTCCAAACGGGCGTATTACGACTGGTTCCTGCGCCTTGCGGACAATGCCGAGATGACGGCCACGGTCCACAGGCTGCTGGGCCGAATGAGCCTGCTCTGGCCGGCGCTGATTGCCGGCAACGCCGTTGAAGCGGAGGCCGGCCGCGCCGAAATCGCGGACATCGTCGAGGCGGTTGCCGCCCATGATCCGGTCCGCGCGGCAGAGGCCTGCGCGCGGCATCTGAAGAGTGCCGGCAAACTGGTCAGCGGGTTCCTCATCCGCGACGCCTGACAGGCTTTCGCTCAAGCTCTTGATCTGAAACGCGAATGCGGGTCGCATCGATTGGCCCCGCAGGACCGGTTTGCGTCCGGAAGAAAATGTAATACAAAAATGTTGAATATCTTATTTTTGTATTACAAAATGAAGCAGGTTCAATATGCACCAGCAAGGAGAAGTGTTTCATGTATCCCCCGGACAGACCCTTTACCCCGACAAGCACCGCGCTTGTCATGATCGAATTCCAGCGCGAATGGCTTGCGCCGGACGGCAAGTTGCAGGCGGTCGTTGAGGATCGCAGCCAGTTCGATGCGGCGGTCGCGGCCGCCCGCACGCTTCTGGCAACGGCGCGCGAAAATGGATTGGCCATTGCCCATGCGGGGCTGCGCTTCCAGGAGGGGTATCCCGAACTGGGCAGCGGCGGGTTCGGGCTCCGCAAGGCCATACGAACCTTTAGAACCTTTCCGGCGTCGTCCCCAGCAAGCGATTTCGCCGACGGTTTCGAACCGCGGGAGAACGAGTTCCTTGTGCAGGGCAGGGCGGGAAGTTCAGCATTCGCCGGATCCAATCTCGACATCTGGCTGCGCAACAACCGCATCGACACGGTGATCCTTGCCGGGTTTGCGCTGCATGTCTGTGTCGAGAGCACCCTGCGCGCGGCCCATGATCTCGGTTACGAGGCATATGTCGCCGAAGACGCGACCGCGGCCTTCACATCCCCGCAGAGGCGGCATGTGCTCACGCACGTGGTGCCCCATTTCGGCCAGGCCGTGACGAATACCAACCTGGTACCCATGCTGGAAAACCGGCTGGAGGCCGCGCAATGACCCGGATGTCCCGTTTGATTTGTCTTGCCGTCCTTCTTTTCCCTGTCCCCGGTCTCGCGGAGTCCAGCATGTCCAGGCTTACCCCCGTCAATCCGCCCCACGTGAACATTCCCGGCGTGTCCCAGGCCATGCGAGTCTCGAAGGGCGATCTGCTTTTCGTCTCTGGGCAGGTGCCCGTCGGTCCCGATGGCATCGCGGCCGGTGACCTTGCCGCACAGGCGAACCAGGTTCTGGCAAATTTTTCCGCGACGCTTGAAGCGTCCGGAGCCGACTGGTCCGATGTCGCGCGTGTCACCATCTATGTCCGCGACTACGATCCGAAGGACCTGGAGCTGTTGCGGACAATCCGCGACAAATGGATTGAAACCGATACACCGCCCGCGTCCGCCCTGGTGGGCGTATCGGCGCTGTTTCACCCCGACGCCCTGATCGAGATTGACGGGATCGCGGTTCTGCCGGACAAGGAAGCCGCTCCGTCCGCTTCCGAATAGACCCTGGGGGCCAGCCGGTGGCCGGAGCCGGGAGGCTTTGGCCACCTGGAACGAATGCGCAAAATCTGCACATAGCCTGACAAGCCCCTGCAACCGGGTCCGGCACAACGGTTGCCATGACCCGTGCCGCAAACATCTCCCCGACAGTCTCGGCCTTCGTGCTGGCCTCCCTCATCCTCGCTTTTGAGCCGCTGCGCTGGCTGATCGGGTCCTGGACCGATCCGTCCTATGCCTCGACCGGCGTGGTCTACCTTTTGGCGCTGGCGGGCCTTCTTGCCTGGTCGCTCGGCAGTCCGGTCGGAACCGGGGAGTCGGGTCACCGGCAGTCCGCGATGCTGCTGTTGATGGCCTCCGCCCTGATCCGCCTGGCAAGCCAGGTGCTGGCCATCAACGTGATCGGCGGCGTCGCGCTCGCGCTCGATGTATTCGCGCTGGCGACGCTGCTGCGGACGGGTGAACGAAAACGGGCGGTGTCGCCTTTCTGGCTGTCGGTGCTGTTCCTGTTCACGCTGCCGGTGGAGCGCATCCTGCAGCGCGTGGCCGGCTATCCCCTTCAGGAGCTGTCCGCGAAACTCTCCTGTGGTGCCCTCGGGCTGTTCTTTACCGATCTCGAGTGTTCCGGCATCCGGATCGAACTTGCCGGCCGGGACGTCCTGGTGGACCTGCCCTGTTCGGGCACGTCCGGCCTGATGCTGACCATGGCCTTTGTCGTCATCTTGACGGCACTGCACCGGCCGCGTCTTCGGACCGCGATGCTCTGGATCGGCATCGCGCTTGTCCTCGGCCTTCTCGGCAACGCACTGAGGATTTCCCTGCTGGCCGTCGGCATTGCCTTTCCCGGCGGTGTCCTTGGCGCGGATGTCATGGCGCAGCCGCTGCATGACGTGATCGGCTACCTGACGCTGGCACTTTCCCTGGCCCCGGTGTTCTTCCTCTACCGGCCCGGCGCCGGTGGCCGGGCAGGGGCTCCGAGAATGCCGATCCTGCCGCCAATGAGCCGCGGCGTGCGCACGCTTTCGGCACTGGTGTTCCTGAGCCTTGCCTGCGTCATCGTCGCCTTGCCGCGCCAGGCGCTGGACGTCTCGGCGGCAACGCCGCCCCGGCCGCTGCCGCTCACTCTCGAGGGCGAGACCGGCGTCGACGTGGCCTTGTTGCCGATCGAGCAACTCTATTTCCGCAGGTATGGCGGCCATGCCAGCAAACGCCGTTATGGGCCCCTCGCTCTCACCGTGGTGCAGACGACGTCGCCGCTGCGCCATCTGCACGCGCCGGACGATTGCCTGAGGGGGCTCGGATACGACGTGACGTTTCTGGGTACCCGCTTCGATCCGGTGCCGACGGCCCTTTACCGGGCGCGCTCGAAAGACGGCGGCGACTGGCGTGTCGCGGTCACCTTCACCTCCGGCGCCGGAGCCACGACCCACAACATTGCCGAAGCCATCTGGCTGTGGCTCGGACGGCCGGGCACCACCTGGACCAGCATCCAGCGCATCACACCCTGGTCCCTGGATGACACCCGTCAGGCCGCCCTCGAGGCTGCCACGCGTGCCGCACTTGACCTGACCTCCCCGAAAAGCTGAGCAAAAGGAGTTCCTCCCATGATGTCATTGCAGTCCTTCGCACCGCCGATCGCCGTCGTCCTTGTGATCTGCGGTCTGGCGTCGCCCGTGTCGGCCGAACCGGATCTCGACGAATTGGCCGGCAGCGTGGTTGCCCGGGTCGGCGGCAAGGAGATTCACCTGCCGCTCCTGAAGTCGGACTACAGCGTGCGGATCGACGGCGACGCCGCCCATGTGGAACTGACCCAGACCTTCCTCAACCCGACCCGCAAGCCGCTTCACGCGACCTACCTGTTTCCGCTGAACCAGAAGGCCGCCGTTCACGCGATGCGCATGGACCTGGACGGCGAGTCGGTCGTGGCGAAGATCAAGAAGAAGGACGAGGCCCGCAAGACGTTCGAAAAGGCCAAGGCCGAAGGCAAGGCCGCCGCCCTCCTGACCCAGCACCGGCCGAACATGTTCACCCAGGACATTGCCCACCTGATGCCGGGACGGCCGGTCAGGATCACGCTGGAATATGTTCAGCATGTGCCCAAGATCGACGGCGCCTACGAGTTGGTCGTGCCCATGGTCGTCGGCCCGCGCTATAACGGGCCGGATCTTGATACCAGCGCCCAAGTGGGTGGCTCCAAGAACGACGACCGCATCGCTTATAGCGACGATGTGGTGGTTCCGGTCGCCCAGACCGAGACCGTTTCGGGCTGGCGGATCGACAAGCTTCCCGCCTATCCGGGTGTGATCGGCCAGGATGCGCCGGACGACATAGATCCGAAACGGGTCACGTTTGATCTTCGTCTGGCTGCGCCGATGCCGGTCAACGCTCTGTGGAGCGACACCCACGCCCTGGACGTGACCGACATTGGCCGAACGAAACGGGTCCGTCTTGCCGCTGGCAAGGCCATCGACAACCGGGACCTCGTGCTGCGCTACAAGCTTGCGGGGGAGCACACCGTCGCCGCGGGCGTGTCGTCTGTGTTCGACGCCGAACGGGGCGGGTTCTTCTCGATGCTGATCGAGCCGCCGCAACTGCCGGCAGACGACAGCATCGGCCGGCGGGAGCTGGTGTTCGTGCTCGACACGTCCGGCTCCATGTCCGGTGAGCCGATCGAGGCCAGCAAGGCCTTCATGGAAGCGGCGATCAAGGGCCTGCGGCCGGATGACTATTTTCGAATTCTGCGCTTTTCCAACGAGACCTCCCAGTTTGCCGCTGGTGCCGTCAAGGCGACGGCCGCGAACCGTCAAAAGGCGCTCGGCTTCGTCTCCGGCCTTGCAGCGGACGGCGGCACGGAAATCAACCGGGCGGTCAACGCCGCGTTCGACCTGGAGCAGCCGCCGGAAACAACGCGGATCGTGGTGTTCCTGACCGACGGATATATCGGCGGCGAGCGGGCGGTGATCTCGACGATTGCCAGCCGCATCGGCGAGGCCCGTATCTATGCCTTCGGTGTCGGCGCTGCCGTCAACCGCTTTCTGCTGGACGCCATGGCCGAGGAGGGCAGGGGCTATGCCCGTTATGTCGGGCTGGGCGAAGAGGCAAGGACAGCCGCCGAGGCCCTTGCGGCCAGGCTGAAAACGCCCCTGCTGACGGACATTTCCATTGACTGGAACGGCCTTGCCGTGAAGGACCAGGCGCCGGCCGGGATCCCGGACCTGTTCGAGGGCGGTTCGGTCCGGGTTCTGGGTCGCTATGAGACCGGCGGCAGACACACGATCTTCGTCGACGGCCTGGTCAATGGCCGTGCTGCCCGTCTGCCTCTGGAAATCGATCTGAAGGCGAGCGGAACGCCTGAAGAGGATCCGGCCAGGGCGTTGCCACTGCTGTGGGCGCGCGAACGGATCTTCCACAAGAACCGCGCCTATACGATCGGCGGCAGTCAGGACAAGCAGCTGGAACAGGAGATCACCGATCTCGGCCTGACCTATTCGCTGCAGTCCCGGTTCACCTCCTTTGTCGCGGAGTCGGAGAAGGTGGTGAACGAGGCTCCTGAAACCGCGAGCAGCAGGAGCGTGCCGTTGCCGCAGGTTTCCGGAGTGTCGACGCAGGCCTATCCTTCGCTCAATCTCAGTGGCAGTTCCGCCCCGGAACCGGAAGGCATCCTCGGCGTGATGATGATCCTGCTGGCCCTTGCCGCGCGCTTCCGCCGCCGGTTGATTGCGAGTACCCGGCGGGTGTGGGGCAAGACCCGCCGCGGAGATGGCGCTGGTCCCGACAAGACCCTCCCGCGGACCTTGCGCAGGGATGGCTGGTGGCTGGAAAGCTGACGGCCGCTCCGCTATTGGTAACGTTCCCGCGGTACGCCGCGGGACATTTTTCAGGAAGAGCGCCTTGCAAGACAAAACCATTCTCGTTGTCGACGACGACCCGCATATCCGGGACGTGATCTGTTTCGCGCTTCAGAAAGCCTCCTACCGTTACGAGGTCGCCGTCAACGGCAAGGAAGCGCTCGACAAGGCTGTATTGTTCAATCCCGCATTGATCGTGCTCGATATCGGCCTGCCCGAAATGGACGGGCTCGACGTCTGCCGCCACCTGCGCCGGATTTCCGAGGTACCGATCCTGTTCCTGTCCGCGCGGGACGACGAGATCGACCGGATCGTCGGCCTGGAACTCGGCGCCGATGATTACGTCACCAAGCCGTTCAGCCCGCGGGAGCTGATCGCGCGGGTCGGGGCCATTCTCAAGCGCTATGGCGGGTCCGCATCCGGGGAGCCGGAGGCGGACCCGGTGCTGCAGCACGGGGAACTGTCCCTCGACAAGGCGCAGCGCCGGGTCATGGCGGGCGCGGCTCCGGTGTCCCTGACGGCGATCGAATTCGACATTCTGGCGGCGCTGCTGGCGCGGCCGAAGATCGTCTTCACTAGGGACCAGATCCTGCAACAGGCCTACAGGGACAATATCCACGTCTCGGACCGGACCATCGACAGCCATATCCGCAACATCCGCGCCAAGCTCGGCGGTGCGGGCTGCGCTGACGCGATTGAAACCGTGCACGGGGTCGGTTTCCGGCTGGGACCGTGCCAGGCGGGTGGCGGTTGACCGGCGCATGATCCTGTCCCGCTCCTTCCGTGACAGATGGCGCCCACCGCTCTTCGTGGTGGTGGCGGCGGTGCTCGGCATCATGCTGCTGGTGCCTCTGGCCGGCGTCGCCTTCTTCCGAGTCTATGAGAACCAGCTGATCGAGACGACCGAATCGGAACTGGTCGCCCAGTCGGCAGCTATTGCGGCGGCCATGGCACAGAGACTGCGGGAACTCGGCGGTCCCGAACTGCCGCTGGGCGAGGCGGTCGCCAGCGCACCGGCACGATCCGACAATGGCGGTCTGGTGGTGCAGTACCTGACCGGCGGCTGGACGCCCGTGCCGACCAGGCTCGATCTCACCAGGACACCCATCCTGCCCGGACGTCCCGACCCGGAACCGGCGGCGTCCGGGGCACATCCCGTCTATCTCGAGGCCGGCGCTTATCTCGACCAGGTCCTGAAGGACACCCAGAGACTGACCCTTGCCGGGTTCCGCCTGCTCGACTTTAACGGTACCGTCATCGCCGGGCGCTCTGAAAACGGTCTCTCGCTGGCCCATGTCGAGGAGGTTCGGCGCGCGCTTTCCGGACAATATGCCAGCGCCCTGCGCGAGCGGGTCGTCGACAACCCTCAGCCGATCTATTCCATCAGCCGGGGCACATCCGTGCGCGTCTTCGTCGCCCTGCCGGTGATCATCGACAATCAAGTCGCCGGCGTCGTCTATGCCTCGCGCACACCGAGCAACATCCTGAAGGAGCTGTTCCTGAAGCGCGAGGCGGTGTTCTGGGTGGTTGTCTTCATCCTGGGGGCGACCTTCATCGTCGGGCTGATCTTCGTGCGCGCCATTTCCGGGCCGATCCGGGCGCTGACCCGGCGCTCGCTCCGGATCGGCGCCGGTGACCGCAATGCCCTCCAGCCGCTCGCCATCCACGGCAACCGGGAAATCCACGCGCTGTCGGAAAGCATGCTGGACATGTCGCGCAAGCTGTTCGATCGCAACGACTACATCTCCACCTTCGCCAATCACGTGACCCACGAACTGAAGTCGCCGCTGACCGCGATCCACGGGGCGGCCGAGCTGCTTCAGGACGGCGGCGAAGAGTTGAGCGCCGCCGAGCGGGAAAAGTTCCTCACCAACATTCTGCGCGACACCAACCGGGCGACGCTGCTTCTCAACCGTTTGCGCGACCTGGCGCGGGCGGACAGTGTCGATATCGGCGGGTGTTGCCGGTTATCGGATGTGATCGACCGTATTCGGGGGCGGCAACGGGAGATCGAGATCCGGTGTCCGCAAGATGCCGAGCTGCCGATGTCGGCCGAAAACGCCGGGATCGTTCTTGAAAACCTGATCGACAATTCCCGCCGGCACGGCGCCGACCGGGTCGACGTTGCCGTCGAGACCGGCGAGGGCGATCTCAATGTGGTTGTCAGCGACAATGGTGAGGGCGTTTCCGAAGGCAACGCGGACCAGATCTTCGATCTGTTCTTCACGACGCGCCGGGACACCGAAGGCACGGGCATGGGGCTCGGCATTGTCCGGGCCGTGTTGAAGGCCCATGGGGCGACAATTCGTCTGGTGCCTGAAACCGCTCCTGGTGCATGCTTCGAGATCAGGTTCGAAAAACCGCAACGTTAGAGCGCGTTCTTGAGCCGTCATTCAGGGAGCTTGAACGGTCCGAGTTCTCCCGCGAGATAGTCGATCAGCGCGCGCAGGCGGCGGGTCAGGTGCCTGTTGGGTGGATAAAGTGCGTAGACCCCGAACAGGTCGGTCGCGTGATCCGGCAGGACCCGTTCCAGCCGGCCATCCGCAAGGGCAGCCTCGACCGGGTAGAACGGTGACATTGCAATGCCGAGACCGCCGATGGCCATCTGGGCCAGGGCGCCGGGGGAATTGGACGTCACCGCACCATGCAGACGCACGACATGTTCCCTGCCGGCCTTGTGAAACCGCCAGATATTTGGCTCCTGCTGGTTGCTGTTGACGAGGCAGGTGTGGGTGGGCAGGGCCTCCGGTGATCGCGGCCGGCCGGCCCGGTTCAGGTAGTCGGGCGACGCGCACAGGACAAGCGGCATGTCGGCGAGTTTCCGGGCAATCAGGGCGGAGTCCCGCAAGACACTGATGCGGATGGCCAGGTCGAGGCCTTCCTCGACCAGGGCAACCCTGTGGTCGGTGAGTTTCATGTCGAGCTCGACCTCGGGATGGGCCTGAAGAAACGGGATCAGTGCCTCGGTCAAGCGTGTGCTGCCGAAGCCGGTGGGGGCAGTCAACCGGATCGGTCCGGACAAGGCGCCCTGGCGTTCGCGCACAAGATCGTCCAGTTCATCCATCTGTTCGAGGATCGGACGGCAGCGCTCCAGATAGGCGGCGCCGACATCGGTCAGGGAGACGCTGCGCGTGGTACGGTTGAAGAGCTGGGTCTTGAGCTGGCTTTCCAGGTGCTGGACATATTTGCTGACCAGCTTGGTCGACAGGCCGAGCCTGCGTCCGGCGGCCGTGAACGACTGGTCCTGGGCGACGGCGACGAAGGCGCGCATGGTTTCGATCTTGTCCACGGCAGGATCTCCGGTGGGCTGAATTCCGGTCTGAAGTTTATCCTCAATATGTACATAATCATTGAATGAATACGAGTATTATTTCCAAATCAGGTAAGGGGCATATTGCGGTCAGCGGAAAAGGCAGGACCATCCGGCCGCCGCGAAACGTTCAGACCACTGGAGACCGTCATGTCCAACGCCATTCGCATTCACACCTTTCCCCTGTCCGGCCATTGCCATCGGATCGAGCTCTTCGCCGCGCTTGCCGGCCTCAACCATGAACTGGTCCAGGTTGATCTCGCCGCCGGTGAACACAAGCGTGAGCCGTTCCTGAGTCTCAACCCTGCGGGCAAGGTGCCGGTGATCGAGGACGGCGATTTCGTGCTGGCGGATTCCAACGCGATTCTGGTCTATCTCGCCCGCAAATACGCGCCGGACTGGCTGCCGGCGGATCCTGCCCGGGAAGCCCAGGTACAACGGTTTCTCTCGCTGGCCGCCAACGAGATCGCCAACGGTCCGGCGGCTGCGCGTCTTGTCACCGTCTTCGGTGCGGAGCTTGACGCGGAGAAGGCCAAGACGATCGCCACGTATGTGTTCGATCTTCTGGAGGGCCTGCTGGACGGGCGCGACTGGCTTGTCGGCAACAAGCCGAGCATCGCTGATGTCGCCATTTACAGCTACACGGCCCACGCGCCGGAAGGAAACGTCTCGCTTGAGCCCTATCCGAATATCCGTGCCTTCCTGAAGCGCGTCGAGGCCCTGCCGGGATTCCGCGCGATGCCGGTCACCCCTGTCGGGCTCGCGGCCTGAGCCTTCCCGACCCGGCCGGACGCTGTCTCAGGCGTCCGGCTGTCCCGCCGCCCCAGATATGTGAGACCCGACCATGCCCGATTTGAACCTGAAAGAAACGCCTCGTGACGGGTCGTGGCCCTTTCACAAGGGCGAGCGTCTGGTCCAGGACCGTCTTGGTGACGGCGATGTCCGGCGCTGGGCAGGCGCGGCCATTCGAAGCTTCATGCCGGACCAGCACAGGATCTTCTTTGAAGAACAGCCGTTTCTGGTTGCCGGTGGGCGCGATGGCGACGGGCGCCCCTGGGCGACAATTCTCGAGGGTGGTCCCGGCTTCGTCCGCTCTCCCGACCCTGCCTCGCTCGAGATCGGTGCGCTGCCGGTTGCCGGAGATGCACTGGCGGGCGCGTTGACCGCGGGGGATGATATCGGCCTCCTGGGGATCGAACTGGCGACCCGCCGCCGCAATCGTGTCAACGGCACGGTGAGCGCGGTCACGGCTAACGGGCTGCGGTTCGCCGTCAGCCAGTCCTTCGGCAACTGTCCGCAATATATCCGCGCCCGCAAATACTGGTGGACCCCGGAAAAGCCCGTTGCGCGGGCCGAGCGGGGCAGTCAATTGACCGGTTCCCAGACAGAGCGGATCGGTGCAGCGGACACGTTTTTCATTGCCACCGGCTATCGCGGCGAAGGTGACAATGCCGCCTATGGCATGGATGTGTCCCACCGCGGCGGTGAGGCCGGTTTTGTCGAGGTCCTGGACGACAGGACACTGCGCTTTCCCGATTATGCCGGCAACAGGTTCTACAACACGCTCGGCAACATCCTGAGCGACCCTCGCACAGGTCTGCTGTTCGTCGATTTTGCCTCCGGCAGCCTGCTTCAGGTGTCGGGTCGGGCCAGCATCGATTGGGACTCCGATGCGGTCGCCGGCGTGCCGGGCGCGCGCCAGTTGGTGACGCTGGAAATCGACGCGATCGTCGAGCTCACCGATGCGCTGCGCCTGCGCTGGCAGGAAAACGCGGACACCGCACGGGACCTGAGACTGGTCCGGAAGGTTCGCGAAAGCGCGGACGTGACGTCTTTCCATTTCGAAACCCGCGACGGTGGCCCTCCGGCTCCCTTCGAGGCCGGCCAGCATCTGCCCGTTGAACTTCACCTGGCGGGCGGTCTCGGCAAGGTCCGGCGCAGCTATTCGCTTTCCGGCAAACCGCAAGCCGGGACCTACCGCATCTCGGTCAAACGGGAGCCGCAGGGTCTTGTGTCCCGTATCCTGCACGACATTCTGGAAGTCGGTGCCGTGATCGGAAGCGGCAGGCCCGCGGGGGATTTCGCCTTGCCGGAAGGCCGCGCTCCCCTGGTTCTGGCGGGAGCCGGGATCGGCATCACGCCGCTTGTCAGCATGCTGCACGAGGTGTCCGCAGCCGACGATGCACGCCCGGTCTGGTTCGTTCATGGCGTCAGGGACGGTGCGCACCATCCGTTTCGCGAAGAAGCCGCCGGACTGGCGGCCGGCAAGCCTAATATTCGCCTGCGCACGCTCTACAGCCGGCCCACCGAGGCCGATGATCAAGAGGGGGTGTTCGACAAGCAGGGCCGGATCACGGGCGACTTGCTGGTCAACCTCGTAAATGGCCCCGACGCCCGCTACCTGCTGTGCGGTCCGGCTGCCTTCCTGGCGGACGTGACGGAGGATCTGCGACGGCTTGGGGTGCCGGAGGATAGAATCTCGTTCGAGACGTTTTGAGAGGGCCAGGAACTCTCCCAAATCGTCGCATCCAATTGTTGTTCGCCCCACACTCTGGATGTCACCCCGGGCGAGCAACGCGAGACCCGGGGCCTACTCGTTTCCAGAGAATCGATTTGATGTAGCCAGCTTCAGTGTCACTAGCTTCAGCTTCGACAAGTTGAGCCGCGAGTAGGCCCCGGATCTGCGCTGCGCTTGTCCGGGGTTGTTTGTCTGAAGAGGTTTTATAGTGGGGTTGGTCTCCCGGACTGCAATTCCGGGAGACCAGTGACAGACGACCGAGCCGGGATAGGGTTTTCACCCGTTGTCATCAAGGTTCTCTGTCGCTTCCTTTTCCCGCTTGGAGAGTTGGATGGGCCGCTGGTCGCACGCCCGCAAACAATCCGAAGCATGAACAGGATACCATCTTCATGAGCGTTCTTGAATGTGCACCGTCCCATGTGGTCGGTATTGATGTTTCCAAAGACACTTTGGTGGTCTTTGATCAGACACAGCAGAGACTGACGAGTATCGACAACAATCGGGACGCGATCGCCAAACTGGTCGCCTCTTTTGGTCCGGACGCACTGGTTGTGTGCGAGCCCACTGGCGGACACGAGGCTCTCCTGGTGAGTGAGCTGATAGCGCAAGGCGTTGCCTGCCACCGGGCCGACACCCTGAAGGTCCAGGCGTTCATTAAGTCTTTCGGCCGGCTGGCAAAAACCGATGCCATCGATGCCAAGGCACTTGCTCAATATGGCGAAGAACGCTGGAAACAGCTCCCGCTGCTCCAACCCAAAGACGAGGCACAAGGGGAGCTGGCTGCGTTGGTAAGCCGGCGGGAGGGGCTCATGGCGATCAAGATAGCCGAGACCAATCGCTTGAAGGCCCCTGCCAACAACAGGAGACTTGTGAGATCGTTCAAGACCGTCATTGCCTGTGTGCAGAGGCAAATCGACCGGATCGACGAGGAGATCGAAGACCTGATCGCCTCCTCCCAGACCCTGTCACGACGCATGCAGATCTGCTGTTCTTTGCCTGGTGTGGGGGAACGGACAGCCATTGCCTTGCTCGCAACGATGCCAGAGCTGGGTACCCTAACCCGAAGGCAGGCTGCTTCCCTCGCGGGGCTGGCGCCGCACCCCAGAGACAGCGGAACCCTAAAAGGCTACCGCAAAATGCGGGGAGGACGACCCGAAGTTCGCAAAGGCGTCTTTATGGCCGCACTGGCTGGATCGCGAGCAAAAGGACCGTTAAGTGCCTTCTATCAAAGGCTTATTGAAAACGGAAAGAAGCCTATCGTAGCCATCTCCGCACTCATGAGAAAGATCATCGTCATCCTAAATGCAAAAATCAGAGACGAAATGAGCGCAATGAGTTGATGACACCACGGTTTGGGGCGCATTCACCAATTGGAACTTGGGTTTCAGCTCGAAACGTTCCCTCACTCCCCCTGAGCAAAGTCGATGTGAATGTGGTTGCCGTCCGGGTCCCAGACATTGAACGAGACGGTCCCGGTCCCTGGCTGGACCGAGCGGCGGTAGGTTTCGCCGCGGTCCTTCAGCCGGGTCTCGAATGCGTCCGCACCGGTGGCGGTGAAGGCGAAATGCTCGAGTTTCAGATGTTCTTCGGAGCCGACGGCGGGGTCTCCCTCGATACCGACCAGATGGATGGCGGCGGCATCGCCGGCATAGAGCCAGGCGCCCGGGAAGGCAAAGTCCGGCCGGGGGCCGGCGGACATGCCCAGGATGTCATTGTACCAGGAAACCATCCTGTCGAGCTGCGTCGTGCGCAGGTTGACGTGATCCAGCTTGCCGATCTTCATGTTGCAACCTTCCCATGGTGGCGTGGCGGGCAGCGTCGTCCAGGCAGGGCCGGTTTTGCAAGGTCTGTCCGGATGAAATCCGGTCAGAAGGCATCACAGGCGGCCTTGAGTGACATGGCCTTGTTAACCCACGCAAAAAAAGTCCCCGCAAGTCAAAATTTTCCCTTGCGTCCTGTGGCAAACGGGCGCATATACGCGCTGCCCAAATTCGCACGTGCCCGTGGTCGTTCATGGGGTGTCTCACAAGACAACTCTTAAGGGGCAGCAGCCAATTACACCGCCAAGGGGCGGGCTGCAGGTCCGGACGGCTTAAAGCAACGACGTAAGAGGGCTTTTTTGGTCTCTGCCGGGGTTTCCAACCTCCGGGGTCACTGAAGAGGCACTTGTTACATCCTTGCCCGACGTGCGGCTCGGTATCTCCCGATCCAATCAACGGCATCCCGACGCGGGAAAGCATTGCGCTGATCGTCAGACGCATTGCCCAACCGTCGCTACGGTCAACCCGGCCTCCGGTTCCATCCCGGGGGAGGCCCGGTGCGTATCGTGGCATCCTGCGACGTGACCTGCAGCGCGCCAGCCGACTTGATGCGCGACTGCGGACTGATTTGTGAGAGGGGAGCCCCCCAATGAGCGACCGTATCCGCGACTTCCTCCGCCGCCGGGACGACGATGGTCCCTGTGTCGTTGTCGACCTCGACATCGTGCGCGAGAATTTCGAAGCCTTCGCAAAATCCCTGCCGGACACCTCCGTCTATTACGCCGTGAAGGCCAACCCGGCACCGGAAATCCTGTCGCTCCTGGAAAGCCTCGGTTCGTCCTTCGACTGCGCCTCCGTCGGCGAGATCGAAATGGTGCTGGCCACCGGCGCCACCGCCGACCGCATTTCCTACGGCAACACCATCAAGAAGGAGAAGGACATTGCGCGCGCCTACCAGTATGGCATCCGCCTCTTCGCCGTCGACTGCGTCGAGGAAGTCGAAAAAATCGCCCGCGTCGCTCCGGGCTCCAAAGTCTTCTGCCGCGTCCTGTGCGATGGTGCCGGCGCCGAATGGCCGCTCTCCCGCAAGTTCGGCTGTGACCCGGACATGGCGCCCGACGTCCTTGAGCATGCCCACCGCCTCGGTCTCGTTGCCTATGGTGTCTCCTTCCATGTCGGCTCCCAGCAAGCCAACCTCTCGGCCTGGGATTTCGCTCTCGCCATGGCGGCGGACGTCTTCCGGGAAATGGCGCAGCGCGGCATCGAGCTGAAGATGGTCAACATGGGTGGCGGGTTCCCGACCCGTTACCTGAAGGACATTCCGGGTGTGCCGAGCTATGGCGAGGCGATTTTCCACGCGCTGACCAAGCATTTCGGCAACCGCCTGCCGTCCACGATCATCGAGCCGGGCCGCGGCATGGTCGGCAATGCCGGCATGATCGAAGCCGAAGTGGTGCTGATTTCCCGCAAATCCGCCGAGGACGAAACCCGCTGGGTCTATCTCGACATCGGCATGTTCAACGGCCTTGCCGAAACCATGGACGAGGCGATCCGTTATCCGATCCGCACCGGGCGCGACGGCGAGCGGACCACACCCTGCGTGCTGGCCGGGCCGACCTGCGACAGCGTCGACGTTCTCTATGAGAAGACGCCCTACGAGCTGCCGGTGAGCCTGTCCATCGGCGACAAGGTGCTGATCGAGGCCTGCGGCGCCTATACCACAACCTATTCCACGGTCGGCTTCAACGGCTTCGCGCCGCTGGCGTCCCACGTCATCTAAGGGCTCAAGGCCATGATCGACATTGTCGACGAGGCACCGGTTCATGTCGGTGCCCGTGAGGCGCTGCTCGACCAGAGCTTCGGCGAGGAGCGCTTTGCAAAAACCTCGGAGCGCCTGCGTGAAGGGCGTCTGCCGGTGTTCGCATTTGCGGCGCTGGACGAATCTGGCAAGCTGGTCGGAACGGTAAGGCTCTGGTCTGTGGCGGACCGCAACGGCTTTCAGAGCCTGTTGCTCGGACCCCTTGCCGTCGACCCGGCTTGCCGGGGACTGAAGGTGGGCGACCGGTTGATGCGCCATGCGCTCAACCAGGCTGCCATGCATGGCCACGGATCGGTGATCCTGGTCGGCGATCTGCCCTACTACGCGCGCTTCGGTTTCGAAGCGGGCCTTCTGGACGATGTCTCGCTGCCGGGTCCGGTTGCCTTTGACCGGTTTCTCGGGCTGGAGCTGGCACCGGGGCACGTGTCCGGTCTGGACGGCATGCTCTCCGCCGCCGGCCTGCTCGATCCAATGGCACCGCTCGCGTCGTCCGAAGACCTATATTCCGTTTCGAAGATCGTGTGACGTCGTGTCCCGAAGGATGACGGTGATTTTTCACCGTCATCTCTTGCGTTTCCGCTTTTGCACTTGTTTCCTGACGATCACAGGCAGCCAGGCACGTATGCGACTTCCCGCTCATGAAAACTCCTTGCAAGACTTGATCTTCCGGCCAAAACCCGTCACATCTTGCAGGAAAGGTGCAATCAGTGCGCTTGAGTGGTGAGGGGCTCCCGGCAGCCGAACCCGTATTCGTGACACGGGCCGCGCAACGGAAAAGATTGGAGTTTGATATATGACCGACGACAGCAACGGCGGCGCGCCGAAACAACCGGCAAGGAAAACGGCCCGCAAACCGGCTGCTGCTCGTAAGCCGGCAGCAAAATCCGCAACGGCCAAAACTTCGGCCTCGAAGCCTGCTGCCACCAAGCCGGCCAGCTCCAGATCCGCCGCCGCCAAGACCCCGGCAAGCAGGACGTCCTCTGCCAAAACCCCGGCAAGCAAACCGGCTGCCAGGAAACCGGCCGCAACGAAGGCCGCAGCCGCTAAAACGCCGGCTGCAAAACCTGCCGCCACCAGGCCCGCCGGGAAAACCGCTTCTGCCAAGCCCGCTCCTGCAAAACCCGCTACCAAGGCTGCAGGCACCAAGACAGCGGCAGCCAAGACACCGGCTGCAAAGACACCGGCAGCCTCCAAGGCGGCGACCGACAATGCCGGCGCCGGCAAAAAGCCCGCCAGCCGGAAGCCCGCCGCCGCAAAACCGGCGGTAACGAAGCCGGCGGCCGCCAAGACCGCCACACCGGCGAAGGTTCCAGCCCGCAAACCTGCCGCCAGAAAGGCGCCGGTCAAGAAGGCAGTGCCCAAGGCCGCGGCTTCAAAAGGGGGCATCCACGGCACCATCACCGGTCCGGTGGTGATGATCGGGCTCGGCTCCATCGGCAAGGGCACGCTTCCGCTGATCGAACGCCATTTCAATTTCGACGCATCGCGCTTCACGGTGATCGATCCGGTCGACACGAATGCCAAGCTGGTCACCGACCGGGGCTACAGGTTCGAGAAGGTCGCGCTGACACCCGAGAATTACAAGGACGTGCTGACCCCGCTCCTGAGCGAGGGCGACGGGCAGGGATTTGTGGTCAATCTCTCCGTCGATACGTCCTCGCTCGACCTGATGAAGCTCTGCCGCAAGCTTGGCGTGCTCTATATCGACACCGTGGTGGAACCCTGGCCCGGGTTTTATTTCGACGACACGGCGACCGCGGCCGACCGCACCAACTACGCCCTGCGGGAAACCGTGCGCAAGGAAAAGGCCAGGAAGCCGGGCGGCACCACGGCTGTTTCGTGCTGCGGCGCCAATCCGGGCATGGTGTCCTGGTTCGTGAAACAGGCGCTTGTCGACATCGCCACGGACACGGGCATCAAGTTCAAGGAGCCGAAATCCCGCAAGGACTGGGCCAAGCTGATGAAGAAGGCCGGCGTCAAGGGCATCCACATTGCCGAGCGCGACACCCAGCGGGCCAAGGACCCGAAGCCGGCCGGCGAATTCTGGAACACGTGGTCGGTCGAAGGGTTCCTTTCCGAGGGCTTCCAGCCGGCCGAGCTCGGCTGGGGGACCCACGAGACCTGGAAACCGGGCAACGCCAAGAAACACAAGAAGGGCTGCAAGGCGGCAATCTACCTGGAGCAACCGGGCGCCAACACCCGCGTCAGGACCTGGTGCCCGACCCCGGGCGCGCAATACGGCTTCCTGGTCACCCACAACGAGGCGATCTCCATCGCCGATTTCTTCACCGTCGGCGACGGCAAGAAGGTCACCTACCGGCCGACCTGCCATTATGCCTACCATCCGGCAAATGTCGCGGTCCTGTCCCTTCACGAGCTGTTCGGCTCCGCGGGAAAGATCCAGGAAAAGCTCCATGTTCTGGAGGAGGACGAACTCCAGGACGGCATCGACGAGCTCGGCGTGCTGCTCTACGGCCACAAGAAGAATGCCTACTGGTACGGCTCGCAGCTTTCGGTCGAGGAAACCCGCAAGCTGGCGCCCTACCAGAACGCCACCGGCCTGCAGGTGACCTCTGCCGTCATCGCCGGCATGGTCTGGGCGCTGGAAAATCCGGAAGCCGGCATCGTCGAGACAGACGAGATGGACTACAAGCGCTGCCTTGAAATCCAGCTGCCCTATCTCGGTCCCGTGAAAGGCTATTACACCGACTGGACGCCGCTGGAAGGCCGTCCCGGTTTCTACAAGGAAGACATCGACACCAAGGATCCCTGGCAGTTCCGCAACATCCTGGTGCGCTGATTTCGCAGTGGCCCCCGGGGCGCCGGATTGACAGAGGTTTGACGCCGCCCCTACCGGGCGGCGCCTTTTTTCCGCTGACGAATGTCTTATTTGTCCTCCCGGTTCATGTTGGTTCCCGGGATAACTTGGCGGGGAAGATCAACCGGTCGCCAAGGTGCCGCCGAGAAGCAGGCATTGGGGGTAGCGCAGAAAGCGAAGCGGTCTAATATGGGAACGGTCCCCGATTTACCGTTGATCAGGAAGACCCTTGAAAACCCGGATTGTCATGCTGTCGGCCGTTACCCGCACGGATCGCCACACGGCGATGACCGAGGTAAACGATGCCGTTCTGAAATCCGGTGGCTGGGTGGAGGGGCACACGTTGCTGTCCAACATCGCAACAGTGTTCAGGCTCGAGATTTCAGCCGAAGGACTGGAGGCGTTCCTGGCGAGGCTGCCGGGCATCGGGATCCGTCTTGACGAGGACAGCCTGGAAGCCGCGCGGAAGGTTGTAAGCACGTCCGGAAACCGCAGCGCCGAACGCCCGGTTTCGCTCAACCTGACCTTCATCCACGACGAGCCGGATCTTCGCCGGACCGTGCCAGCGGTGCCGGGTTGAGGCAAAGGCCTTCGTTCCGGTTTCGGCCGAGCGTATCCGCAAACCGGCGGATTTTGACCCGTCGCGGGCGGGCCGTCGCGTCCGACGAGGGCGACGTGACCTGGTGGTCTACCTGCCGCCTGTTTCCAGGTCCGGCGGGATCGTGGCGTTCCGGCAAGAAAGCCTCTAGTATCGGCAGAAATTCGGAGTTCACATCTGCGCAGGACCGGCCTGGCAAAGGCTTTCCCCGATCGGGCGGCAGCAGGTGTTGCAGCGGAGCCGATAGCCGCAGGTTCAACCTGAGACGGATGCAATGACCCCACCAAGTCCGGACAACATCATGAAGGTCGCAAGCGGCTACGGCGTCTCCAGGGCGCTGCTGTCCGCCGTCGGTCTCGGCCTCTATACCAAACTCGCCGACGGACCATTGACCCTTGACCAGATCATGGAGGAGTACGGGTTCCGGCGGCGGCCCGCCATGGATCTGCTGGACCTGCTGGTCTCGGCGGAACTGCTGGGGCGCACAGGGGACGGAGAGGGCGCGCTGTATCACAATACCGAGGAAACGGCCGCGTTCCTGGTTCGCAACAAGCCGGACTATATCGGCGGCATTCTCGAGCTTTGGGACCAGCGCAACTACCGCTTCTGGGCGGATCTTGTGGAGGCCGTGCGAAGCGGAAAACCGCAGAGCGAAACGAAACACGACGACGCCCCGTTCTTTGAAACACTCTACAGCGACCCGGCACGGCTGCATGCCTTCATGGAGGCAATGAACGGCGCTTCGATCCGCAATTTCGAGACCCTGGCGAAGGCGTTTCCGTTTGACCGCTATGCCACCATGACGGATGTGGGCGGAGCCGATGCGCTGCTTTCGCGCACGGTGGCCGCCGCGCATCCGCATATCCGATGCAAGAGCTTCGATCTTCCCGCCGTGACGGAAATCGCCGCCGGCAAGATCGCCGCGGACGGGTTGAACGATCGGGTCGAGGCGGTCGCGGGGGATTTCTTCACCGAGCCCCTGCCCAAGGCCGACATCGTGACCATGGGCATGATCCTTCACGACTGGAGCCTGGAGCGGAAGAAGGATCTGGTGAAGAAGGCCTATGATGCCCTGCCGCCCGGCGGCGCGCTCATTGCGATCGAGGCGTTGATCGACGATGCCCGGCGCACCAACACGTTCGGCCTGTTCATCTCGCTCACCATGCTGATCGAGCTTGGCGACGCGTTCGACTTCACGAATGCGGAATTTGTCGCGTGGTGCCGCGAAGCCGGCTTCAGCAGGTTTGAGGTCATTCCTCTCGAAGGCCCCTCAAGCGCGGCGATTGCCTACAAGTCATAGCCCGCCCGGGGCCGCGTCAAACCAGCAGCCGGATCACGTCGATGGGTTCGGCCTTGCCCTTGACCGTTTGCAGACCGATCGACTGGCGGTCGATCGTGCTGTCGAGGTTATGGGTGATCTCTTCGGAAGCCAGGATGATGACGTCCGCCTTGTCGTCGATTTCCTTGCCGAGGCTTTCCAGGCGTGAAGCGACGTTCACCGTGTCACCGATCACCGTGTAGTTGACCCGTTCGGGGGCGCCGATGTCGCCGACGACCAGCGGTCCCATGTGCAGGCCGATGCGGATGCGCACCGGGGCGTCTCCACGGGCGACGCGCTCCGCGTTGTCCGCGCGGATGACGCGGGCCATTGCGATTGCGGCCCGGGCCGCAGGTTCCGCCGGGTTGTCGAGTGTTTCCGGCGCGCCCCAGAACGCCATCACGCTGTCGCCGATATACTTGTCGATCGTGCCGCCCTCGCGGGTGATCTCCGCGCCAAGCAGCGAAAGGTGGTGATTGACGAATGCGGCGGTCTCGGTCGCGGACATTCCTTCGGAGACGGAAGTGAATCCGGCGATGTCGGTAAAGAGCACCGCCACCTCACGTTCCTCCGGCGGCGCTTCGGCGCGGCCTTCGCTCAGGAGTTTTTGAACCAGGGTGGTTGGCAGATAACGGTTGAAGGCCGTCAGGCCGCTGACCATGGCGTTGAAGCCCTTGGACAGGTCGTCCAGTTCCCGGATCACGCTGGCGGGCAGGGGCTCCACGGCGGTCAGATTGAGGCTGGCAACCTCCTTGGCCGCGCCCGACGCCCGTTGCACGGGCCGGGCGATCCGTTGGGCAAGCAGGACCGCACCAATCAGGGAAAGCAGCAGCAGCCCGGCGCCGACAACGGCAGCGGCCAGCAACTGCTTGAGCGGCTGGTCCAGGAATTCCGCCGGAAAGTGGACGCCGATGCGCACTGGCAAGCCCAGAAGGTTGTCGTTCTTCTGTTCCAGAATGACAAAACGCCTGATGCCGTTGCCATCATAGCCCTCATGAAGGGCGAGGTTGTCCGAAAGACCGAAGGAGGCGTTCTTAAGCTTCGGCAGGTCCTCGAAGGATTTCAGGAAATCGTCCGGAACCTGGGAGACGTGCAGCAGCGGGGTTTCGCTCGTGAGGCTGTCGAACTTCCTGTGCAGGTCCGGGTGGCCGACAATCTTCCGAGAGTTCTCCTGCATCAGGAAAACAGTGATGTCGTCGGTCGATGCGTGCCAGGTTATTTCCGAAACACGGTCCAGCGACATGCCGATGAGCAAGCTGCCACGGTAGGTCTTGCCATCGAAAAGCGGGCGCACAAAGACAAAATAGGTGTGTTTGCGGCCGGGCATGTAGAACGGTTCGCTCCAGAAGGCGCCGGACTGTTGCCGTGCCTGTTGCGTCAGGGGAACCAGGATAGGCAGGTCCGCCGCAAGGTCGATATCGCCGCCAAGAAGGGTGCCGTCCGCGTCGCCGCGGTCGACATCGACACCACGGCCGGTTTCATCGACAAGAATGAGGAAGGAAACCTGCTCCATCGGCGCCAGCGCGCCGTGAAGATAACCGGTCAGCAGTTCGGGGTCGTCGAAACGGAGCTCCTCGCGTTCCCACGACAAGCGCGTGAATTCGGCCGTTTCGGTGACGGCGTGGAGCTGTTCGACGAACGCGGTTTCCGCCGAATCCATCCCGATATCGACCAGCGTACCGCCAAGCTCGCGCACGACAGCAGCCGATGTCACCGCCTGGATGACCAGGATCGCGGCCGCCGTCACCAGCACGAAGGCGCCGATCACGGTTGCCAGGGTCGGTGTGATAAAGAGCTTTCTGCGCGCTGCCAAGGTACGGATCCATCTGCCGGTCAGGAACGAACCACAAGATCAATATCTGTTGCGGACACTTTGGAGAAGGGCAATCCGGGCCCGGCAATCGAGACCGGTCAAAAAAAGACCCGCAGGGCGGCGCCTGCGGGTCCGGCTTTGGGCGTCCGTACCCTAGGAGGCCTTTTCCGTTTCGTCGAACTTGTGGCCGTAATCGACCGCGATTTCGTAGTCCGGGTCTTCCAGGACGGAGACTTCGACAAGGTTGCCCGCCTTTTCAAGGAGGCGCTGACAGTCCGGCGAGAGATGTCGCAGGTGCAGGCGCTTGCCGGCAGCTTCGTATTTGGAGGCCAGGGCGTCGATCGCTTCAAGTCCCGAATGGTCGACCACGCGGCTGTCGATGAAGTCGACGACGACATCATCCGGATCGTTCGCGGGATTGAACAGGTCGGTGAAGCCGGTGGTCGAGCCGAAGAACAGAGGGCCGCTCAGACGATACACCTTCCAGCCTTCCTTGCTGGTGCCGATACGCGCGCTGATGCGGCTTGCCGCGTTCCAGGCATAGGCCAGTGCGGAGATGATGACACCGACAACGACGGCGACCGCCAGATCGGCATAGACTGTGACACAGGTGACCACGATCATCACCAGCGCGTCGGTCAGCGGGATCTTGTGAACGATCTTCAGGCTGGTCCAGGCGAAGGTGCCGATGACCACCATGAACATGACGCCCACAAGGGCCGCCACCGGGATCCGTTCGATCAGCGGCGAAGCAACCACGATGAAGGACAGCAGGAACAGGGCCGCCGCAATTCCGGAGATGCGGGTGCGGGCACCGGATTTCACGTTGATCATCGACTGGCCGATCATGGCGCAGCCGCCCATGCCGCCGAAGAAGCCGGTGACCACGTTGGCTGTGCCCTGGGCCAGGCACTCCTTGGAAGCACCGCCCTTGGTGTTGGTCAGGTCGGCGACAAGATTGAGCGTCAGCAGCGACTCGATCAGACCGATGGCGGCCAGGATGACGGCATAGGGGAAGATGATCTGAAGGGTTTCCAGGGTCAGCGGGACCATCGGGATATGGAACTGGGGAAGTCCGCCTGCGATGGAGGCCAGGTCGCCGACCGAGCGTGTGTCCAGGTTGAAGCCGAGCACGAGGGCGGTCACCACCAGGATACCGGCCAGCGGCGCCGGGAAAGCCTTGGTGAGCCTTGGCAGGAACCAGATGACGGCCATGGTCAGCGCGACCAGGCCAAGCGTCAGGTAAAGCTGGAAGCCGCTCATCCAGGTCAGGCCACCGGCGCCGTCCGGGACCTTGAACTGTCCCATCTGGGCCAGGAAGATCACGATTGCCAGGCCGTTGACGAAACCGAGCATGACCGGATGCGGCACCATGCGGATGAACTTGCCCCATTTGAGCAGGCCTACGCCGATCTGGAGAATGCCCATCAGCACCACGGTCGCGAACAGGTACTCGACACCGTGCTGGGCCACGAGCGCGACCATCACCACGGCGAGCGCGCCGGTTGCACCGGAAATCATGCCGGGCCGCCCGCCGATACAGGCGGTGATGAGGCCGACAAAGAAAGCCGCGTAAAGCCCGACCAGCGGGTTGACCCCAGCGACGAACGCAAACGCAACTGCCTCGGGAACCAGTGCAAGAGCCACGGTCAGACCGGCGAGAAGTTCGGTTTTGATGCGCGAGGCATCCATTTTTACATGTTTGACAGGCGCAACGCCCTCGGCACGTGCTGACACGAGCTGCTCCAGATAATGTGATGGTTATTGTAAGGTCAGCGCCAGACCTGCCCGACTCTGGCTCTTTGACCTGGATCAAGTTGAGGTCTTCTAATCGATTTTTTGCATTGCAGCAAGTTTTCGGCCGGGACGCTGCCATGCAGACATCTGGAAAGTCCACAGGCCAGGCTGTTGGAACACGAAAAAGGTCGCGGAAGAACGGGTTCAGTGTAGTTTATTTAAGATTAAATTTAATATATTCATGAGTATAATTTACGGGATTGCAGAATTTGTTTGAGTAATATTCTATTATTCCTGAATAAAGCTTTTTCGCGGCAATAATCATGGGTTGTTATTTTGATTTTTGTTCGGAGTAATTGCATTGCGCTTGTGCTGGTCTTTCTGGCGAAGTCCGTGCGCGCTCCTGATTTCCTGCCGGTCTACGCGACCGGTTCGCAGGTGCCGGAGTGGCCGTCCGAGTATTTTTCGCCGTGGTCCTGTCACAATATGCAACCGGATTGCAAACAGGTTGCATACGCGACTTTGTTTCACGTAGGGTTGGTCTTTCAGAGGTCGCGCCGTCGTGTCTGGCGACGCGAAGGAAATGGATGTTTGCCTTGAGCGGTTTTCTTCAGATCGGGAGAATGTAGATGCGCCGGCTCACCCTGTGTGCCTTCATCAGCCTCTTCGTTCTCATTGACGCCGCCCGCGCCCAGGACACGCTGCGCTTTTCCGGTTTCGATGCTCCGAACCTGACACCGAAGGCCGAGCGGATCCTGTCCCGTGCCTATGAAGAACTCGGCATCCGGATCGAGACCGTTATCTCCAGCCCCCGCAGGGCGCTTCTGGACTCGGCCGCGGGAAAGACCGATGGCGAATTGGTACGCGTCAAGATCGCCGGATCGGCTCACGAGAGCCTGATCCGTGTGGATGTTCCGATCATCGAAGCGCGGACATTTGCCTATGCAAACAAGCCGGAGCTGCACGGGAAATCGTTTGGCGAGCTAAAGCACCTGCGCATCGGCCATGTGTCCGGGGCGCGGTTTGCGGCTGAACTTGCCAAAGGTTTTTCCGAGGTCTGGACCGCCGAGACACCGGAACAGCTGTTTGAAATGCTGCTGCGCGACCGGCTCGATCTGGTGATTGTGGGAGAGGGAACCGGCCGAAGGATTGTCCGTGAACGCGAGCTGAAGGACGTGTTCCCGCTGACGCCGTCGTTGCGGACCGTTTCCTTCTACCATTACCTGCATGAAAAACATGCCGCACTGGTGCCGAGGATAGAGGCTGTTCTCAGGAGGCAGCTTGAAGAGGCCAGGGAGGCCAGGCCGGACGACGACGTCCCCGGGGAGGCGGTTCCGGAAGAGAACGTGCTGCACCGGATCGGAATGACCTGATGGGTGCTGTGCGGCTCCAGGATAAGGACTGCCGCATGACGCGCCGTGCTGCCCTGTTGTGTTTGCTGCTGTCGTTTTGGTCCGGGACTGCCTTGCACGCGAACGACCCGCTTGTTCTGTCCGGGTTTGACGCGCCAGGCCTGACACCCGTTGCGCAAGGCCATCGGGCCCTGGTTCCCCGGGTCGAAAACGCCCTCAGGAACGTCATGTCCACGGGCAGTGCCCACAACGGCGAAGGGCCGAGCTGACACCTTCGCCCAGGGGCGCCTGCTCGCTTATTGACCCGCCGGTGAGCGGTTTGCTCCCGCCTGCTGCGCCTGGCCGAGGCTGGCACCAAGCAGGGCCGCCGCGCCGGCGAAGCCGCTGTCGCCACCGACCACCGTGTTGGGGACCAGTTTGCCGACAAGCCCGACCAGTTCCGGTTTGCGTTCCAGCGAGGTCAGCAGCTTTTCAAGCGCCTGCAGCAGGGCGACGCGGTCCTGGCCGAGCACGTCCACCTGGGCCCTCTGGCCGCGCGCGAGTTCTTCCAGGAACTGGCGTTCGGCACGGCCGAGGGCCGCGCGTTCCTGTTCACGCTGATTGGCCACCTGGACCGCGATCTGCGCTTCCACAAGGCGGGGCTGCTCGTCGGCGGTCGAGCGCGCCTGTTCGGTCTCGATGCGCTTCTGCTGGGCATCCGTCTCACGCTCGTAGGCGGTCGACAGCTGGTCCGCAAGTTGAACGCGCAGGCGGGAGACCAGCAGTTCAGGCGGAATGGCCGGTTCACCCAGGCGGATCTCCCTTATGTTCACGCCGGCCTTGTTGCCTTCCACCTTGATCTGCTGCTCGATGGTCTGTTCGATCGCGTCCCGGTTTTCAATCAGGTCGAGCACGCGGGTCGGCCGGACCGTGTAACTGGCCGGCTGCGCCAGTGTGCCGTCCTCGTTCCTGTCCTGGACACGGATCGAGGCGCCGGCGACATTGCGCACGATTGAGCGGATCGCAGGGGTCAGAATACGGTTCTCGATTTCCTGCAGGCCGCCGACAGAGCCGACGACAACCGGCGCGTTGTCGGGATCGACCTGCACCAGGGCACGCAGTTCCAGCGGGATGTCCCAGCCCTCGACCTTGACATAAACCGCCCGGTCGGCGGCGTCGCCCGGGATCTGTTCCTGCACGGATCGCTCGGTCTGCTGGATGTTGCCCTGCTGGTCGACGGACAGGTCGATGATGCGCTTGGTGTAGCCGCCCTTGTATTCCCAGGTTTGTACCCGGGTATCGACCAGGGTCACCTCATAGGCCTGCCGGTTGAGGTAGTAGGCGCCCGGAAACAGCGGTTCCTTCCAGATGCCCACGCAGCCCCGCGGTACCAGGGGCACGGTCAGTGCCTCGCGGGACGCCGTGGACGCGGATACCTCCTCCTCGACGCAGTTGATGCCGGGCTGGCTGACATTGGACTTGACCACGCCGACATGGCCGGCCGGGATGATGGTGGCGTTGGTGTTCTCGTCGAGGCGGACATCGAACAGGTAGCGGTTGAGGCGGTACTGGCCCGGTTTCAGGACTGTTTCCTGCGGACCGCGGAGCCCGCCATTGGTCAGGAAGGTGGCCGCGTTCAGCATCTCGCCGACATTCTCGTCCGAAATGGCAGGCGCCATGAACATGCCCGATGGCATGGCGCTCCCGTCAAGCGCCGTCAGCTGGCCGTAATAGCCTTCCGGAATGGTGATGACGTCCCATTCCTCGAAATCGTAGAGCACGCGGACCAGCGGAATGAAGTGAAAGCCGGGGCCGAGGATCTGGGCCTGGGGGCCTTTTTCGCCGTCGAGCGCGATGATGCGGCCCTCGGGCAGTTCCTTGAAGGCGTAGATGCGCTTGAGGTGGCCGACCTGGTTGGCATCGACAAAGATGAAGGACGTGGACAGCAGCATGAAACCGCCGATCGCAATCAGGACAATCCCCATGATGCGGCTTGCGAACAGCCTGACAAGGCGATGACTGCCGGCGTGGGCCCCCGTTCGGCGCAGCATGATCGCCGCGCCCAGAAAAATCGCCAGAATTCCGATGACCACACCAAGCATTGCATGTCCTCCCGCGCGTGCCACGATCGAGCGTTATCTGATCGCCGAGCTGGCGGAGAGTCAAACGAAGCTTCTGTAAAAATGTCATGTTTTGACGCGCCGCCGCATGAAATTTGCTCGACGGCGCCTCATGTGAAGACTAGAACCGGCAAAAAGGCGTCCGGGAGGATACATGAAACCGACCAATCCGGTCTTTACCGGCATCGACACCACCGTGTTCGAGACCATGTCGCGCCTGGCCATGGCCCATGGAGCCGTGAACCTGGGGCAGGGGTTTCCGGATGTGGACGGGCCGGAAGACATCAGGCGCGTCGCAGCCGAGGCGCTGGTCGAGGGGCCGAACCAGTATCCGCCCATGCTGGGCCTTCCCGCCCTGCGCCAGGCGGTTGCCGACGCCAACAAGCGTTTTTACGGGCTGAACGTCGATCCGCAGAGCGAGGTCATGGTGACTTCGGGGGCGACGGAAGCGCTGGCGGATTGCCTTATCGCGCTGGTGTCTCCCGGGGATGAGGTGGTCCTGATCGAACCACTTTACGATTGTTACCTGCCGATAGTGAAACAGGCGGGTGGCATTCCGGTACGCGTGCGTGTGACACCGCCGGACTGGTCGATGAACGAGGATGCCCTCAGAGCGGCCTTCTCGGAGCGGACCAAGGCGATCCTGATCAACAATCCCATGAACCCGACCGCCAAGGTCTTTTCCGAACGTGAACTGCAGCTGATCGCCGATCTGTGCATCGAGCACGACGTCTATGCGATCTGTGACGAGGTTTACGAGCATCTGGTGTTCGACGGTGCACAGCACCGGCCGCTGATGACCTTCGACGGCATGCGCGAACGCGCGGTGCGGATCGGCTCGGCCGGCAAGACCTTTTCTCTGACCGGCTGGAAAGTGGGGTACGTCACCGGACCGGCCGGGCTGATGGATCCGATCTCCAAGGCGCATCAGTGGCTGACCTTCACCACGCCGCCCAATCTGCAAAAGGCGGTCGCCTACGGCCTTGGCAGGGACGACAGCTATTTCGCCGGTCTGACGCAGGACCTGATGTCCAAGCGCGACCGCATGGCCGCCGGTCTTGCCGGACTCGGGTTTTCGGTTCTGCCTTGCGCGGCGACCTATTTCCTGACCTGCGACATCGGCGGTCTCGGTCTCGGCCGGACGGATGTTGAGGCCTGCGAGACCCTGGTCACGCAGGCCGGTGTCGCTGCCGTTCCGGTGTCGGCCTTCTATGGTTCCGACGCGCCGACAGACTATATCCGTTTCTGTTTTTGCAAACAGGACACTGTCATTGACGAGGCGCTGACACGGCTTGCCGCTTTTCTGACTGCGGCGCGGGCCGAATCCGCCTAGCCTCGAATTCGAGCGACCCTATTGAAATGAGAAACTACATGGACAATCCCGCGCTGGTCGACGTCACCAGAGGCTCCGTGACCGAAAGCGTTCATCGCGGCAGTATTGCCATTGTCGATACGGCGGGCAAACCTGTCTGTGAAATCGGCAATGTCGAAGCGCGTGTGTTTCCGCGTTCCGCCATCAAGGCCCTGCAAGCCCTGCCGCTGGTGGAATCGGGGGCGGCCGATGCGCTGGACCTGTCCGATGCCGAACTGGCGCTGGCTTGCGCCTCGCACAGCGGCGAGGAGGTTCACGCAAATTCGGCGCGCGTCATGCTGATGAAGGCCGGACTGAGCGAGGACGACCTGGAATGCGGGCCGCAATGGCCGCAGCGCATGGAAGACGCGGCCAAGCTGATCCTGGCCGACGAGACACCCTGCGGGCTGCACAACAACTGTTCGGGCAAACATGCAGGGTTTCTCGGCCTTGCCAAGGTGATGGGAGTCGACACCAAGGGGTATGTCGACGCCGGTCATCCTGTGCAGCGGGAAATAAAGCTGGTGATGGAACAGTTGACCGGCGACACGCTGTCGGAGGACGTCTGCGGCACGGATGGTTGTTCCATTCCGACCTACGCGACACCATTGCAGAAATTCGCGCGGGCCTTTGCCGCGTTCGGAACGGGCGAGGGCCTGGAACCGCAGCGCGCCGACGCCGCACAGCGTCTCTACGACGCCTGCATCAACGAGCCTTACATGGTCGCCGGCGCCGACAGGTTCTGCACAAAGGTGATGGAAGGGTTCCGCGGGCGGGTCTTCGTCAAGACCGGGGCCGAGGGCGTGTTCTGCGGTTCGGTGCCCGAACTCGGTTTCGGTATCGCTCTCAAATGCGACGACGGCGCAACGCGCGCCGCCGAGGTGATGATGGCGACGGTGCTGGAAGCTCTTCTGGAGTTGAACGAAGACGAGGCCGCGCTTCTGGACGGGCTGGTCAATCCGCCGATCCTGACCCGGCGCGGGATCCAGGCCGGCCATATCCGGCCGAGACAGGACTTCCTGGCGGCGTTGAAGGCCGCGCTGCCGTAGGGCTGGTACAGAAGTGGCTCACCCAACGACGTCATCCTGGGGAGGACCTTCAGGTCCGTCTCGAAGGATCGGCCGCTTGTTCTGACTGTGCCGCCCATCCTTCGAGACGCCGCTGACGCGGCTGCTCAAGATGACGTCGTTGGGTGTGAATCGAGTTGGGTTAAAGATCCTTTTTCATCAATATCTTGTTGCCGGTTATTGAAGTTTCACTCCATCCAAGGTGACTGTAGAGCGTGACGTTTCCGGGCATGCCCACGTGGGTCGCAAGGTGAATTTCGGTAGCGCCGCCGTCCCGTGCTATGCGCTCCACATGCTCGATCAGGCACCTGCCCAGACCTTGTCCTTTCACATCCGGGTCAACGGCGATGTTCATCAGGTGGGCCCTTGAGCCCTTGAGCGAAAAGATGGCGCAGCCGGTGATCCTGCGGCCCAACTCGGCGACAAGGACGTGATGATCGCGTATGTCGTCGGCAATACCTGCGGAGACATCCGGCAGGTCCGGAAGGTTCGATTTTACCGGTTGATAGGCGCGGTCGATACAGGATTTGAGGGCATCGACGTCTTGCAAACCGGCCTTGCGAATGGCTGGTTGGGCGCTTGTCCTTGTCACTGGAGTTGTCTCATGGCGCATCGCCCCGGCCTGTCCTTCCGTTTCACCCACGCGATCACCCGCACGCCCGCCGACAGTGTCGCCAACGGGATCCGCGCCGTGGATTCAGGTGACCCGAGCGGGGAAAAATTCCGCGAAGAACATGGGCTTTATGTGAAGGCACTGCAAGAGGCCGGTCTGACCGTCGACGTTCTGCCGCCGCTGGAGGCCTTTCCCGACAGCTGCTTTGTCGAGGACCCGGCCTTCTGTCTGCCGGAGGGGGCGATCCGGTTGCGTCCCGGCACGGCGAGCCGGGAGGGCGAGGGGCGGGAAATCCGGGCCGCGCTCGTTGCCCGCTTCGGCAAGGTGGTCGAACTGCCGGGCTCCGGTCATGTGGACGGTGGCGACGTGCTGATGCTCGACGATGTCATCCTGATCGGCCTGTCGGCGCGCACCGACCGGGAGGGCGCGGACGCCTTCGCGAAGCTGCTGGGCGAGTGGGGCTACAAAGCCGAGGTCTGCGAGACACCGGAAGGCGTCCTGCATTTCAAGACGGCCTGCTCGACGCTCGGGGACAATGTCATCCTGGCCACAAGGGCGATGGCCGACAGCGGTTTCTTCGGTGACCGCAAGATCGTGCAGGTGGCTGAAGGCGAGGACTATGCGGCCAATGTCATCCGGGTGAACGACGTGGTGCTGGTGCCGGAAGGCTATCCGAAGACACAGGCGGCGATCGAGGCGGCCGGGTTCAGGACCGTCGTCCTGCCGACACACGAGGCCCGCAAGGTCGATGGCGGCCTGTCCTGCCTGTCGCTGCGGTTCGCGCTTGGTGCGGCGTGAGGCCATAAAGACAACGTCATCCTGAGGAGCGCGTTCACGCGCGTCTCGAAGGATGGGCGGCAATTTCAGAACTTGGCTGCCCATCCTTCGAGACGGCGCTTCGCGCCTCCTCAGGATGACGACTGAATGTGTGGCGGGGCCATGTGACGGTTTGCTTCAGTGGTGTCAGGCGGCCACCTGGTTGCCGTGGACGGTCAGGTTCGGGAACTCGGACACGTTGTTGAGTTCGCCGGTGGCTTTCTCAAGCCATTTGTAGCCGTTGATGGCTCCCGATTTTGATCCCTGGACGATGTTGCCCGTGATCACCGCCGAGCCGGCGCCGTCGACAATTGTAACGGCAATGCCGGTGCCGCAATCGCGGATGACATTCTGCGAGGCGGCAACATTGCGCATATAGGGACCCCAGCCGAGCATCAGGCCGAATTTCGGGGCGCCCTCGACCACATTGCCGGTCAGCGTGGTGTCGGCCTCGACGGCAATGCCGATGCCGAAACCGGCGACTTCCGGCGGGTAGGGGCCGTCCTTCTTGATGTTGCGGACCAGATTGCCGGAGCAAACCGCCATGCGGCCGCCGTCCAAGAAGTTGGCGATCGAGATGCCGATCGTGCCGCCATCGACGATGTTGTTGGCGATCACGGCGCCCTGGAAACCGAACTCCGAATAAATCGCGGTCTCGCCGGAGCGGAGACAGGAATTGCCGATGATCTGCACGTTGGAGCCGGCGTTGGAGCGGATCGCGGAAAAGGCGCAGTCGGTGACACGATTGTTCGAAACCATCACCCCATGGGCGCGGAAGATGTTGATACCGTTTCCGAATTGGCCGGTGCCGCCATAGCGGGCGCCGATGCGCTCCACCCGGTTGCCGGAAACGATGGTGCCGTCCTCGCCCTCGCGCCAGCGATGCACCCAGATGCCGCCATTGGCGCAATCGGTGACGGTGTTGCCGGTGATGGCAAGGCCTGTGGCCTCGTTGGAGCGCAATCCGGCTTCCGCCGCCCCCGAGATGGTGCAGTTCTCCACGCGGCCCGAGCAGCGGTCCATCAACAAACCCATCTTGGAAGACCCGGCAATCTCGCAATTGTCGAGGGTGACGTTCCTGCAGCCGATGAAATGCAGCAGGCCTTCGGTGAAGTCTCCGATCGAGCGGTTGGCGCCGTCGAAGGTCACGCCGGTCAGACCGATATTGGAGACGCCCTCGGCGCGGATCAGCTGGCCGCCGCCGCCCTGGTAGACAAGACGCGTGCGCCCGGGCACACCGACGATGAGGGTGCCGGAAGGCAGGCGCAGGTTGGCGACCGGGTAGGTGCCGGCCGGCAGGAACAGCGCCCGGCCGCGTTCCACGGCCCGGTTGACCGCGTTCTGGAACTGGGCGGTCTGGTCGTCGGCGGCGTTGGGCAGCAGTCCGAGATCTTCGGAATCGATCGAGCCGCGCAGGTCGGCGACCTTCATCTGTGCAGAAGCGACTGTCCCGGAAAGACACAAGGCTGTCCCGGCAAGAAACGCACGGCGGTTCAGTTTCGGTCGTCTGTGTGTCATCGGCCCAGCCAATTGCTCAAAAACGTCCCGGATCGGGAACGGGTTCGGTGTCTGTGCTGGACTTCGCAAGAGGCGTGCCGGTCGGAAAAGCCTTTGCGTGTGGCTGGTGCGGACAGGAAAGACCGGCCGGGGAAGGGGCCCGGCCGGCCGGTCAATCGGTCTTCAGGGGCAAAGACCGATCAAAGGTCGCTCGGGTTCACGTTCTCCAGGTCACCCCACTTGGTGTCGGCGGTGGCGATGAAGCCCGGGATGTCCTTGACCCAACGTTCCTGGATCGAGGGCGCGAGGTTGAGGTACAGCTTGCCGTCGACGATCTTCCAGAGGTCGGGATCGCCGTCGACCTTGACGCCCATGGCGGTGCCGAAGGCGCAGAAACCGCCGTATTGCGGCAGGTACTTGTCCGGGTTCTGCTTGAAAAGGTCGCGGTTTTCTTCCGAAGCGAAGCGGTAGGTGGCACCATTGTGCACGGCGGTGATGGCAATGCTGCCGTCGTGCGGCTCGCCGTCCACGAAATAGGAAACGGGGTCGACACCGCGCAGGGCCAGACCGGTGATGGTGGTGTTGACATCAAAACCTCCGGCAAGGGCGTTCGAAACAAGGCCGGTGACAACAACAAGCGCGGCGAGGGAACCGCGGATCAGATTTGCAAACATATGGAAATTCTCCCAAGGGGTTGAAGCTCGCCGGGGGACCAGATTGAAACCTTTGCCTTTTTTCGGTACCATTTGGTTCCTAATTAGGTGCAAGCTGTCCGATCCGCCCGGTGTTTCGGATATATAGTTAGGAACCGATTGGTACAAAACACATGCACGTGACCTTGCGGTGAGGAAATCGTGAGCGACAGGAAAAGAGGTAGGCATGGCCAGACCGCGCGAGTTTGACCCGGACGTTGCGATGGACAAGGCCATAGCCCTGTTCTGGGACGTCGGCTACGAGGAAGCTTCGCTCTCCGAACTGCTGACCGCCATGGAGATCACCAAGGGCTCGTTCTACAAGGCGTTCCGGGACAAGCAGTCCGTCTACATCGCCGCGTTGGACCGGTACAATGACGAGGTGATCAGCGCGACGGTCGCCTTTCTGGGCGACCCTGCGCAGGGGAGTGGCCGGGAGCGAATCCTCGGACTGTTCAGCAGGGTTGCGGCGGTCGTGCATGCCGATGGTGACCGGCTGGGCTGCTTTCTGTGCAACGCGTTGATCGACAAGGCGGCCGGTGGCGGCGCGGCGGAGGAGCGGTTGCAGGCGATGACCCACCGCCTGGAAGGTGGTTTCCGCCGGGCGCTGCTGGACGACGGGTTTGAAGACAGCTTGGCAAGAGCAACCGCGAGAGGCGTGCTGTCGGTCTATTTCGGCTTGCGGGTGCTGGGCAGGGCCGGACTGTCGTCCGAGATGGCGGGCGATTGTATCGGCCAGGTGGAGCGGTTGCTGGAGCGGGATTGAGGCCTCTGAGAAACCGGTCCTGCAGGGCAGTTCCTGATCATTCTGCGTCATCCTGAGGAAGCGCGTAGCGCTGTCTCGAAGGATCGGCCACTTGTTCCGGAGTGTTTGGCCGATCCTTCGAGACGGACCTGGCGGTCCTCCTCAGGATGACGCTGTGGGTGGTGATAGGCACTTGGAAGGGGGCAGTGAAAAGCCGGTTACCCCAACCGCCGGGCAACCTCTTCCAGGATCCGGACGGCCGCCGTTTCGACCACGGCAAAGGCAGGTCGTTTATCGTTTGGGCTTTCCGGCAGGGCCGGTACATGGATGAAGATGCTCGGAATGCCGGAGCCGATCGAATCCCACAAAGTGGCATTGCAGAGATAGGTGCCGGCGTCCGCTGAGAGTTCCACGGGAGCGCCCGCGGCGCGGGCGGCTTCGCACAGTGCGCCTGCCGGGAGCGTCGACATCCGGGTTTCTTCCGCACCGGAGGCAAGCTGTGCAGCGGGCGCGGTCTCGCCGGCCGCGTCCGGCCGGACCTGTTCGGCCCTGTTGACCGCGCGGGTCTCGATGTTGAGCGTTGACCGGGTGCCGTCGACGCCAAAATGCACGATCGCGTCCGGACGGATGTCACGCCGCAACTTGCCGGTCACTTCGTGACGCCCCGCCCATGTGGTCGGCAACACGTGAAAGACAAAGCGCACGGTTGAGGTGACTTCCCCGAGCCGGCCTGGCAGGGACTGCATCAGGTGTTCGGTCGGGTTGACCGGCGCTCCGGGAAAGGGCCTGAAACCCGTGACCAGAACGGTTTTCCACCCTTCTGCGGTCATGTGTTCAACCCCATCAGCGTCGCCAGTTCGTCGACGGCAAGCGAGACGGCAGTCCGGCCGGCCCGCACCTCGTCCTCAAGCGCCTTCAGGCGTTCAGCCGTGCCGGTGTTTGTCTTCAGGGCTTCCATCATGCGCTGCTGCAGCATGTCCCACATCCAGGCGACCTGCTGCCGGCTGCGCTTGTCGCCCCATTCGCCGCTCTTCTCCATGCGGTCTCGATAGACCTCGATCTGTTCCCACAGGTGGTCGAGGCCCTCGTTGGCCAGCCCGGAGATCGTGATCACCGGGGGTGTCCAGTTGGGAGATTTCGGCGCGAGGATATGCAGGGCGGCGCGATAGTCGGAAGCCGCCGACCGGGCACGAAGGGCACCGTCGCCGTCGGCCTTGTTGACGGCGATCATGTCGGCGATTTCCAGAACGCCTTTCTTGATGCCCTGGAGTTCGTCGCCGGCGCCCGGCAGCATCAGGACCAGAAAGAAATCGACCATGTCGGCAACGGTCGTCTCCGACTGGCCGATGCCGACGGTTTCCACCAGGATCACGTCGAAGCCCGCTGCCTCGCACAGAAGCATTGTTTCCCGCGTCTTTGCCGCAACACCGCCGAGGGTGCCGGCAGACGGCGAGGGACGGATGAAGGCATTGGTGTCGACAGCCAGGCGGGCCATGCGGGTCTTGTCGCCCAGAATCGAGCCGCCGGTGCGGGTGGAGGACGGGTCGACCGCCAGAACGGCAACCTTGTGACCCGCAGCTGTCAGGTTGGAACCGAGCGTATCGATGGTGGTCGACTTGCCGACACCGGGTACGCCGGTGATGCCGACACGCAAGGCCTTGCCGGTGCGTGGCAGCAGCTCCTGGATCAGGTCACGGGCGAGGCGCCGGTGCTCGGCCTTTTTCGATTCGACCAGCGTGATCGCGCGTGCCAGTGCGGCGCGTTTTCCGGAGCGCAGATCTCCGGCGAGTTTTGCCGGGTCGAGGGAGGAAGCCTTGGCTGTCATGACCCATGGCTTTAACGCAGGAATCGGAAAAGGTCACTGCCGCCAAAGGGAGAACTGTCCTGGAGCACATCCGGTTGTGGGACAAATCAGCGCCGGGAAAGCCCAAAAGATTGAACGGGAGCGGAAAAAGCGTGTTAGATACGGCCACTTCGAAACAACTGACTTCCGGTGCCGCATGACGCCTTTGTCCTATCTCAAAGCTCCTTTCTGGGTTCTGGGCCTTGCCGGGACCGACAAGTCACCGCGCAAGAACCCTCTGCTTGGCAGCGAGAGGCTGAACAGCTGGGGCCTGCACAAGAAGCGGGTCAAGCTGGCCGCGGACCTCGCCGCGAGCCGTCGCGCCCGGCTGGCCGGACTTGTGGACCCGGAGCAGCGGGCGTTCTTTGACGAGAATGGCTATTTCCTGGTGAAGAACTTTCTGCCGGATGAGGTCTACCGGCAGCTGAAGGAAGAAGTGTTCTCCCAGCCGCTCGAGGCGCGCGAGATGCGCCAGGGCCAGGCGGTGACGCGCATGACCCTGCTGCCGCCGGATGTGCTGGGGCGCAACCAGGCGCTTGGACAGGCGGTGCGCGATCCGCGCGCGCTCGACATGATCCGCTACGCGGCCTCGCAAGGCGGTCAGCCGCTCAATTTCATCCAGACGGTGCTGGTGGAGCCCCAGAAGGTTCAGAAGAAGGATCCGCAGTCGGATGCCCATGCCGACACGTTCCACGCCACGTCGAAAGCCTGGCTGTTCCTGCAGGATGTCGGCGAGGAGGACGGCCCGTTCTTCTTCGTTCCCGGTTCACACAAGCTCACGAAGGAACGGCTGGAATGGGAATACGAGTGCTCGCTGACGGCGTCCAAGGACAAGCGCTCCCATCATGCCAACGGCTCCTTCCGTATCAGGGCGGATGAACTTGCCGCCCTCGGCCTGCCGCAGCCAAAGAAGATGGTGGTGCCTGAAAACACTCTGATTGTTGCCGACACCTTCGCCTTTCATGGACGCACGCCGTCGGACAAGCCGACCGTCCGCTCCGAGATCCACTGGCACATGCGCCGCAATCCGTTCCTGCCCTGGACGGGCGGCGACATCAAATCCCTGCCGTTCCTGAAGGACCGGGGCATGCCGCTGCTGATGGACCTGGCCGATGTAGCGGAAAAGACCGTGAAGATGCGCAATGTCTGGCGGCCGGTCGGTGAGGTCATGGTGCGCTCGGAGGCGCATGTTTGAAGCACATTGGTGACGGTCTGGGGTTTCGGGTTGCCAAATCCTCTCCCTCGTCCTGCCGAGCTGCCCCACCCAACTGCATCATCCTGAGGAGCCGCGACAGCGGCGTCTCGAAGGATTGGGCATGCGCTCGGAACAAATGGCCTGTCCTTTGAGACAGTGCTGACGCGCTTCCTCAGGATGACATCTATGGATTCTGGAAAGTTGCTTCAGAAAGAAAGAATTTGAGTATTGGAAGCTAAAGTCGCAAAAGAAGCTGAATTGCAAACATGTTAACGGTGTTCATTGAATAGGTAAGTTATAGATGGAATTTCAATTTTTAGGCGCATAGGGTTTAGCCGATGTGCGCCGTGGGTTGGTTTTTCGATGATTTTTGTCTTAGCCGCAGTTTTCGTTTCAATCGCTATTTTCATTTACGGAGCAGTCACCGGATACCAGAAAGCGCCCTATCTGAGCGGATCCCTGGGACGTAAGATGCTTGGCTTCTTGTCTGTGCCCTTTACAGTCTTGTCTGTGATTGGAATGTTGTTGCCTGTGGTAGCTAATATAGACAATTTGGGCTCCGGGCTGCTCTACATGTTCACTTTTGGACTGCTTTATATTGCGGTCCTTCTGATCCCGCCGCTCGGTTTTGTATACTTGGGACTTTATTTCCACGCGGGCTATTTGCTGGGGATCCGCATACGGCAGTCGGACTGACTGTGTTTCAAGAAAGCCTGCTGAGACGAGCGGAAACAGACGTTGAAGATGCGAACCGTCTGGCGGCCGGTCGGGAACGTGATGGTGCGCTCTGAGGCGCATGCTTGAGGAGAGGTGGCGGTCAGAGGGGTTAACCTTTGCTGATTAGACAGGCCCGTCCGAAAGGAGCTGCCACACCCAATACCGTCATCCTGAGGAGCCGCGTCAGCGGCGTCTCGAAGGATCTGCTGCAAGCTCCTGAGCAAGGAACGGATCCTTCGAGACGGACCTGACGGTCCTCCTCAGGATGACGTTGGAGTTTGTGGTGAAGGCTGTGCCTATCAAAGCATTTCGAGATTTGTTTGAAACAAGCTTTGCCGACTTTTGCGTTAGAGGCAGAGCTGAGAGGTAGCTAAAGTCGGTTCAGACTATTCTCGAAAAGCGATAGTCCGGCCTGTCCGAAAAACTCAGCTCTTCGGCGTCCACAGGATCCGCTGCAGTTGTGCGTCGAAGAGGTCGTTTTCCGCCGGCAGCTGGTCGAACGGGCCCTGGTAGCCGGGGATGGCGTAGACCAGTTCCACGTTCGGGTGGCCGTTGGAATGGCAGATCGCCATGCCGCGCCACAGGTTCTTGCCGACCCTGCAGTCGGCGCGCGAGGAACCGACCTCGGAAAAGGTCATGCCGATGCGTTCGCCGTTCGGGCCCTGCAGATGGTGGGTGACGCCGTGGACGGTCCGAACCTTGCCGTTCTGGCCCTTGAAGACCTGCAGCACCTGGAAGCCGTCGCTGTTGAAGGCGGCCAGCGCCCATTCGGTGTTGTTTTCGACAGCGGTCTGGATGCCTTCGGTGGTGAAGCCGGGCAGGGCGGCCTCGATCGCCTTCTGGCCATAGGAGGTGTCGCCGTTGATGCCGCCGATATGGTCCTCGGTGATCTGCACGAGCGTTTCGTTCGAGGTTCGCACGAGGCGGCCCGAGTTGCCGTCAAGCTCGCCCGTGGGCGTGCAGGCGGACCCGATAATCGCAATGGCACACGCATAACCGATGGCAGTTGGACGCATAATAATACTCGACAAGGAACAACGAGGCTCCACTCGTGCGAAGCCTTGAGGGATTTACCAAGTAACGCCCTGTTTGCAAAGGGAGCTCGCGCCCCTGTGGAAAGTTTCCGGCAGGTTCCGCAGGGGGTTCGAGGGGTCCGGCGGGAGGTCAGGTCTCCTCCCGCTTGATCCATTTCGGGGCCGATGGCGGCGAGTAGTTCTCGAATTGGCCGATCAGCTCCCGGGGGGCGCCGGCGATCTGGACCATCTGGCGCATCACGTCCCTGGTGAAACCTTCCTCGGTCTGGTGATCCAGAAACCGGATCAGATCGTCATAGTAGCCGTCGATGTTCAGGAAACCGCAGGGTTTCTGGTGATAGCCGAGCTGGCCCCAGGTCCAGACCTCGAAGATTTCCTCCAGCGTGCCGACACCGCCTGGCAGGGCGATGAAGGCGTCCGACAGGTCCGCCATCCTGGCCTTGCGCTCATGCATGGAGCCGACGAGGTGCAGCTCGGTCAGTCCCTCGTGGCCGATCTCCTTGTCCTCAAGAGCCCTCGGCAGAACGCCGATGACCTTGCCGCCGGCCTGAAGGGCCGCGTCGGCCACGGTGCCCATCAGGCCGACCTTCGCCCCGCCATAAACAAGCGTGTAGCCCTGTTCGGCAATCGTCCGGCCGGTTTCCTTCGCGGCCTCCGCATAGGTCTCGCGCGTTCCGAAGCTGGAACCGCAAAAGACGCAAATGGCTTTCATATGTGTCTCCCTCGCACAGACTGTGCGCACGGCCGGGGCCGTGCGCGTCTCACGGTCAGTCTTCAGCCAGTTCCTTCAGCACGCGTGCCCAGGAGCGGATGCCCTTGTGGAAACTGGTCAGGTTGTATTTCTCGTTCGGGGAATGGATCTGGTCATCGTCCAGACCGAAGCCGATCAGCAGCGAATCCATGCCCAGCATGCGCTTGAAATCGCCGACGATCGGAATGGACCCGCCCATGCCGATCAGGGCGGCGTCGGTTTCCCACTCGTCCTGGAGCGCCTTCTTGCCCTTTTCCAGGACCGGCATCGCGAAATCGAGCCGGAGGGCCGGGCTGCCGTCCTTGGCGATGAAGTCGACGCTGCAGTCGGCAGGTACTTTCGAGCGCACATAGTCCCGGAAAGCCTGCTGGATCTTGGCCGGATCCTGGTCGCCGACAAGGCGGAAAGTGAACTTGGCGTGGGCCTCGGCCGGGATGACCGTCTTGGACCCGGCGCCCTGGTAGCCACCCCACATGCCGTTCACTTCGACGGTCGGGCGTGTCCAGATATGCTCCAGCGGCATGCGGTCGGTTTCGCCGCGCGGGTATTTCAGGCCGACATCACCCAGGAACTCCTCGACGGAAAAGCCGAGCGTGTCCCACATGGCCTTGACGTCGTCCGGCATCTCGATAACGCCGTCATAAAAACCGGGCAGGGTGATCTTGCCGTTTTCGTCATGCAGTCCGGCAATGATGCTGGCGACGATATGGTTCGGGTTCTGGGCCGAGCCGCCATACATGCCCGAATGCAGGTCGCGGCTGGCGGCCTTGACGATGATCTCGTCACCGACCATGCCGCGCAGCATGACCGAAATCGCCGGGGTCTTTGCGTCCCACATGCCGGTGTCGCACACGAGGGCGAGATCGCAGGAGAGTTCGTCCTTGTTGGCTTCCAGGAACGGGTGCAGGGACGGGGAGCCGGATTCCTCCTCGCCCTCGAACAGGATCGAGACATCGACGGGCAGATCGCCGGTTTCCTCGATATAGGCCCTTGCCGCCTCGACGAAGGTCATCAGCTGGCCCTTGTCGTCGGCGGACCCGCGGCCAACGATGATCTTGCTGCCGTCTTCGCGGGTCTGGATGCCCGGTTCGAACGGGTCCTGATCCCACAGGTTCAGCGGATCGACCGGCTGAACGTCGTAGTGGCCATAGAACAGCACATGCGGGCCGGGCTTGCCGGACTTGCGATGCCCGACAACCATCGGATGGCCGGCCGTGTCGCGCACGGAGGCCTCGATGCCGATCCCGGTCAATTCCCTGGCCAGCCACTGCGCGGCTTCGCGGCAGGGGCCCTTGAATTCGGGATCGGTGGAAATGCTCTTGATCTTGAGAAGGTCGAACAGGCGCTGGAGGCTCTGGTCGAGATTGGCATCGATGCGTGCCAGGACCTTGTCGATGGAACTCATGACGGATCCTTGAAACTTGGAACGGAATGAATCGGGCCGGAAGACTCAGGCCCCTTGGAGAAGGCCCTAACAGGCCACAACGCGGCGGCCAGCGCAAATGGATATTGGCAACAGGTATCCGGCCGGCCGCATCCCTTCGGCTGATCAGGCCGCCTGCGTGTCCTTGTCGCCGGAAGAAGGCTCGTGAGCAAGGGGCCCGGAACCGGTAAGGCCGGTGTCCCGGGACAGGTAGACCGTTGACGAGGGAAAGGCGATTTCGGATCCCCCGGCTTTTATCAGGGCCCGCATTTCGAACAGCATGTCCTCCTGTATCTCCAGGAAGTCGGCATAGGCCGGAGCCAGCACATAGGCATAGGCCTCGACGGTGACGGCGTAATCGTCATAGCCGATCAGGCGGACGCGCATCGTTTCGGCAAGCACCTTGTCGTGGCTTTCCAGATAGGCGCGCAGCGCGGTCAGGATTTCCTTCAGTTCCGCAGCGCCGGTTTCATAGCGCAGTCCGAACCTGTGCCGGAAATGAAACTGGTCCCGCTGGCTGAAGTTGATGATTTTCCGCTTGGCGAGATCCGCGTTGGCAACGGTGATCAGGGTCCGGTCAAGCGCGCGGATACGGGTCGAGCGGATGCCGATGGATTCTACCGTGCCGGCAAGGTCGTCGAACTGGCAGAACTCGCCGACGCGCACCATGCGGTCGGCATAGAGAATGATGCCGCCGATCAGGTTCTCGATGGTCGGTTGCGCGGCAAGTGCGATGGCAAGGCCGCCGACACCCAGACCCGCAATCACCCCGTAAATCGGAATGCCGATCCGGGTGGCGCCGTATCCCAGAACAACAAGGGCCACACCGAGGGAAAAGACCCTGAACCCGGTCCGCAGAAGGCTCGCATCCAGTCCTTTCTTTTCCGGACCGGAACTGGCGGCAATCCAGACATACAGCAATTGCAGAACCTGATAGACGAGCCATGCCGTTGCGGACCAGACGATTGCCGTAGTCGTCGTGCCGATGGCCACGAGAGCCGTGCCGGTAATGTTGATCTGGTCTTCGCAAAGGTAACGGAACAGGTTGGCGGCGACGATCACGAGGACCGGATTTACGAGCGCCTGGCCGATCCGTGCGCCTTCATTGACCGAGACCGCGCGCCACCTGCGCCAGCGTACATAAATGCCCAGCAGGCCGGCGAAAGCCGCGAGCAATACCATGAGCGCCAGCCACTGCCAGTAGGCCTGGTCCGCCAAGTGGAAATGCAGCCAGGCCGGACCGGCCTCGATGACATCGTACCAGAGCGGCGCGACCAGGTTTCCCGGCGTGTAGATATAATATTCGAACAGGTCCTCGCCCCGGTCCGCCCTGAGCGGTAACGCGCGCACCACGGCATAGTCTTCGGGAATGCGTGCGACCGAATCCTTTGAAAACAGGTAGTGGCCCCTTGCTTCCCCGGTGTCCTGGCGCCGGATGCTGATGCTGGTTCCGGGCACTGTCCAGTGTTCCGGCAGATCGGACGCACCGTTCGCGTGCACGAAACTGCCGGCGGGCGCCCCGGGAATGTCGGCGAGCACCGGTGTCGGGATCCGGTCGAGGATTTCCTGCAGCTGAAGCGCGATTTCAATGCTGGCGTTGTCACGGGAGGTGACGGGTATCTCGCTCAGGTTGAAGGTCTGGGCGGCTTTGTCCAGAAGGGCCCGAACGAGGACCAGCTTTTGACGTTCTTCCGTGGTCAGGAACCAACGGTTGCTGTTGTCGTAGGATTGGCGAACGGCAAGCCACAGCGCATCCACCTCGTTCATGATGAAGACGAAGCTCTCCATGGTCGCGCGGGGGCTTGTCGTATCCGGCGGGGAGATCGGATTGTCCCGGAGATAATCGCGCGCGAGCGCGATCCGTTCGGGATCGAGCTCACCTTGACCTTCTTCGCCCACAGCGGATGAAGGGCGGGACTCCTGCGCGCTCAGCCGGGCCGATGCACCCGGGACAAGCAGCAGGACGGTCAGCCAGAGCAGGAGGACACGCGCCCAACCGGCACTGCCATGTGATGTCCGTGTCCCATTGCCCCGATTTTGCATTGCCATTCACCTGCGGTTGTCTGACCCGCAGCATTAACTTCAAGGGGTAACCATCCTGTTACTTCAGGGAATCTGTGGTGGTTGTGCGTTGGCTGTAAGCCGGGGCGCAGCCAATCCGCCGGTTGCGGTCACCACGATTTCGACGCGGGTTGCCCCAATCAGGTCTTCCAGCCGTGCGGCCAGGGCATCCCGAAACGCATCCACGTCCTTTGCGAGAACGGGACCTTCCGGGTCGAGATAGACAACGGCCCAATGCACGCGCCCGGCCTGCAGAACCGCCGAGCGCTGAACCTTGTAGCCTTTTTCACGGGCAAGATCCCTGGCGGCGCGTGCGACCTTGGCGTGGGTGGCACCCGGAGCGCTGACACCGGCAAGATCGGCAAGGGTCGTGCGGAAGGTGGACAGGGGCTGCCAGACGATTGCCAGGATCAGGACCAGCACGATGACCGCGTCGCCGATCGGGACATAGGGCCCCAGGAACGTGCCTTCCAGGAAGGGCAGGGAGAGAAGGGCGGCACCTGACCCCAGGCTGAGGGCGCCGTCGATCAGGGCCGCCTGGGCTTCCGTCTTCAGGATCGCGCTTTTCCTGCCGGTTCTGCGGTAGGCTATGTGGAAATTGATCGCGAGACCCAGGCAGATGGCGACGATCACCACAGCATAGACCGCGATCGGCCCGAAGATGAGTTCCGGCACCGTGCCGCCGGAAAAGAAGGTCCAGATCTTCATGCCCGAAACAACGGCGGCAAAAACGAGGACCCCGATCAGGATCAGGCTGCGAAAGGTGACGTAAAGCACCTCGTCGAAATCGTGTCCCCAGGGCCGCGCGCGCGTTGGCGGCAGGCCGACACGGGCACCGATCCTTGCGGCGGCGATGGCCGACAGGAAATTGACCGCCGAATAGAGCCCGTCCACCAGCATGGCGTCTGAGCGCGAGAGCCACGCGGTCAGAAGCCCGGCAAAGGCCATGAACAGGTTGGCCCATTTGCCGACGCCGAGGGCCTTTCGTTCGATGGCCATGTGATGTGCCCTGTCATCAGCCATGCCGGGACCTCAGTTGCCGCGTTTCAGCGACCCGAGCAGGCCACGGACGAGGGCCCTGCCCAACGAGGTTCCAAGGCTTCGCGCCGCTGACTTGAGACCTGCTTCCAGGACCGTGTCCCGCTGACTGCGGCGGTTGCTGCGCCGTTGCCGGCTTTCCTGGCGGGGCCGGTCGTCGCGACCGAAATCGGGCAGCTGGAAGCCCGAGCGGGAGCGCCGCGGCTCTCCGTGCTTCTTCGCGTAGCTGTCTTCCTTTTCCCGTCGCTTTTCTTCCTGGCGCTGGGTCTCCTCCGCGCGGCCGGTCAGAATTTCATATGCGGAGGTTCGGTCCTTGGTGCGGTCGTAGATTCCGAACACAGGGCTCGACTGGATCAGGGTTCTCCTTTCGGCCTGGGTCACCGGGCCGAGACGGGACGAGGGCGGCCGGATCAGCGTGCGCTGGACAACGGAAGGAATGCCCTTGCCCTCAAGGGTCGAAACCAGGGCTTCGCCGACGCCCAGCTCGGTGATGACACGTTCCGTATCAAGGTCGGGATTGGGACGGAATGTCTCGGCGGCCGCGCGCACGGCCTTCTGGTCGCGCGGCGTGAAGGCACGCAGCGCGTGCTGAATGCGGTTGCCGAGCTGGGCGAGCACGGTTTCCGGAACATCGAGCGGGTTCTGTGTGACGAAATAGACACCGACCCCCTTGGAACGGATCAGGCGGACCACCTGTTCCACCTTTTCAACCAGGGCCTTGGGGGCATCGGAGAACAGCAGATGCGCTTCGTCGAAAAAGAACACCAGGCGGGGTTTGTCCGGATCGCCGACCTCGGGAAGCTCCTCGAACAGTTCCGACAGGAGCCACAGCAGGAACACGCCGTAGAGACGGGGCGACGTCATCAGCTTGTCGGCTGCCAGGATATTGACGATGCCGCGCCCGTCCGGAGCCGTGCGGATGAAGTCACGGATATCGAGCGCGGGCTCGCCGAAGAAGTTCTCGCCGCCCTGGCGTTCCAGCACGAGGAGGCGGCGCTGGATGGCGCCGACGGATGCCTTGGAGACATTGCCGTAGATCGTCGAGAGTTCCGAAGCGCGTTCGGCGACATGGGCCAGCATTGCCCTGAGATCCTTCAGGTCCAGAAGCAGCAGGCCTTCGTCGTCGGCAAGTTCGAACAGGACGTTCAGAACCCCTTCCTGGGTGTCGTTGAGTTCCAGCAGGCGCGCCAGCAACAGGGGGCCGATTTCCGAAACGGTCGTGCGGATCGGGTGCCCCTGCTCGCCGAGCAGGTCCCAGAACACCGCCGGCACGGATTCGTATCGATAGCTTTTGCCGAGACCGACTTCCCTGGCGCGTTTTTCCAGAAAGTCCTTGGAGACGCCGTCGGCGGCAAGGCCCGACAGATCGCCCTTGATATCGGCGCAAAACACCGGCACGCCGGCTCTGGAAAACCCTTCCGCGAGGATCTGCAGCGAAACGGTCTTGCCGGTGCCGGTGGCGCCCGCAATCAGCCCGTGTCGGTTGGCGAGCTTGAGGGTCAGCGTTTCGTCCCTGGTGCTGGCGCCAATGAAGATACCGTCTTTTGCCGTCACGTTTTCCCCCGAATCCTGAATTCTTCGCGCAGACTAGAACCTTTCATGACGAGAGAGAACCATTCTGTTCGGTCAACGCGCCTCCGGCGGCGTGTCGGCGCGCGGATTGCCGGACAGACCCGGAATTGGCCATCGACGAATGCGCTCCAGGGCCTGTATAGAGGAGCCGGAGAAGGCGCCGGCAAGCCGGCTGCCGAAGTTCAATCGGGAGATTTTCATGGAAGACCTCATCAACCGGATCATGGCGGCTGCCGGGATCGATGAAGACACGGCCAAAGGCGCGATCGGTATCATTCTCGGCTTTCTGAACAAGGAAGGTCCGGACGACAAGATGCAGCTCATCTTCGATGCCCTGCCCGGGGCGCAGGAGCTGGTCGCCGCGCGCGAGTCGGCCGGTGGCGGCGGGGGTCTTCTTGGAGGGCTTGGCAGCATGATGGGCGGCGGCATGGGGGCCATGGCGGCCCTCAGCGAGCTCAATGGGATCGGCCTCGACATGGATGGCGTTCAAAGTGTTGCCAAGGAACTCATTTCCTATGCTAAGGAAAAAGCGGGGGATGACGTTGTGAATGAAGTGGTTTCACAAATTCCGGGGTTGAGCCAAATCGTCTGACCGCCCCACGGTTCGGCTGCGGAGTGATTTAGGGAGTTCTGTGCGGATGTCTTATTCCATCGACGAAATCGAGGGCATCGGTCCGACCTATGCTGCCAAGCTCGGCGAGCTCGGCATCAAGACGACCGAGGCCTATCTGGAACGTGCCAAGGATCCGAAGGGGCGCAAGGCGCTGGAAGAGGAAACCGGCATTGACGGAAAACGGATCCTGAAATGGGCCAACATGGCCGACCTGATGCGCATCAGCGGTGTCGGTGAGGAATATTCCGAGCTCCTGGAAGCGGCCGGCGTCGACACGGTGAAGGAACTCAAGCACCGCAACGCGGCCAACCTGGCAGAGAAGATGGCCGAAGTGAACGAGGACAAGAAACTCGTGCGTCAGGTGCCGAGCGAGAGCCAGGTGACCAAGTGGGTCGACCAGGCCAAGGAACTGCCGCCGATGATGACCTACTGAGGTCACTGCGGACGCAAGGTTCCAAAACAAGAAAAGGCGCGCCGGAAGCGCGCCTTTCATTAGCCCCTGAAACTCATCAGCCTTGCATGCGCCAGTATTAAACGCTGATCTGGCCGTAGCGAAGCGCTTCAACCACCGTGTGGGTCTTGTTCGAAGCGTTCAACTTAACACTGGCATTTTGCAAATGTGCGTGGACAGTCCGCTGGGAAATGTCGAGCACGTCGGCGATTTCGCCGGCAGTCTTGCCGTAGGCGGTCAGTTCCAGCACGCGGCGTTCGCGGGTGGACAGAGCGCCCGGGCGCTGACCGGAGATTACCCCGAGTTCGCGCAGGCGCGAGAAGGCGGCTGCCGACAGCACTTCCAGGTTGGAAAGGTCGTATTTGTTGACCTGCAGCGACGGTCCGCTTGCGAACACGAAGGCCTGGAAGGGATAGAGCTCCGTGACCGGAACCACCACGATCTGGCTGCCTTCGCCCGCGGAGGCCAGGAGGTCGGAATGTTCCATGTCGCCGGCGGAGATGGTCCAGACCCTGGCCCTGTTTGAGCCTAGGCCAAGCATGAGTGCGCTGTCATTTGCCGACAGCGACGTGCTTTCAATTCCGTCATTGCGTTGGTCGGGCCAGCGGAACCGTTGCACCAGATTGTCGATCGGACGGTTTGGCATCGGCAGGCCGGTTATGAGGATATGCGTCGCCCCCATGCGCCGCAGATTGGATTCCAGAATGTCGAGAACATGATGGGCGGCGTTTGCTTCCGAGATGGCTCTCAGTTTGCTTTTCAATTCCGTTTGATCAAGCATTGTGCACATCCTTTGCGGCTTGATATGCCGCTATTTGCGCCCGGGCCGACAAATGCCGGACCAGCCGCTGATGGGTGAAACGTTTCCGGCTGTTCCAGGTGAGGGGCAGGCCGGATCCGGGTGCCGCGCATTTGTTATACGGGTAGAATTTCCCATGCGTCAGCACACATACGCTACAATACAATTGATGATCATACCAATAGGGAAAACTGGCAAACTTAGCTTAATCCGCCAAAAAATTGGCAAAGAACCATCATATTGCGCCAAATAAGTAGTATCCCAGAAAGGTCAGCGTTCGCGGTTGTTCTGGAGCAGACATCCGGTTTGCTCGAAGTCGGATTTTTTCGTTTCCCGAATTAAGTAATGCCCAATTTGAGTCTTGCCGTGTGCGGCAACATCCCGTGAGAAAGACCTCCGCCGAAGCGGAAAGCTTACCCTTTCTGCTGAGTTGCCAATCTTTGCAGGCAGGGACTAAAACGGGGCCAGGGAGATGAAAACGATGCCCAACAGCTTTACCGGTCCTGAACAGTTTTATTCCGCGGACGAAGCGGCTTGGTGGAGTGCCGTCGACAAGGCGCTCAAGGGAGCGCCGCGCCAGAAACTTTTCGGCGAGACGGATGACGGCCAGGAGATCGCTCCTCTTTACTCGCGCCGCCTCGACACGCCGGCCCGCGCGCTGCGCGGCGCGCGGCAGGACTGGTCGATTGTGCAAAGGATCGACATTCCGGATGCGGGGGAGGCCAATGCGCAAATCCTCGAGGACCTGGAAGGTGGCGCGAGCGGACTTGAGCTGGTGTTTTCGGGTGCCGCGGCAGCCCATGGCAACGGCATCCATGTCGAGGATCCAGGCGGGCTTGAAAGGCTGCTTGACGGCGTCCAGCTGAACCTCATCGACCTGCGTTTCGAGGCGGGCAGCAAGACTATCGAAGTGCTGGCGCTGCTGCTGGCCTATCTGGAAAAACACCGGATCGATCCATCCTCCATACACCTGACGGCGGGGTTCGACCCCTATGGCTGGGCTGCCGCGAACGGGGTCGCGCCGAGAGACATGGAAAACGCCTTCCGGCAGTTCCGGGACGCCATCGTCTCCGCACACGCCTTCGGCAGTCCGGTGCGGATGATGAAGGCCGACGGGCGGATCTGGCACGAGGCGGGTGCGACGCCTGCGCAGGAGCTGGCGCTTGTGCTTGCCGGCGCCACGGAGCATCTCAGGATGCTCGAAGGCACCGGCCTGGCTCCGGAAACCTGGGCAGACCGCATTTCCCTCACCGTCATAGCCGATGCCGCCCAGATCGGCACCATCGCCAAGGCACGCGCGGTCCGGGCGCTCTGGTCCTCGGTCCTCGCCGGAGCGGGATTGCCGCAGACCGCAATGCCGCTGCATATGAGCACATCCTACAGGATGCTGACGCGCCGTGACCCCTGGGTCAATCTGCTACGCAACACCGTGGCCGCCTTTGCCGCCGGCATCGGCGGTGCCGACAGTATCTGTGTGCTGCCGCATACGCTTGCCGTCGGATTGCCGGACGCATTTGCCCGCCGTCTGGCACGCAACACCCAGTCCATTCTGCTGGAAGAAAGCAATCTGGCGAAGGTTACCGATCCCGCCGCCGGCTCCGGTGCCATCGAGGACCGGACCGGCAAGCTGTGCGAAACCGCCTGGTCGCTTTTCCAGGAGATCGAGGCGGCTGGGGGGCTGATGGACGCCGTGCGCACGGGCCTGGTGCAGGAACGGATCACCTCGGCCCGGGAGGCGCGCACCTCCGATATAGCCCGGCGCAAGCGTCCGATCACCGGTGTCAGTGAATTTCCGGATCTGTCGGAAAAGAAGGTTGCCGTGATGGCACAAAACAAGGCGTCCGGTCTTGCAGGTCCGTCGTCTCCCTCGCAGGACCTGCCCGAGCCGGGCAACGGCGAACGTTTCACGGCATTGCGCAGGCTGGCGCTTCAGGGCGGCCCGTTGCGGGATCTCGGCATGCGGCTGGAGCAGTTGCCGCGCGACACGTCGCAGCCGACGCTCGGCTCAGGCCGGCTGGCGGAACCGTTTGAGGCCCTGAGGGCAAGGGCGGATGCCCTTGAAACGAGCAAGGCGGTTGCGCCGCAGGTGTTCCTGGCGACACTTGGCGGTCTCGCGCAGTTCACGGCCCGCGCCACCTGGACCGCAAATGCCTTTGCGGCCGGCGGGGTGAAGCCCGTCGGTGTCGCTGTCTATGATACACTGCAGGACCTGGTCCAGGCATTCCGCGACAGCGGCGCGGTCCTGGCCTGTCTCGTGTCCTCCGACGAGGTCTACGAGGCCCAGGCGGTTGCCGCGGCCGAGGCGCTCAAGGCGGCAGGGGCAAACCTGGTGTATCTCGCCGGGCGCCCGGGCGCGCAGGAGGCCGCTTACGAGGCTGCCGGGATCGACAAGTACCTCTTCGCCGGATGCGATCTTCTGGCCCTGCTTGAGGGCGCGCATGACAGGCTAGAGGCGATTTACGGCGCCGAGCTTACCGATCTGGAGGTCCAACAATGAGCAGGATCCCGAACTACGCCGACAAACCGTTCCAGAACCGCGTACCGGAAGCCGGACGCGGCGACGCGAACGCCTGGGAGACGCCTGAGGGAATCGAAGTCCCGCCGGTCTATGGCGCCGCGGATCTCGAAGGGCTGAAACACCTTGACACCTGGCCGGGCCTGCCGCCCTTCCTGCGCGGACCCTATCCGACCATGTATGTCCAGCAGCCCTGGACCGTGCGCCAGTATGCGGGATTTTCAACGGCCGAAGACTCCAACGCCTTTTACCGGCGCAACCTGGCGGCCGGCCAGAAGGGCCTGTCCGTGGCCTTCGACCTGGCAACCCACCGGGGCTATGACAGCGACCATCCGCGGGTGGCCGGCGATGTCGGCATGGCGGGCGTGGCGATCGACAGCATCTATGACATGCGCACCCTGTTTTCCGGCATTCCGCTGGACAAGATGAGCGTCTCCATGACCATGAACGGCGCGGTGCTTCCCGTTCTGGCGCTCTACATCGTGGCCGCGGAAGAGCAGGGCGTTCAGCAGAAGGACCTGTCGGGCACCATTCAGAACGACATTCTGAAGGAGTTTATGGTCCGCAACACCTATATCTATCCGCCGCAGCCCTCCATGCGGATCATCTCGGACATCTTCAAGTTCACGTCCCAGAACATGCCGCGCTTCAACTCGATCTCGATTTCGGGCTATCACATGCAGGAAGCCGGAGCGACGGCGGATCTGGAACTGGCCTACACGATCGCGGACGGCATCGAATACGCCCGGGCAGGGGTTGCCGCCGGGATGGATATCGACCAGTTCGCGCCGCGGCTGTCCTTCTTCTGGGCCATCGGCATGAACTTCTTCATGGAAGTGGCCAAGCTGCGTGCCGCGCGCCTGATCTGGGCGACGCTGATGGAAGAAAATTTCCAGCCGAAAAACCCGAAGTCCCTGTCGCTGCGGACCCATTCGCAGACCTCCGGCTGGTCGCTGACCGCACAGGACGTCTTCAACAACGTCATCCGGACCTGTGTCGAAGCCATGGCCGCGACCCAGGGACATACCCAGTCGCTGCACACCAATGCGCTCGACGAGGCGCTGGCGCTGCCGACGGACTTCTCGGCCCGCATCGCCCGCAACACCCAATTGTTCCTGCAGCAGGAAAGCGGCACCACCAAGGTGATCGACCCCTGGGGCGGATCCTACTATGTCGAGAAACTGACCGCGGATCTTGCCGAAAAGGCGATGGCCCATATCCGCGAAGTGGAAGAGCTCGGCGGCATGGCCAAAGCCATCGAGAAGGGCATCCCGAAACTGCGTATCGAGGAAGCCGCCGCCAAGACCCAGGCGCGGATCGACAGTGGCGCCCAGACCGTGGTCGGCGTGAACAAGTACAAGCCCGAGAGCGAACAGGCGATCGACGTCCTCAAGGTGGACAACGCCCAGGTGCGCGCGGCGCAGATCGACAAGCTGAAGCGCCTGCGCGCGGAGCGTAACGAGGCGGACACTCAGGCGGCGCTGGAGGCCCTGACCCAATGCGCTTCGTCGGGCGAGGGCAACCTCCTCGACCTGTCCGTCAGGGCGGCCAGGGCGAAAGCCACGGTCGGCGAGATTTCTCTGGCAATGGAAAAGGTTTTCGACCGGCACAAGGCCGAGATCAAGTCGATTGCCGGCGTCTACAAACGGGAGGCCGGCGCGATGGCCGACACGATCGACAAGGTTCAGAAGCTGGTGGAGACCTTCGAGGACAACGATGGCCGCCGGCCGCGCATCCTCGTGGCCAAGATGGGCCAGGACGGGCACGACCGGGGCCAGAAGGTGATTGCCTCGGCCTTTGCCGACCTCGGCTTCGACGTCGATATCGGCCCGCTGTTCCAGACCCCCGAAGAGGCTGCCCGCCAGGCGGTGGAAAACGACGTTCACGTGGTCGGGGTGTCCTCGCTCGCGGCAGGTCACCTGACGCTGGTGCCGGCGCTCAGGAAGGCACTCGCGGATGAGGGCCGGGAAGACATCATGATCGTGGTCGGTGGCGTGGTGCCGCCTCAGGATTACGATGAACTCTACAAGTCCGGTGCGTCTGCAATCTTTCCGCCAGGCACAGTCATCGCCGAGGCGGCGATCGGTCTGATCGGCAAGCTCAACGAGCAACTGGGCTACGGTTCTGCGGAAGCGGCGGAATAGGGTTCTCGAAAACCCGGCCGTCTCAGAGAGGCAGCTCAGGCGGAGCGTCGTCTGCCAACATCACGACTGGCAAACGCATTCAGCGGAACAGGCGGGTCGATATAGGCGATCTCCAGATGGGGACGGGCCCTGGTCGTGACGCGTGCCAGGCCGAGGCTGTGGTCGCCCTCGTCCTCGATGTAGAAGGTCTCCGGCAGGTCGGCGCCTTCGCCACCCGGCACGATGATGCCGGTGTTGCCGTTTTCGAGATCATAGAGCGTGCAGGTGGTGATCAAGGCCCTTGCCATGTCCATGAGTTTTCCGCCGCGCAGTCTCGCTCTTGTCGCGGGAGAGGTCCTGCCTGCATGTTTTGCGTCTGTCGATGGCACGTCGCAGTCCTCCTTGTATCCGAATTTCAGCCAGTGATGAAACTTACAAGGAGAGTTGTAACTCACGAAGCTTTTGGAAGACTTGTGTCGGTCCGCAGCAGTTGAATCGGATTTTACGGAACGGATTAACCGCGCGATCAGACCGGACCGAAAAGCCGGGTCAGGCTGTCTCCGGGCTGCCTTGACCCGTTTCCCGTTTCAGGAAGCCCGCACCCCGGCACCGCTGGAGCGTTCAGGCGGCGTTTTTCAAGCGCTTGATGATGAGTTTGAAGATGTCTATGGGCGGGTAGGGATAATGAATGCACTCGTCGATCCCGTTCTCCAGAAAAGCGTCCTTCTGATTTGAACTCAGTGTCGACGGCGCAAGGAGAACGGACGTTCCGGTCCATTTGCTATCGCGTTTGTCGGCAATGTATCGCAGGTAGTAGTGCACGATCTTGCTGTAGACGAGAAAGACAATGTCGGTGTTGGAAAGATCGAATGTCTTGTGCGCAAGCTGCTTTTCCGTGACGAAATTGATCGTGCAGCCCAGGTCGGTCAGCGCGGTGGACAAGGGTGCGATCGTCTGGGGATTGTCGGTGACGAAGGCGACCCGGATCTCCCGTTCCGTTCCGCGCTGCTTCTTGAACATCTGGTAGATTTGCATGAGTTTCTTGCGGTCCCGGTTCTGGATCCGCTCGACCTGCGCCAGACTGGATTCCACGGTCGCCAGCAAGAGATCGTAATCGACCGGCTTTGTCAGGTATTCCTCAGCACCCAGCCGCTTGCCCGCGATAATGTCGTCACGAGTGGCCTTTGCGGTCAGGAAGACAAACGGCACGTCGTCGAATTTCGAGAAATTGCCTCGTAGCTCCTTCAAAAGCGCCTGACCGTCCATGTTCGGCATCATCATGTCGCAGATGATGAGATCGGGCTTTTCCTGCTTCAGACATTCAAGGCCTTCGCGCCCGTCCGTTGCCTTCAGGAACCGGTAGCCGGCTTCCTGCAATTCCTCGCACAGATCCTCGAGGAGTTCCTCTTCATCCTCGATGCACAGTATCGTGGCCTTCTTCTCGTCCATGGGCATATCCATCCGTTCAGCTCGCCTGTGCGGTTGCCTGCGACAATTCAGGACAGTCGGTTCTCGGCAGATAAATGGAAACGGTCGTTCCCTCGCCAACCTTGCTCTGCGCCTCAATCTTGCCGCGGTGTTTCCGGATCAGCATGTTGGTCATGCTGAGGCCGATGCCGGTGCCGGCGATGCCGCTCGACGTGGAGGCGCGAAAGTAACGGTTGAAGATTCTCGGCAGTTCGCTTTCCGGAATGCCCAGACCATTGTCCCTCACCGATATGATCGCGAACCTGTCGTTCTTGCTGCCCTCGATAAAGATGTTCTTTTCCTTCGGCGAGTATTTGGCGGCGTTGGAGACAACGTTCATCAGGCATTGCTCGATCAGCCGCCTGTCGAGTTCGATTTCATCGGGAAGCCGGTCCGTTTCGATGTGGAACGTGTAATCGGGGTGCATCTTGGCCGCTTGCGCGCAAACTTCACCGATGACCTGCGGCAGCGAAACCGCCGAAATGTTGAGCTGGATTTCGCCGTTGTCGGTCAGCGACGCGTTCAGGAACTGGTTCAGCAGGTATTGCATGCGCTCAACCGCGCTGCGAATGCGCTCCGAGCGGTCGGTCGCCATTTCAGGCGTGAGCTTTCTGGCCGAACGCGTGAGCCTCTGGGCATTGCTGTCAATGATGGCAAGCGGCGTGCGGAATTCGTGCGAGGCCATGGAGACAAAGGCGCGCTGCATTTCGTTCAGTTCTTTTTCTTGCTGCAGGTGTTTCACCAGCTGATTGGTGTGTTGCTGCAGAAGGCGATGCTGCTTCTTGTAGGATGTGACGTCCGAAAAGGTCCAGATCGTGTGTCCGTCCCGAGTGGGGGAACTCAGGAGACGATACCAGCGCTTGTTCGGCAGCCGGCATTCCAGAAGGGTTTCGTTGTTCTTGGTGATCTCGTTCAGGTCAACGGAAGGATTGTTCCTGAACTGGGTATCGATGAGTTCGGTCGCAGTCTTCTCTTCCCGGATGTAATCGTCGACGATGGGGCACAATTCCCGGAAGTGATCATTGGCCAGGATGGCCTGATCGATCACGTTGGAAATCATGACGCCGTCGGAAATCGCGTTCACGGCGTTGAGGAGCATGTCGCGCGTGGATTTTGCCTCCTCGGTTTTCTTCCGCAGTTTTTTTTCGAAAAACTCGCTGGCTTCCCTCAGGATCCGGCTCTGGCGCCGTTCCTGGGTCACGTCGGTGTAGAAAGTGACGAACCTGTTGTCTCCCAGCGGAGTTCCCTGGACCCTGATTTCCCTGCTGTCGGGGCGTTTGTGGACAAAGTCGTGCGGCTCGCGCCTGTGGGCGAGTTCGATGCGTTCGCGGATCTGTTGTTCCGGGTTTCCGGGACCATAGTCGCCGCGCTCGGCGTTGTATTTGAAGATGGTGCTCAGATAGGGATCCGACTGTATGATATCGGCCGGAATGTCCAGCATCCGCAGGGCTGCGTCGTTGATCAGAACCAGTTTCAGGTTGGCGTCGAGAACCGATATGCCTTGATGCGGTGAGGCTGCCAGGCACTGGATGAGTTTCGCCGGATCATAGCAATTGTCTATGTAGTGGTTCATTTTCTTGCCGATCTGTCTTAGGGGAAGATCGCAAGAATTCGTTATAAAATACCAAAAGTTGTATATGTAAACTTAAATGATATTGTTAACAATTGATTTTCCAGGCGGGGATTTTGAGTGTTGTTTTGAAAAAAAAGGAATTCAAACTCAGTATCTTGTGGGGAAAAGCGTCAATAAGGATTATATTTGAGAATTTACTTTGACAGTCTCTTCTTCAGGTTGAGTGTTCGGGCCGCGACCGGCAGGAGGTCCTGGACTTCGCGGATCTGTTAAGGCATCCCGAAAGGCATGCCTCCGGCGACACCCGGCTCGACCGGGGAGGCGCTTGTGCCGGCAATACGCGATTGCGCTCCGTTACTTCCCTGGCATCCAGGCTGCTGCGGGCACAGGCAACCGCGCCTTGCAGAGGCGCAGTTGCTTTCGTCCAATCCGTGTCAGCCGTAAACCAGGTTGGGCAACCAGGTGATCAGCCCCGGGAACAGCATGCACAGCACCAGCCCGACGACCTGGAGACCCAGAAACGGCAGGGCCGACTTGAAGATATCCGTCATCGGGATTTCGGGCGGTGCGACGCCGCGCAGATAGAAGAGAGCATAACCGAAGGGCGGCGACAGGAAGCTCATCTGCATGTTGACCAGATAGAGCACGCCGAACCACAGCACCAGGTCGTCCGGATTGTCGAGGCCGAAGGAAGCCGCGCCGAGCGCCTTGATGATCGGTACGAAGATGGGCACGCACAATAGCAGGATGCCGACCCAGTCCAGGAACATGCCCAGCACCACCAGAACGATCTGCATGATGATCAGGATGCCCCAGGGGCCGAGGCCGGTCGCCTCGAGCGCACCCTGCACGAATTGCTGGCCGCCTTCCAGGACATAGAGACCGACGAAGATGGTCGCGCCGAACATGATCCAGATCACCATGGCCGAGGCCTTCAGGGTGGTCAGCGACGCCTCGCGCAGGGTCTGCCAGTCGAGATTGCGGTGGATGGCGGCGACGATGATCGCGCCGAACGTGCCGATGCCCGCGGCCTCGACCGGCGTTGCGACGCCGGTGAAGATCACTCCGAGCACGATCGCGATCAGGGCGATCGGAGCGGACATGTTGGACAGCAGCCGGATTTTCTCGCGCATGGGGATGCGCTCTTCCACGGGAATCGGCGGCCCCTTCTTCGGATCGATGACGCTGCTGATGATCACGTAGAGCACATACATGCCCGACAGCAGAAGGCCGGGGACGACCGCGCCGATAAACAGTTCGCCCACCGACTGTTCGGCCACCACCGCGTAGATGATCGCCAGGATGGAAGGGGGGATGAGGATGCCAAGCGTGCCGCCGGCCATGATCGAGCCCATGGCGATTTTCGGGTCATAATGACGCTTCAGCATCGCGGGCAGGGCGATGATCCCCATGGTTACGACAGCGGCGCCGATGACGCCGACCATTGCCGCCAGCACCGTCGAGGCGATGATGGTTGCCGCCGCCAGGCCGCCCTTGACGCCGCCGAGCACCTTGTAGATGACGTCGAACATGTCATTGATGATGCCCGCCCGCTCAAGCATCGACGCCATGAAGATGAACAGCGGGATCGCCGACAGCTGGTAATTGGTCATCAGCGGGAATATGCGCGAGGGCACGATGTTAAGGGCACGTTCGTCGCCGAGCACGAACAGGAACACGCAGGCAAGCCCTCCCGTGACGAAGGCCAGGGGCAGTCCCGCCATGAGCAGGACCAGCAGCGAGCCGAACATGATGAGTGTCAGCCACTCAATTCCGATTTCCAGTCCCATGTGATCAAGCCCTGCCCGTCAATGCGCGTATGTCCTGCGCGAATTTCGAAATGCCCTGGAGCACAAGGAGGAGCCCTCCGAGCACCATCACCCATTTCATCGGCCAAAGCGGCACTTCCCATTCGTTGAAGCTGATTTCGCCCCAGCGGATATTCGGATCCGTCCATTGGGCGAGATTCCAGCTTGCCACGACCTCGCTGACGCCGATCTCGCCGCGCGCCCAGTCCGAAATCAGGGAATTGCCGGAAGGCACGGCGATGGCGTCGAAGGCGAAGATCCAGGACGTGACCAGCAGCGTTCCGGCGAAGATGAAGAAGAACACCGAAGTCAGCAGGTCCACCACCGCCTTGCGGCGTTTCGACATTGGGGCATAGAAGACATCGACCCGGACATGCGATTCCGTCAGCATGGCGTAGGAGCCGGCGATCAGGTATTGCATGCCGAACATGAGGTACATGGCCTCGTGGGCCCAGTTGGTCGGGCTGCCGAAGACATAGCGGCTCATCACCTCGAAATAGTAGACGATGACGGCGATCACTGCCCAGTAGCTCACGAATTCGCCGCAAAACAGGGACAGCCGGTCGATCCAGCCTGTCCATCCCCTGGACACATGGTCGGCGTCATCCTTGCGTTCGGCCTCTTCCAGTGCCTTGAGTTTCAACTCGGCTTCGCTGAGCTCGCGTTCGGGCGGAAGGTTGGCGTTTGCCCGGCTTACGATGCGCGGCAGCAGCACGGCGTCGATCACGACGCCGGCAAGCAGGAGCCAGAAGGCGTATTTCGCGAAATTCCCCCAGAAATTGAGCGTTTCCAGGGCGCCGGCTGCGGCCGGCCGGGCGGTTTCAAGCGCGGCTTCGGCCTCGGCGATGCGTTCGCGGCCCTGTTCGAGCCGCTGTTCCGCCCGGCGCACGTCGCGTTCGGCGCGGCGCAGGGCAAAGCTGCCTTCTTCGGCACCGGCTTCGGCCTCTGCCAGCTTCTGGCGCAGGGCGGGCAGGTCGGCCTCGGCGGTCCGGGCCCGGTCGCCTTCGCGCTCAAGTGTCCGTTCCGACTGGCGCACAAGGTTGTCCATGTCGGAGACAACAGACCGGGCGTCCTGGCTTTGTGCGTTTGCATACAGGATGCAGATGAAGACGGGGATATAGACCAGCCCGATCAGGTTTTTCAGGTAAAGCCTGTGAAGGCCGAGAATGCCGCCGGTGACCAGAATGAAATAGCCGAGTCCCAGCGTATACCGCCGCTCCTTCGCCCTTGGCCGTCTGGCCAGGCTGGCCGCGACCAATGGGAAAAGGATCAGACCGATCCAGTAGGCCCAATGCGGCAGTGTAAAGTCCAAATGAGGCATGCCTCGTCCTTCCGCTGGGGCAATTGCCCCGACTTATCCCGACAGAACCCGCGCAGAGGGCTGCGCGGGTTCGATTCTCAGCAAGTGGCGAAGGGATTAAAGCTTGAGTTCCAGACCTTCGATCTGCTCCGGAGTCACATAACCGAGCGACCCCGACATCATGTAGTCGAGCTGAATCTTGAAGATGCGCGCGCTGTCCTTGTCGCGGTTCGCGTAGTTGAACCAGATCGGCACGGCCACCTCCGTCATCAGTTCGACGTCGTCCTGGCTCAGGCGCGTGATCTCCGTGCCGTCCGCCATGAATTTCGCCCAGGCATCCTGGTCGGCCTTCTGGATGGCGGCATGGTGCATGTCCGAATAGACATGGGTTTCCATTTCGACGAACTGCCGCATCTGCGGGCTGAGCGCGTTCCAGGCATCCATGCCCACGGTGATGTCCATGAGGTCGACTGGCTGGTACAGCGACATGAAGCCCGGAGGGCCCATGGAGATGTAATCGGTCACCTGGCTGAAGCCGAGGGAGTAGTTGACCGCCGGGCCGACATAGTCGGCGACGTCGATGGTGCCCTTTTCAAGCGCCGGGAAAATCTCGGAGCCCGGCAGGACGGTGGTTTCCGCACCGATCTCGGTGAACACCTCCGCAACCATGCCGCCGGGAAGGCGCATCTTGCGGCCACGGAAATCGTCGATCGAACGGATCGGCACCTTGGAGTGGATGATGTTGGGGCCGTGATGCACCGGTCCGACGAACATCATGTTCTGCGCCGCATAAAGTTCGCGGGCAATCTCCAGTCCGCCGAGGGAATAATAGAACACGTCCCATTCATGCGGATTGCGCAGGCCCAGCGGGTAGCTGGTCAGGAAGGTAGCGGCGGGAATGATGCCCTGGGCGTAGATGGTGAACGGATTGACCGCGTCGAGCACGCCGTTCTTCACCGCGTCAAAGAGCTGGAAATCGCCGACAACGTCGTTGGCGCCGAAGGGCTGGAATGCCAGTTCGCCACCGGTCTTTTCCTCGATGGTCGCGCACCAGTCCTTGAAGATCTGCAGGCCCGCGCCTCCCGGCCAGGATGTCTGGATCTTCCAGGTGGTCGTCTGACCCTGGGCCGATGCAATGTGGGGGGCCGCCAGGGTGGCGGCTCCGGCCGTTCCGGCACCGGCAAGGGTGCGCAATGCCTGACGGCGTGTAGTCAACTTTTTCATGTCGTCCTCCCAATCGGCTAGGGAGAAATGAGCGGCTGACCATGAGCTTTGATCAAGCTCCTGATCTTCCGTGACATGGAAAGGCCCTAATATTTCTCTGCAGGTTATTGTTCTTAAAGGGCTTTACTTGCCAGCGCGGAAGATCGCCGCTCTTCTTTTTCTCCCAACCAATCAAAAGGATATTACAGTTTCAGAAACCTGCAACCTTGCAGGAGGTTCAAAACATCTTTTCTGAAAAGGAAATAATCCCGGCCACTGTCGCTAATTTAGAAAAATTCCAGTCTTGAGGCGTGAGAGGTAACTTTACGTCACTTTTTCCGGTTGCCGGGAGGCGTGTCAGCCGAGTGCCGCCAGCCCCGTCAGGTCGGCAAGCACGGCCTTCGGAGAAAGATCCGGATATTCATCCGGCATGCCGGCCCGGTTCATCCACACGGTGCGAAAGCCGAACGCGGTCGCGCCGGCAATGTCCCAGCGGTTGGACGACTGGAAGGAGACCTCTTCGGGGTAGATGCGGAAATGGGTCGTCACCATTTCATAGACCTGCGGATCCGTCTTGAACGTCTTGAGGTCATCGACCGAGAAGATCTCGTCGAACAGTTCGGTCAGCCCGGCGGCCTTGGCGGCAGCTTCCAGCATGGCGGGCGAGCCGTTGGACAGGATGGCGATCTTGGAGCCGGTCGCCTTGAGGCCGGTCAGGACTTCCGGAACTTCCGGGTAGCAGTCGAGTTCCCAATAGGCGCTCAGAAGATCGTCGCGCATGGACTTGTCGGCGGTCGGTACCAGCGCAAAGGCCGTGTCCAGTCCCTGCTGGGTCAATTCCCAGAAATCCAGATACTTGCCCATCAGGGCCCGGACCCAGGAATATTCCAGCTGCTTTTCCCGCCAGAGCGAGGACAGGCGCTGGGCGTCTGGGCCCAGTTTTTCGGCATGTTTGCGGACTGCGGCATGCACATCAAACAAGGTGCCATAGGCATCAAACACATAAGCGGCATGCGCCATAATCTGGAACTCCGGTTTTAGGAAACCGCGGAAGAGAACAGCCTGGGGACAGCTGCGTCAAGCGTGGTGGTGTGCGAAAAAAGTCGCAGGGCGGAAAATGGCGACCTGTCAAGCGGTGGGCAATGTGACGGCCCCGTCGGGTTCGATGGTCCAAAAGGGGTTATGGGCAATCTCCAGCAGATGCCCGCCGGGAATTTCCACATAGGAGGAATATCCGCCCCAGAAGGCCTTCTCGGGGTGTTTGACTGCCTTGGCTCCGGCGGCCAGAGCTTCATGAAACATGGTGTCGACGTCCGCCGCGGTGCGGGCGTTCCAGGCCAGCGTGATCGCGCCTGTCCTCGCGTCCGTTACGTCGCGGCCGATTTCCTCGGCAAGGGCCGCCTTGCTGTAAAGGGCGAGCACGCCGCCGATCACCTGAAAGAACACGACGTCCGGCGACGGAGCCGCATTGACCTGCCAGCCGAGGCCGGCCTCGAAAAACCGCCTTGCCTCGGCGATGTCGTCCACCACGAGCGTGGTCATCGAGATGCGCTGCTCCATTTCGTCTCCTCCTGTCCAGACCGGGGTGCAGTGAAAAGGTTCGCCTGTGGAAGTCAACCGCCGACTTTCCGTGGCGGTGACCGAGCGGCGCTGCTGGTGAAATGGCGTTGGAAAATTCTGTCTGTTTTGGGAGGAAGGGCGAATAAAACCTTCCCGGTTTCGACATGGACTGCGAAGAAAGACCGCAACTTTCCGGATTTCTGGGATAAGCTATTGACCTTGGGAGATTGCCGGTGTTGTGTCGGCGCAAAACCTGCAGAACCGCAGCAGAAAAGGGAAGAGACATGAGCGGATGGAGCGACACCTGGACCTGGATCGACGGGACCTGGCATGAGGGCAATCCACCGATCATGGGGCCGCGGACCCACGCTTCCTGGCTCGGTTCGAGCGTGTTTGACGGCGCCCGCTTCTTCGAGGGCGTGATGCCGGACATCGATCTGCATTGCAAACGCGTCAACGACAGCGCCGTGGCACTCGGCATGAAGGCGACCATGCAGGCCGGCGAGATGGCGGAACTCACCCGCGAGGGCTGCGCGAAGTTCAGCAGTGACCAGCAGATCTACGTCAAGCCGATGTATTGGGTTGAGGGCGACGGTCCGGGCGTGATTGTCGGCGATCCGGAAAGCACGCGCTTCTGCCTGTGCCTGTTCGACGCGCCGATGGCGCCCAGGGACGCGGCGATGAGCATCACGCTGTCACCTTTTCGGCGCCCGACCATGGAATGCATGCCGGTCAACGCCAAGGCCGGTTGTCTTTATCCCAACAATGCCCGTGCCATGGTGGAAGCCAAGGGGCGTGGCTTTGACAACGCCGTGGTGCGCGACATGCTCGGCAACGTCGCCGAACTGACCTCCGCCAACATCTTCATGGCCAAGGACGGCAAGGTCCATACGCCCGCGCCCAACGGTACATTTCTCAACGGCATTACCCGTCAGCGCGTGATCCGGCTTCTCAGGGGCGCCGGCTATGACGTCTTCGAGCGGACAATGGACTATGGCGAGTTCCTCGAGGCCGACGAGATCTTTTCCACCGGAAACTACAACAAGGTCACTCCGGTCAAACGGATTGAAGAGCGCGACCTGCAGCCCGGACCGATTGCGGCCCGGGCACGGGATCTCTACTGGGATTTCTCCCACGGCTGAGAGTGTTGCGGGCCTGTCAGCGGGCGACCAGCGCCGCGGCCACCAGAAGGGCCGTGGCTGCCGCCAGTGAAGGCGCCGAGAACGACCCGGTCGCATGGTGCAGCTGGCCGGCAAACCAGGGGCCGGCCACCTGTCCGATGCCGAAGGCCGCCGTCAACACCGCCAGCATCCGGCGGATGGCGGCAGGCCCGTCCGCGCCCACCTCTCGCCTGGCTTCCATCAGCCCCAGGGCCGTGATGCCCATGAAGGTTGCGCCGAGCAATGCCGCGCCGAGAAGGAACAGCAGCGGGTTCAGGGTGATCGCGGTCAGCGCGACCCCGGCGGATTCGAGGACACAGGCAAGGGCAAAGGCCTTGCGGGCGCCGATCCGTGCGGCGGCCCTGTTCCAGAGATAGATCGAGGGGGCGGAGCACAGTCCGACCGTGAGCCAGACAAAGGGTTCCGTCGGTTGCAGGGCAGGGGTTGCCCGGGCAATCGCGTTGACGAAGGTGGCCGTGATCACGTAGCCGAAGCCGAAAAGGCCATAGGCGAGGATCAGGCGGATCCTGTTGCCGCTCGAAAAAGGGGATGCCGGGACCTTGGAAGCGGTTGTCGCCGGCGCCGCCTGCGTTGGTCCGCCACCGTTTTCAGACGGCACCAGAAGGGTGGATACTCCAAGAAAGATGAGCGTTCCCGCGCCGCTGGCGAGCCACAAGGCGCGCCAGTCGGCGGACAGGTACGCGAGCGCGGACACAAGTAGCGCGGAGAAGGCAATGCCGCAGCCCACCCCGGCAAAATGCAAGGCGGCGAGGCCTGTCCTGCCGGCACCGGCCAGGCGCTCGAGGATCAGTGTCGTCGAGAACACCAGCACAAAGGCGCTGGCAATGCCGCTCAGGAACCTGATTGCCAGGAATGCGGCAAGCGACGTTGTCAGCGCCATGGCCGCGCTTGTCAGGGCGCTGGCCAGCAGCCCTCCCAGGAACCAGAGCCGGGGGCTGCCGGGCAGGGAGCGGGAGGCCCCGATGAGTGCTCCGGCAAGGTAACCGAGAAAATTGGCTGACGCGATCAGGCCGGCGTCGTCGGCCGGCAGGCGCAGGGCCTCGCTCATGAAAGGCAGGATCGGCGTGTAGACAAACCGCCCGATGCCCATCGCCGCCGCCAGCGCCAGAAAACCGCCAAAGGCGAGCGCGGCCGGAGAGCGGGCGATGCTAGACATGGTGTCCTCGTCGTCAGGAAACTTGACGCGGCGCGGCAAGGAGGCGGGGCATTTCAGGGGACCACAATCTTGCATGGCAAGGGCATCTTGTCATGTGCCAATGATGCCTGAGCGGACGGTTGGCCTTGGCAGCAGGCGGGCGGCTCATGCCGGGAGACGACATGTTTGTATTGGCGCACGTTGCGGGGCGTTGCAAACGAGGATCGGCAATCAGGCGATGAAGCGCTCCCATGCCGTGGAGTTCCGGACCCGGACAATGATGGTCTTTCGTCCGTCATTGCAACGGATCGTGTTTTCGCCGTCGCAGCTGTCGGGAAAGCTGATCGTCTCGTCATCGCACCGGAATGCCGCGGTGCCACGGCAATCTCCCAGATTGCTTTCGGTTCTGGGGCTTTCAGTTGAAGTCATCGTGGTGACCAGCAGAATGCCGCCGGCAACCAGTGCTGCGATCGCGTAAGTGTTATTGAAGTTCATTTCGCTCTCCAATTCCATTTTGCTAGGCGGTTATTTATGGTCGTATTCTGATCATTCTTTCCATGTCTTGCAGTGCTGAAGGTCACAATTTTTGACTTTGAGGCAATTTTGTGAATACAGATGGAATTTGCTTGTCATTTTGACGAGTGTGCCCGGTTTCTGAACGACCAGGCTTTTTGAAAAGAAAAAAATTTCTTTATTTTCGCGTTCCCACCTTGCCCACAAGCCGCTGCAATCCTATTTTGCCGCTCGACGCGGTCCTTGCGGGCAACCCGGAGGAGCCGCCGGTCACCGACCATTTGAGGAGTTTGTCATGTCTTTTGAATTGCCTGACCTGCCGTATGCATATGATGCACTGGCCCCGTACATGTCTGCTGAAACGCTCGAGTTTCACCATGACAAGCACCACCAGGCCTATGTCACGAAGGGCAACGAGCTGCTCGCGGGCAGCGGCCTTGAAGGCAAGTCCCTGGAAGAGATCGTCAAGGAGAGCTACGGCAAGAACGCGCCGCTGTTCAACAATGCCGGTCAGCACTACAACCACATCCACTTCTGGAAATGGATGAAGAAGGACGGTGGCGGCAAGTCGCTTCCGGGCGCACTCGCTTCCGCGATCGACAGCGACCTGGGCGGATTCGACAAGTTCCGCGCCGACTTCATCGCCGCGGGTGTCGGACAGTTTGGCTCCGGTTGGGCATGGCTCGCGGTCAAGGACGGCAAGCTGGAAATCATGAAGACACCGAACGGCGAAAACCCGCTGGTTCACGGCGCGGCGCCGATCCTCGGCTGCGACGTGTGGGAGCATTCCTATTACATCGACTACCGCAACGCGCGTCCGAAGTACCTGGAAGCTTTCATCGACAACATGATCAACTGGGACTACGTCCTGGAAATGTACGAAGCTGCCAAATAAGCCATTCCGGCAGCAGGTTCGAGGAAAACCCCGGTTCTCAGGAGCCGGGGTTTTTTGATATTGTTTCCGAATTGTTGACGGTGTGTTCGTAGGTTTTTTCCCGAGTTCACAAGAGCGTGATTTTATTACCGGTCGGTATCTGCGCTGTACTCCTGGTTGAACAAGGCGTCTTCGACGCCTGAATCAGAGGGAGTAGGTGATGCGAAATTTCCGGAAATTCGCGGGTGCGGCCATGGCAGCCGGGCTGGTTCTGGCAACCATGCCGGCCCAGGCGACAGACGATCCGATCGCGACGCGCCAGGCCATCATGTCGTCCATGGGGGCGGCGGCCGGTCTCGGCGGCGGCATGATGAAAGGCGAAATCGCCTATTCGCCGGCAGCCGGAAAGGCGGCGATTGCGACGGCACGCGCTGTTGCCCTGACATTTGGCGACTATTTCCCGGCGGGCTCCGATCAGGGCAAAACCGGAGCGGCGCCGAGCATCTGGGAAAATCCGGACGGGTTCGCGGCGGAACTCGCCAAACTCGCTGAAGCGACCGCCAAGGGCGTCGAGGCTTCCGGCAAGGATGGACCTGCCGACGTGGAGGCCTTCAAGGCGGCCATGGGACCGATCTTCGGTACTTGCAAATCCTGTCACGAGACTTACCGTAAGAAGAACTGACCTGAGCGGTCTTGTTCTGAACTGATCTCTGGAGAGGCCGTTGAAAAAGGCGATCACTGTCCTGTTCCTCCTAGGCGTGATCGCCGCCGGCACCGGCTGGGGCCTCTCCGCCCCAACGCGCCTGAGTCAGACGCAGGATGCCGCGCTTCAGGAGGGCGATCCGGACAGGGGCGAGCTGGTGTTCTGGGCAGGAGGCTGTGCGTCCTGCCATGCCGCCAAAGGCGCCGAAGGCGATGAGCTTCTGAAGCTGGGGGGCGGTCTGCGTCTGGAAACGCCCTTCGGAACCTTTGTCGCGCCGAACATTTCCTCCAGCGAGGCCGACGGGATCGGAGCCTGGTCACTGGCCGACCTGGCCAATGCCATGACCCATGGCACCTCTCCGGACGGACGCAACTATTATCCGGCCTTTCCCTACACGTCATATGCACGCATGTCCGGCGATGACCTGGGGGACCTTTATGCCTTTCTCAAGACCCTTCCGGCCGTTGAAGGCAAGGCGCCTGGCCACGAACTGGGCTTTCCGTTCAACATCAGGCGCGGCCTGGGACTCTGGAAGCGCCTGTTCCTCGATCCGTCGCCGGTCATCGCCGCGCCTGCCGGCGGGGCGGAAGTTGACATGGCTCTCTGGGAACGCGGCCGCTACCTTGTCGAGGGGCCCGGACATTGCGGGGAATGCCACACGGCGCGCGATTTTGCCGGCGGTCTGATCCTGGCCGACTGGCTCGGCGGTGCGCCCGCGCCGACAGGAGAGGGGAGGATCCCCAATATTTCGCCGGTTGATGGCGGTTTCGGCAGCTGGAGCGCGTCCGATATCGCCTATTATCTGGAGAGCGGCTTCACACCGGAATACGATTCCGTGGGTGGCGAGATGGTTCATGTGCAGGAAAACATGGCCAGATTGCCGGCGGGCGACCGGGACGCGATTGCGGTATACCTGAAAGCGATTCCTCCGGTTTCGGCGGCAGGGTCCTGAGCCTTTCATTCTATCCATGGGCGCCCATCTTTCATGACCTCTTTGCACAGTTTCAAGATCGCACCGGCCAGCGGTGCGGACGACCTTGCCCATGTCAGGGCTCTGTTTCGTGCCTATGTGGACTGGCTCGGGATCGATCTGTCCTACCAGGGCTTTGAAGAAGAACTGGCGGGACTACCGGGAAAATACGCACCGCCGTCAGGCGGGCTGTTCCTGGCAAGGCGCCCGGACGGCACCGTTCTGGGCTGCGTCGGCCTGAGAGCCTTTGGGGATGAGGGCGCCAGCGAGATGAAAAGGCTCTATGTTCTGCCCGAGGGGCGGGGCCTGGGTGTTGGCGCCGCACTGGTCGCGCAGGTGGTCTCGGCGGCCCGCGATGCCGGCTACGGCGAAATGCTGCTGGATACGTTGCCGACCATGACGGGCGCGATCAAGCTCTACAAGGCTGCGGGTTTTGAGGAAGTGCCGGCCTATTATGACACCCCGATCAGCGAAACAGTGTTCTTCCGGAAAGCGCTGTCGCCATGAGAGGTGCCGTCAAACAAAACCACCTGCGAGCAGGTGGCCAGTTTTTCCGATTGTTTTTTTGTTTTGGGTCGCATCGCCCGTGCACAGTTATACTTTTGTCTCAGTGCGATCCTACTTTGGTTGTAGAGCAGTTGTGTCGCGCATCAACTACGTAAAAATACGTATCTACGTGATGCCGGTCGGTCCGGGCGACGATTGAACGTGTTCAGACCGCAAAGATCGCCTCGATCTCGATCTTCAACCCGGGTGCGAACAGCGCGGAGATGAGCAGCAGGGAACTTGCCGGCACCGCATCTCCGTAGGCCTGGGACAGGGCGTCCCGGATCTGCGGAATATCGGTGGGATCGGTTACGAAGACAGTCACTTTGATGAGGTCTTCGAGCGAACGGCCAAACTCCAGTGCCAGAGTTTCGAGCTGGTTCAGAACGGCCCGTGTCTGGGCGTGCGCCGACCCGGTCTGGGCCGGGGTGCCGAACGCGGTGAAGCCGGATGTGTACAGGGTCTGGCTATGAATGACGGCATGTGTGTAAGGACCGGCCGGCAGGCCGAGTTGTTCGATATTCTTTCGGATGATGGACATTGGGGCTCCGGAATTGCTCAGGGAAGTTTGCCGGCGAGGAAGGCGGTTGCCCGGTTGACGGGCGGGCCCAGGAGAAAGGCGAGGACGGCGGCGGCCGGCCATGCAAGCCGGAACGCCGCCATCCACTGGCCGAGAAAGGCCTCCGTCAGCCCCAGATTGATGAAAGTGACCCAGCAGGACATCATCAGGGACAGGCCGAAGGACATCAGCACTGTTGCGATCAGGCGGCTCTTCATGGGGCTCAGGCCTGAAGTGGACTGGTCGCGCCGATTTCGCCCAGTTCCTCGATATAGCTGACCTGCGTCAGGTTCTTCGCCAGGTAGGCCCGGGTATGCGGCATCTCGAAATGGGCGGCGAGGGCTGCCTTGTCCGTCCAGCATTCCCAGAGCGTGAACTTCGCCGGATCCTGAAGGTTCTGCCGGATTTCGAACAATCGGCATCCCGGTTCACTTTGTGTCTCTGCCACGAGACGCCGCAATCCCGCTTCGGCTTCCCCGAGGTCGGCGCCTTCCTGAAGTTCGATACCTGCGCTGATGAAATAGTTGCTCATGGATGTCTCCTGTTCAGTCTGAGGACTGACGGAGACGTATTGATTATTGTTTTGACAATCTATATCGAACTTTGGGAGTTATTGTTGCAAAAGTGGAATCATGCTCGACGATATCGGCCTGTTCATTCACATCGCTCAACGGCGCAGTCTTGCGAAAGCCGCAGCGTATCTGGGATTGCCGGCTGCCACCGTGACCCGCCGGCTGCGGCGGCTGGAGGAGCAGATCGGCGCACAGCTTGTTCACCGCTCGGCCCGCAAGTTTGCGCTGACCTCGGAAGGAGAAGCCTATTTCGATGCGTTCGCGGATCTGGTTCTCAACGCCGAGGCCGCGCTCAGGGGCCTGAACGCGGATCTCCACGCCCTGCAGGGCAGCCTGAAGGCGGCCGCGCCAACCAATATTTCGGTCGGGATCCTGCAGCCCATGTGGTCCGCGTTCCTGAGAGATCACCCGGACATCCGGCTCACCCTGACCCTGAGCAACGAGAACAAGGACTTGCTGGAGAACCAGGTGGACCTGGCCCTGCGTGCCGGTCCCCAGACTGACCCGCGCCTCTACCAGAAACGGCTCGGTTGCGTCGCCACGATCCTGACTGCCGCTCCTGCGTATCTGGGGGAAGCCGGTTTGCCCCGTGATCCTTCGGAGATCGGCCGTCACAAGTTGATACGTGTCGCGGCCCTGCCGCAGTGGCATCTTGCCCACCACCAGACCGGTCAACGGGAAACGGTGCATGTGGATGCTCACGTGGCGGTCGACGATATCGGCCTGGCCCGTCAGCTGGCCGCGGATGGCCGGGGAGTGGCCCTGTTGCCGGTCAGTGAAATTTCCGGCGATCTTGAAAGTGGCCGGTTGCTGCCGGTCCTGAGCGGATGGCAGGGACAGACGAGGGAGCTTTATGCGGTCTGGCCGACCGGACGGCTGCTGAGCGCGCGCGCAACATGCCTGCGCGACCACATGGCCAGGCACATCGCAGCCATCCCGGTGTTGCAGGGATGGGTTCCCGACCCTCGACGTTAAGCGGTGAAAGGTTCGCAGCGCATATAGCGCGGCATGTCAATATAGCTGCGCATATACAGGATCCAGGCGCGGCATTCCTGCTGGGACTTGAAGCAGCCGGCCTGTGAGATCAGGTAGCTCAGGTCGAAATTCTCGACGCGGCCGCTGGCGATACCCTTCCAGCCCGACCCGGAAAAGGACCGGCAGTCATAAGGGGTGTTGTAAGTGTAGGGAATCTCCTGCCGGGTCTTGTTGAAGGTCGGGGCGAACAGCAAGTCGGAAGGTTTCTGGAACTGCGACTGGCAGGCCACGAGAGCGACGGCCATTGACAGGACCGCGGCCACGCGCAGCCCAGCGTTCATCCGACGGAGCGCGGAGAAGTGACTGCGGCAGGAAGGATGCATGGCGGGCTCCAGTGATCGGTACTGACCTTTTGACAAGGCCATAACAGACTGATTTGCAATATGTGTCACATGATCCGAAGACTTGGACAAAATCAAGTCACGAAGGAGTGCCAAGCGCCTTGCCGGGATGGCCGAAGCCAACGCGGCAGATTTGCCTCAAGCACCGTGAAGGGAGCGGAACCGACGGTTTGCGGGTGCTTCAGTTGACGGTGATCCAGCGCAGCATGAGGAAGTTGTCCGCACGCTGGGTCAGGTCGATATTCGATTTCGATCCCCACAGAAGCGGCTGGATGTGCAAGGGCACATAGACGACGTCGTCCCGGACGATCATGGCGACCTCGTCCAGCATGGCCTGGCGCTTTTCCGGATCGATCTCGCGCTGGATCAGCGGCAGCAACTCATCGACACGGGCGTTGGAATAGCCGCCGAAGTTCCAGCTGCCGAGTTTCTTCTCGTCATTCTTGCTGGTCACCAGGAAGCGGATCGGGTGCTCGGCGTCGAACGTGCCGGGGGACCAGCCGAGCAGGTACATGTCGAAATTGCCCTCGCGCAGTTCCGGCCAGTAGTTGCGTACCGGCATGGCGTTGAGGCTTGCCTTCATGCCGGCCTGCGCGAGCAGGGCGGCCATCGCCTTGCACAGTGCCTCGTCATTGATGTAGCGGTCGTTGGGACATTTCAGGCCGAAGGAGAAGCCGTCCGGATAGCCGGCCTCGGCCAGCAGGGCCTTGGCGCCTTCGGGGTCGTAGCCGATGCGTTCGCTGGCGGCATCGCTGTAGCCCTTCATCTGCGGGCTGACCAGCTGGCTGGCGACTTCCGCGTTGCCGCGCATGATCTTGTCGACAAGGGCTTCCGCGTTGATGGCCTTCTGCACGGCGGTGCGCACCTTCACATCCTGGAACGGGTTCCCGTCCACCGTTTCTTCCGAGTATTTCAAGGCATCGTGGCCGTGACCGAAGCCCAGCATGATCACGCGGGCCTCGATGCCCCTGTGCAGGGTGAGGCCGTCCTGGCGTTCGATGCGGTCGACATCCTGGACCGGCACGGGTTCGATCAGGTCGACCTGGCCACTCAGGAGACCGGCAACCGCCGTCGCAGGATTGGCGATCGGCAGGAAGGTGGCCCTTGTGAGATTATGTTCGGCATCGTCCCACCAGCCGTCGTTGGCTTCCAGGACGGTCTCGACACCCGGTTCACGCGCCACCAGCTTGAACGGGCCGGTGCCGTTGGCATTGAGGGTCGCGAAGGTTTCCGTTTCCTTGGCCGGGAGTTCGGCACCATTGGCCTCCGCCCAGTCCTTGTCCAGGATCATGAAATTGGCGATGGAATCGGGAAAGATCGGATCCGGAGCGTGGGTCAGGAAATCGATCGTATGGTCGTCGACAATCCTGACTTCTTTCACCGGCGCGAACCAGGAACTGACGTCGGACGCCTCGGACGCGGCGCGCTGGTAAGAGAACAGGACGTCTTCCGCGGTAAAGGCGGCACCATCATGGAACGTCACGCCGTCGCGCAGATGAAAACGCCAGCCGTCACTGCCGAGCGGTTCCCAGCTTTCCGCCAGCGAGCTCTCGATCGCCATGTCCTTGTTGCGGCGGACAAGGCCCTCATAGACGTTGTTGAGAAAACCGAGCACCGGCGCAGAGCTGACCGCGTGGGGATCCATGGTCTGCGGGTCGGTCGGCGAGGACCAGCGCAACTCGGCGGCGCCGGCAATGGAGGCAGACCCGAGCAGCGCCGCTGCGACTGTGAAAGCGGTTCCGAAGCGGATTGCCCGGCACGATGACTTGGTCATGACATCCCCATTGAAAGTTGTGGTTTTTGAAATGAAAACCCAGCCTAAGCCTTTTCGGCGCAAAAGAAATACCGGGCCCGCAAGCGGACCCGGTTCTCGTTTCAATTCGGCGTGAGTGGTCGCGCGATCAGGCCTTGCCGGCCACCATCAGGGCGAAGGCCTGGTTGCGCGCGACTTCCTTCAACCGGTCGAACCGTCCGGAGGCGCCGCCATGGCCGGCTTCCATGTTGGTGGTCAGCATCAGGAGGCTGTCGCCTGTCCCGGTGGCGCGCAGGCGGGCGATCCACTTGGCCGGTTCCCAGTAGGTGACGCGCGGGTCGGTCAGACCCGCCACCGCCAGGATCGCCGGGTAGTCCTTCGCGGCCACATTGTCATAGGGCGAATAGGACGCGATGTACTCGTAGGCGGTCTTGTCGGTAACCGGGTTGCCCCATTCCGGCCATTCCGGCGGCGTCAGCGGCAGTGTGTCGTCGAGCATGGTCGACAGCACATCGACAAAGGGAACCTCGGCGATGATGCCGCCGAACTTCTCGGGCGCCATGTTGGCGACAGCGCCCATCAGCATGCCACCGGCGGATCCGCCATGGGCGACGATCCGGTCATGGGCGGTGAATGTCTCCGCCACCAGATGATCGGCGGCCGCGATGAAATCGGTGAAGGTGTTCTTCTTGTTCTCCCGGCGGCCGTCCTTGTACCAGCGAAAGCCCTTGTCCTTGCCGCCGCGGATATGGGCAATGGCGTAGACAAATCCCCGGTCGACCAGGGACAGGGCATTGGTGTTGAAGCTGGCCGGCACGGTGATGCCGTAGGAGCCGTAGCCGTAAAGCAGCAGGGGCGCAGAGCCGTCGAGCGTCGTGTCCTTGTGATAGAGCACGGATACCGGCACGGTTTCGCCGTCCGCTGCGGGCGCCATCAGACGGCGGGTGACATAGTCCGAGGCCGCATGGCCGGACGGCACTTCCTGTTCCTTCTTCAGGACACGCTCGCGGGTGTCGACATTGTAGTCGAAGGTCTGCGACGGCGTCGTCATCGAGGAATAGGTGAAGCGGATCGTGGTCGTGTCGAATTCGTAGCCGCCGCCCATGCCGAGCGAATAGGCTTCCTCGTCGAAGGCGATCGCGTGTTCGATGTTGTCGGCGAGGCGCCGGATGACGATACGCGGCAGGCCGTCCTCGCGCTCAAGACGGGTCATGAACGTCTTGTAGACACAATGGGACAGGATCAGGCAGCCCGGCTTGTGGGGTACCAGGTCGGTCCAGTTGTCCCGGCCCGGGTCGGACTTGGGCGCGGTGACGATCTTGAAGTCTTCCGCGTCGCCGGCATTGGTCAGGATGTAGAAAAGGTCGCCGTGATCCTCGACGGAGTATTCGATGCCGGTTTCACGCGGCGCGATCAGCGTCGGTTCGGCGGTCGGGTCGCTTGCCGGAATGGTCCGGACTTCCGAGGTCTCATGGTCGTGAATATCGATGACGATCGTGTCGCCGGACTGGGTCTTGCCGACGCCCATGAAGAAGCCGGCATCCTCTTCCTCGTAGACAAGCACGTCCTCGGACGGGTCGGTGCCGATCTCGTGGCGGAACAGTTTCGAGGGCCGGTGATTGGCGTCGAGGCGGATGTAGAAGACATACCTGTCGTCGGCGGAGAAGACGCCGCCACCGCCGGTATCCTCGACAACGTAGTCGAGATCCTTGCCGGTCGCGGTGTCGCGAAAGCGCATCGAATAGTATTCCGAGCCTTTGTCGTCATAGGCCCAGGCCACCAGCTTGTGGCCGGTCGACTGGCTGACGGCACCGAACTTGAAGTAGGCCTTGCCCTCGGCTTCCTTGTCGCCATGGAGCAGGACCGTTTCCTTGCCGCCGTCGCGAGGCGTGCGGAAGAAGATCGGCTGCTGGCCGCCGGTCTCGAATCTCAGGCCGTAGGCGAAGGGGCCGTCCGGGGATGGGACGGAACTGTCGTCTTCCTTGATGCGGCCGCGCATCTCCGCGAAAAGCTGTTCCTGAAGCGCGTCCGTGGATGCCATTTGCGCTTTCTGGTAGGCGTTTTCGGCCTCCAGATAGGCACGGATGTCGTCATCCAGGACCGACGGGTCGCGCATGACTTCCTGCCAGTTGTCGGCACGCAGCCAGGAATAGCCGTCCTGACGCTCGATGCCGTGGGTCTCCAGGGTGAGAGGGCGCGCGTCCGCGCGCGGGGGAAAGGTATCCTGTTTCATGGCTCCGGAGGTAGGGGCTTTGCGGCGCGAAGGCAAGAGGGTCCAGGCGGGAAGAGCGGGAAACGGCCGGTCCTGGTGCCTGACGCCCGGCGATTGTTGAGGCGGGCCGAGCGCCTATCAGGGGGCATCGTGCCACACCAGTCAACAGCAGGCGACAAGACATCCGGATCTGCTATGTGAAGTTGACTGATTATTTCGAGGACACCGTTGATGCCAAACGACACCTATATCCTGACCCGGGATGACATCGCCGCAATGGAGGGGACCCAAAAGACCCATTTCCTCAATCCAAATGCACAGCGGCTGAACAAGTCGCTGGGCGACGCGACCGGGCTGACCGGATTCGGGTTCCATCTGATAGAGGTCGAGCCCGGCTTCGAGACGACGGAACATCATTGCCATTACCATGAGGACGAATGCGTTTTCGTTTTGTCGGGGAGCGCAACCGCGGTCATCGGAGAAGAGGAGCACGAGATCGGTCCGGGCGACTTCATCGGTTACCGCAAGTCGGGACAGCCTCATTCGATACGGAACACGGGAACCGAGGTCCTGCGTTGCATTGTCGTGGGAGAAAGGCTTGCGCATGATGTCGCCGACTACCCCAGGCTCGGCAAGAGAATTCATCGCCATGCCGGTCTGCCGTGGAGCCTGGTCGATCGCGACCGGATCGAGGAACTTGGCGGTGGCGTCGGCAAAAAGTAGGTAACCTTCGTCGCGGGAGAAGCCCATTCCAATTGCAGAATTGACACCATGTGCGAATTCGGTCACTCAGGATGGAATGGTTTCCGAATCCGGCATCCGGATCGGGATTAAAAGGGAACACGGTGCGGCGTAGCCAACAGGCACCAAATCCGTGACTGCCCCCGCAACTGTGAGCGGCGAGCGACCCTGGAACACCACTGGGTAACCCCGGGAAGGACCAGGCAAGCTGTGACCCGCAAGTCAGGAGACCTGCCATTTCATCTTCAACTTCAACCCGGGCGGGGTGCCCCGGAGGAGCGAGTGACATGGCACATCAGCCCTTGCTGACACAGACAGGCATTCGGTTTCCAGACGCCCCGCGCAATCGCGGAGGGCGATATGAACCGGACAGACGTTTCTCGCACTTTCAGACATTCAGGTCTGCTGGCACCTGCCGGCAGTCTCGGTGATCGTGCCGCCAGGGCAATGTGCCCGAACGGCCATGCAAACGCTCTTGCAAACCGGCACAGTTGTAATGTAATAACATTACAAAATGGATACGCGGTTGGAGACCATGAACAGCCGCTTGGACGATGCAAGGTGGGACAGTGCCGGGGTGGCCATGCCCAACCGGCGCATCCCTGTGCCGGGAAGGAGCTGGCCGATGAGCGCTGAGACCCAGAGGATCTTTGTCTGCACGGTCTGCCCTCACAAGGGCGGAAGCTGCGGGCCGGGTTATGACCTCCTCCGGAAACTGCAGGACGCGGTGAAGCTGACGGTGCCGGTGGTCGGCGACGATTTCGAAATATCCGGAACGGCCTGCATCGCGGGATGCTTGCGTCCGTGCATGCTGGCCTTCAGGGCGGGCGGGAAGTCCACCTACCTCTTCGGCGATGTCGCCCCGGAGACGGATATCGACGATCTCATCGCCTTTGCGGACCTTTACCGCGAGCGGGAAGAGGGACGGGGACAGGCCGCGGACGGGCAAGGCCCGGTGGGGCAGACGGACCTGACCCGCATTCCCGCGGCCATGATCGTCACGCAGGTCGATCCGGCAGCGCTGTCATGAGCGGTGCCGCACTGTCCGTCAAAAACGTCGGCTGGCGGCCGGGCCGGGGCAGGGCCTTGCTTGAAGACGTCAGTTTTGACCTTGCCCCGGGAAAGGTGCTCGGTATTGCAGGTGCCAACGGCGCCGGCAAATCGACCCTGCTGCGCCTTCTTTACCGGTTTCACAGGCCGGTGGAGGGGACGGTGTCTCTGGACGGCCGGGATCTCTGGCAGATGTCCGCGCGCGAAACGGCGCGCAAGGTGGCGGCGGTCCTGCAGGAGCAGCCGACGGATTTCGCGCTGTCCGTTCGGGAGATCGTGGCCCTTGGCCGGCGTCCGCACGGCTCGGGGTTTGCCGGCGGCGGACGCAGGGACGCGGATCTCGTCGATGATGCGCTGGAGCGAATGGGCTTGCTGGATTTTTCCGGACGGTCCTTCGGCACGCTCTCCGGCGGAGAACGCCAGCGGGTCATGGTGGCCAGGGCCCTGGCGCAGGAACCGCAATTGCTGGTCATGGATGAGCCCACCAATCATCTCGACATCCGCCATCAGCTCGAGATCGTCGCGTTGATCGGAAGTCTCGACATCACCGTCGTCACCAGCCTCCACGACCTGAACCTGGCGGCGCAACTCTGCGATCAGGTGCTGCTGCTGTATCGGGGACGGCAGGTTGCCCACGGTCGCCCGGACGAGGTGCTGACGCCCGCGCATATCGAACACGCCTATTCGGTCCGCGTCAGCCGCCAGGACCCTGCACCGGGCCGCGCGCCTCACTTCAGTTTTCATCTTTAATCACGGAGCTTTTTCATGAAACGTCTGGTTCTTGGCCTTGCCGCGACACTGGTCGCGAGCCCGGCGCTTGCACAAACCACAATCCGGAGCTGTGACCGGGAGGTCACTTTCGAGGAACCGCCCAAGGCGGCGGTCTCCAACGACGTGAACCTGACAGAGATGATGCTGGTGCTCGGCCTGAGCGACCGGATGGTCGGTTATACCGGGATTTCCGGCTGGAAGACGCTTGACGAGGAAATGCGCGAAGGGGTCGCCGAACTGCCCGAACTTGCCGAAAAATATCCGGGCAGGGAGGTGCTGATCGGCGCGGATGCGGATTTCTTCTTCGCCGGCTGGAACTACGGCATGAAAGTCGGCGGTGAAGTGACACCGGAGACGCTGGCTCCCTTCGGCATCGAGGTCTACGAACTGACCGAATCCTGCATTCATATCGGCGACAAGCCGAAGGTCTCCATGGATGACATGTATAACGACTTGCTCAATCTCGGCAGGATCTTCGGTGTCGAGGACACCGCCTACGACCTGGTCGCCGCCTACAAGCTGGAACTGGACCGGATCACGTCCACTCTCGGTGCGGATGAGGAACCGCCGCGGGTGTTTGTTTATGACAGCGGCGAGGACAAGCCTTTCACGGCCGGACGATATGCCATGCCCACCGCCCTGATCGAGGCGGCAGGTGGCGTCAACGTGCTCGACGAATTCGAAAAGAGCTGGGCACGGATCGACTGGGAGACCGTTGTCGAGAAGAACCCGGAAGTGGTGGTGATCGTCAACTACGGCAATGTCACCGCGGAGCAGAAGCGCAACTTCATGAAAAACAATCCGGCGCTTGCGGGTATCGATGCGGTCAGGAACGACCGCTTCGTGACGCTGGACTATGTCGAGGCTACGCCGGGGCCGCGCAACATCAGGGCGGTGAAGACGCTCGCCGACGCCTTTTGGGGAGACTGATCCTTGTTGCAGAAGGCGGCCGGCGGTCCCGTTCCGGAACCGGCCCGGACGGGTCGGGAGCGCCGGTCCGCGGCAAGACCCGCAATTGCGCTGATGATATCGGGCGGGCTTGTCGCGCTCGCCGTGTCGGTGGTGGTGGGCGTGTCCGTCGGCGCGGTCTCCGTGCCGTCCGGCACCGTGTTCGGGGTCGTTGCCAACAAGGTCTGGCCCGGACTGGCCGATGCGGACTGGTCGGCGGGGCGCGAGGCGATCGTCTGGGACATCCGCCTGCCGCGGGTGTTGCTGGCCGGTCTCGTCGGCGCCGGGCTGGCCCTGGTGGGCGCGGCGCTTCAGGCGGTTACGCGCAATCCGCTCGCGGATCCGCATCTCCTCGGGATTTCGTCGGGCGGGGCGGCCGGCGCCATTCTGGCGTTGCTGCATACCGGCCTCTTTCTGGGTCTGTTGACCGTGCCGCTGATGGCCTTTGCCGGCGCATTGGCCGCAACGCTGATCGTGCTTGGCGTGACGCGTTTTGCCTCGGCGGCAAGCGCGGACAAGCTGGTTCTGGCCGGTGTCGCGGTGTCCTTCGTGATCATGGCAGTTGCCAACATCCTGATCTTCCTGGGCGATCCACGGGCCACACATACGGTGGTGTTCTGGATGCTGGGCGGCCTTGGCCTGGCGAAGTGGAGCCACCTCCTGTTTCCGCTTGGAATTCTGTTGCTCGTCACGCCGTATCTGCTGCTGAGGGCCGCGGACCTGAACGCCATGACCATCGGTGACGAAACCGCGGCCACCCTCGGAATTCCGGTCGCCCGGTTCCGCCTGACCGTGTTTGTCGCTGGTGCGCTGATCACGGGCGTGATGGTCGCCTTTTCCGGGATCATCGGGTTTGTCGGCCTGATGATCCCGCATATCGCCCGAGGCCTCACGGGAGGCAGCTACACGCGCGTGCTGCCTGTCTCCGCGCTGCTCGGGGCAATCTTCCTGATCTGGGCCGATATTCTCGCACGCACGCTGATGGCGCCGGAGGACATGCCGATCGGCATCGTCACCGGCCTGATCGGCGGCGTGTTCTTCATTGCGCTGCTGCGGTCGAAGGCCGGCGCGGACGGCCGCTGAGCAGGATGAACACCATGATCGTCATGTTCACAAGGTTCCAGGCGATGCCGTTCAGGAAGGCCATCGAGTAGGAGCCGGTGAGATCGTAGATCCAGCCGGACAGCCAGCCGCCAAGGGCCATGCCGAGGATGGTCGACATGATCACCAGGCCGACCCGCTGGCCGGCTTCCCTGGCGGGCAGGTATTCGCGCACGATCACCGCGTAGCTCGGCACGATGCCGCCCTGGGAGAGGCCGAAGATCAGCGAGACCAGGTAGAGCGAGGCCAGGCCGTTGAACGGGATATAGAGAAACAGCGCGGCACATTGCAGGACCGAGCCGATCAGGAGGGTCTTCACGCCGCCGATCTTGTCGGCGACGAAGCCCGAGGCGAGGCGGCTGATCACGCCGGCTCCCGTCATCAGGGCAAGCATGTCCGCGCCGGGCGCGACGCCGAAACCGAGGTCGACGCAATAGGCAACGATATGGACCTGCGGCATCGACATGGCCACACAGCAGCCGATACCGGCCAGCACCAGGAGCCATTGTAGGCTTCCCGGCCGAAGCCCGGTGGTCTGATCACCGAAGGACCGGGCGCCGGGCGCGGCGGCAAAGGCGGTTTCCGGAGGCGGGCGGCGCAGGATCAGGGCGAGCGGCACCATGGTCACGAGGCAGATCACCCCGATCATCAGGTAGGTCTCGCGCCAGTCGGTTGTTGCAAGGCTCCACTGGATGAAGGTCGGCCAGAGCACGCCGGCCAGGTAGTTGCCGCAGGCGGCACAGGCAACGGCAAGGCCGCGGCGCTTGACGAACCAGTGAGAGACGTCGGCGATCAGCGGCCCGAAGGTCGCCGCCGTGCCAAGGCCGACCAGAACGCCCTGGGCCAGGGAGAACAGCCAGATATCCCGCGCCATGGCCGCGAGTGAAAAGCCGGCGCCGAGTGCAATGGCGGAGCCGATCACTGGCGGCACGATGCCGAAGCGGTCGACGACCCGGCCGAGCAGGTAGTTGCCGGCGGCAAAACCGAGCATGGTCGCCGTGTAGGGCAGGGACGCGTCGGCCCGGTCGATGCCGAAATCCGACTGGACAGCCGGCAGCACCACGACAACCGCCCACATGCCCGCCCCGCCAAGCGTGCTCAGCAGGATCGAGATCGCCAGGCGGAACCAGGCATAGGGGCCGTCCTGGACGTAAGGATCGGGCGCGGTGGCAACAGTCATCATCGGCTTTCCGGAAATATTCCGTTCCTGCCTATCAGGTCCGGCAAGCCGGAACCAACAAATATCCTTGAAGCCAATGAACAGTTTTTGAAATGAATGGACCGGAAGTCCCGGAGGACTTCCGGTGTGATGCAAGTCCGATCAGGCCTGTTCGCCCTGCTGGGCCAGGACTTCCGTCACGAAGTCGCGCAAGGTCCGCGTCGGATGCCCGGTCAGGTCCTCCAGGGCGGTGGAAACCGTTTCAAGTTCACCGGCAGCCGCGCCCCTGTCCGCATCGGCAAGCGCCTTTGCAAAGCCGTCCGGAAGGCCGGCCTGGACCAGGATCCCGGCATAAGTTTCCTCGGGCAGATTGGTGAACGGGATCTCCCGTCCGCTCTGGCGGGAGATTTCCACGGCCAGGTCCGCAAGGGTGAAGGCCGGTCGCCCGCCCAGTTCGAGAGCGCGCGTGGACAGGTCGTCTCCCGCGATCACCCGGGCCGCGGCTTCGGCATAATCTTCGCGTCCGGCCGCGGAGAACCTTCCGTCTCCAGCAGCGCCGACGACAGCGCCATGGGCAAGGGCCGCTGCGACCGTTCCGGCGAAATTCTCCACGTACCAGCCGTTGCGCAGCACCGCATGGGCAATGCCGCTTTCCGCCAGCAGCGTTTCGGTGGCTACATGTTCCTGGGCAAGGATCAGGCTCGACTTCGGCACGTTCAGAAGACTGGTATAGGCAATGAAGCGGACCCCGGCTGCCTTTGCCGCCTCGATGACCGCCGCATGCTGCGGTACGCGCTTGCCGACTTCGGATCCGGAAATCATCAGCAGCCGGTCGACACCTTGAAGGGCGGTGGACAGGCTTGCCGGATCGTCATAGTCCCCCTTGACGACCGAGACCCGGGCAGAGGCAAGGTCCTGTGCCTTTTCCGGTGAACGGACAAGGGCACGGACTGGTTGGGAGGTCTGTTTTACCAGGTGTTTCAGGACAAGTCGGCCCAGCTGGCCGTTGGCCCCCGTGACTGCGATCATCGTGTTTCTCCTTGGGCTGGTGTTCGGTTTTCGATGCGACAATTGCCATGTAGACGAGGTGCTTACTTTTTGTTAGTACGTACAAAAAGGTTAGTTTTGAGATTTTTCGATCTCGCAGGCACAAGGCAGGAAAACTTGATGGCGGACGCCCCCGAAACATCGCCCGGATCTGCACCGGACAGCAGCAAGCCGTTGTCCGAGATCGTGCGCCGGGGGGAGCTCTTCAACCGCAACTGTCCGTCACGGGAGGTGCTGAAACACCTGACCAGCCGCTGGGGTGTCCTGGTGCTGATTGCGCTTCTGGAACGCGAACACCGCTTTTCCGAGCTCCGGCGCAAGGTTGGCGGGGTCAGTGAGAAGATGCTGGCGCAGACGCTGCAGACGCTTGAGGCGGACGGTTTCGTCAACCGCCATTCACATCCCGTAGTGCCGCCCCATGTCGACTACAGCCTGACACCGATCGGCCGGGAAGTGGCGGTCAAGGTGCGTGACTTCGCCGACTGGATCGAGGTCAATATCGGCCGGATCCTTGCCGTGCAGAGGGAAAGGGCGCCCGAGACCACCGCGCCGGTGGCCTGAACCGGCCTATTCCGCGGCGTTGAGCTGTGAAAGGGCGCCCGCCGCGAGCAGGCAGGTTTCCGAGCTTTCGTCCATCGGCACCATCAGTTCAATGGTCATGCCCTCGATCACCGCATCCTGGACGGAGGCCAGCTGGCCGAGCAGGGATGTGATCCGCAACCGGCTGCCGTCAGGTGCCATCACCTCAACGGGGACGAAAACGGGGACGTCTTCGCGAAAGGTCTCTTCGAGACCGTCGAGCAGGCCTCCAGCCCGCGCCTCTTCCAACAGATCCGCCAGTTCAGGATCCTCTGCGGCTTCCCGATAGAGCCGGGCGGCAAAGATCGGGGCGGCTTCCCGCCAGTTCAGGATACGTTCCCGGAAGGCGGATGAGAGGAAGATCCGGAACAGGTTCGGGGGCTGGTTGCCCGTGTCCGTGAATCCGGACAGAAACAGTTTTCCGGGCGCATTCTGACGCAGGATGGTCCAGCGTTTGTCGAGGACGTAGGCCGGAAACGGCCAATGGGCGAGCAACCGCTTTTCGATGAGATCGAGCGCCTCGACAACGTCGGGTGAATCCTCAGCGCGGCACTTGTAGGGACTGGCAAAGCCGGCCGTCTCGTAAAGCACCTGGCTGCGGCCGACCGGAAGGGCGAGTTCACGTTCGATCCGCTGGATCATGTAGCGGCTGGGCGAGGCCCGGCCTGTCTCGAGGAAGGAGACATGGCGCTGCGTGGAGCCTAGTTTCGCGGCCAGATCGGCCTGGGACAGCCCGCGCTCGTGACGCAGCGCTTTCAGGGTCATGCCGAAGGCGGGACGCTGCTCACTCATGCGGGCTCTCTTCCTTATTCCCCGCAAGGGAATTGCCGGGGCTCCGGAAAGTCTTAGGCTCCGCTTCGATCTCGCGCAACACACGAAGACTGGAGCAACCGATGACGACGTGGATCCTGGCCGTACTTGTTCTCTACCTGGCACAGATCTATCTGAGCGCCGCGCTGTATCTGCCGTCCGAGAGCCTGTGGCAACACGCCGGCGGACGAGACGTCCTGCCTGAAAAGGGCAGATATGCCGGCCGGGCGGACAAGGCACTCGTCAACATGAAGGAAAACCTGCCCTTTTTTCTGGTGCCCGCGGTGCTTGCCTTTGTCGTTCCGGGAACCGACATGGCGCTCGCGGTGACCGGTGCGCAGGTCTTCTTCTTCGGGCGGCTCGCCTATGTGCCTTTCTATCTGAGCGGAATTCCCGGACCCCGGTCGATTGCCTATACCGTCGCCCTGTTCGGCAACGTGCTGATGGCCTGGGCGCTGTTTGTCGGAGCGGCGTGACGCAGCCTTTATCGTGAATACTGGTCGACGATCTGCCAGTAGCGCGGATCGCGCCAGACCCTGGACACGGCTGCAGCCAGTCGGGCCCGGATCTCGGGATCGAGGTCCTTGTTGGCGGCAAGCCACTGGGTGCCGTGGGTGACCGGCGCGCCGATCACGAGTTCCCCCGGATCGAATCCCTGTTGCCGGTAAACGTAGCTTGCCCGGATCGACATCGTGTACCAGGCGTCGATCCGGCCGGTGCGCAGCATTGTGCTCATCTGCTCGGCGGAGGTGATCTCCTCGACATTCCGGACCCCGAAACGATGCAGGATCCGGCTGCGCTGGCTGCCGAGATGCACACCGATGACCTTGCCTGTCGCAATTGCCTTCTCGAACGTGTCCAGCGGCTGGTCGAGGGTCACGAAGGCACTCTCCGTGTAGACGAGCGGAGCGATATACTGAAACTTCTTGCTGCGGGCCTTGGAATAGGCGGCGGTGAACAGCAGGGAGCCGGGGGTGTTTTCCGCAAGAAGCTGGGCACGTTTCCAGGGCGCGAAATGGATGTCGATTTCCAGGCCGGCTTCTTCGGCGACCAGTTCCATCAGCTCCACCGCGATGCCCTTGTGGCTTTCGTTGATGGAGAGGGGTGGCAGGTAGCCGGTGAAGGCCGTGAGTTTCGCGGCTTCCGCCTGCAGGGTTGCGCCGCAAAAAAGACCGATGCCAAGTGCCAGGGCACGAATGTCCGTATTCAAGAGCCTCTGTAATAAAGACAAGTGCTTCCCCCCGGATCGCCATTTAGTACTATCGCGAATTATGCCAAGGGTTCGTAACTGAAGTCTAAAAGTCTTGGGCGCCGAGGTGTTTTTGCTTGGTGTATGGGGCCGGGAGCGTCAACGGGCCGTCCACGCTCCGGCCCCTCTCAGTAATCGATGCTCGTTTCAACGGTCATTTCTTGTCCGCCGGTTTGCGTCCGCCATGAACAAAATTCATGGCGTGGCCGTTCATGCAATAACGCTGCCCGGTCGGCTTCGGGCCGTCGGGAAAGACATGCCCCAGATGGGCGTCGCAGCTGTTGCAGCGGATTTCGGTGCGCATCATGCCATGGGAATGGTCATCCAGTTCACGAATGGCCTCCGGGTGGATGCTTTCAAAGAAACTCGGCCAGCCGCAGCCGGAGTCGAATTTCGTGTCCGACATGAACAGCGGCGCGGCGCAGCACACGCAGTCATAGCGGCCGATCAGCGAATTGTCCCAGTAGGGGCCCGTGAACGGCCTTTCCGTTCCGGATTGGCGGGTTACGTAAAACTGCTCCGGTGTCAGCTGTTCCATCCACTCAGCGGTGGTCTTTTTCACTTGCGGTACCCAACCTGTCTTTTGCGCGGTGTCGTTGCTCATCTGCACATTCCTTTATTGCTCTTTTCGTAAGACATAGGCAAGGAGCGGAATGGCGGCAAGATCCTCCCGATAACGTGTGCGTCAAAGCAATTTCAAATGAAATGACTTGGCTGAAGTGACAAATTCACGGCCGGCATCGTTGGGGGCAGGATCGTTGCCGAACAGGCGGAAAGCGCAAGGAAGTGCAGCGCACTTTCGGGCGGCGCTGCCAATCGTTGATTTGTCACCAAAGCCTAACCCGGTATCCCGGGGCGGACGGGATTATCGCGACAGGGAATTCATCACGGTCTTGACCCGGTTGCCGCCTTCCTGCCGGGCCTGGAAAACGCAATTCTCGGCGGCGGCCAGGATGACTTCGGAACTTTCGGCGACGCCGGTCTGTTCCGCCACTGCGCAGGCGGCGCCGACCGATGCGGTGACGATGCCGTTGCCCGCCGTGTTCTCGGGATTGGGAATGCCGAGATCCTGAATGGCGAGGTGGATATAGGCGCTGATGGTTTCCGCGCCCATTTCATGCGTGCGCGGCAACAGCAGCGAGAATTCCGATGTTGCGGTCCGGGCCGCGATGTCCGCCGGCCGGCGCGCCGTTTCCTTCAGGGTCGTGGCGACCTTGTTGAGGCAGTCTTCCGCCGCGCTCGGACCGAAGTGATCGGCCAGGGCCTCGAAGCGGTCGAGAGAGACCTTGATCAGGCTCGTGTGGGTTCTCTCGCGCAATGCAATTGCCCATTCCCGACGCAGGCTGTCCTCGAAGGCGCGCCGGTTGTAAAGACCTGTCAGCGGGTCGGTCAGCGTGGCTGCCTCCAGCAAGCCTTCCAGTTCCTTGCGCTTTTCAATGCTGCGGAAATAGACGGCAAAGGCGTAGGGATTGCCGGACGGGTCTCTCAGCAAGTGGGCGGTGACCTCGGCCCAGACCAGTGCGCCGAGCGCGGACCGAAGCTGCAGGTCGGCATGCGGCAGGGGGGCATCCGGGTCGCCGGTGCCGGCAAGAATCCTGTGCAGCAGTTCGGCGTCGGCATTCGTCGCGCCGATATAGACAAGGTCGCTGAGGTGGTCGGCAAATTTGTAGGCGTCCCAGCCGAACAGCCGTTCCGCCGCCGGGGACAGGAAAGCAAGATCCCCCTTCAGCGACAACAGCACGACGGCTTCGCCGCTCAGGTTGACAAGCGTTTCGAAATCGATGCTGGACGGGTGGAGCGGTCCCTGGCCCGACGGGGATTTCCTGTTGCTCTCCAGCACCATCTCAGCCTCGCACAGATTTCAGATTGCAACGCATGGTAATATGAAACTGAACGGTATTCACGCTGCGAAATCAAGTGGCAAGCGCGGTCACCGGCAAATCGGGGATTGATCAGTTTCCACGAACAGCCTGAACAGGCCGAAACCCGGAGACAATTTGCTGCGATACATCGGTGAAAGCAGCCGCTGGCGGTCATGGTGGACCGATTTTGGCGAACCCGGCTTCAGGCACTGTCCAAACTGCTTAAGGGGCCCGCGCGAAAAGTCCGAAAATCGACCGGCCCGCGCTTGAAGAGGCAAAATCAACTGCCTAAGACATGTCATAACCCTGCCGGAACGCTATTATCCGGCAGACCAGCGCTGATTCGATGAAATCGGTGCCCGCCGTACCATTGTGAACTGTGACGAAAGAGCCGCATGACGCCAGCAATGATCGACGACACCACACTTTATGCAGTGCTCGCCCCCTTTGCCGCGGCAGCTGTGGCGCCGTTCCTGACCCGTTGGTTCAAGCACAATGCGGCCTGGCCGCTGGCAATCGTTCCGGCCCTGATTTTCCTCCATTTCACCGGGTTCGTCGAACCGGTCTCGCAAGGGGAAAGCTTTGTCGCCAGCAAGGCCTGGGCGCCGAGTTACGGCGTGAATTTCTCGGTCTATGTGGATGGCCTGTCGACGCTGTTCGCGCTGCTGATCTCCGGCATCGGAACCTTCATCATCCTGTATGCGGGCGGCTATCTGAAGGGCCATCCCCAGCAGGGCCGGTTCTTCTCGTTCCTGTTCATGTTCATGGGCGCGATGCTCGGACTGGTGCTCGGCAACAACCTGATCTCCCTGTTCATCTTCTGGGAACTGACATCCGTCACCTCGTTCCTGCTGATCGGGTTCGATCATCTGCGCGCGGCGTCCCGCCGGGCGGCCCTCCAGGCGCTGGTGGTGACCGGGGGCGGCGGCCTTGCGCTGCTGGCGGGCTTCATCCTGATCATCGCGGCGACGGGCGAGATCGAGATGTCGGTTCTGCTCGGCTCGCCGGACATTATCAAGGACACGGGTCTCTACCTGCCGATCTTCCTGCTTGTCCTCGGCGGCGCCTTTACGAAGTCGGCGCAGTTCCCGTTCCATTTCTGGCTGCCCAATGCGATGGAAGCGCCGACACCCGTGTCGGCCTATCTGCATTCGGCGACCATGGTCAAAGCCGGCGTCTACATGCTGATGCGCATGCAGCCGTTGCTGGGCGGGACGCCGGAATGGACCACGGTCCTGCCGATCTTCGGCGGCCTGACGCTGCTGGTAGGCACGATCCTGGCCGTGCGCCAGACCGACCTGAAGCTGATGCTGGCCTATACGACCGTGGCCTCACTCGGTCTCCTGGTGATGCTGACCGGCACCAGCCACGAGAAGGCCCTGGAAGGGGCGGTGCTCTACCTGCTGGCACACTCCCTGTTCAAGGGGGCGCTGTTCATGGTCGCCGGCACCATCGATCACGAGGCCGGTACCCGCGATATTACCAAGCTGGGCGGGCTGCGCTCGGCCATGCCGATCACTTTCGCGGCCGCATGCCTGGCGGCACTGTCCATGGCCGGACTGCCTCCCTTCATCGGGTTCATCGCCAAGGAAGTGCTCTATTACGGTACCTCCGGCTGGCTGGAGTTCTGGGGCGGTCCGATCACCGTCACCGCGGTGGTCGGCAATGCCCTGATGCTGGTGATCGCCGCCGCCGTTGCCATCAAGCCCTTCCTGGGGCCGAAGGTGGGGACGCCGAAACATGCGCATGAGGGGCCGGTGCTTCTTTTTGCGGGGCCTGTTGTCCTGTCCGTTCTGGGCCTCGGGCTGGCGTTGATCGCCCATACCACCGGTGAGCTTTTTGTCGGCCCGACCCTGTCGTCGCTGATGGGCGAGCCGAAGTCGGTCGAACTTCATCTCTGGCCGACCAAGATCAATGCTCCGCTGATCCTGTCGCTGGTTACCATCGGGCTCGGTATCGTCCTGTTCACGCAGATCGACCGCCTGCGTGCGATCATTGCCTCCGTGCTGGAGGTGATCGGCTGGGGCCCCGACAAGGGATTCGACCAGTTCGTTGCCGGCACTGTCTCCCTTTCCAGCCGGGTGACCCGGGTGCTGCAGAACGGCAAGATGCAGACCTACATGGTTTTGATCTTCCTGTTCACCGGCCTCGCGGTCCTCTTGCCGGGCTATCTCACAAACAGTTTCCCGGCGATGCCGAAAATGCCGGAATACCGTTTCTATGAATGGGGCATCCTGCTGATCGCCGTTCTGGGCCTGATCGCGGTGCTGGTTGCCAAGACGCGCCTGACGGCGATTGTTTCGCTCGGCATCCAGGGGTTTGCGGTTGCGCTGATCTTCATGATGTTCGGCGCACCGGACCTGTCCTTCACGCAGTTCATGGTCGAGACTCTGTCGGTCGTCATTCTGGCTCTCGTGATGACGCGCCTGAACCTGTCGCCGAGCGACCATCGTCCGTTGTCCGCCGCCCTCGCGACAGGGCTCGTCGCGGCCGCTGTCGGCCTGGGACTGTCCCTGACCCTGCTGGCGATCACCCAGCAGCCTTTCGACAGCCGCCTGTCGGATTTCTTCACCGAGTTCAGCAGGTCCATCGCCCACGGCCGCAATATCGTCAACGTGATCCTGGTGGACTTCCGCGGCATTGATACGCTCGGCGAAATTACCGTGGTCGTGCTGGCGGGCCTGTGTGTCCTCGCACTGATCCGCGTGCGTACCAAACCCGACAAGACGGCAGAGGCCTCGGAGCAGGATGCGCTCAAGGCCCAGCAGGCGGAGGCACGCTGATGCGCACGATCATCTTCCGCACCATCGCGCCCTACCTGTCCGCGCTCATGGTCCTGTTCTCGATCTTCGTGCTGCTGCGCGGTCACAACGATCCGGGGGGAGGCTTCATCGGCGGGCTGATCGCCGCCTCGGCGCTGGCGATCTTCGGTGTCGCCTGCGGCGTTGCCTCCGTGCGCCGCGCGATCGTGTTTCACCCGATGGGCATCGCCGGTTTCGGTCTCTTCATCGGTGCGCTGGCGGGCATCGTCTCGTTTTTCAAGGGGCAGCCTTTCATGACCAGTCAATGGTGGTACGTGAAGCTGTTCGGCGTTGAAATCCCGCTGTCCACGCCGCTGATCTTCGATATCGGGGTCTACCTGGTTGTGGTCGGGGCGATCGGTTCGATTGCCCTCGCGCTGGAAGAAAGGGAGGCCGACTGATGGAAACCGGCGTCGTCATCCTGATCGGCCTGTTCTTTACGGTCGCCGTCTACCTGATGCTTTCGAAGCAGCTGGTGCGGATGCTTCTCGGCATCGCCATCCTGGGCAATGCCGTGAACATGCTCATCTTCACGAACGGGCGGCTGACGCGCGAAGTGCCGCCGCTCATCCCGGAACATCTCTATACGCCGGAAGTTGCCACGGCCAACCCGCTGCCCCAGGCGCTGGTGCTGACCGCCATCGTCATTTCCTTCTCGTTCTTTGCCTTCCTGCTGGTCCTCGCTTTCCGGGCCTATCAGGAGCTGGGAACCGACGAAGTCAATGAAATGCGCATCGCCGAACCCGAAAACGACCAAACTCCGCCGCAAGGGTACTAAGTTTAATGGCCGGTTCTTCCGTTTCCGTCGATCTATCCCAGGCCATGATCATTGGCGCGGTTCCGGCCGGTGACTGGCTGGTGGTGGCACCGACGCTCATCACCATCCTGGGCGGGTCCTTGTGCCTCATGCTGCGCAAGAACACGGATCTACAGCCCAGGCTCGGGATCGGGTTCCTGGCGCTTCTGGTGCTGGCCAATCTCGGACTGCTCGTCCGCGTTCTCGACCAGGGTGTGATCACCATGGTCATGGGCAGCTGGCTGCCGCCCTTCGGCATTGCCTTCACGGTGGATGCGCTTGGTGCGACCCTGTCGCTGATCGGGTCGGTCGTTGCGCTGTGCGCGGGGATCTTCGGGGCCGCAACGGTGAGCAGCACAGGCCGCCGCTACGGATTCTATCCGTTCCTGCTTCTCTTGATGACCGGTGTCTGCGGCGCCTTCATCACCGGTGACATCTTCAACCTCTATGTCTGGTTCGAAGTGCTGCTGATCTCCTCCTACGGCCTGCTGGTGCTCGGCAACGACCGGATCCAGCTGGACGGGGCGGTCAAATACGGGGTGCTGAACCTGATCGGCACCAACCTGTTCCTGATCGCGACAGGTCTGCTTTACGGGATCTTCGGCACGCTCAACATGGCCGACCTCGCCCAGAAGGTGGCCGCGCTGGACAATCCGGCCTCCGGCACGCTGGCCACGGTGGCGGCACTGTATTTCCTGGCCTTTGCCATGAAGGCGGCAGCGTTCCCGGTCAATTTCTGGCTGCCGGCCTCCTATCACACGCCGAATATCGTGGTGTCCGCGGTGTTTGCCGGCCTGCTGACCAAGGTCGGTGTCTACGCGCTGATCCGGGTCATGGTGCTGATCCTGCCTGCCTCGCGCGACTACATGGCAGACGTCATCGCCCTGGTCGCCATCGTCACCTTGATGACCGGTGCCCTTGGCGCTCTCGCCCAGAGCGAGGTCCGCCGCCTGCTCGGCTATCTTGTGATCGCAGGGATCGGAGCGATGCTTGCGGGTGTCGCCGTCGGCTCCACGCTGGCCGTTTCCGGTGCGATCTTCTACGCGGTCCATTCCATCATCGTCATGACCGCGCTCTACATGGCCGCGGGCATCATGGACATGATGGGCGGGTCCTACGAGCTGAGGAAACTCGGGGGGCTCTATCAAAAGAGCGCGGCGTTTGCCGGTGTCTTTCTTGTGCTGGGCTTTGCCGTTTCGGGCCTGCCGCCTTTTTCCGGCTTCTGGCCGAAGGTGGTTCTTGTGGACGCGTCCTTTCAGGACGGCCGTCCCTGGCTGGCCGCCGCCATCCTGGTCAGCGGGTTCCTGACAACCCTCGCGATAGGGCGGGTCTGGATCTTTGCCTTCTGGCGCGGTGGACCCGAAGGCACGCCGGATGGCCAGTCCGTCACGGTTTCGACCGGCAATTCGGTGCAATTGTCCGGTGGCGCGGTCTGGCTGCCGCTTGGTATCCTGACCGCGCTCGTCGTCTATTTCGGCCTTCAGCCGGAGTGGATGCTTGAATTGTCAACGCGGGGGGCAAGTGGCGTCATCGAGCCGCTCGGCTATCTGCGCTCGGTCTTTGGAGGCGAGGGATGACCAGTCTCTTTCTCATCAATATCCTTCTGATGCTTGCCTGGGCTGCGGTCACCGGGAGTTTCTCCGAGGTCAATCTGGCCTTCGGTTTTCTGCTCGGCTTCGGCGGCCTTTACCTGATCCGCGAACAGGTGGGGACGGCGGCCTATACCCAGCGCGTCGTCAAGGGGTTCAGTCTGGCGCTTCTTTTCGTCTATGAACTGGTTCTGTCCGCCTGGCGCGTTGCCATGATCGTGCTGCGGCGGGAGATCAAGCTGCAGCCGGGCATCATTGCCTTTCCGCTGACCGTCGACCGGGATTTCGAGATCACCATGCTGGCCAACCTGATCACGCTCACGCCGGGCACGCTGTCGGTGGATGTCTCCGAAGACAGGAAGACACTTTATGTGCACTGCATAGATGTTCCCGACCCGCAGGCCACGATCGATGACATCAAGAACGGGTTCGAGCGGAAGATCCTGGAGGTGTTCAGATGAGCCCCTTCGAAACATTCGCCTCCGGCTTTCTCGAAGTCAGCGTCCATATCGCCCTGGGTCTCCTGACCGTTTCCTTCTTTGTCATCGTCTTCAGGACCGTGAAGGGGCCGAGCCTGCCCGACCGGGTGGTTGCCCTCGACATGCTGGTGGCCGTCGGCATCGGATTCATCGCCGCCATCGGCGTGTCCACGGGCTACTACCTCTACATCGATATCGCCATCACGCTCGGGCTGGTCGGATTTCTGGCAACGGTCGCCTTTGCGCGCTTCGTTCTCAACCGCGGCCAGGCCGGGGACAAGTCCATCATGGACGAGGTCGAGGAGAGCATCAAACGCCGGGAGGCAGGTCAATGACCGCGATTGTTGAAATTGTCACCGGCGTCATGCTGGTGGTGGGAGCTTCGTTTGCCCTGGTGGCGTCGGTCGGCCTCATCCGTTTGAAGGACGTCTACATGCGCATGCATGCCGCCTCGAAGGCCGGCACGCTCGGGTCCGGTGTCATGTTGCTGGCGCTTGCGGTTCACGCCAGCGACCTGGCCGTGGTCACGCGCGCCATCGCCGGAGTGGTCTTCTTCCTCCTGACTGCCCCAATTTCGGCCCATTTGTTGGCGAAAGCTGCTTATGCGGCCGGTTATCGCCCGTGCGCCGATACCAAGGTGGATGCCCTTGCAGAAACAGTCCGTCCCAAGGGCTGAGGCCGGAAGAGGCCTGTCTGCGGCTGAATAGTCAGGAGCCCGGGCAATACTATCCGTCCATTGTCTAAGCGGGTGCACAAGATACAGTCAATATTTATAGAATTTGATTTTTATTGCGTATACGCAATTTTTATTTGAATTTCGGGGTTGTCGTTTCTGAAGTGCGGTTATATAAGGCTGTGACGATTTCCTGCGAAGTAGAATCGTTTTTGATTTACGGGTTCGCAAGTAACGGAATTTCCAGAACCGGCTACGCCCCCGATAGTTTGCAGGTAAACACCGCAGATAAATTGAATTCAGTAGAGAACGGGTGAAATATGACTGACAGTCCGGTTGATGCAAATCTGATTGATCTTACCGCAGACATCGTGTCGGCCTATGTGAGCAACAACACGGTTGCGTCAACAGATCTGCCAGACTTGATCAACGAAGTGTACGGCGCGCTGCAGAAGACCGCCAATGCTTCCAGCGAGCCGGAGCCGGAGCCGCTGAAGCCGGCCGTTCCCGTCAAGAAATCCGTGATGCCGGATTACATCATCTGTCTCGAAGACGGCAAGAAGTTCAAGTCGCTGAAGCGCCATCTGCGTACCCATTACAACATGACCCCGGAAGAGTACCGGGAAAAGTGGGACCTGGGCGCGGACTATCCGATGGTTGCGCCGAACTACGCCGCTGCCCGCTCCGAACTTGCCAAGAAAATGGGTCTTGGCCAGCAGCGCAAACGGTCCAAGTAAGGATCGCGATTTCGTGTACCGGAATACAGGGAGCTGCTCATTGAGCAGCTCCCTTTTTTGTTGTCGGGAAGCCGGAACTGCGCGAACTGCACACCTTGCGCCAACGGCGCATTACCCCGTCGTTAAGTTCATCGTCGGGGAGGAGGCGCGCGCTGGACGCGAAGCGGCGCCGGTCAGGCGGCTTCCAGGGCCTGCTGCGCGTCCGAACGGATACGGCCCACCATGGAGCGCAACCCGTTGGAGCGTTGCGGCGTCAGGTGATCCTGCAGGCCAAGTTGGGAAAAGATCGCCTCGACATCCGTTTCCAGAATCTCGCGCGCCGGTTTTCCGCTGAACAGCGCGGTCACGATCGCCACGAGGCCCTGGACGATCAGGGCGTCGCTGTCGCCTTTGAAGGTCAGAACCGGCGCACCGTCGGCATTCCTGTCCACGGAGGTGATCAGCCAGACCTGAGACACGCAGCCGCGCACCTTGTTGGCGTCGGTCTTTTCGTTCTCTGAGAGATCCGGCAATTCCTTGCCGAGGTCGATCAGGTATTTGTAGCGGTCTTCCCAGTCGTCGAGAAAATCAAACGTCTCAAGGATTTCGTCCAGGCTGGTTGTCATGGCACCGGTCTTTGCAGGTCGTTTGCGCCTTCATATAGCCTGCATGGGCGCAAGTGCAAACGATGATGACGGCGATCCCGTCTCGCGGCCTGGCCGAATTGTGAAAACCGGACGAAAATCTGCGGGCGACGGACACAAAAATACGCCGCAGATGAAATGGGCAGCTATCCATCTGCGGCGCAGCGGAACGAACCGCTGAAGTGAAGCCGTCTTTGCGGTGCCACAGATGGCACCGCAACAGCGGGGCGCAATCGGCCGTTATCGGACCCAGGAGGTCATAGGGTCTTCAACGGCCTGTCTGCTCAGGTCTTCTGACCTGAGCGTGGTTTGGGCCGTGGCACCGGCCCAAAATCTGTCTCCACTGGGGAGACGGTGTTCAAGTCCGGTTGCCAGTCGGTGCGTCCGGCCAGCTTCTGGATCGGGTGACCTGCAGTGGCGGTTCCGGTGGATCCGGTCAGCAAGGGTTCGGATTCGGCATTGTCGGCGATCTGTGTGTCGAGAAACTCGTAGACGATGCGTGCGCCGTCGCGGGCACGGCTGCCGATTGCCGCCAACGCGTCGCCGCCGGTCTCGCAGGCTTGCGGATTGCGTCCACAAAACCCACCAAGATCCGAAACGGTGGCCTGCGCGGCCAGGAAGGCAGAAACCGGATCGACTGTTTCCACCGAAGGTTCATCGTCCTGTTCGAATCCCAAAGGGATCAGGACCAGAACCAAGGTGAGCCAGAAGGCGGTTCTCAGGAGAAAGAACATGTCGCTACCCATAGTGTCAGTTCTGTCGTTGCATGCCTTCTTGCCACCGGCACGCTTGTTATGAGGGCACCATAGCAGTGACATGAGAATGCCCGGTTGAGCGGGAAAGTCCAATTTTCGTAAAATAAAACAGGCATTTAAGGGGAATTTTCTGAAAAATTGAATCAAATTTGAACGATTTCGGGGCAACGTGTTGAAATCGCGAGGATTTCGGAAAAAAAAGCGCATTCCCAATTCATCCTTTATCGTTCCTTAAGTGCTCCGGCGGACAATACCCGCACAAGGGGTGCGAGCGGCGGTGATTGTCGCTGTTGTGTGGTAGAGTAGAGTGCGTAACCTTCTGAAATTCATTGGAAATATGTTCAGGCATTGGGTGGTCCGGGTCGACGGGATGATTCATCCTGCCGCGGCTTCAGACCCGTTTTTGGCGCCGTTGCACCGGTCCTTTCTGATCAGCAGCTTCGCAAGCGGCGCGGCCGCGCTGATTGTCCTGCCGTTGCATCTCGCGCTTGCAGGGCCGCCGCATGCCGCGGTTCTTCTGGTGCTGACGTGGATGGTGAGCCAGTGGCCGCTTGCGCTGTTCCTCTCCCGTTCGGGAGGGTTAAACAGGGTGATCGGGCTGTCTTCCGGCCTGTTTGCCTGTCTGGTGGCCGGCATTTGCCTGCTGACGGGCGGCACCGGATCGTTTGCGCTGGTGTGGCTGCTTGTTCCGTTGATGGAAACGGCCTTTTCGACCGACCGCCGGACGCCTGTCCTGCTGACCCTCTTGTGTGGTGCGTTGCTCGCCGGCATTGCCCTGATGCCGCTGCCGGCGACGCAGATCGCCGTGCCGGACGCAAACGTGCCGTTCTATGCGACCCTGGGCGCTCTGCTCTATACCGGTGTCCTCTGTTTCAGGCTGACGCTCGACCGTTTGCTGGCGCTGCGCGTGGAGCGGCGATCGCAGGAGACGCTGCAGAGGGTTGGGCAGGGCATGTCCGATGTGGTTTGCGAACTTTCCGCCGACGGTGCGATCAGGATTCTGGCCGGGCCCATCACGAAACTGATCGGCCCCCTTCCGATCGCCGATGGCGAGGACTGGCTGTTTCCCCGATTGCACGTCGCCGACAGGCCGCTTTACCTGACATGCTTGTCCAGCGCCCGTCACAGCGGAGACACCAGAAGCCTGACGGTTCGATTTAGGGTGGGCGCATCTCAGCCTGGGGAAATCGGGCAGGCCGACTATATCGACCTGGCTCTGACATTGCGGCCAACCGGACTTGCGGGGTCGCTGGCGACGGAACCGGAACACTCCTTGCTGCTCACCTTGAGTGCGGACGTCCGGGACGTGCCGGAAACCCGGACACCGGCCGATGGCGAATTCCCTGCCGGAAGACTGTCGAGGAGCCTGGTGGAATTTTCCGACCCGGAGCCCGAGGAGGCAATTGCGGACCGGAAGCATCACGGTCGCCAAACGGACCCTGTGCCTGTTTCAGCTGCGTCTCCGCTGGGCGAGTCGTTGCCGACCGGTAGGATGGCGTTCGAAAGCGCGGCTGACACGGAACGGGAACCTCTCGATGCCCGCGATCCCGGCATGAGCGACATTACCGCCAGCCTTGAACAGTGCCGCGACCTGCTTGCGCCAGTTGCTGCACGACGGGGCGTGATGCTGGATCTCGCGGCGGGGGCCGACCTGCCAATGGTTGCAGCCAGGCCCAAATGTGTGCGCCAGGCCCTCTATTTTCTGTTGGCGGACATGATCGAAACGTGCGGGGAAGGCGCTCTCTTGACCGTATCGACGGAAATTTCCGCCACCGGTCTCGATTGCCTGCTGACAGTCAGGAACAGGCCGTCCGGCATGCCATGGTGCGTCGACGGGTCCGAATTGGTGTTCGACAGTGCCTCCAAGCTGCTGGTGCAGACCGGCGGCAGCCTGTCGGTACGTTCCATGAAGGGTGCGGGAGACTGCGTGGTTGTTCACTTGCCCCTCGGCGCCGGCAAACCGGCTGCCAGGCCGCTGGCAAAATCGGCATAGGGGCGGCATGGCAAAAGCGGGAAAAAACGCGAAGAAGTCAAAGACCCAGGCGGCGAAGCACCCGGAAAGCTTCATGTCGAAAGCGGGACATGTTGCGCTCGACAATCCGGTTGCAGCCGGCGGCACGGTCGTCATGGGGCTGACTGCCTGCCTGATCGTTGCCAATGCGGTCGGTTTGCAGCCGGGCCGTCATCCGGCACCGCTGTTTGCGACCAGGGACAGATCCGATGCCTTGCAGGTTCCCGAACCTGACGGGCGCAATCCGGGACTGAAGGTTCAGGAAATCTCGACCCTCGTGCTCGATCTGCAGATTTCCTTGCGCAAGATAGGTCTTTATGAAGGCCCTCTGGACGGGCTCAACGGTCCGGCAACGGAACGCGCGATCCGCTCCTTCGAACGGCGCTCGGGCCAGGTGGAGACTGGCGAGGCCAGCGAAGCGCTGCTCGCCCTGGTGCTCTTGCAGGGGGACGCGCCCGCGGAGGGCCACATGCCGGTGCCACGGGCAAAGCCGGGTTTTGCAGGCACAAGCAACCGTGTCACCGATAGCGATGCGGTTGCCGGGGTCGATGCCGATCCGAAACTGATGAAAATTCAAAAGGCATTGTCCGAACTCGGGTACGGGCCGCTCAAGGCCGATGGCCTCATGGGGGCGAACACCAACGCCGCCATCAGGCGCTTCGAATTCGACCGTGGCCTGCCCATGACCGGTGAACCGGGGCCGAAGGTGATCGAGCGCCTGGAAATGGTCAGCGGCCGGAAGCTGTCGGGATAGTTGCCGGAGGGCGGGCCGTGGCGTAAAGCTGCGGCTCACGCTTGCGGCGCCGGCGCGCGGGCGAACACGGAAGGCAGCATGCGCGTTACCACGGATTTTTTTGTCAGCGCCCTTGTCCGGCGGATTTTCGGTGAAGGGGGCTTTGCCGCCGTTTCCAAGAAGGGCGCACCGGAGGCCGGTGCGGTGTTTGTCTGTGTGGACAGGCTGGACGGCAGTTACGACTTCTACGGCCCTGCACCCCAGGCGATGTTTTCCGACCAGCCCCAGGGGCGCCTGTTCGAATGCATTTTCGAGAAATGCGATCGTGAACAGCTGGACGCCCGCCTAAAGAGCGAAGCCCGGATGGATCCGGATTATTGGCTTGTCGAGATCGAAGCCCGTGACGGCCGTGTGGATCTGCCCCTCGCACAGGACGATGCACCGGACCCGGGGGAAGGTCTGTTTCGGTATTGAAACGGGAGCCGTCTGCCGCGTTGGCCGGCGGGAGCCTCAGAGACCGGCCTTTTTCCTGGCGTCCGCGGTGTCCGGGACCGGTGTGCCGGTGGCTTGAGCCTCGCGCCGGACACTTTCCTGATACTGGACGTTTTGCGTCGGAGCGGTGACCGGAACAGCCTGCGCTCCCTGATCATGCAGGGTCCACTGTCCGACAAGAACTTCGGCGGCGCCATGGCTGAGGGTCCGGTAGAGGCGGAGCAGGGCACGCAGACGTTCGAGTGTCAGGCCATCGGCGCCGAGCCGGATCAGAACCGTTGTGAGCTGTGAGGCGGAGAAGCCGAGCGCTTTCATGGCGATGGTCAGGCCTTCGGCCTGATCCTGCCTGAGCAACAGGTCGCATGTCGGTTGCCGCAGGCCGAGGCCCTGGCCGAGCAGATCGGCAAAGCGGGACCGGTTCTGGTGAAGCGCCTCGTGCACCAATGCGTCCTGCAGTTTCAGGCGGCTGCCGGACGGGCGACTGCCCTGGGCCATGCCGGGGGCCTGTGCCTGTTTGACGAGGCTCGTCATCTCTGCCGCGGCGATGGCTTTCGGTTTCAGCTGATCTGGCAAGTGCAGGAATTGTCCCATGAGTCCATCCGGGTTTAATGCGTCCTGACCGGCCAATTCTAAACCAAGAGTAGCAACGATGTCACTACGGCAACTCAATTTTGTCTGATGAGCTTGCGTGAGGATGATGTCGTCGCGTTCAAGAAGGATCCTGATGACCTGGGCGCCTGCATGATCGCACAGGGCGCTGATGACCGAATCGCGTAAGGACGGCCGGTTGGCGATCGCCGTTCGCAGAGTGTCCGGGCCGGTCCTCGCGGTGCGCAGAAGGAGATCCACAGAAAGCCTTGGACTGTAACGAAGCGCGGGATAGGCGGTCAGGTCGTCGTCGTCGGCTGCCAGCATTTCAAGGAGAGTGTCCGGAATCTCCGGGTGACCGGCCAGCAACGCCGCTATCCTGCGCCTGTCCGGCAAGGATGTCAGCGGCAGCAGGTTCTGGGCCAGCTCGAGAAATATCTCTTTTTCTTCAACATCATGACGCGTCCTGCCGACGAAGAGTTCACTCGCGGCCAGAAGCACGCCGCGGTCGCTGCCGTTGCTCCGGGGCGCTCTGGATGATGAAGAGGAGGTTGGCACAGGCTGGTTGAAATGCTGGGTTTGGCGCATGAGACCCGTCTACGAAATACAAAAGTCCGGACCACCGGTGGAACTGATTTGGTTCAAATTGCCGGAAAAGCGTTAGCATGCTGTTAACCCTGACGACTTCTAAATGAAGAAGCAGGAAGTAATGCGTCGCCCGTTTGACCGTTCCCCGCCGGTAATACGCCGTCCGGGGAGACCGGAACCGAAGGAGGAGACGATGGGCACTTTGTTGGACTTTTCATCAGCACAACGGCCAACTTCACGCGTAGGTCACCGCTCCAATCAACGCCGCTCGGACAGTTGCGACAGTTTTGGTGAAGTTATCCTCTTCCCAGGCGTCCGGTACGAGCGTCACGACCTTGATCTTGCCGCACGAATCGCGACCATCGGAAAAGCGGCGGGACCTGTAGGCTCCGACAAGGACTGACAGTCCTGGCCTTCTCAGCCGCTTGTGGGGACCCAAACGACCAGCGGTCTGGAGACACGCCCGATGGGCTTAGGCAACGTGGTTCAAAGCACCGCCGCGTCCATAGCGGACAGCAGGCAGGGCATGGGGCAGGGCATCAGGATCGTCAGCGCCCTGCTGGTTGCCGCCGGGCTGGCCGCATGCGTTCGCCCGACCGGCGATTTCGACCGCGCGAGACCTTCCGTTATCCATGACAAGTTGATGCCGGCTGCCGGGGACGAAGCCGCGCGGCTGCGAGGAGACCCGGTCTCCAAATTCAACTACACCAACGACGAAAAACTGATGCGCAACCGCGGCTGGACGCTGATCCGTCCGCCTTGGACCAAGGACTGGATCGGCGGCACCATGGTTGAATTGTCGCGCACGCGGGTTCTGCCCGAGGTCGAGGGCAGGGTGCCGCCGGATCTCTACCTGATCTACCTGCGCTCGGACAAGTTCCAGTCCTCGGACGCACGATACGACAAGATCGCAGCCGACGCGTCCGGTGACGCGGAACTGGTCATGCCCTTCTGCGAGGTCGCCCTTCGCGTCAAGAAAGCTGACGACGAGCGCCTGCGCATCCTGCAGAACAAGCCGGTGACGACTGAAGAGACTTATGACGGCGCCAAGGCGCGTGTCTGGGAAAACCGGGTGATGATCAAATGGGTGGGACAAGCCTTGCGCTACCGCATCATCGCCTACAAGAAGGCGCTGGACGGTCTTGAGATCGAAACTCCGACCAGGGACAGGGTCTGGAAGGTCAACAACGCCATTCGCGAACTGGAAGGCCAGGTGCGCATCGCCGAAGCCGGCTGTGACCCGGACAAGCGCTACGGCGATGACAAACCCGTGCGGCGCTCGCGAATTTACAAGGGCTGGGGCCTGGAGCGGGAACCCGTCCAGAAATAGGGACCACGGTCCCCGTCGTCAGGCAGCCTGGCGCATTTGGTGGCCCGTTTGCGGGGCGCGTCCCGTGTTCTCAGACATAATCACGTCCTGACGCGCGTCCCGCGAAATAGAGTATCGCTGCGAAACAGGCATAAAACACGCCGAAAGACAGCATTTCAATAATCAGCAGGACCTCGTAGACGACCGTGAAAAAGCTTTGGGGAATTACCAGCGCAAACCCGATCCACAGAAACACCAGCAGGGCGAAGGCCTGGGACAACCGGCCGAGATGATTTCTTCCCGAGTACAGACCGGTATCAATCCGGCCGGCTCCAAAGCCCAGTACAAAGGGTATGAAGTGCAATACCGCGCCTGCGGCGTAAAGTCGGTAATCCGTAGCCCCGGCCCCCGGTTCTTGAACTCCAGATTCTCGAGATCCACGCTACAGGGAAAGACCTCATCCGTGCCATTGCAAAGTGGCGTTCAGGACCATGCAGCGCGTTCTGTCCACAACGGCAGACCCGGTGCCTGAAGGGGGAGGCAACGGCATGTCGCGCTCCGTGGAACCGACAGGGTGACACCCTGGTTCGGGAACGCGACAGTACAGGCGAGGCACTGCCGGCGATCCCGCATGGCCTGTCCATGGCTCGGAGCTTGCGGCCAGGCCGTTTCATCGGCCAATCGCTCTCAGATACCGCCGCAGCTGGCCGACTTGAGTGCCTGATCGACAGTGCCGGCACGGGAGGCGTGCGGCACATAGGCCCTGAGGAGTGCAAAACCGCTGATCGGCGCTTCCGTTTCGATCACGATCAGGTCTTCCAGGTTCTCCGGCGGATTTTCACGCAGGATGGACAGCTGTTGCGTTGTCAGGACCAGCATGGACAGGCGTTCCGCGCCGGCGGTGCGGTTGTTGAGGCTGTAGACGGCCTCGCCGGCCGCGTTGAACAGGCCAATGGACCAAAACGGAACCGGTATGCTGGCATCGAAGAGGACCGGTCCGTCCGCAAGCTGAAAGCGGCAGGCGGCATGTTTCATGGCAGGGTCGAGGTCGGGAAGCGCCTCCGCACCAGGACGGACATCCGGCAGAAGGTTGAACTGCCGGTCGGGCCCGTGGCTGGCGACATTGTCATAGGCACTGTGCTGAATGTTTTTCGGGATCGCGAGCACGACCAGGATGTGGATGATCGCCGCCAGGCACAGTGTTGCCAGCAGGCCGACCGTCATGGAAAAGCGTGGCGACAGCGTCATGGGCAGCCCTGCCTGTCGATCACCGGCATGCTGACACCGTCCAGAGCGGCGCCGGTCGTGACCGGAGCGTCATACAGCCTCAGAACAAAACGCAGGCCGTCGCCGGCCTTGGCATTGGCAGCCAGCGGCAGCCAGTTGCCCGAGTGTGGTCGGCGCGCCGCGCTGATTTCGAAGGTTCCGTCCGGCGCGCGCAACAGCGTGTCGCTTGCAAGGTTGACCCGGCCGGGCAGGGTGTCGACGAGCCGTCCATGACCGTCGACCGCGGTCAGTGTCCACAGCCGCGCGGACGGGGTCTGGCCCGCGATCCGGTAGATGCAGGTCGGATCCAGCTGGTGGCCGGCGCTGTCCTTGCGGGCGACCAGGGCGAGGCCTTCGCCGGAAGCCAGTGGAATGACCGCGCCACGGGTATAGATCGCCACGGAATAAGGATCGGCTTCGGCCGTGCCCGCCTTGGGATAGGCATGCCAGGGTCCAATGGTCACCGCATTGAGCGGTTCCTCGCGCTCGATGATGAGATAGGCGGAGCTGATACCCAGAAGAGCTGCCAGCAGCACCACCAGCGTGACGGTGGCCAGCGTGCGCAGGGGATGGCTGCGGTAAGGCCGGATTGCCCGCGGCAGATCGGTGTCGAGCCAGTTCGTCTCGCCATGGATGGAGCGCAAGGATGTTTCGCTCATTGCACCGCCACGGCGTTGGTGTCGGCCGGGACCGGCGCGCGGGCGCTTTGCCGTCCCAGCAGCTGTCGCAGGTCCTGGCCGATTCGGAGCAGGAGGTCCTGGGTGCGCCGTTTCAGGACGCGCGGCTGTGCCGTTTCCGTTTCCTTGTCGGTCTGCCGGGACGGGGCCGTACGTGCCAGGCGTGGCAGGTTCTCCGCGTCGACACCCGGCATGCGCGCGAGTTCGATGCCGTTGTGCGCAAACTCGTTGTATTTTTGCCAGGTCATGGCGGGCAAACTGCCACCCGTGACCCGCCGCGTCGATGAGAAATCGTCATTGCCGAACCAGACGGCAGTCGCGAAATTGCCGGTATAGCCAACGAACCAGGCGTCGCGGTAGGCATTGGTGGTGCCGGTCTTGCCGGCAGCGACAACGCCATCGATCCGCGCCCTGCGGGCCGTTCCGGCCTCGACCACGTTGACCAGGATATCATTCATCTGGTGGACCTTGTCCTCCGGCAGCACACGCACCGGTGCAGGTTCATCGCGGTCGCGCTGGTAGAGCACCTTGCCGTTGCTGTTCTTGACTTCAAGGATGGCATAGGCGGGGGCCTTGAAGCCGCCATTGGCGAAAGTGGAATAGGACGAGGCCATGTCGATGACGGAAACCTCCGACGAGCCGATCGGCAGGGAAATCGAATTTTCCAGCTCGTGGGTGAGGCCCATGGCATAGGCGGTCTCGATGATCTTCTCGCGGCCGAAATCCAGCGACAGGCGCACCGGGATCGTGTTGATCGATTTGGTCAGCGCAAGTCTCAGCGTGACCGGGCCGCGGTAACTCCTGTTGTAGTTCTTCGGCGACCAGTTCCCGATCCACACAGGCCTGTCCGAAACGATGCTCTCGGGCTCGTATCCGTTCATGAAGGCCGTCATGTAGACAAAGGGTTTGAAGGAAGAGCCCGGCTGGCGCAGGGCATTCACGGCCCGGTTGAACTGGCTCTCGCCGTAGGATCGGCCACCGACCATTGCGACCACGGCGCCGTCGGGAATCATGGAGACCAGCGCGGCTTCGCTGGCATCGCGCAGCTTGCCGTTTTCCCTGAGGATCGTTTCAACGGCAAGATCCGCCTGCCGCTGCAAGGCAGGGTCGAGCGTGGTGCGCACGGTGACGATGCGGTCCCGGGACAGCGCGGGGTTGCGCCGCGCGAGTTTCTTCACCTCGTCGAGTGCCCAGTCGAGGAAATATTCCGGAAGCTGCTCCTGCGAGCGGTCAACCGCCAACGCGGGATTGCGGCGGGCGCCGATCACCTGGCCCTCGGTCAGCAGGCGTGCCTGGACCATGTTGGTCAGCACCTCGTTGGCACGGGCTCGCGCCGCAGGCAGGTTGATATGCGGCGCATATTTGCCCGGAGCCTTGAACAGGCCGGCCAGCATGGCGCTTTCGGACAGGGTCAGTTCGCGCACGTTCTTGTTGAAATAGAACTCCGAGGCGGCGGTCACGCCGAAGACGCCGCCGCCCATATAGGCGCGGTCCAGATAGAGTTTCAGGATTTCCTGCTTCGTCAGGTTGGCTTCCAGCCAGAGCGCCAGATAGGCCTCCTTGATCTTGCGGCTGAGGCTGCGCTCATTGGTGAGGAAGAGGTTCTTGGCGAGCTGCTGGGTCAGGGTCGATCCGCCCTGGACCACGCCGCCTGCGCGGGCATTTTCCACCATGGCACGGAAGGTGCCGAAAAAATCGATGCCGAAGTGGCTGAAGAAGCGCCGGTCTTCCGTTGCCAGCGTTGCCTTGATCATCGAATCGGGAATTTCCTCCAGCGGCACGCTGTCATTGAGGACAATGCCACGGCGGCCGATTTCCTTGCCGAAGCGGTCGAGGAAGGTCACGGCGAAGTCGTCGGTGGTCTTCCAGTCGGCATAGCGCGTGGCCTCGAAGGCCGGTTGCGCAAACGCCAGCACGACGATGAAACCCGCCAGGCCATAGGTCAGCCCCTCGGAAGAGACTTCGGCCAGAAAGCGCCAGATCCCCTTGGCGCGGAACCGCCGCAAGAACGCGTCATATCCCTCGAACACGCGGCGAAGCGCGGCCCCCATCCTCCACAGCGCGGTGTCGACAAAGGCATCGATCCCGAGGAAGAACCGGCGAATCCTGTGCCGCTTGACCGGAGGCTCTGCGGCCGGAGCCTCGGAAGGGCCGGTGTCTTGTGGATGCGGGTTGTCCGTCACGCGAACAGTGTCTCCGGGTCGATTGGGGCTGGTCCAAATTAGCGGTTTTTCCAATCAAGGAAAACCGGTCAATCTTCCGGACCATGTGATTCCAGTTTAGCGATATTTCCCGGAAAAAGCCTTCTTTTCAAACACTATTCAACACCTGCAACTTGTCGCGGCAGACCCGGCATGCTAGGCGCCGGTCAGACGCGGCACCCAAAAGGCACCAATTACCGATGAGCGCAAACGACAATGCGGAGGCGCTTCCTTTCTGGAAGACGAAGACGCTGGACGACATGAGCGGTGCGGAATGGGAATCGCTGTGCGACGGCTGTGCCCGGTGCTGCCTGAACAAGCTGGAAGACTGGGACACGGGCGAGATCGTGTGGACCGATGTCGCCTGCACGCTTCTGGATGGCGACAGCTGCCGCTGCCGGGACTATGCCAATCGCGCAAAAACCGTGCCCGATTGCATTCAGTTGACGCCGAAAGAGGTCAGAACACTTTCCTGGCTTCCGCCCACTTGCGCCTACCGCCTCGTGTCGGAGAACCGGGACCTTTACTGGTGGCATCCGCTGGTTTCAGGGGATCCGGAAACGGTCCATCAGGCCGGCATATCGGTCCGCGGCCGAACGGTGCCGGAGGACGGGATGGCCCTGGAAGACTACGAGCACCACGTGGTCTCCTGGCCGGGCGAGAGTCCCGACTAGGCTGGAGTGACAAGGCCCTGACCGGCCGGCTGGGCCCGGAGGATGTCAGCCGTCCGAAATCAGGAAGGCTTCCACATGCCGGCGCAGGCGCGCCTCCAGGGACTTGGGGTCCGTCAATTGGTGGCTTTTCAGCAGAATGGCTCCATGGATCATGAAGGCAATCAGCCCGTCGACCAGTTCTGCCGGCTGCCTGTCCCGGCGCAGGCGAGGCTGCAGCGTCGGTGATTGCTGCCAGACCGTGAGGAAATCCGCCAGGTCCGCGTCCAGTCCGTCAAGCGTGGCGACGAACTCTTCGGCACAATTCGGTTTGGTGACGCCGATGTTGTCCAGGAACAACCGCAGGATTGTCGGACTGTCGGTGATCACGGACACAAGGGCCATCATGCGCCGGGTGACCAGGCCGACCGGATCGGCGATGTGTTCGGCCTGGCCTGTATCCACCGCGGCTGTCGCGCGCAGGGCGTTCAGCCGGTCGAGCAGAACGTGGGACAACAGCCCGTCCATGTCGCCAAAATGCGCAAACACCGTGCCCTTGGCCACGCCGGCCTCTTTGGCAATCGCGTCGGCGGTGACCAGTTCCAAGCCATGCTTCTGACTGAGATCACGGGCTGCCGCCAGCAATCGTGCGCGCGTGGCAATGCTGCGTTGCTGTGGTTTGCGTGTCATGAAACCTCATTAAAATTGACCGTGGTCAAAAAATATCTTGACGCATCTGTATAACGCTGTCAAAAACTGACCGCGGTCAATTTTTTGAATTGCCGTGACCACTAACAGACATGGGAAGTGATATGACACGCATACTTGTCCTGGACGGACATCCAGCCGATGGCGCGTTCTGCGGTGCCCTCGCCAAGGCTTACGCAGGCCAGGCAACGGATAAAGGGCACGATGTCAGGCTCCGGCACCTGTCGGCCATGGCATTCGATCCCGATTTCGGCGTCTCGAGTTTCAGGGATGCCAAACCGCTGGAACCGGATCTTGAAGCGATCTGGGAGGATATCGGATGGTGCCAGCATTTCGTCGTGGCGCATCCGTTGTGGTGGGGGGGCATGCCGGCCAAGCTGAAAGGCCTTTTCGACAGGATTCTGTTGCCCGGGGCCGCATTCAAGTATGTCAGCGGCAAACCCCTGCCGGAGAAGCTGCTCAAGGGGCGCACGGCGGAGGTTCTCGTGACTTCCGATACGCCCGGCTGGTATTTCCGCTGGATATACGGTTCAGGCGTCAGAAAGCAGACCGAGAAGCAGATCCTCGACTTTTGCGGCCTGAAACCGAAGGGCTATCACATGTTCTCGCCCATTCGCGGATCGGACGACAACGGACGGACAAAGATGCTTGCCCGTGCGGCTGGTCTCGGAGCGCGCGCGTGATCCCGCATAAATACTATTTCCCTGCCGCCGCCCCGTCGGCAACGGCCTGCCGGTGTTTGTGCTCGTTCGAAAAGACAAGATAATACTGATAGATGTTGCCGACGTAGTCGACCGGCTGCCGGCCGATCTCGGAGGCAACAATCCATTCCACGTTGCCGAACCATTTGTCCGGATCATATCCGTGTTTGCGGGCTTTCTCGCGCAGCCGTTCGAAGCGGCTGGGCCCGGCGTTGTAGGCGGCCAGGGCGAAAAACGCCTGATTGGCTTCCTTGGTTTTCAATCCCGGAAAATAGTGGTCTGCCAGAAAACGCAGGTACTTGACGCCGGCATGGACATTCTTGTCCGCGTCCGCATCGATCCCGTCGATATTGATCGGGCTGCCGGCGGCGGTTGCAGGCTTGATCTGCATCAGTCCGACGGCACCCGCATTGCTGCGCGCCTTCGGATCAAACCGTGATTCCTGGAAACTCTGGGCGGCGATCAGCAGCCAGTCGACGCCGTATTCTGTGCCGTATTTCTGGAAGATCCCGCGAAAGTGGGCAAGCGCGCTCTGGTAGTCCTTCTTGCGCATGTCCTTCAGGTAGGTGGCTTCCTTCAGGTACCGCTTGAACAGGATATTGCCCAACAGTGTGCCTTTTTTGACCGTGGCCGCAAAACCGTTGACCTGCTCAAGGAGTTTCGGCGCGGCCTTGCGCACGGCGATCGCGATTTCACCGTCCGTACGAACCGCTGCATCGGGGTGGATTTTCAGCCCGTCCAGCACCTGCAGCCACAAGTCTGCCTTGTGCCGGTCGACAATGACGGTCTCGACGGCTCCCGCCGATACCATTTCCAGCAGATCGTCGTCTTCCAGCTGTTCGTCGGCCGGGACAATTTCAACGGGTGCCTTGCCGGCCTTTTTCAGTGTTTCGTTCAGGGACTTGAGGCTTTGAAAATAGGAGGCCGACTTGCGCACGGTGATGCTTTTTCCCGACAGCGCCTGCGGAGAGGATATCGTGTCGACCGTGTCGGAGGTAACGGGAACTTCGTGAACCTGCGTCAGCAACGGAGCGGAAAAGGACACGAGGTCCTGGCGGTCCCTGGTGATGGTCAGGTTGCCGAGAGCGATATCGCCGCGTCCTTGCGACAGATCGCTGAACAGGCGGTGCCGGGGGGTGGGGATCAGGACAAGCTTGGCATCGCGGACCTTTTTTCCATGCAGCTTGTGCAGATGCTTGTCGAACTCCGTCATCAGATCGACGGCGCTGCCACGCTGCACACCCTTGTCGATGAAATAGCCGGTTTTCGAGAACGGGATCAGGACCCGGATATAGCCCCGTTTGATCAAGGCGTCGAAATCGCCGTCAAAGGGATCACGCAGCTTGTCTTCCAGGACTTTTTCCAGCCCGGTGCCCATGGCCTTTACAGTTGCGCCGCTTGCAACGAGGATCCCCGCGGCGAGAAGCAAGAAGGCGAGGTGAACGGCGTGGACGGATATTGCTCTGCGGCGCGGCTGCATTTTCTGTCTCGCGGGCTGTGACTGCTGCCGCAGTAAAAACGCGTAACCGGCGGGGATCAAGTCTGAACAGAAAACCGGCCTGCGGTTTGGTGGGGCCGGACCTTCAGCCGCTTCCGCCCGAAGGAACGCATCGGATGGTTTGGGGCGGTCTTCCGGGGAGGCGGCTGCCACACAAGGTGAAGGTCCGGTCGAACGCGCCGTGCGAGGACTGCCCGTCAGCTTCCGAAGCGCTGCTGCCAGGTCGGCAACGGGTCTTCGGCCGCCGGAGTCGCGTGATAGATTCCCCTGGCGATCGCCCGTGCAAGGCAGGAGGCGGCCGAGGCGCCGAGCTGGACCATGTCTTCCAGTCCGTTTTCAAGCGCACGCTGGCCTGTCGACAGGGCAAAGACCAGGTCTCCGTCCAGCGGTGTGTGCGCCGGCCAAAGTGCCCGGGCAAGACCATCATGGGCCATGACGGCAAGGCGCTTGGCTTCTCCCTTGGTCAGCACCGCATCGGTCGCAACGGCGGCAATCGTGGTATTTGCGCCCGCTTTCAACCCGTCCAGCTTGGTACGCACCGTGGTGCAGTCGGCCGGCAGTGGATGTGCCGGGCCGCGGCCTCCGAATTCCGTTCCGACCTCGAACGGGGCGGCCCAGAAATGCGCGGTGTCGCCGACCGTGGCCCGCCCGAGGGCGTTGACGGCGACGATGGCGCCGACCGTTATGCCGTTGTCCAGGACCTGCGAGGCGGAGCCGAGCCCGCCCTTCAGGTTGGCGGTCGTCGCCCCCGTTCCGGCACCGACCGAGCCGAGCGCAAAATCGTGGCCGATGGCGTCCAGCGCCGATCGTCCGAGATCGCGATAGGGCGCCGCCTGACCCCAGCTCTTGTCACCGCCGTTCAGAAGATCGAACAGGATGGCGGTCGGCACGATCGGGACGCGGACCGGACCAACCTGGAAACCGTAACCCAGTTCGGCAAGGCGTCCCTGGACTCCGGCGCCGGCGTCCAAACCAAAGGCCGAACCGCCCGCCAGGACAATCGCGTCAATCCGGTCGACGGTCTGCTCGGGCTCGAGCAGAGCGATTTCACGGGTTCCCGGAGCACCGCCGTGAATGGCAACGGACGTCACGGCCGCTTCATCGGGAACCAGCACGGTCGCACCGGATTTCAGGTCCTGATCGGATGCATTGCCGACCTTCAGGCCGGGGACATCGGTAATCAGATTGCGTTGGCCGATCATGAAGGGGTCCCGTGAAACGATGCGGAGAGGGGAAAGTCTGCGCGCGCGGCGCTCAGGTGTCGAGGCTTTTGTAGCCGCGCCTGACGTAAAGCAGGGATTTGCCCGGATCGGTCATGCGCAGATCGGCAACGGTGCCGACGATGATGGAATGCGTGCCCATCTCCATGACCGTGTGAACTTCGCAATCGACGCTGAGCCGCGCGCTGTCGAGGGCAGGGCAGCCGGTGGCGAGTTCCGTCCACTGACCCTTGGCGAACCGGTCGGGCATCTCCAGCTTGTCGCGTCCGGCGAAGGAATCGGAAATTGCCTCGTGATCGTCGCTCAGGGTGTTGAGGCAAAAACAGCGGTTTTCGAGAACCGCGTCGTGAATGCGGATTTCACGATTGAGGCAAATGAGAATGCTGGGCGGGTTGTCGCTGACCGAACAGGCGGCGGAGACGGTTGCGCCCATGCGTCCGGCCGGTCCGTCGGTGGTCACAACATGAACCGCGGCGGCAATGCGGCTCATGGCCTCGCGAAAGCTCGTGGTGTCCAGCGGCAGCCTGTCCTGTTCTTTCGGATCCGGCGGGGAAGAGGACATTCATTCAGCTCCTTGGGCGCGCGGCGCGGGAATCAAATAGATCGATCGTGTACCGCGGAAGTTTAAGCGCGCCATGAGGTACTGCCTAGGCCTTCGGCCGGTCAAGCCGTCAGCCATGTTTCAAGATGGTTTATGGTGCCTGCCGGGACCAGCACCAGCAATTTGTAGGGCGGCGGATTGAGCTCGGTTCCTGCACGCGCTAGGGATAGGAGACAGACAACCGATTGCCGGAGTGGCGTATGATCATTCACAAACTTGCAGCCAGCCTGGGCCTATTGGCTGCCTGTGTTTCTTCTGCTCCTGCCATGGCCGACATTCATATCGCTGTTGCCGGACCCATGGACGGGCAGTTCGGCGCCTTTGGCGAACAAATGCTTGCGGGAGCCGCACAGGCCGTTGCCGATATCAACGCGGCCGGCGGTGTCAACGGTCAGGAACTCATCCTGGAAGCGGTCGACGACGGTTGTGAAGCGGAACAGGCGGTCGCCGTCGCCAACCAGCTGATCGGCAAGGGGGTCGTCTTCGTCGCCGGGCATTTCTGCTTTGGTGCCTCCGTTCCCGCGAGCGAGGTTTACGCGCAGGCGGGCATCGTCCAGATTTCGCCGGCGACGACCTTGCCGAAATTTACCGACGAACGCGCCGGTCGGGGCGTGTTTCGCCTGGCGCCGCGCGATGATCAGCAGGCCGAGGTTGCCGGACGATATCTGGCCGGGAATCATGCCGGCGAACGCATCGCCCTCCTTCATGACAAGACCGCCTACGGCAAGGGACTTGTCGATGCGGTCAAATCGGTGATGAACGGTCTTGGAACCAGCGAAAGCATGTCGCTCGGATTTGACGCCGGCAAGGACGACTACCGTGATCTGGTGACACAGCTCGCTCTTGAGAATGTCAGTGTGGTCTATCTTGGCGGGTATCATCCCGAGGCGGGTTTGATCAGGCTGGAAATGGAGCGTCAGGGGCTTGAGGCGGCCTTGATTTCCGGCGATGCGCTGATGACGGACGAGTTCTGGTCGGTGGCCGGACCGGCGGGCGAAGGGACCTTGCTGACCTATCCCGAAATTCCGCGCCAGATGCCATCGGCCCAAAAGGTGGTTGCCGCGCTTGAGGAAGCCGGGTTGCCGGCGGAACGGTATGCGCTGACCACCTACGCGGCGGTCCAGACATGGGCCAGGGCGGCCGAAAATGCGGGCAGCACCACGTTGAAGAACGTGGCCGCCGAGCTTGAGACAGGCGTCTTCGAGACTGTCCTTGGCTCGATCTCCTTTGATGACAAGGGCGATGCCGGTGTACCTGCCTATGTCTGGTTCGAGTGGCGTGACGGTGCTCCCCAGCGCCGATAGACTGTGCGCGGGTCGAATTTGGACACCGGAACGGAAAAGCGCGCACCTGGAGCAGGGTGCGCGCATTTTTCTGGAATGGAAACAGACCCGGATCAGCTTCGGCGACCGGTCCCGCTGATCTTCAGGTTGACCTTGTCCGCATAGAGCGGCTGGCCGGCCTTCATGCCGTAAAAACTTCTGAAGAAGCCACCTGAAACCTCAAAGCCGACGCGGCCGTTACCCTTGGTGCCGGTGAGCTTGACGGAAAGCTTGGTGCGTTTGGTCTGGCCGCGCAGGGTGAGAACACCTTCGACATCCGCGCTGTTGGCACCGGTGATGCGCACGCGTGTGCTCTTGAAGGTCGCGACCGGGTATTTGGCGACGTCGAACATGGCCGCGCTCTTCAGGAAACCGGTGACCTTGTCGTTGTTGGTGTGAACGCTTGTGAGGTCGACCTTGACGCTGACCCGGCTATTTTCGGGTCTGGACTGATCGAGGATCATCTTGCCGGACACGGTCTTGAACTCGCCTGTGACCGGACGACCGCCAAGCACCTTGACGGAAAAGCCGGTATCGACATTCGCCGGGGAGAGCGTGTAGGTGCCAGTCAGCGGGCCGGCTGTCGCTTGCAGGGGGACTGCGGCGACGGCAAGCAGGCCGGCAACGGCGGTGAAGGATGCCCTGAGCAGGCGTTTGATGCCAATGGGTCGGGATTGGGTACTGATCATAACAAAGGTCCTCGATCGGGCGTCTTGACGCCTTTGGAAACGGTGAATTCTCCCCGAGGTTCGGGGCGGCCTTCTTGTCCGGAGCCGTTGTCGAAGTATCCCTGTAAAGTCCGGCCGGCATAGTGACACGCGTCACTCTGGACGCTGCACATGTCGCGCGCAGGTCTGTTGCGTGCCCGTTATCTCATTAACCTTCGATTAAGAAAATAGCGCGCTGGCCGTTCTTTCAAGCCCTGTCGCAGGCTAGTGTCTCTCCGAAACATCGGGGTTTGTCATGCGTCCGGCCATATTGTTGCGCGTTCTCCTGCCGACATTTGCATTGCTGAGTTGCCTTGTGGCCAGCGAGCCTGCGGATGCGGCCGAGCTGGTCGGTTTCGCCGATAACCGGTTCCGGCCCGGCACCATCGTCATCAGGAATTCCGAAAAGCAGCTTTACCTGGTCCTGCGCGGCAACAGGGCAATCCGCTACAGGGTGGCGGTTGGCAAACGCCGGAAATCGTGGACCGGGCAAGCTTTCATCACGGCCAAATACATCAAGCCGGATTGGGCGCCCTCGGCAGAAGTCCGCCGGGATCACCCGCATTTGCCTACCTTGATCAAGGGGGGCGCGCCGAACAATCCCATGGGCGTGGCCGCCATGACGCTTTCAAACGGCAATTATGCCATCCATGGCACCAACAGGCCGGGCTCCATCGGACGCGCCGTGTCCTATGGCTGCATCCGCATGGCCAATCACGACATCAAGGACCTGTTTCAACGGGTGAATGTCAGAACGCCCGTTGTGGCGCTTCCCTGAAGCCGTCACCTAGACCTTCCGTGTTTTTCGCCGTGCGGGATCAGACCTTCGGGTGTCTGCCGGTGACTTGCCGTTTGACCCGATCATAGAGGATGCCGATTCCCCGGCGCTATCGCGATCCAGGTAGGTGCCGAGCGTGACCACGATTGCAAGCAGCACGCAGCTCGTCGCCGCGAAAACGAGTTCGAACGGTGCGCTTTTTTCCGCAGTGATATGCAGCTTGTTGAGCAGCACGGCACCCAAGATCATCGGCAACAGGTAAAGCGCAAGCGCGGTGAACTGCAGATAGAAGTTCGGTTTGCCTGGAGAGAAAAAACTCCGCAGGGGCTGCTGGTTCCGAATCCTGACAAGGAGGTCCACCGAGACCAACCACATGGCGAACTGGGTGATGACGGAAAGCTCGTTGCCCCACAGAAAGAACGCGTAGACGGTCTCCGTAAATCCGAGCGAGAGCACCGCCAGACAAATCGAAACCAGAAGCAGCCTGAGCGTTCCCTGGCGTTCATGGGTCAATTCAAAACAGAAACACGCGGCAAGGAAGACAGCCGTTTCGACGGAAAAACGACCGTGGAGACCGGCACTTTCCAGAAAGGTCGTCATGCTGCCTGCCGCAAAAAAGGATATGTGCGAGGGAAACAGGGCTTCGGCGACGCGGAGCCCGGAAATCAGGATCATGGCAAGGCACAGGGGCACCCTCAGCCAGGCTGCCTGGTGCCATTGCGCGCGGAAGAACATCGCAATTGCCAGAATGACAAGGCCCGCCGCGGTCAGCGGATGCGTGGAGGGCAGCGGTGCGCCGAGCATCCCTCCGGCCGACAGGAAAAAATTGTGGGCCAGGCCGAACAGGGCAACAAGCAGAACCGAACAACCAAGCGCCTGATTATAAAGCATTCTTTCCAGACTTGATTGGTCAGGTTTGGTCATTGTCAAAAACAACAATCAGGTTCGTGTGGTCAGGGAATACAGCTTTCGAGTGTAGTGTGGATTGTCTTTGCGTTCGAGTGTGATTTTTAACGATCCCAATCAGGTCCGTGCGGGACAGCGTGTCGCATTTAGTTTCATAATATTGAATATATTGTTGCCACGGGTCCCCAACGACCCCTCCAAAGACCCTGCCGGCGTCTAGTGCCCCAACACGACGCCGGTGGGGTTTCGGGGGCTTGATACACATTGCGACAAAGTCAGCATCTTTCCGGCAAAGATGCGCGACACCTGCCTGCTAGTCTTTGAAAATCAAAGGCGCAAGATATTGCAAACGGGCAAGTGACGTCATGCGAAGCATCTTGAATTCACGTTTATTTCTCTGGGCACTCCTGGCACTGCCTTCGATACCGATGGTGGTGGCGCTGGTGAGCGGAACCACTGCGGAAGACGGCCGTCCGGCCACGGAATTTCTGCTTCATCCGACCGGCGAGTTTGCCGCACGTTTCATGATCGTCGCCATGCTTATCTCGCCATTCCGGTTGTTGTTCCCGAAATCGGGATTCTGGTTCTGGATGGTTCGGCGGCGCCGGTATTTCGGCGTTGCCGCCTTTGCTTATGCAGCGCTGCACACGGTGCTCTATCTGGTTGACATGGGGTCGGCGAAAGCCGTCATGGGCGAATTCTGGAGCCTCGGCATCTGGACCGGCTGGCTGGCATTTTTCATTTTCATTCCCCTGGGTCTGACCTCCAACGATGTCTCCGTGAGGCTGCTTGGACGCAGCTGGCGGCCACTGCAGCGCACGGTCTATGTCGCCGCGGTTGCAACGCTGCTTCACTGGATTTTCGTGCACAACAATCTCGGCGCCGCACTGGTGCATTTGCTGCCGCTTGCCGGCCTGGAGGCCTATCGCGTCTTCCGTCTGTCAGGGGCGGGGACAAGCTCCACACCCGTTTCGTCATAACCACGCATCGAAGGAGATTTGAGATGAATTACACGGTCTACACCGTCCAGTCCCTGCTGGCCGGCCTGTTCGCCTTTCCCGCCTGCGCAACCGGTGTCTTTGAATGCGAGCCGACCGACCGGGCGTCCTGGCTGACGGAGGCCCAGGTCAGCGAGAAACTGGTCAATGAAGGCTGGCAGGTGCGCCGCATGAAGGAAGATGGCGGCTGCTGGGAAGTCTATGGAACGACCCCTGAAGGCCAGCGCGTCGAGGTCTATGTGCATCCCGTGTCGGGCGAGGTCATGCTGATCAACCAGCGTGGGACGATTCTCTATCGCAAGGAGAGCTAGGACGTGCCCGGCGGCAAAGTCCTGCGCCGCTGCAATTATCTGCCTGGCCGGCGTGGGAGAATGTGAACCCGGCAGCAAGGTCAGGCCCGAAGCCAACGTCTCGGATCGGTTTGTTCCGTGACCTTGCCGGAGCCCGTCAGAGCCGCGACCAGATCTTCCACCGCCTCGAGCGAGTGTACTGCGCGGAATTCGTCGACGTGAGGCAGCATGGCGCGGATGCCCTTGGCCTTGGCCTCGAAGCCTTCGAAGCGCAGCAGGGGATTGAGCCAGATCAGGCGGCGGCAGGACCGGTGAAGCCGGTCGATCTCGCGTTCGAGATCCTCGTCCGAGTCGCGTTCAAGCCCGTCGGTGATCAGCAGCACCGTCGGTTTTCCGGATAGAACCCGGCGCGACCAGTGCCGGTTGAAATCGTGCAGCGCCGAGGCGATGCGCGTCCCGCCCGACCAGTCCTCGACACCTTCCGAACACGCTTCCAGGGCCTCGTCCGGGTCCTTCATCCTGAGCTGCCGAGTGACATTGGTCAGCCGCGTGCCGAACAGGAACGTGTGCACATCGCGCCGTTCCGCTGTTGCCGCATGGAGAAAGTGAAGCAGCAGGCGCGAGTACTGGCTCATGGAGCCCGAGATGTCGCAGAGAACGACAAGGGGCGGGCGCTTTTCGGCCTGCTTGCGGAACTTAAGGTCGATGATGTCGCCGCCCGCGCGCATGGAGGCGCGCAGGGTGCGGCGCGGGTCGACCCGGCCCTTGGGCGCAGGCTTCAGGCGCCGCAGCCGGATCCGGTCCATCGGCAGGGTCATGGACCGCAGGGCCTTCTTGGCGTCCTCTATTTCGGCCGCCGTCATCTGTGCAAAGTCTTTGGTCTGAAGAAGTTCCCGGCCGGAAACAGTGAACTTGGCATCCACCTCGATCTGCGGCACGGTTTCCTCCGCCACCCGCTCCTTTGCCGCTTCGAAGGCCTGGGAGACCCGGGTCTGTCCGGCCTTCGGCTTTTCCGGTTCGCCGCGGGGCGGGGCAACCGGCGACAACACGGCCAGCATCTTCTCGATCAGGCCGCGGCTCTGCCAGTAGATCCGGAAAGCTTCGTCGAACAGGATCCGCTGTTCGCGTTTTCGCACGAAGACCGCATGCAAAGTCCAGTAGAGATCGTCCCGGTTCTCGATGCCGGAGACCTCCACCGCGGTGACGGCATCGACCACCGAGGCCGGCCCGACCGGTACTCCGGCCTTGCGCAGCGTGCGGGCGAAATAGACGATGTTGTCCGTGATCCGGGAGCGCAATTCAGGGGAGGCGGGCATGAGAGCCTCCAAAGATGAGCGGGCTCATGTCACCGCTTCTCACGCTGTCACCCCGGACAAGTGCAGCGCAGATCCGGGGCCTACTCGGCTTGCCGCTTGTCGACAGGGGAGAGTGTGCCGCAGTACCACAAAGGGCCATGGAAACTCTCTGGAAATGAGTGGGCCCCGGGTCTCGCGCTGCTCGCCCGGGGTGACACTGAAGATCATTGCGCCTCTTTCCTGCACATGAACGCGTGATCTTGCAGGCGCTGGGGGGCGGTAAATGCATCAGGCGATCCAATGCACTCAAACCGCCGGCATGGATTGCTGCTGGGGGGCTTCCTTGCGGATGTCCTCGACCATCTGGCGCACCTTGGATCCGCGGACGCGTTCGATGTCGTCCTGGTATTTCAGGAGAACGCCGAGCGTGTCGGAAGCCATGTCGGGGTCGAGTGCGATTTCGTTGAGTTCGGATAGCGCTGTGGCCCAGTCCAGCGTTTCGGCAACGCCCGGCTGCTTGAAGAGATCCTCGTCGGCGCGCAGTTTCTGGACAAAGGCGACGACGTCCGCCGCCAGCCGTTCGGCGGCGCCGGGCACCTTGCGCCGGACGATTTCCAGCTCGCGCTCGGCATCGGGGTAGTCGACCCAGTGATAGAGACAGCGGCGTTTCAACGCGTCGTGGATCTCACGGGTGCGGTTGGTCGTGATGATGACGATGGGCGGTTCGGCCGCCTTGACCGTGCCGAGTTCGGGGATGGTGACCTGGTTGTCGGCAAGCACCTCCAGCAGGAACGCCTCGAAGGCCTCGTCGGCGCGGTCGAGTTCGTCGATCAGGAAGACCGGAGCGCCATTGAGCGACGGCTCAAGGGCCTGCAGCACCGGCCGCTTGATGAGGAACCGCTCGTCGAAGATCGACTTGGAGAGTTCAGAATGGTCGGTGTCGCCGGCGGCTTCCGCCACCCGGATTTCGACCATCTGGGCCGGATAGTTCCATTCATAGACCGCGGAAGAAACGTCCAGGCCCTCGTAGCACTGCAGGCGGATCAGGTCGCGGCCGAGTGTCGAGGACAGAACCTTGGCGATTTCCGTCTTGCCGACCCCTGCCTCGCCTTCCAGGAAGAGCGGCCGTTTCATCTTGAGGGCAAGATGCAGGACGGTGGCCAGAGACCGGTCCGCCACGTAGCCCGCCTGGTCCATCAGGGCGAGGGTGTCATCAATGGAATCGGGCAGCGGGATCATGTTTCCTCCGGCGGGGTAAGGCGTTTGTTCCGGTTATATAGGGTATCGAACACCAACAACATTGCGCAGGGACCACAAATTGTGGCGTCCCCCGTGTTCCTCCTTATGGGCATTCCTGTCCGAACCTTCTATAAAAGCGCAAACGATTCAAGGGAGGGGATTGCCGTGTTGCGTCTCAAGCCGCACTTATGTGCCGCCGCTGTCCTGTTTGCCGCACCGGCCGCCCTGGCCTCCGACGGCGCGTATCCGGATGATCCCGTCAGCCTGGCGACGGGCCGGGAGCTTGCCGAAATCCACTGCGCGGCTTGCCACGCCGTCACGGCGGAGGACGTCAGCGCCCAGGAGGGGGCGCCGGCTTTCCGCGACCTGTCCAAACGCTATCCGCTGGAAAGCCTGGAGGAGCCTCTGGCGGAAGGCATCGTCACCGCGCATGACAACATGCCGGAATTTGCCTTCGCACCGGAAGACATCGACGCGTTTCTGGGCTATCTCAGCTCCATCCAATCCAGGTGACGCGGTCTTCAAGTCCCTGGACACGATTGTTAGCAGTGGCGTAAGTGTGCTGCTAAAGTTCTGTTTATGAACAATAATTCTCCCAAAGTCGGGTTTGGTTAACCGGAGATACGTGACACTCTTTTCTTCCAACGAAGAAAGGATTGGCATGAAAACCAGCTCTGACTTTGAAAAACGGCTTCTCGGATTCGGATTGCTGACCGCGGAGATCCTCTACCATCTGCCGGATCATCCCAGGCTCCTGCAGAGCTTTCTGTGGCAGACGGAAGACCTTGCGCCCAAATTCCCTGAACTGAACCGCTTTCTGAGCTTCTGGGAACGGGAAATCGACGGCAGCATCCATTCGGTGCGCGTTGCCCATCAAAAGCTGATTCAACCAGTCGATTTCTGCTATGCGGACGGCGAAATCGTGATCCACTGATCGGGCGCGGCGGCTTCAGCGCGCCGTCAGCCCGAGACCTTCGCCGTCGCGCATGACGGCGCGGGACTGAGGTGTGAAGTCGGATCCGTCGCCCTCGTGCAGGACAAAACCCGGCAGGAGCTGCATGGGACCCCTGCTGGCACGGATCGCACGAACCAGGACACGGGTGGCAGGGGCTTCCGGCCGTGGACGCAGGGGAATGACATCGATTGCCCCGAACCGGCCCTGAAGCACATTCAGGAGCTCCCGCAGGCCGTCGGCGCGGAATATCACCGTCAGGCTGCCGCCTTCGCGGACAATGTCCGTTGCGGTTCGCGCCCAGGGTTCGAGCCCGCGATCATCCAGCATGTGAGCACCGGCACGCGCCGTGTTCGGCGACGCGCGGAACCGGTCGGCTTCGTAATAGGGCGGGTTCATGATGACATGATCGGCGAAAGACGGGGTGAGGCCGGCGGCGTGCCGCAGACTGCCCTTGGCGGTGATGTCGGCTTCAAGAACGGACACCCTTCCGGCAAAGGCCGCATTTGCCGGATCTTCCAGGCCGAGCCGCGCCAGGTCCAGCACGGCGGCATCGATTTCGACCAGCGTGACCTGAATGTCTTCAAGGCGTGCCGCGGCGCAGAAACCCGCGGTCCCGACGCCCGCGCCAAGGTCAACAACATGACCTCGCGTGCCGTCCGGCAACGCGGCGGCCAGGTAGACCGCATCCAGGCCTGCCCGGTGCCGGCCGCGCCTGGGCTGGCGCACATAGACCTTGCCGCCGAGAAAGGCATCGTGTGTGGTTTCCTGGCCGGTTGGTTCCGAAGGCACGGTCACCGTCAGTCCTCTCCGCGTTCCGGCCGCAGCTCATGTTCCAGTCCGGCTTCGCGCACCAGCATGCGTGCCTTCTGGACCTGGTCGCTGTCCACGAGAATGCGCCGCGGGATCATGGCGAGAGAACCTTCCAGGATGCTCATGTTGCCGTCTGCGACAAAATGTTTGATGCCTGCCTCTTCGAGAATCGATTCCAGAAAGGAAATCAGGACGGGATCATTGGTTCTGACGAGTTCTTCCATTAGTTTCCCGGCGTTAGCGGTTCGGCCCTTGCAGGCACGGTGTCGGGCCCCTGGCCACAGGCGGACAGCAAAACCTGCTGATCGCGGCATTTCAACAGTTTGTCAATGGATTGGCGGCTTGCCCCGGAGGCGTTCGCGCCATATTGTCCGCACAAATATTCAGGGAGTGCCGTAAGTGGCCGTTGTTGCAACCTATTCTGACGATCAGCCGCGCCAGCCGAGCATCCAGGCTCTGGTGGACCTCGTGTCCGCGGGAATGGCCGATGTCAATGAACTGATCCTGTCGAAAGCCGGCTCGAATGTCGAGTTGATCCCGGAGATCGCCAAACACCTGATCTCGTCAGGCGGAAAGCGGCTGCGGCCGATGCTGACGCTCGCCTGTGCCGAAATGTTCGGCTACGAGGAAAAGGGGCACGTCACGCTGGCCGCGAGTGTCGAGTTCATGCACACGGCCACGCTTCTTCATGACGATGTCGTCGATGAAAGCGACATGCGCCGCGGCAAGCTGGCCGCGCGCAAGCTCTGGGGAAACCAGGCAAGCGTTCTGGTCGGTGACTATCTCCTCGGCCAGGCCTTCAAGATGATGGTCGATGTGGGCTCGCTTGAGGCCCTGCGCATCCTTTCGAGCGCGTCCGCTGTCATCGCGGAAGGGGAGGTCCTGCAACTGGGCGCCGCCAAGAACATCACCACCACGGAAGCCGATTACCTGCGCGTGATCGAGGCCAAGACAGCGGCGCTGTTTGCCGCTGCCGCCGAGGTCGGGCCGGTGATCGCCGGACAGCCGGAGCCGATGAAGCAGGCCGCGCGCACCTACGGCATGGAACTGGGCTATGCCTTCCAGCTCGTCGACGATGCCCTCGACTATGGCGGGTCATCGGCGGATCTCGGCAAGGATGTCGGCGACGACTTCCGGGAGGGCAAGATCACGCTGCCGGTGGTGCTGGCCGTGGCTCGTGGAACCGATGCTGACCGGGCCTTCTGGAAACGCTGCCTGGAAGGCGAGGAGGTTGCCGATGGCGACCTGGAACAGGCTATCGCGCTTTTGAAGAAATACGACGCCCTGGCCGACACCGTGGAGCGGGCCCGGACGTATGGCAGCAACGCGCTGAAAGCGCTGGAAACATTGCCGCCGGGTGCGCATAACAACGCTCTGGCAGATGCGGTGGCATTTTGTATCTCTCGTGTGAGCTAATCCACGCAAGGTATTGAAAAAATGAATAAAATCCGCCCTCTGGCGAAGGCGGGTTCAGGGCCGGTTCAGGTCAGCGGACCGGACGCAATCCACCAGTCCGGATGATCGGCTCGCAGGCTCCGCTCGATATCCATGGCATTGGAACGTTCGCACAGTCCGAAACAGGTCGCGCCGGAGCCGGACATCCGGGCGAGCTCGATTCTGCCGTCCGCTTCCAGGGCGGTAAGCACCGAGCCGATCTGCGGGCACAGGCCAGCCGCCGGTGCCTGAAGGTCGTTGCGGCACCCTTCCAGATAAGCGGCCAATTGGGCAAGCGTTTCGAATCTTTCCGGCAGGAGCGGCAGGGCGGCATTGTCCCGCTTGTCCAGTGCAGCGAAGACTTCCGGCGTTGAGACGCCGACCTTGGGGTTGACCAGCACGATGCCGCAAGCGGGCAGGGCGGGAGCGGTGGACAGCTCGTCGCCGATCCCGCACATGCGCTGCGGTTCGGGAAAAAGGCACACGGGCACATCGGCCCCGAGAGAGAGCGCGAGCGCGTGCATGTCGTCTTCCGGCAGGTAAATGCCCGTGAAGTCCTCCATAAGGCGCAAGGTTGTGGCCGCGTCGCTGGAGCCGCCCCCGATACCGGAGGCGACCGGCAGTCGTTTGGTCAGGGTCAGCTGAACGTCGGGCAGGGCAATGCCTGCCTTTTCGCAGAAGCGTCTCAGGGCCTTCAGGACGAGATTGTCGTCGGTGGGGCCGGCCAGGTCCCGGGCAAAGGGACCTTCCAGCTTGACGTCCAGGCCAGGGGCCGGTTCAAGGGCGACGCGGTCGCCAATTTGAGGAAAGGCGACGAGAGAGTCGATCAGGTGGTAACCGTCAGGCCGCCTGCCGGTGACGTGCAGGGCAAGATTGACTTTCGCCCGGGCGAGTTCCACCCGGGGCCCGGACATTGAGGCAAGCACCATGGCGCGGGTCCTGTCAGCCGCCGTTCTTGCCGGTCTCGGCCTTGGCCGCGTCTGTTCCCGGCACGTCCTGCAGGCCGTCGGCGATCTTTTTCAGGATCTTAGGAAGTTCCTTTTCCTCCGGCCCGAGATCGCGGGCATGGTTCCACTGGAACCGTGCTTCGTTGCGGCGTCCAACCATCCAGTAGGCATCGCCCAGATGGTCGTTGATGACCGGATCCGCGGGACGCAGTTCGATGGCGCGTTCCAGTTCCTTGACCGCTTCCTCATACCGTCCGAGGCGGAAAAAGACCCAGCCGAGACTGTCGACGATGTATCCGTCCGTAGGCCGCAGTTCGACCGCCGTCTTGATCATCTCGAGCGCTTCGTCGAGTTTGAGGCCCTGGTCGACCAGTGAATAGCCGAGATAGTTCAGGACCAGCGGCTGGTTTTCATTGAGCTCGAGGGCCTTGCGGAAATCGGCTTCGGCCTGTTCCCACTCGCCAAGGCGTTCACGCGCAATGCCACGGAAATACAACAGCGGCCAATGCTTCTCCTCGAACGCGTCGAGGGTGTCGATGCCCTGGGTGTAGACCTTGTTGGCATCATCGTAGATCTCGTGTGACCGAAGAATGTTGCCGAGCGCGATGACGGCTTCCAGGTCGGAAGGGTCGTCTTCGATCAGCGCTTCCAGGTGGGCTCTGGCTTCATCGAGCTTGTCGAGTTCGTTGTAGTTCAGACCGACCTGGATCTCGGCTTCCCGCTTGAGAACACTGTCGGCGGGAACCATCACCAGCGCCTCTATGGCACGGTCCGGCTGTTCCATGCGTTCGAACACGCTGCCGAGAGCGATTGCCGCGAATTCGGCAGTCGGGTCGAGATAAAGCGCAAGCTGAAGATAGGACGTCGACAGTTCCTCGCCGCCGTCCCGTCCGATCACGGCTCCGAGACCATACAGAATTTCCGACATGCCGGACGCCGGGTCGGTCACCATCGGCGGAATTACATCGCCATTGCCGATCATGGCACGGGTCTGATCGAGCTTGGGATGTCCCCGGAATTGTTCGTCGTAACGGTCCAGGGCTTCCAGGGCTTCCTTCTGCCGGCCGTTGGCAGTCAGGACGCGGGCATAGACATCCACAACACGGATGGCACCCTGATCGACCGCGTAGGCGTTTTCAGCGGCCTCGAGCGCTTCCTGGTTGCGGCCGGCGGCAAACAACAGGTGGGTCTTGTGCGTGGCCTTGAACACTTCGAACCAGTCGGGCCCGTTGAGGCCGTCAATGACCTCCAGAGCTTCGTCGATCTTGCCATTGCCGAAAAGCGCCCAGGCTCGCGAAATGCCGATGGAAAGCTGCGCCAGCGGACCGTTGCGGCCCTTGGAAAGAGCCGTGTCGGCTTCTGCATACTTGCCTTCGACCATCTTGGCGCCGCCGAGTGTCAGCTGGGCAAGGAAGTTTTGCAGACCGGCGGCCTCGAGGTCGCCGGCATACCGGACGGCCTGATCGACATCGCCATTGGCCAGCTTCAGCAGAAAGGTCCGCTCGAGCAGCATGGTGTTGGCCGGGTCTGCCGCCAGTGTTTCCTCATAAAAAGCCGCTGCCTGGGCGTAGTCCTTCTGAAATCCGGCGAGACGGCCGGACAGGTAGCTTCCGGACAGGGTGAAAGGCAGGCCGGACGGCGTTCCGTAGTTTTCCGGTTCCGCTGTCGTCTCCGCGACGGCCGCGGCCGGAACAAGGGCAAGCACGCTGACCAGCGCAAGGAGTTTCAGCCTGAGCTGCCTGCGGCTCGATTTCGCAACAGCGCCGGTCTTTTGTGTCATCATTCCTCGCACTTTGGTCTTTCGTCTGGTTGATTGTTGCTTATTGCCTTTGACAATGGCGTCTTTAAGGCTGACCGGCAAGGCGGCCCCGACAACTTTCTGAGGGATTAAATCCTTTTGATTTTGCACATCGTCGGATTTACCGGGTCTTTTGGTATGAGGATGCGGCTTTATGCCAAAAAAGGCTTGAAGGTCGGGACCTGCCGTAGCAGGAATGTGCGGTGCAATATGACCGGGCGGCTCCGAGCCTTGCCCGGCGGATTGACTGATTTCGTGCGAAAGCACTTCGGGCAGGCGGACAAGCGACTGTCGAACGGGAATGCATCCCGGGTGCGGTGACACAACCGCCGGGTGCCGCAAGTGAGGAGAGTGACATATGACCAAGTGGGTCTACAGTTTCGGCAATGGTGCCGCCGAAGGCGCAGCGGACATGCGCAATCTGCTGGGCGGAAAAGGTGCGAACCTTGCTGAAATGAGCAGTCTCGGACTGCCGGTCCCGCCCGGTTTCACGATCACCACCGAGGTCTGTACCTGGTATTACGACAATGACAAATCCTATCCGGACGCCCTGGCTGCCCAGGTTGCCGAGGCGCTGGAGAAGGTCGGCGCTGCGACCAACCGGAAATTCGGCGACGCCGAGCGGCCGTTGCTGGTGTCGGTCCGCTCCGGTGCCCGCGTTTCCATGCCCGGCATGATGGATACCGTTCTCAATCTGGGCCTGAACGACCAGACGGTCGAGGCCATCGCGCGCGAAGCGGGCGACCGCCGGTTCGCCTATGACAGCTACCGCCGCTTCATCCAGATGTATTCCGATGTCGTGCTCGGGCTCGATCATCACGAGTTCGAGGAGATCCTGGAAGAGCACAAGGAGCGCAATGAACTGTCGCTCGACACGGATATCGACGCTGACGCCTGGCAGGGCATCATCGAGAAGTTCAAGGCGCTGGTGGAAGAGGAGCTGGAACGCCCGTTCCCGCAGGATCCGCAGGAACAGTTGTGGGGCGCCATCGGCGCCGTCTTCAGTTCCTGGATGGTGCCGCGTGCGGTGACCTATCGCCGTCTGCACGATCTGCCGGCGTCCTGGGGCACGGCCGTCAACGTTCAGGCCATGGTCTTCGGCAACATGGGCGAAAGCTCGGCGACAGGCGTCGCTTTCACGCGTAATCCGTCCACCGGCGAAAAGGCCCTTTACGGCGAGTTCCTGGTCAATGCCCAGGGCGAGGACGTCGTCGCCGGTATCCGCACGCCGCAGGACATCACGGAAAAGGCGCGTGTCGAAGCCGGGTCGACCAGCCCGTCCCTGGAAGCGCTGATGCCGGAGGCCTTTGCGGAATTCCAGTCCTATTGCGACCGTCTGGAGGCGCATTACAAGGACATGCAGGACCTGGAATTCACCATCGAGAAGGGCAAGCTGTGGATGCTGCAGACCCGGGCGGGCAAACGCACCGCCAAGGCAGCCCTCAAGATTGCCGTGGACATGGTCGCCGAAGGCGTGCTCAGCGAGGAGGAGGCGATCTTCCGGGTCGAGCCGGGGGCTCTGGATCAGCTTCTGCATCCGACGATAGATCCCAAGGCCGAGAGGGACATCGTCACCACCGGCCTGCCGGCTTCGCCCGGCGCCGCCTCGGGCGCGATCGTGTTTTCCTCCGACGAGGCCGAGAAGGCCAAGGCGGACGGCCGTAAGGTCATCCTGGTGCGGGTGGAAACCAGCCCGGAAGACATTCACGGCATGCATGCGGCCGAAGGCATCCTGACCAGCCGTGGCGGCATGACCAGCCACGCGGCCGTCGTCGCCCGCGGTATGGGCAAACCGTGTGTCGCGGGCGCCGGCATGCTGCGCATCGACTACCGCAACGGGGTGATCAACGCTGCCGGCCGACAGCTGAAGGAAGGCGACACGATCACCATCGACGGCGCGACCGGCCAGGTCCTCGTGGGCGAGGTCGAGATGCTTCAGCCGACGCTGTCGGGTGATTTCGGCACGCTCATGGGCTGGGCCGACCGTGGCCGCCGCATGCGTGTGCGCACCAATGCGGAAACGCCGCAGGATGCCAAGGTCGCCCGGGAATTCGGCGCCGAGGGAATCGGGCTGTGCCGCACGGAGCACATGTTCTTCGAAGGCGAGCGGATTGTCGCCGTGCGCGAGATGATTCTCGCGGAAACCGAGAAGGGCCGCCGGGCGGCGCTCGCCAAGCTGCTGCCGATGCAGCGGCAGGATTTCACCGACCTGTTCGAGATCATGCACGGTCTGCCGGTGACCATCCGTCTGCTCGATCCGCCGCTGCACGAGTTCCTGCCGAAATCCGAGGAAGAACTCGCCGAGGTGGCCAAGGCCATGGGCGCGGATCCGGAGCTTCTGCGCGACCGGGCGCTGGCCCTGGAGGAATTCAACCCGATGCTCGGCCATCGCGGCTGCCGCCTGCTGGTGTCCTATCCCGAAATCGCCGAAATGCAGGCCCGGGCGATCTTCGAGGCCGCCGTCGAGGCGGCCAAGGTGACCGGTGCGCCGGTCGTCCCGGAAATCATGGTGCCGCTGGTCGGGCTCAAGGGAGAGCTGGACCTGGTGCGCGAACGCATCGAGGCCATGGCCAAGGCCGTGATGGCGGAAAGCGGAACGGAGCTGACCTACCAGATCGGCACCATGGTGGAACTTCCGCGCGCGGCCCTGAAAGCCGCCGAAATCGCCCAATCCGCCGAGTTCTTCTCCTTCGGCACCAACGACCTGACCCAGACGACCTTTGGCATCTCGCGCGATGACGCGGCTTCCTTCCTCGGCACCTACCAGAGCCGGGGTATCCTGGAGCAGGATCCGTTCGTCTCGCTGGACCAGGAAGGCGTCGGCGAGCTGATCCGGATCGGTGTGGACCGTGGCCGCTCGACCCGTCCGGACATCAAGCTCGGCATCTGCGGCGAGCATGGCGGCGACCCGGCTTCGATCGGCTTCTGCGAAGGGGTCGGGCTCGACTATGTCTCCTGTTCGCCGTTCCGCGTGCCGATCGCCCGGCTGGCGGCGGCACAGTCGGCCCTGAAGAAAAAGTCCGGCGCCTGAGCAGCCGGACCGGGCACGGCCGAGGGGCGAGGGAGGTCCTGTTGAGCGGAGAATTTCCGCAACTGAAGGATTTGCGCGCAGGCGGCAAGCGTCAGCTTGCGCGTGTCCTGACCCGTCTGGAAACCCACGCGGACGAGGCGGAGACAGCCGCCTTTCTGGACGCGGTGGCCGCACAGCCGCTTGCACAGGTCCTTGGCCTGACCGGGCCCCCGGGCGTGGGCAAGTCCAGCTTGACGGATGCCCTGATCAGGTCCTTCAGGGCGGACGGACTGCGGGTCGGCGTTCTGGCGATCGATCCGTCGTCGGCCTTGACGGGCGGTGCGCTGCTCGGCGACCGGACCCGGCTGAAGACCGATCCTGCCGATGACGGGGTTTTCGTGCGCTCCATGGCCGCGCGTGACCGTCTCGGTGGCTTGTCGGACGAGGCCGTCGCGGCGATCGCGGTGCTTCGGGCCGTCTGCGACCGTCTGATTGTCGAGACGGTCGGGATCGGCCAGTCGGAGGGCGACCTGAAACACGCGGTCGACACGGTGGTGCTATGTATCCAGCCCGGGTCCGGAGACAGCCTTCAATTCATGAAAGCCGGGATCATGGAACTGCCCGATGTCGTCGCGGTGACCAAGGCCGACATGGGCGCGCTGGCGCGCCGGGCGGCCTCGGATGTTGCCGGGGCACTGTCGCTGGCCCGCGCCGGTGGCGATGGCTGGAAAGTGCCGGTGTGTGAAGTCTCGTCCCAGACCGCTGCCGGTGTTCCGGAGCTGGTGGACCACCTGAACCTTCACAAGGCACACCTGACTGCATGCGGCCGGTTGGAAGAGCGCCGGAATGCCCAGCATGTGGCCTGGTTCAGGGACATGGTGCGGGGAGAGTTCGGGCAGGCGGGTCTGCGGCTCGTCCAGCAGGATCCGGACCGACCCTGGCTGAGTCGCGCGCGGACCGCGCCGTTTGCGAGCTTTGCGTCATTTGCCGTTGAGACCAGGACCCTGATGGGGCTTCAGACCTAGGGGCTGGCGTTCTGACGGTGTTCCGGATCCGGGCTGATTGTTCAGGCCTTGGCCACCCGTGCCTGAAGGGTCAGGTCGGTGCCGAAGGTGCCCGGGCCATCGGAATTGAACTCCTCCAGAAACTGGGTGAGCGCGGCCTCGTTCAGGGGCCTGGAGATGAAATAGCCCTGCATCCGGTGACAGTCGTGGGCCTGCAGGAAGCGGATCTGTTCGATGGTTTCGATGCCCTCGGCGACAATGGTCATGCCAAGCGCCTTGCCCAGTTGGATGATCGACACGAGGATGGCTTCCGCCTCCGGGTTTCCGTTCATGTCGGAAACGAAATCGCGGTCGATCTTGAGCGTGTCGAACGGGAAGCGGCGCAAATAGCTGAGGCTCGAATAGCCGGAGCCGAAGTCGTCCAGGGCAACCTTCACGCCCAGGTTCTTCAGGCGGCGCAGCGCCTGCAGGACAGAATCGTTACGGCCCGCGAAGACGGATTCCGTGACCTCGATTTCAAGACGCTGCGGCGGCAGGTTGTTGGACGCCAGGATCGCCATCACCTTTTCCACAAAGCGCGGATGCTTGAACTGGTTGGGCGAGACATTGACCGACACGACGATGCCCGGCCATTCGTGCGCCTTGGCACAGGCCTTGTTCAGCACCCACAGGCCCAGATCGTTGATCAGGCCGGTCTCTTCGGCGACGGGAATGAACTGGGACGGGGCGATGACGGTGCCGTCTTCCTTGGTCCAGCGGGCAAGCGCTTCCACGCTGACAATGCGTTTAGCACTGGTGTCGGACTGCGGCTGGTAGGCCAGGTCCAGCTCGTCGTTCTTGAGCGCCATCCGGAGTTCCCGGGACATCTTGTCCTTGGACTGGACGTGATGTTCCATGTTGGCCTCGAAGAACGAGCGCCGGTTGCGTCCGTTGGCCTTGGCGTCATAGAGGGCGATATCCGCCTTGCGCAGCAGCTCGTCCGGATCATTGCCGTCCCGCGGGGCGACGGCGGCACCCATGGACAGGCTGGCGAACAATTCGCGGCGCCCGATCATGATGGGGCGGCCGATTTCGTCCTGGACCTGGTCGAGGATGTATTCCAGCCAGACATCGTCCTCGCAGTCCTTGATGACCATGGCGAATTCGTCGCCGCTGATGCGCGCGACGATGCCGGTCTCCGGAATCACCCGGCGCAGGCGCTGGGCCACGGCGACAATGACCTTGTCGCCCGCTGAATGGCCAAGCGTGTCGTTGATGTCCTTGAAATGGTCGAGGTCAATGTAGACAACTGCCGTGTTGGATCCGTTTTCGCTGCTTTCGTCCAGAATATCGGTGAGAAGAGCATGAAACCGCGACCGGTTCGGCAGGCCGGACAGGGCATCATGGTGAGCCGCATGCACCGCCTTGGATTCACTTCTGGCCAGGCGCCGGGTCATCTGGCGGGTGAAGAGGGTCACGACGATCACCACGGCCGCAATCATGAACGCAGCCAGGGCAAGAAACGGGTTGATCCGCTGCATCATCTGTGTGCCCGGCGCCGTGGTCTGCCAGGCGATGATGCCGACGTCCGCACCCAGTGGCGATCTGAGCTGGAACCGGCCTACGCCGGGACGTTCGTTCTGCATGCTCGCAAGCACGAAACCGTCCAGCCGCGACATTTCCGAGATGTCCTTCAGCTTTTCCCCGCGCAGAGGCACCATGCTCACGAGAACGGACGGAGGAAACCGGTCCCTGGAGATCGACTGGATCTGCGGGATCACGGCTGCGGCACTGAACAGGAAGGGTTCACCATCCAGGGCGACGATGCCGGTTTCGGCAATCGAGCGGCGCGCGTCGCTGCTTTTGGGAATGTAGCTGAAGAGGCCGGACGGCGTTCGCTTGAACGAGGTGATGTAGCGCGCCCGGACCTTGGCGACCGAGGGACGCAGGGCGTCGAACAGGTCAGGGGTCATCCACTTGCTGGTGTGGTTCTGGGCGTAGATCGACACCAGCTCGAAATCGCGATCAATGAGAATCGACTTTGTGAAGCCGTGGTTCTGGAACAGCCAGTGCATGACATTGTCGTAGATCCAGCCCTGGTCGGGCTCGGAGCCGTTGATGCGGTGGTAGGCTTCGTCCCAGATGACGACACCGCTCTGAAGCTTGACCAGATAGTTCTTCGTCAGCTGCAGCGCGCCGGCAATCAGCTTGTGCTGGGACTGGACAGCGGTTTCGTCCGACAGGCGCGCCGACCAGTGCATCAGACCGAAAATGCTGATTACAGATGTCGTGACAACCACGACCATCGGAATGATGATCGCGTTGGCTATCCGTCTGCCGGAGTTTTTAGACGAATTGTACATACATCTGCCCAGTTGTTTGGGCGAGTATTGTCGATCTCGGTTAAGGAAAGACCCAGAACTATAGTAAAATATTGGTAAATCAGAAAAAATGCCGTTTCTGTTTTTCTAATTGGTAAAAGACGTTTTATTGTTTTTCGGGGCTTAGTCGAAAAGACTGGGCTCAGATCAGGTTGAGACTTCTAAAACTGATATTTTTACGCAGGCCGACGACAATATGGTCGTGAACGGTGATGCCGAGCGGTTCGGCAATGTCGATGATCTGCCGGGTCATCCGGATATCGGCACGGGACGGCGTCGGGTCACCCGACGGATGATTGTGAACCAGGATGATCGCCGTCGCGGCATGTTCGAGGGCCCGCCGGATCACTTCGCGCGGATAGACCGGCGTGTGGTCGACGGTCCCGGTCTGCTGGACCTCATCGGCGATCAGGGCGTTTTTCTTGTCCATGAAAAGCACGCGAAACTGCTCGACATCGCTGTGGCCCATGGCGGCCTGAAGGTAATCGGTCACCGATTGCCAGCTGTTGAGGACCCTTTTGCGGTCAAGTTCGGCGGAGTGATACCGGATGACGGCGGCATGCACGGCCTGGAGCGCATCGATGCTGATGTCGGAAAGGCCGGGGATTTCCTTCAGCCGTTCCCTCGGAGCGGCGAGGGCGGCCGGAAAGGAGCCGAAACGCTGCAGCATCGCCTTGGCGATCGGCTTGGTGTCCCGGCGGGGCAGGGCGGAGAATAAAAGGAATTCCAGAAGCTCGTAATCGGCGAGACCCTGCTCGCCCGTTTTACGGAACCGTTGCCTCAGTCTGAGGCGGTGGTCCTTGTGGTCCGGAGCCGCCGGGGCGGCCTCTTCGGAAGTCCTTTCGCTCATGGGCTCCTAGTCGTCAGGCCGTCCGGGCTTGTGAATGCCTCCCGGCGAAGTGGTGAAAATCTGGCAGGCGTCCGGCGTGATGCCGATGGAATGCTCGAATTGGGCCGACAGGGAGCGGTCGCGCGTCACTGCGGTCCAGCCGTCGCTCAGGACCTTGACGTGCGGACGGCCGAGATTGACCATCGGTTCGATGGTGAAGATCATGCCAGGCTTCAGCTCGACGCCTTCGCCCGGACGGCCGTAATGCAGGATGTTGGGCGTGTCGTGAAACAGAAGCCCGAGACCATGGCCGCAGAAATCGCGGACCACCGAACAGCGCTGCGCTTCCACATAGGTCTGGATCGCATGGCCGATATCGCCTGTGGTGTTGCCGGGTTTCGCCGCCTCGATGCCGCGCATCAGCGACTCGTAGGTGACATCGATCAGGCGCTCGGCGGCGCGTTTCAGCTGGCCGACCGGGTACATGCGGCTGGAATCGCCGTGCCAGCCGTCGAGAATGAAGGTCACGTCGATGTTGACGATGTCGCCCTCGCGCAGGGCCTTGTCGTTGGGAATGCCGTGGCAGACCACGTGGTTGATCGAGGTGCAGCAGGACTTGGTGTAGCCGCGATAGTTCAAGGTCGCCGGCAGGGCGTTGTGGTCGCGGCCGTACTGATAGACGAAATCGTCGATCTCCTGGGTGGTCGTGCCCGGCTTGACGATCGCGGCCAGTTCATCAAGGCAGGCCGCCGTCAGCTGCCCTGCACGCATCATGCACTCGAAATCCTCGGGACCGTAAAGGCGCACCTGGCCGGTGTTCTTCAGGGGGGCTTCGGCTGCGTCGATATAGCTGACCATGGGGTGTCCGTGTCTCGCACTGGTCCGGGCAGGCCGACTTGTCAGTTCAGTGCCGCGGCCGGGCCGGTTGTTTTTGAGTTACCTGATCACATACCGCCAGCAGCCGCCAATTTCCAGCATCAGTTACGTCAAAATGCGACGAGCGTGGAAACTTGATCCCCGATCGGGCAAATCCGGTGCTCCCGACTTGCGCTTTTTTTTCAGGGCCGCTACGTGAAATGGGTCTGCGGGCGTGGTGGAATTGGTAGACACAAGGGACTTAAAATCCCTCGGCCCTAGGCTGTACGGGTTCGAGTCCCGTCGCCCGCACCATTCTTTGTTGCGCTGTCGCGCTTTGCGCTACATGAGCGCGGTTCCGGTTTTAGGTTACTCCTTTCACCTGCACGATATCTGTTTGCGCTACCGGCCTTCGGCCTGCTTGAGCGCGGAATTGACTTCAGGTTGTTCGTTTCTCCTTCCATGTCAGGTCGTGCATGTACAGGCGCGGACCCCCAAGGATCTTTCCACGCGCCCTTGTGCCTCTTGCAGTTAGAAAGGAACTGCCTGCGCGCCGAAAAGTCTTTGCAAAGCCGTCCCGGCATTGTCACTGTCTTTTGCCCAAACTGTCACAATTCACGCGGGAAATGGAGGTAGAAGGCTGTTCCGCCCGACGCCCAGCCGATGCCCCGGTCACCAGACCGCCTATTGTCAGTCGCCCACGAGGACCCCCGATGACCTTTGCCGACAAAACCGTGCCGACCGGCAGCGAGTTGACCGTCCTGAAAAACGCCCGGATCGTGCTTGGCGAAGAGGTTGTCTGCGGGCACCTGTCCGTTGCCGACGGCAGGATCGTGGCCGTCGACACCGGGCGCGCGCCGCAGGCCGGGCTGGATCTTGACGGCGACTACCTGCTGCCCGGGCTGGTCGACATCCACACCGATCATTTCGAGAAACACCTTTATCCCCGGGCCCATGTGCGCTGGGACCCCTTGCGCGCGGCGATGGCCCATGACGCGCAGATCATCGGCAGCGGCATCACCACCGTGTTCGACAGCCTGTGCGTCGGCGCCACCATCAAGAACCCGGAGCGGCGGGAGATCCTGGCGCCGATGATCGACGCGCTGGAAAGGGCCCAGGCGGCCGGCATGCTGCGCGCCGAACACCTGGTGCATCTGCGCTGCGAAATCACCGACGACCAGACCGCGCGGCTGACGGAAGAAAATATCGGCAAGGCCATCGTGCGCATGGTCTCCGTGATGGAGCATCTGCCGGGCCGGCGGCAGAGCAAGAACATCGAGGGTTATATCCAGCGGCGGATGGCCGATACCGGCGAGCCGCGCCACGAGGCCGAGCGGGTGACGCAGGAATTGCTCAATCACTCCGATGAGATCAGCGCCGGGGTTCGCCCCGCCGTGGTGGCACTGGCGCATCTCAACAAGTTGCCGCTGCTCAGCCACGACGATACCGAACTGGAGCATATCGACGAGGCGCTGGCCGAGGGCATTTCCGTCTCCGAATTTCCCTGCACCCTGGAAGCGGCGCGCAAGGCCAGGCAACATGGCATGCATGCGGTCGGCGGTGCGCCGAATGTCATCCGGGGCGGGTCGCAATCCGGCAATGTCGCGGTCAAGGACCTGCTGGCCGAAGACCTGGTCGACATTCTCGCGTCCGACTACGTGCCGCGTTCGCTGCTCGACTGTGCCTTCATGGTGGCCGCGGACGACCGTCTGGCGGCGGATCTGCCGGCGGCCGTGCGCATGGTCACGAAAAATCCGGCGGCGGTGGCCGGCCTGGCGGACCGCGGCGAGATCGCGGCAGGCAAACGCGCCGACCTTCTCCATGTCGGCGTCCATGACGGCCACCCGTTCGTGAAACAGGCCTGGCGGGCCGGAACGCGGGTGCTCTGAGCGGGCGGATCACGGCGCTTGCTGAGACCGCATTTCGTGGAAACGTAACGGCATGGATCCCATGGTCAAGCCCACTGCTGTCCGGTTTAACTCGGTCCATGTTCAACAGGTCATTGATTCATTGTCGATATTTCCGCTTTTTCCGATCCGGGACACGTAGCGCCTTACCGCTTGCGCCCCTCTCCCCCCTGGAGGGGGAGATGTCCGGGAACCGGACAGAGGGGGGGCGCAGCGGTTCCGCGAATTCGAAAAAGGCCTTGTTTGCCGAGAGGTTGAGCCCCCCTCTGTCTCCTATCGGAGACATCTCCCCCTCCAGGGGGGAGACTGGAACAAGCGGCATAGCCTGATTGTGGTCAGAGGTTCCTGCTTAACCGGACAGCAGTGGGCTTGACCATGGGATCCATGCCGTTCACTGGCGGTACATGCAGGTGTCTCCAACATCAAGTTTACGGATGATCCCCATCCGCAATTCTCACTCCCCGATGATCCTTTTGCGCAAGTACCCGGACAGGCCGTCGATCAGGTAGACCATGAAGATGATCAGGAAGATGATCGTCCAGGCTTCCGGCCAGCGGTAGGCGTTGATGCGGTCGGCGAGGAGGAAGCCGATGCCGCCGGCGCCGACGATCCCGAGGATGGTGCCGGAGCGCGTGTTGCTCTCGAAATTGTAGAGAATGATCGACAGGATCACCGGCAGGGCCTGGGGCAGGATGGCGAAGCGCACGGTTTGCAGGTTGCCGCCGCCGGAGGCCTTTACGCCGTCGACGGGCTTGGTCGAGGTGTTCTCGATGGCTTCGGAAAACAGCTTGGAAAAGGTGCCGATCTCCGAGACGGCGATGGCAAGGATGCCCGCGAGCGGGCCGAGGCCGAAGGCGCGGATGAAGACCAGGGCGAGGATCAGTTGCTCGATCGCGCGCAGCGCATCGAAGCCGCGCCGGACACCGAGACGGAACCAACTGGACGGCATGATGTTCCTGGCGCCGAGAAAGGCGAGCGGGAAGGCGATGACGGCGCCGAGCAGGGTGCCCATGAAGGACATGGCAACGGTCTCGCCGAGCCCCTTCAGGATCTCGCGCCACTCCGCCCAGGTGGTCCAGACATGCGGCGGGAACATGAAGGACAGCACGTTGCCGAAGCGCATCGCGCCTTCCAGCAGGCGCGCGGGCGAGAAGCCGAAGGCCCACAGGCACCAGACGGTCAGGCCGAGGAAGGCCGCCCAGCCGGCCAGGCGGAGGACAACGGTCCTGCGCGGCGTCACGAAGGCTCCGGGGACGAGGGATCTTGCCCGCTCCAGGTCAGGTGTCAGGTCGGTCATGGTCAAACGCCCTTTCCGGTCAGGCCGATGATGCGGTGGCGGACCTTTTCGCTCAGCATGTCGATGACGATCACCGTCACGAAGATGATCAGGAACAGTGCGGACAGGTCGGTGTATTCCTGCAGGGACATGGCCACACGGATCTCCTGGCCGAGGCCGCCGGCGCCGACAAAGCCGATGATGGAAGAGGAGCGCACGTTGATCTCGAAACGCAGCAGCGTGTAGCTGATGATGTTCGGGATCACCTGCGGGACGATGCCGTAGCGGATCTGGTCGAACCAGGAGCCGCCGGAGGCCTTGATGCCTTCCAGCGGGCGCATGTCGGCGTTTTCATTGGCTTCGGAATAGAGCTTGCCGAGTGCCCCGGTGGCATGCAGTCCGATGGCGAGCACACCGGCGAGCGGACCGACGCCGAAACAGAAGACGAAGATCAGCGCCCAGACAAGATCGGGCACGGTGCGCAGGATTTCCAGGGTGCGCCGCGTGATGTTCAGGACGAACCGGTTCGGCGACAGGTTGCGCGAGGCCGGAAAACTCAGCAGGAACGCGCCGACAATGCCCAGAAGCGTTGCCATATAGGCGATCAGGATGGTCTCGACCAGAAGCTTCAGCCAGACCTTCCAGCGCCAGAACCAGTCGGCGATGTCAGCGCCGAGCGTGTCCCGGTGCAAAACGGGCAGGGTCTTGTAAAGATATTCTCCAAGCCGTGGCAGTCCGGCCCAGATCTTCCACATCGACACCCGGTCGCCGTTGGCCAGCGTCACGTCGGTCATGTCGAAGAAACCGCCGACCCAGGCGGCCGCAAAGAAGCAGGTGGCAAAGAGGACGGCCGAAACCGTGTTCACGCGCAGCGCGTGCCTGCGCGCCGCGGCGTAGTCGACCTCGAACCGGCCGATGGTTGGCGAGAGTGTCGTCATGACTGGGAAATTCCGTTGAGGAAAAAGGGAGCCGCCGTGCGCGCCTCCCTTCAATGAGTGGAACAATCAGCCGCCGCGGCGCTGTTTCTTCAGCCAGTCGCGCATGTCGACGATCCACTGGTACCGGTCATGGTCGACCTCGATCCAGCCGTCCTGGGTGCTGTCTGCGCCGCCGGTCATCTCGATGAAGGCCAGGGTGTCGTTTTCGGGGATGTCCATGATGGCCTTGCGCATGTCCTTGATCAGGCCGTCCGGCAGGTTGGTGCGGGCGGCCAGCGGACCGGAGGTGATTTCCGGGGACTTCCAGATGGTGCAGATCGAGCCTTCGTCGATCATGCCCTTGGTGACCATGCGCTGCGGGATGCCGTCTTCCTCATTGGTGATGTAGGTGGCCGCTGCGTCATACTGCTTGTTGTAGACGCCGAGCACACCGGTCTCGTGCGCGCCGGAGAACGGGATCGCGCCGAAATAGGTTTTCGGCTCGTAGCCCTGTTTGCTCAGGTTGAAATAGGGCACCGCGTAGCCGGAGGTGCTGTCCGGGTCGGCGAAGGCCAGGGTCTTGCCCTTCAGGTCTTCCAGCGTCTTGTAGCCGCTGTCGCAGCGTACGGCGACGACGGAGAAATAGCCGGTGGAACCGTCCTTCTGCAGGCGGGAGACCAGCGGCACGACACCGCCGTTGGTTTCGGTGTAGGCGGCGGCGTAGGACGAGGAGCCGAAGAAGGCGAACTCGATCTGGTCGGCGGCAATCGCCTGGATCACGCCGTCATAGGACCCGGCGGTGAAGATCTCGACTTCGACGCCGAGTTCGTTCTCCAGGTATTTTTCGAACGGCGTGTAGCGCGCGATCCGGTCCTTTTCGTTTTCACCGGACAGGATGCCGAACTTGACGGTCTTGTACTGATCCTTCCAGCTGTCCGCGAGGGCAGGGGACGCCGCCAGGACGGCTGCGGAAACGGCTGCTGCGAGAATGGCCTTCATCGTAGTGCTCCTTTGGTGCCGGCTGCGCCGGCGGAAGATGCGGGTGTGTCCGCGGGGTTGGCGTGGCTGGCGGCGGACCGCTGCCGCGCGCTCAGGTTCCGACCGCCTTGAACGGTTGCGGAGACGCTTGTGAGGCGAGGGATGTCGAGGTGACGGCTTCGTCGATATCGCCTTCGAAATCGTCCGTGCCATAGATCGCGCGTACCCTGTCCGTGGTCAGCGCCTCCGGCGTGCCGTCGAAGCGGACCTGTCCGGCACGCATGGCGACGATGCGGTCGCAATAGGCGCGAGCCGTGTCGAGCGTGTGCAGGTTGACCAGGACGGTCAGGCCGTCGGTACGGTTGATCTCGCGCAGGGCTTCCATCACCCGGGTGGCGTTCGCAGGGTCGAGCGAGGCGATCGGCTCGTCCGCCAGCATGATGCGCGGGTTCTGGACAAGGGCCTTGGCAATCGCGACGCGCTGCTGTTGACCGCCAGAGAGCGTCCCGGCGCGTTGAAGCGCCTGGGGCACGAGATCGAGCCGGTCCAGAGCCTCGATGGCACGGGCCCGGTCTTCATCCGTGAAGGAGCGGGCCATGGAACGCAGAAAACCGGTATGGGCGATCCGTCCGACCATGACATTGGTCAGGACGTCCATGCGTTCCACCAGATTGAACTGCTGAAAGATCATCGCGCAATTGGCGCGCCACAGGCGCAGGTCGCGGCCCCTGAGGGACGTCACCGGCTGCCCTTCATTGGTGATCGTGCCCCGGGTCGGGTCGGCGAGCCGGTTGATCATGCGCAGCAGGGTCGACTTGCCCGCACCCGACCGGCCGATGACACCGACCATCTGTCCCTTGGGGATGGCAAGGGAAACGCCGTCCACCGCCGTCAGATCACCGAATGTCTTGGATAATTGCTCAATAACCAGCATGCGCCCCTCCGAGAAACGGGGAGCGACCTAGCAAAAAACCACGGAATGCAGATGTCTATACGATTATACTTTTATGAAGTTTTGCGACAGCTTCCCTAAAGTATTTTGCCAATTAAGAAATATCATCAAGCAGATTATATCGAATTTGATGCCAACTTGTCCGGCGTGACTGGTTGGATGATTGTTTCCCGGTGTAAATGTCGTTGTTTTTACATAAAAGGTTCATTTTCGGCGGCGCGCTTGTCGTTACGCTCCTGTCGCCTTGCCGGTACTGCCCCGGCATCCAAAGGAGTTTCCGATATGCGCTTTTTGAAAACCGCCGCGGTCGCGGCCGCCGCTCTCGCCGTTTCCTTCACGTCTTCCTTCGCCGACACCTTCAAGATGGCTGTCACGGATGTTGAAGGCCTGGAGCGGCTTCAGGTCGAATGGGGTCCGTTCAAGCAGGCTCTTGAAGATGCCACCGACCACACGTTCGAGTTCTTCCCGGTGACGAGCCGCACCGCAGCCGCCGAGGCCCTGCGCGCCAAGCGGGTTGATTTTGTCGTTACCGGTCCGGCCGAGTACATCGTCATCAACACGTTGACCGAAGCGACGCCGCTGATCGGTCTCGGCCGCCCGGACTATTTCTGCGCCATCGTCGTGCGCGCCGACAGCGGCATCATCCGCCCGGCGGATCTGAAGGGCAAGAAGGTCGCCTTCGGTGACATCGGCTCCACCTCCAACATGCTGTGCCCGATGCAGCTGATGTCTGACTATGGCGTCGATCCGGTCAAGGACATCGACAAACTGCACACCTCGCGCAACATTGCCCACGAGGCGCTCAAGAAGGGCGATGTCGCTGCGATCGGCACCAATCACAATTCCTGGCTGAACGTGCGCAACAAGGACGACAGCGTGCCGAACGGCTTCTTCCGCGTGATTGCCCGTTCCGGCGATCTGCCGAACGACATGCTGATGGTTGCCGCCCATGTCGACCCGGACGCCGCCAAGGGTGTGCGCGATGCCATCCTGGAAAACAAGGACGCGATCATCACGGCGATCCTGCAGCATGAGGAAAACGACAAGTATTCCGGCATGGACCTGGTGGCCATCGAGGATGGTGCCTACGACCTGGTCCGCTCCATGTACACCACCGCCGGTTTCCCGCAATACGACAACTTCATCGGCGAATGATGCCGCAAGTCCTGCTTCAGACCGTCGGCGTTTCCGCGCCGGCGGTTCATGACGAACCGCATACCGAAGCGGCTCCGTGCGAGCTTCGTGTGGAAGGTCTTCGAAAGTCCTTCGGCAAGGACCGTGCCGTGTTGCGAGGCGTTTCCTTCGCTGTGCATCGGCGCGAGGCGGTCGCCCTGATCGGTTCCAACGGCGCGGGCAAGTCGACCGCGCTGCGCTGCGCGCTCCGGCTGGTCGAGCCTGAAGCCGGATCCCTGACACTGTTTGACGAGGACATCTCGTCGGCAAAGACGCACCAGCTGCGGCACATCCGGGCTGACGTCGGCTTTGTCTTTCAAAAACACAACCTGGTGCCGCGTGTGTCGGCGCTGACCAACGTCATTCACGGCAATCTCGGCAGGGCAGGTGGCATGCGTGGCTGGTCGCAGGTGCTCGCCCCGTCGCATCTGCGCGAGCGCGCCATGGCCTGCCTGGAGCGGGTCGGTCTCGCGGATCAGGCCAGAAAACGTGCGGATCAGCTTTCCGGTGGCCAGTCCCAGCGTGTGGCCATCGCCAGGGCCCTGATGCAGGACCCCAGGATGATCGTGGCGGACGAACCGGTTGCCAGCCTCGACCCGGTCGCCGGTCGGGAGGTCATGGATCTCTTTCACCAGTTGACCCGGGAAGAGGGCATCACGTTGCTGTTCACCTCCCACAATGTGCAGCAGGCGCTCGACTATTCCGATCGGGTGCTGGCCATCAAGCAGGGCGCCATCGTTCTGGACCAGCAAAGCGCAACCCTCGCGGCAGCAGATCTGGGCAAACACTATGGCTGAGGCATTTCTTTCAAGACATGGCCCGATGCCGACCCGGTTCGAACGCCCGGGCGCGCTGCAATTCACGGCCTATGTGGCGCTGGCCGCCTTCGTCATCTGGTCGTTCCAGGGCGCAGGCTGGTCGTTTTCCGCGCTGGTCTCCGGCGGTCCGGCCATGGCCGATTTCCTGTCCCGCACCTGGCCGCCTTCGCTCGAACGGCTGCCGCAGCTCACCAGGGCTCTGATCGAGACCTTCCAGATGGCGCTGGCCGGCACCATCATCGGGATCGTCATCAGTCTGCCGCTGGCTCTTCTGGCAGCGAAAGGCCTGACGCGGCAGACGGCCGTCTCCCGGGTGTTCTACAGCGCATCGCGGCTGCTGATCGCCCTGTTCCGCACCGTTCCGGACCTCGTCTGGGCGCTGGTTTTCGTCATCACCGTCGGGCTCGGGCCGTTTGCCGGAACCCTCGCGATTGCGGTCGACACGGTCGGCTTCTGCGGCCGGTTCTTCGCCGAATCCATGGAGGATGTCGAAAAGGGGCCGAGCGAGGCGCTGATGGCCGCGGGCGCGGGCAAGTTCGACACGATCTTCTGTGCGGTGGTTCCGGCCGCCATGCCGTCCTTCATCACCACCTCCCTGTTCGCGCTTGAAAAGGCGACCCGGTCTTCGGTTGTGCTCGGTCTTGTCGGGGCCGGCGGGATCGGTATCGAGCTGAAGGTGGCGATGGACTTTTTCGACTACCAGCTCGCCATGACCATCATCCTGATGATCTTCGTGCTGGTTCTTTTTGTTGAACGGCTCGGCAGCTTTGCCCGCAGCCGTATTCTGGAGGGATCATCCCGATGAGTGACATGCAGACCCTTGAAAAGACCGACACCGCCTATTTTGCCTGGGACAAGCGCTGGCAAACGGAAGAAGGCCGGGCCGACTGGGTGAAACCCGCCGATGATGTCGCGGCGCTGATCGTCTCGCTGCAGCAGACTGGACCTGTCAGAGCGCTGGATCTCGGCTGCGGCGTCGGCCGCCATGCGCTTGCCTTTGCCCGGGCCGGCTTTGACACACATGCCGTGGACATGGCGGAAGCCGGTCTGGCGGAGCTGAGAAAAAACGCCGGGGCCGAAGGCCTGACCATCACGGCGCAGCCAGCTCCGATGACGGACCTGCCGTTCGAGGACAATTCCTTCGACTACGTGCTTTCTTTCAACGTGATCTATCACGGCGATCCGCAGATCGTGAAAAGCGCCATTTCCGAGATCGCGCGGGTGCTGAAGCCGGGCGGAACCTACCAGGGGACCATGCTGTCCAAGCGCAACGGAAATTTCGGCCTTGGAACGGAAGTGGCGCGGGACACGTTCGTGCGTGACGGCGACGACGACAAGGATCACCCGCATTTCTATTGCAACGCGGCCGAGCTGGTGGAGCTCTTCGGCGGCTTCGAACTGCGCTCCCTGGAAGACAAGCTGCACCGCAAGCCGGGCTCATGGCATTGGCACATGATTGCCGAGCTGCTGGAATAGCTGAAGGCCACACCTGCCGCGAAATTTTCGCGGCAGGTATCTTCCGGACAAGACCTATTCGGCGGCCGGCTCCGCAGCCGGCTCGGGCAACGGCTCGTCCACTTCCGGGGCCAGCGTCTGGTCCGCGTCCGCCGTCGGCTGGCGGGTGAAGCCCTTGAGGTCGGCGAATTCACGGGCGTCGCGCTGGATCTCGACCGGGCTGAGCACGTAGCCGGTGGCCAGCTCGGCCAGGGACCGCAGCGCATGCATGTGGATGCGCTCGTAGCCGTGGCTGGCATCGACGCCGAAGGTGATCAGGGCCGTGCGCACATCCGCGCCCGCCTCGATCGCGGTGGCCGCATCCGAGCGGTAATAGCGGAACACGTCCTTCTGGAACTTGATGTCGTTGTCGCGGCACAGCTGAACCATTTTCCGCGTCAGGTGGTAATCGAACGGGCCGGTCTGATCGGCCATCGCGACGGTGACACCGAACTCGTCCGAATTCTGGCCCGGGGCGGTCGTGCCGTTGTCGATTGCCACGAGCGAAGCGATGTCAGGTGTCAGGATCGACTGGGCACCATGACCGGTTTCCTCGGCAATCGTGAACAGCCAGAACACGTCCACCGTCGGTTCGATGTCCGACTCCACCAGCGCCTTCAGCGCCGCCAGCATCACGGCCACCCCCGCCTTGTTGTCGAGATGGCGCGACACGATGAACCCGTTGTCCAGGAATTCCGGTGCCGGATCGATCGATACAAAGTCTCCGACATCGATTCCGAGACGGTGCAAGTCGTCGGTGCTCTTGGAATAGGCGTCAACCCTCAGCTCGACGAAGTCCCAGCCGACGGGCAGTTTGTCGACTTCGTCGTTATAGGTATGACCGGATGCCTTCAGGGGCATGATCGTGCCGGTGTAAGCTCCGCTTTCGGAGAAGATCGTGGTCCTGGCGCCTTCGGCGAAGCGGGCGGACCACGCCCCGATGGGCACCAGTTCCAGGCGGCCATTGTCCTTCAACGACTTCACCTGGGCGCCGAGCGTGTCCAGATGCGAGACGAAGGCTCGGGCCGGCTTGCGCTTGATGCCGGACACACGTGCACGTACGCCGCCGCGGCGCGTGATTTCGTAAAAGACGCCGAGTTTTTCGAGTTCCTTGCAGACGTGCCGAACGATTTCGTCTGTGTACCCCGTGGGGCTCGGGATTTTTAGAAGGTCCTGAAGTTTCTCCGTCAGATAAGGAATGTCGATGTTCAGAAGGGTCATGTCCCGGCTCTGTTCAAGGTCGTCCTGACCGGCTGTGGCACCGACAGGGGGAAAAGGAAATCCACGAAGCGCTCGGCCGTGGGCTGCGGTTCGTGATTTGCCAGCCCCGGCCGTTCGTTCGCTTCGATGAAGCGATACTCAGGTTGTCGGGGGTCTTTGACCATCAAGTCAATGCCTGTGACGGGAATTTCTATCGCCCGGGCCGCCTTGATGGCGGCATCAATGAGCGTGTGGTGGGTCTCTCCGGTGACATCGTGAATGGTACCGCCGGTGTGCAGGTTGGCCGTTCGCCTGACGGGCAGGACCTGGCCTTCCGGCAGGACATCCTCCAGGGTGTAGCCGTTTGCCTGCAGGCACCTGTCGACCTCGTCGTCGATAACGATTCTTGATTCACCGCCGGTGGCCGCGGAGCGTCGTCGGGACTGGAATTCGATCAGCTCCCGGATGGTGGCCTTGCCGTTCCCGGTGATTTCGGCAGGCTTGCGCAGGGCTGCGGCAACGACCTTGTAGTCGATCACCACGAGCCGCAGATCCTGGCCGGTGACGCATTCCTCGATCAGGACATCGTTGGAGAAGGTCCGTGCAACCTCGACGGCCGCCATGATGTCTTCGGTCGTGGTCAGGCCGATGGCGATGCCCTTGCCCTGTTCGCCGCGCGCCGGCTTGACGACCACCGAACCGTGCTTGTCGAGAAAGGCCGAGATCTCGTCGGCCGAACCGGCAAGCACCTGGTCAGGCACCTCGACGCCGGCACGTTCGACGATCCGGCGTGTGGTGGCCTTGTCGTCGCAAATGGACATGGCGACGGCACTGGTGAATTCGCTCAAGGATTCCCGGCACGCGACCGACCGGCCGCCGTAGGACAGCCGGAAAAAACCGCCCTGGGCGTCTATGATCTCGGTCTGGATGCCGCGGCGGCGCGCCTCGTTTACGATGATCGTTGCGTAGGGATTGAGCTTGTCCTCGAGCGCCGGGCCGGCGAACAGGGACTCGTTGATCGTGTTCTTGCGCTTGACCGTGAAATACGGCACGCGCTCGAATCCCAGTTTCTCGTAAAGTCCGATCGCAAGTTCGTTGTCATGCAGGACCGAGAGGTCCATGTGCGGTATGCCCTTGCCCTTGAAGACCTCGGCCAGACGGCGTACCAGCGCTTCACCGACACCGGGAAAACGGGCCTGGGGCGAAACGGCCAGGCACCAGAGCGAGCTGCCCTGGTCGGCTCCGCTGGTGGCCCGGTTGTGATCGATCCCCATGGCCGTGCCGACGATCGTGCCGGTGTCGTCCTCCTCCGCCACAAGGATCGTCGTGGTGCGCGGATCGAGGTCCGACCAGAAGAATTCCGGCGGCACCGGAACCATGCCCCGGCTGATATAGAGCTCGTTGATTGCCTCCGCGTCGCTGCGCGAGGACAGCCGGCGCACGGTGAACCCCCTGCGCCGGCTGCGCGCCGGACGGTAGGTCGCCAGGTTCAGCCGGAACGTGTGGGACGGATCCAGGAACAGTTCCTGCGGTGCCGAGCCCACCAGCACATGCGGATCGCGCACGTAGAAGGCGATGTCGCGCCGGTCCGGGCGCTCGTTGCGCAGGACCTCGACCAGCTTGCCGGTGTCCTGATAGGTGTTGGCGAACACGAGGCGGCCCCAGCCGCAATTGATGTAGCGGTCCTTCTGGGCCTCGGTTTCCTGTTCAAGCCGGTATTCCGGCTTGAGCCCGTGCTCGCGCATGCGCTTCAGGCGATGGTCGAACGCGCCCTTCGGGCGGGAAGGTTCATTTTCGGCCATGTTTCAGACCTCCTGTGCCTGCAACCACATCTCCAGCAGCGCGACCTGCCACAATTCGGAGCCGCGCAGCGGCGTGATGTATTTGGTCGGATCCGCATACAGCTTGTCGAGGTAAGCCTGATTGAAAAGGCCGCGGTCCCTGGCTGCCTGGCTGGACAGCGTGTCGCGCACCATGTCCAGATAGTCGCCCTGAATGTATTTCAGCGCCGGCACGGGGAAATACCCTTTCGGGCGGTCGATCACCGCGCTCGGGATCACCTGGCGGGCGGCTTCCTTCAAAACGCCTTTGCCTTCCTGGGCAAGCTTGAACTCCGCCGGTATGCGGCCGGCCAGTTCGACAAGCTCATGATCGAGGAAAGGCACCCGTGCCTCAAGCCCCCAGGCCATGGAATGATTGTCGACCCGCTTGACCGGGTCGTCCACCAGCATCACGTTGGTGTCGAGCCGGAGCGCCTTGTCGACCGGATCCTCGGCACCGGCCTGTGCGAAATGGGCCTCGGCAAAGGCAAGGCTTTCGTCGCGGTCGCAGTGATAGGCGGGCGACACGGCTTCCGCCATCTGCGCTTCGGTCCGGTCGAAAAAGGCGGCGGCATAGTCCTGGACCGGCTGGTTCGACCCGGTCATTTTCGGATACCAGTGATAGCCGGCAAAGACCTCGTCCGCCCCCTGGCCGGACTGGACCACCTTGATGTGCTTGGAGACTTCCCGGGACAGCAGGTAGAAGCCGATATTGTCGTAGGAGACCATCGGCTCCGACATCGCCCTGATCGCGCCGGGCAGGTTTTCCTGAAGCTGCGAGGACGGGATGAAGATCTTGTTGTGATTGGTGCCGTAATGGTCGGCGATCAGATCCGAATACTGGAATTCGTCGCCCTTTTCGCCGTGGGCTTCCTCGAAGCCGATGGAGAAGGTCGCCAGGCCCTTCTGGCCTTCCTCTGCCAGGAGACCGACGATCAGGCTGGAATCGACCCCGCCGGACAGGAGCACGCCGACAGGAACATCCGCAACCATGCGCCGGCGCACGGCGGTGCGCAGGCTTTCCAGCACCGCGTCGCGCCAGTCGTCGGCGCTGCGGGCCAGGTCTTCGGCGGACTTTTCAAAACCCGGTGCCCAGTAGGTGTAATCGTTCGAGCTTCCGTCGGTTTCGATCGAGCGCACCGTGGCGGCGGGCAGCTTGCGCACGCCGTTCAGGATCGTGCGCGGCGCGGGAACCACTGCGTGCCAGCTCATGTAGTGGTGCAGGGCGACCTTGTCGATCGAGGTGTCGACGCCGCCGCCTGCCAGCAGTGCGGGCAGGGACGAGGCAAAGGCCAGGCGGCCGCCGGCCTCGCTCAGGTAGAACGGCTTGATGCCGAACCGGTCGCGGGCCAGGTGGATGCGGCCGCTCTCGTGCTCGTGAATGGCGACGGCGAACATGCCGTGAAAGCGGGAGAAGCAGTCCTTGCCCCATTCGGCCCAGGCCTTGAGAATGACCTCGGTGTCGCTGGTGGAAAAGAAGGCGTACCCCTTGGCGCTCAGCTCTTCGCGCAGTTCCTGGTAATTGTAGATGCAGCCGTTGAACACAAGGGACAGGCCAAGCGCCATGTCGGTCATCGGCTGTGCACCGCGCTCGCTCAAGTCAATGATTTTGAGGCGCCGGTGGCCAAAGGCGACCCGGCCTCGCTGGGTCACGCCCATGCCGTCGGGTCCGCGCGCTTCCATCGCCTCGGCCATCCGGGAAACCCGGACGACGTCCGCTTGAGCGCCACCAAAAACCACTTCGCCGCAAATGCCGCACATATTGACAAATTTCTCCGTTTCCTGAAAAGACGAGCACTATATAGAACTCTAATCATTAGAGTTCAAATGAATAGGGGGGTAACAATGCAGGCGATGGAATCATCGCAAGTGGTCAAGGCCATCCGCAAGATCGTTCGGGCCATTGACTTGCGCTCCAGGGAGGTGTCCAGGCAGACCGGACTGACAATCCCGCAAATCGTTGTTCTTCAAGGCGTTCGCGATCTTGGAGAAGTAACCACCAAGGCGCTTTCGGAGAACGCGGATCTCAGCTCGGCGACGGTCGTGACAATCCTAGACAAACTGGAGGAAAAAGGGCTCATCGAACGCTACAGGTCGGTCTCTGACCGTCGAATCGTTCATGCCAGGCTGACCAGCGAGGGGGAGGTGGTCGCGTCCGACCTGCCGGGACTGCTGCATGAGGAATTCGAGAAGAAATTCGACGCGCTCGCACCGGACGACCGGGAGCAGCTGGTCTCGGCGATCGAACGCATTGCAGAAATGATGAATGCGCATCAGCTGGATGCCGCTCCCATCCTCATGACCGGGAAACTCTCGGGCTGAGGTGCCGCGGTTTCCTGGCCGAACGGCAGGAAACAACGGCGCGCCGGATCGGCTTGAAGGCGTCTAGGCGCGTTTGCGGGCCGCTCGTCCCTGTGTGCCCCGGCGCCTTTCCAGCGCGTCATGAAAGGCCTTGTACCGTGCCTGAACGTCGCCGGCAGGAACCGCCGGTGCGCAGTAGTAGCCCTGCAGCACGTCGCAGCCGTGGGTCACTGTCAGGGCAAATTCCCCCTCCGTTTCGGCGCCTTCCGCGATCACGCGCAGGCCCAGGCTTCGGCCGAGGCCGACAATTGCCTGGAACAGTTGTTCCTTCTGCGTGTTCTGGTCCGCGCCGGCAATGAAGGAGCGGTCGATCTTCAGCTCCTGGAAAGGCAGCTTGTGAAGATAGGTCAGCGACGAATAGCCCGAACCGAAATCGTCCAGGGACAGCTGAACCCCGATCCTCTGCAGTTCGGACAGAATGTCGTGCACCGACTGCTCACTGGTGTCGAAGAAGACGTTTTCCGTGACTTCCAGGCACAATTGGTGCGGTGGCATGCCATGAAGGTCCAAGGCCTTCCGCACGGTCCGGGCAAAATTGGGCTGGCGGAACTGCAACGGGGAAACGTTCACCGAAATATGTCCGAAATCGAAGCCGGCGCGGCGCCAGTCGCCGGCCTGCCTGCAGGCCTCTTCCAATACATATTGTCCGAGTTCCAGTATCAGGCTCGTCTTTTCGGCGATCGGAATGAATTCACCCGGTGGAATGAAACCGCGCTTTTCGCTTGGCCAGCGGATCAGAGCCTCCAGTCCGACCAGGCGTCCGTCCGCGGGACAGACCTGCGGCTGGTAATGCAGGGTGAGTTGTCTGGTCTTGAGGGCGGCTCTCAGCAGCGTTTCCGTGAGCATTTCCTTCTGGACGCGCTCGTTGAGCGGCGGCGAGAAGAATTCGTAGCATGCCCCGTCCTTGTCCTTGGCCGAGCGCAGCGCCAGGCCCGCGACCCGATGCGCGGTTTCGACATCTGCGGCATCACGGGGAAGTAGCGCGATGCCGATGCTCGGTTCCACCCGGATTTCACCCTCTTCGAGGTGAAACGGTGCGGACAGCATGTCGAGCGCCTGGACGGCATAATCCTCGGCAACGCTGCCTTCGCCGTCGAACGGCAGGAGAATACAGAAGTCATCCGCGGAAATGCGGGCTATCTGCGCGTGGGGACCGAAGATGTTGGCCAGACGCACATAGGCTTGCAGCAGGATCCGGTTGCCGACCTGTTGGCCGAATGTGTCGTTCACCTTGGCGAAGCCGTTGAAATCCAGGTGAATGAGAGAGGCAGAAAAGGTCTCGTCCTGGCTGCGCTTGAGCGATTTCCTGAGATCGGAGAAATAGCGTGCCCGGTTGCCGGCTGTCGTGACCGGGTCCGTATAGGCAAGCTTTTGAAGCTTGTCCTGCAGGTCGGTGACCTTTTCCAGTCCATGGGCGAGGTCGCCGATTTCGTCCTTGCGCTCCGTGAAGGGAATGTCCTTTGGCTGCGTGCCGCCTGCCAGTTCGTCTGCCATGCGGGCGAGTTGGCGCAGGGGCAGCAGTTCAAAGCGCAGCAGCAGTCCGCCAACCAGAATAACCGCGACAAGGATCATGATTGCGGCTGTCGCCATCCGGGTCTGCAGGCGTTGTTCCGCAAGCATGAGATCGTCAACCCAGCCGACATCCACCGCCAGGGCCCCTGCGATGGCACCACCTCCCTCCAGAACGGGTGTCAGGTAGGCCAGCCGCAACCGGCCCTGTACCGGAACGTTGCCGACATAGGGATGGCCCGAGGCCAGGCTGACGAATGCCGGATGTCCCTCGACGATCGAGAAGGCCGGAGGCGGGCTGCCGTCAGGAGACCGGAAGGTTGTTGCAAAACGGTCGAAGGACCTGGTTTCGGGAACCCATTTGAACAGATTGGCCGCGCCCTGGTTGGTCTGGCCCATGGCCTGAACAAGGCGGGTCAGCCTGTCGCTCGGACCCATCAGTTCCGCGCCGGACCCGGCGGCGATGCGCAAGGCGAGGGGGTTGCCGCTGTCATCATAGTCCGGATGAAAGGCGGAGTCGGTTCCGAAACACAGGATCGCAACCGCCGCACGCGCCGCGCGGTCAATTCGGATCTTGGAGTTATCCCGCGTCGTTTCGGACAGTTCGTAATAGCTCAGCCCCGAAACCAGGCCGATGCTGCAAAGCACCATTATGACGAGGATGCAGCTGATCCGAAACACAAGCGTGTGTAGACCAAAACGTTTGATTTCACCGTATCCTTGTTAAATTCACGTATAGGGAGTTTTTTCTATCATAGCACGTAAAGGTAATTGACATTCGCTACGAAATTCTGAACACGAGGAAAAAATTCCGGCCCAAAAGCCGGATTGCGGTGACGCGGGCAGATTGCGGTGCGCGATCGCCGGGCCATCTTCCGGGGACGGCGCGCGCGCCCCATTGGAAATTGACCCGAAAGCGGGTAGGACGGGAGGCGGAAACGGCTTGGAAACCGTCCGGTCCGGTATTTTTGGGATGATTGCCGCTTGATTTCTCTCCGACCCGTTTTGAATGTTCTTGGCTTCCTCTATGTCGGCCTGGCCACCGCCATGCTCATTCCGGCGATCGTGGACGTTGCCCAGAAGAACGCGGATTGGCAGGCTTTCGTGTTCTCGGCGCTTCTGACCGGCATGGTCGGCATGCTCCTGTCAATTGCCGTCGGAGGTTCGCTGCGCGAAGGGCTGGACACGCGCCAGACCTTCATTCTCACCACACTTGCCTGGACAACATTGCCCGCATTCGGGGCCTTGCCGTTCCTGTGGCTCGGCGTCGGCTACGCGGATGCCGTGTTCGAGGCCGTTTCCGGGTTTACCACCACGGGATCCACCGTGCTGACAGGCCTCGACGGCCTGCCGCCGGGACTGCTCGTGTGGCGTTCGCTGATGCAGTGGATGGGCGGGATCGGCATCGTCGTCATGGCGATCGTGCTTCTGCCGTTCCTCAGGATCGGCGGAATGCAGCTGTTTCAAAGCGAAAGTTCGGACCGCTCGGAAAAGATCGTCAGCCGTTCCGTGGAGTTGATCCGGCTGATTGGCCTGGCCTACCTGTTCCTGACCGTTTCCTGCATCGCCGCCTACCTGGCGACGGGCATACAGCTTTTCGATGCCTTCAACCACGCGCTGACGACCATCGCCACCGGTGGGTTTTCCACCCATGACCTGTCCTTCGGTTATTTCACCAACCCGGCTTCGGGCTGGGTCGCGGTGTTCTTCATGGTGGTCGGGGCCCTGCCTTTCGTTCTGATCGTGCAGGCGCTGCGCGGACATCCACTGCAGCTCTGGCGCGACCCGCAGGTGCGGGCCCTGCTCGGGTTCCTGGCACTCGTTTCCCTGACACTGACGGTCTATCTCGGCGTCAACATGCAATTCCCGTTCGATGAGGCGTTGCTCAAGGCGACCTTCAACGTGGTGTCGATCGTAACGGGGACCGGCTACGCGCTCGGCGATTTTTCCCAGTGGGGTGCGCCGGTGGTCGGCATTACCTTGCTGCTGATGTTTGTCGGTGGTTGCACCGGGTCGACGACCGGGGGGATCAAGATCTTCCGGTTTCTCGTGTTTTTCGGGACGGTGCGCGCGCATTTGCGCCGCATGGTACGGCCGCACAGAATTATGTCGGAAGAATATGGCGGCACGCGGCTGACCCCCGAACTGTCTTTCTCGGTCCTGGCCTTCCTGGTGGTCTATATGGGATCGGTCGGCATCATCACGGTGGCCCTGTCCTTCTTCGACCTGGATCTGGTGACCGCGATTTCCGCGGCCGCGACCTCGGTCGGCAATGTCGGGCCGGGTCTCGGTCACATGATCGGTCCGGCTGGCCATTTCGCACCTCTGCCCGATGGCGCCAAGTGGCTTCTGTCCTTTGCGATGCTGGTCGGCCGCCTCGAGCTGTTCACCGTTCTCGTGCTGCTGGATCCCGATTTCTGGTCGAAGTGAGATTGCCGGCGGCCTCCGAGCTTCGAAAAGGAAATACCTGGCATGAAATTCTCAGCGCCGCTTGTCAGCGGCCGTCTCGTGAAGCGGTACAAGCGATTCCTGGCCGACGTGCTCCTGGATGACGGCAATGCGGTCACCGCCCATTGCGCCAACCCGGGGTCGATGCTCGGCCTGAAGGAACCCGGATCCCGCGTCTGGCTGTCGCAGTCGGACAATCCGAAGCGCAAGCTCAAGTTTTCCTGGGAAGTGATCGAGGCAGATGGCGCCCTTGTCGGCATCAACACGGCGCATCCGAACAGGCTCGTGGAAGAAGCACTCGCCGCGGGCCGCATCGACGGGCTTGCCGGCTATGACGCCCTGAGACGGGAAGTCAAATACGGCAAGAACTCGCGGATAGACATCCTTCTGGAAGGCGGCGAGGGGGACAGGACCTATGTCGAGGTCAAGAATGTGCACCTGATGCGTCAGCCCGGGCTTGCGGAATTTCCGGACAGCGTGACGGCACGCGGTGCGAAGCACCTTGTCGAATTGGCGGACATGGTGGCAGAAGGCCACCGGGCCGCCATGGTGTTCCTGGTCCAGAGGCCGGATTGCGCCCGCCTCAACCTGGCGGGAGACATCGATCCGGCCTATGCGGCAGCCTTTGCTGCCGCCCGCAAGGCGGGTGTCGAGGTCTATGCCATTGGCTGTGACGTACGCCTCGACGGGATCGACGCGGTCAAGCCGGTGGTCATCGAGATCGGGTGACGACGCGCTTCTCAGGCCTGCCTGACGACAATCGGCGTTCCTTCCGGGACACGTTTGTAGAGGTCGATCACGTCCTGCTGCAGCAGGCGGACGCAGCCTGACGAAACCGCCCGTCCGATGGACCAGGGCTCCGTCGTGCCGTGCAGGCGGTAAAGCGTGTCCCGGTTGCCTTCGAAAATATAGAGCGCACGTGCGCCGAGCGGGTTCTGCGGGCCGGGCGGCATGCCATCACGGTATTTTTCGAGCTTCGGTTCGCGGGCGATCATTTCCGCCGGCGGGGTCCAGGTGGGCCAGGCTTTCTTGTGCTGGATCCTGGCCCGTCCACCCCAGGAAAAGCCCGCCCGGCCAATCCCGACGCCGTACCGCATCGCCTTGCCGCCCTCCATGGTCAGGTAGAGGAAACGGTTGGGGGTGTCGACGACGATGGTGCCCACCGGTTCCGGCGCCGAGTAGTCGACCAGCTGACGGTAGTAGACGGGATCGATCTTGCTCAGATCGACCGCGGGGATCGGAAAGCGTTCCTCCGGCATGGCCCGGTACAATTGCTGGTATTCCGGCGCAATGCTGCTGCCGGTCGTCGCCGGCGCGTTGGCGGGCGAAGGTCGCGGCGGCAGCGGTCCCTTGTGATGGCCTGACTGGCAGCCAGCGGCGAGAGCAGCCGCTGCAGAGGCTAGGAACAGGCGTCGGTTGAGCATTCCGTATCCCGTTGAGGTCTTCGTGATTGCACGATGCATGTCTGTGAACAACGGATCGCAACCACGAAGGGGCTTCGCTTTTGCGGCATTGAACCGGATTCGCGACGTCTTGACATCCCTCTTGGATGGTTCATGCAGACAAAAACGGCCGATCGAACAGGATGCTCGATCGGCCGGTGTAACTGATGTCGGGAATATGCCGGCAATGGCCGCCTTCTCGGTTCGCGGCCGGTTGCGGTGCCTCGTGCCGGGGCGGCAGATCAGCCGGCGGTTTCCTTCGAGAGCGGCGGCTGGAATTGCCATCCCATGTCCCACGGAAAATAGATCCAGGTGTCCTGGGAAACTTCCGTGATGAACGTGTCGACCATCGGCACGCCGACCGGCTTGGCATAGACGGTGGCGTAATGTGCCTTGGGCAGCATTTCGCGCACAACCTTCAGGGTCTTGCCGGTGTCGACCAGGTCGTCGATCACCAGAACGCCGCTGCCTTCTCCCCCTTCGAGATCAACGACCTTGGGGTCGATCGGCTTGATGACCTTGAGCGATCCCTGGCTGTCATAGTCGTGATAGGACGCAATGCAGACCGTTTCGATGGTGCGAATGCCCAGTTCGCGGGCGACGATGCCGGCCGGCACAAGTCCGCCGCGGGTGATGCAGACGATCGCTTTCCATTCACCTTCGCTGGACAGGCGCCAGGCAAGGGCGCGCGAATCCCTGTGGAACATGTCCCAGGAGACCGGGAAGGCTTTGTTTTGGGCGGGGTTTTCCATGTCTGGTCCTTCAAATTATCCCGAGAGCTCGGCAACGGCTGCGGCGACGTCCCTGACGGCGGCCTGCAGGACGGCCTCGTCCCGTGAACGAACAACGATCTGGGTTGTGAATCTGCCGTCGGTGGCTCTCGGATAGGAACCGATCAGCGTTTCCGGATGGGCATCCTGAATCGCGGACAGCCGCTCGGCGATCCGGCTTTCGGGCATGTCGGCGGCGACGGTTTCGGACAGCATTTTCGTACCCGTCGAAAGGGTCGGCGCAATTGCGTCCATCATCGCCTGCATGATGGACGGAACGCCGGCCATCACATGCACGTTGCCGATCCTGAAACCCGGCGCCTTGGAGACCTTGTTCTCAATCAGGTCGGCGCCTTCCGGGATGCGTGCCATGCGCTGGCGTGCGGGGGTGAACTGACCGGGGGCATAGTGCGTTTCGAGAAGGGCCACGGCCCTGGGATCCAGGTTCAGCGGTACGCCGAAGGCCGCGGCGATGCTTTCCGCGGTGATGTCGTCATGGGTCGGTCCGATGCCACCCGACGTGAAGACGTAATCGTATTTAGACCGGAGTGCGTTGACCGCCTCGACGATTTCAGGGGTTTCGTCGGGAACAATGCGGACCTCTTTCAGGTCGATTCCGAGAGAGGTCAGATAGTCGGCGACAAACCCGACATTCTTGTCCTTGGTACGGCCGGAGAGGATCTCGTCGCCGATCACCAGAAACGCTGCGGTCACAACGTTGACTGTCTTCTGACCGGTCATCTTCAAACTCCCTGGCACCTGGATGGGGATTGGCTTTATCGCAGCTTACGGCGCGGCTCAAGCAAAAGCGGGGTTATTGTTCCGGTGTCCAGCCATAAATGTCGTCGAAGCGTGTCGCGAGGCTGGTGGGTTTTGACAGCCGCAGGACGGTATCGCGCGCCAGGGCAAGCGCGCCCGAATAGTGGTAGGTGCGGGCGTTGTCGAAAGAAACCTTCTGGACGTGGGTTACCCTGGCCTTGCGATGGAACTCGAAAGCGCGCAAGGCGGCCGGCACGTTCTCAACATCCACCGGCAAATGCCTGGCGAGGATGGCAGCGTCCTCTATGGCCATTGCGGCGCCTTGTGCCATGTAGGGCAGCATGGCATGGGCCGCGTCGCCGAGGAGGGCAACATGGCCGTGTGACCAGGGGCCGGACGCCTTGACGCTGCAGAGCGCCCATTTCAGCCATTCGTCCGAAGATCCGAGCAGGTTGCGTATTTCCGCGGGCCAGTTTCTGAACAGGTGCAGCAGCGCTTCCCTGTCGGCCCTGGTCGACCACCTCTCGTCCTGCCAGTTCTCTTCGGCCAGGGCGACGATATTGAGGTGCCGTCCTCCCTTGACGGGGTAATGCACGAGATGGGAATCGCGGTGCAGCCACAGTCCGGGGTCGGTGGTCCATCGACGGGGCACGGCGTCAATGGGCACCGTCGTCCGGTAGGCGACCTGACCGCTGAAGCGCGCGTTTTCATGGCCCGGCACCAGGCGCCTGACCCTTGACCAGACCCCGTCGGCGCCAATCAGCGCCTTGCAGGCGAGATTTCCCGTCATGTCGGCATCCTGATAGATACAGGTCAGGTTCCCGTAGGGCGTGGACGTGAGATCCATGACCTCACAAGCCAGCTTGATGGAAATTCCCGGTGTTGCCCGGGCCTTGTCGAGCAACACCCGCTGCAGATCCGCCCTGTGGATCTGCCAGAACGGGTAGCCGTGACGCATCTTGAGAAAAGACCCCATGCGCACGGTTGCCAGCTGGCGGCCGGATGTGCCGGACCAGATGCGCAAATTGTCCGGTGCATTCGCGTGAGGCTCGAGTTCCTGCAAGAGCCCGAGGCGGTCAAGCACAGCGCAGGCATTGGGCGAGAGCTGAAGTCCGGCGCCGACTTCACTGAGCACGTTCGCCTTGTCCAGCAAGACGACCTGGTGGCCTCTGTCACGCAAGAACAAGGCCGCCGTCAGGCCGCCAATTCCCGCGCCGGCAATGATGATCGGGAGGTCGGCCTCGCCATTCGCGCTCATGACACCGTTTCTTTTCAGGCGGCGGCCGGCGCCCAGGTGCAGTCCGAAGGCGAGGACTCAGTTTCCTTCAGGGTCGCGTCAAACTTGTACAACGTGGAGCAATAAGGACAGACCACTTCGTTTTCGCTGCCCATGTCCAGGAAAACATGCGGATGATCAAACGGAGGATTGGCTCCGATACACATGAATTCCCGTGCACCGATCGCAACGGAATCGTGTCCGCTCGAATTCTGAAAATGCGGGACGACGTGATCCGCCATTGTCAAATTCCTCTTCTTGAAAGGGTCGGTTCCCGATAGCAAATTTCCCGGACCATATCCATTTGTTAAAGGCGTGTGTAGGGGCTTTGTGTTGCGATCCACCGCCGCAGACCCGTACCGGGCCGCCGTGAAATGGGCTTTACCTTACAGACCCAAACCCCTTACTGTGTCCCACAATTGCGTTTTCCGTTTACGTAAGGGTTAGCAAATTCATGCCGCAGTTCGAATTCGATGGTGTCAGGATCGCATATCTGGATGAGGGAGAAGGGGATCCGATCCTGCTGATTCACGGATTTGCGTCCAACAAGCAGGTCAACTGGCAATATCCCGGCTGGGTGGATCTCCTTGTCCGCGACGGACGGCGCGTGATTGCCATCGACAATCGTGGTCACGGCGACAGCCAGAAATTCTATGACCCGGCTGCTTACGGGGCGCCCGTCATGGCGGAAGACGCCAGGCGGCTCCTGGATCATCTCCAGATCGAGCGTGCGGATGTCATGGGCTATTCCATGGGCGCCCGGATTTCGGCATTCCTGACCCTCAACCATCCGGCACGGGTGCGCCGGGCAGTCTTTTCAGGTCTCGGCTACGGCATGATCTCGGGGATAGGCGATCCGGAACCGATTGCATCGGCACTGGAAGCCGAGCGGCTGAAGGACATCACCGACCGGACCGGCAAGGCCTTCCGCGCCTTCGCCGAGCAGACCGGGTCGGACCGCCGGGCTCTGGCGGCCTGCATGCGCTCTTCTCGCCAGAAGATCAGTGAAGAGGACGTTGCCCGTATCGAGCGTCCGGTGCTGGTCGCGGTTGGAACCAAGGACGATGTTGCCGGTTCGCCCCAGAAACTGGCGGCCCTGATCCCGCATGCGGACGTGCTGGAGATCCCGGGGCGGGACCACATGGTGGCCGTCGGCGACAAGGTCCACAAGCAGGGCGTGCTTGCCTTCCTGAACAACGTCGAAGCTTAAAGGTCTGGCGGATGCCCTGGAATGGCATCCGCGGCAAGAAAGGATGTGGTTGGTCTCATGGGTCCGAAGCGTGTTGAATTCCAGGGTGTCGAGAAGAACAGGCTGGTTGCGGACCGGTACGGGTCGGGCGAACAGCCGGTGATCATGCTGCATGGCGGAGGGCAGACGCGCCATTCCTGGGATGCCGCCTCCAAGCGCATCGCCGATCTGGGCCATCCTGTTTACTCGCTGGACCAGCGCGGGCACGGCGAAAGCGACTGGGTACCCTCCGGCAACTATGCCTTTGAGGATTTCGCGCGGGATCTTGTCGGTGTGACCCGTCAGGTCGGCGCGCTCCATCGTCAAAAACCGGTTGTCGTCGGAGCTTCCCTCGGCGGTTTCGCCGGCATGCTGGCGGAGGGGCAGGAGAATCCCGGAGGCCTGGCGGCCCTTGTTCTCGTCGACATCACGCCCAGGATCGACATGGGCGGCGTCAGCAAGATCATCGGATTCATGAGCGACCGGGTCGAGCAGGGTTTCGCCACGGTGGAAGAGGCGGCGGATGCCATCGCCCGCTACCTGCCGAACCGCGCGAGGCCGAAGGATCTGTCAGGTCTTTCGAAGAACCTGAGGCTGCACGAGGACGGCCGCTACCGCTGGCACTGGGATCCGGCGTTCCTGAAGACCAAGCGGCATGAGGATCCGGACCAGGCCGACCATGCCCAGGACGAGGTGCTGAGCGCTGCCGGCAACCTGTCCTGCGCCGTCCTGCTGATCCGGGGACAGAATTCCGAGCTTGTGTCCATGGACCACGTGCGCGAGTTCCAGGAGCAGGTGCCCCATGCCAGGTTCACGGATATCCGCGATGCCGGCCACATGGTCGCCGGCGACAAGAACGATGTTTTCGCGGGCGCGGTCGAAGAGTTCCTGATCGGATTGAATGCCGGCGCCGAGCCCGCGTGAGGGAAAAACGCGAGTCCCGCCAGCGGGTTGTCTTCGGTTTCGAACGTCTTGATTCAGAAGGGGCGGGGGTCAACCGCCCGTGAACCGCGGCGACCGTTTTTCAAGGAAGGCCTTGCACCCCTCGCGGTAGTCCGCACTGTCAATGCAGAGTTCCGCATCCTCCAACAGGTCTGCCATTTCACCGGCGACATTTGGCCTGGACAGGTGGTTGATGGCCCGCTTTGCGGCTTTCAGCGACAAGGGAGCGTTGTTGGACAGGATGGAGCACAAGGCGTCGATCCGCTGGTCCAGTTGCGTGTCGTCGACAACTTCGTTGATAAGGCCGGTGCGCAAGGCCTCGTCCGCGGCGAGGCGCTCCGCCGTGAAGAGAAGCCTCTTGGCGTCGGACGGGGAGACGGCTTCCAGCAGATCCCCGAGGGCTTCCGGCGGATAGGCCAGGCCCAGCCGGGCCGCGGGAATGGCAAAAAACGCCGAACGCGCGGCAATGCGCATGTCACAGGCCAGGGCCAACCCCAAACCACCGCCAAGGCAAGGGCCCTCGATGGCCGCGATGACCGGAACGGCCACGGCTTTCAGGGCCTTGAAGGCAGCCACGTTGATATCGTCATAGTGCTTGGCGGCTGCCGGTGTGGATCGGATCTCGGCAAACTCGGAGATGTCCGCCCCGGCGCAGAAGCTCTTGCCGCCGACCCCGCGCACGACGCAGACGCGGACCGAAGCGTTCTTACCGAGTCCGTCCAGCAGAGCGGGTATTGCCTGCCAGGCGGACAGGGGGAGGGCATTCTTCCTTGCCGGGGCGTTGAGCCACAGTTCGGCAACCGCGCCGTTGACCGTCAGACGCGGGTTTTCATGACCGGTGGACCCGGTGGCTTGCGAAGTCATGCTCATTCCTCAAAACCTGGTTTTCAAATATGCAATCGGCCGGAAATCCAGCACTTTGCTACTTCATAACAGGAGGTCATATCTGATATCAGCAAGTTTCATTTTGGAATATCAGACGACAGTCCTATGTTAGGGACACGAACGTGACGGCTTGAAAAGGAGACAGGCCATGTCGGCACCGATCAGCAAGTCCGACTTGAAACAGGTTTCGACCCATGATCCGGTCTGGCAGCAATTGCGGGATGAGGCGCAGGCGATGGTGGCGCAGGAGCCAGCCCTGTCTTCGTTTGTCTATGAAACCGTGCTGAACCATGACAGCCTGGAAGAAGCGGTGCTGCACCGCCTGGGTGATCGTCTCGGCCGGGACATTGTTTCCGCATCGCTGATCAGGCAGACCTATCTCGAAGCGCTGGCGGACGAGCCGGAGCTTGCCAAGATCTTCCGGGTCGATATCGTTGCCGTTTTCGACCGCGATCCCGCCTGTTTCCGGTACCTGGAGCCGGTGCTCTATTTCAAGGGCTTTCACGGTCTTCAAACCCATCGGCTCGCCAACTGGCTCTGGCGCAAGGGCCGCAAGGACTTCGCGCTTTATCTGCAGAGCAGGGCCTCGGAAGTTTTCCAGATCGACATCCATCCGGCCGTTCCGGTCGGCCGGGGTATCTTCATCGACCATGGCACGGGGATCGTCGTTGGCGGTACCGCGGTGATCGAGGACGAAGTCTCCATCCTCCAGGGCGTCACCCTTGGCGGCACCGGCAAGGTCGGCGGGGATCGTCATCCGAAAATCCGCCATGGCGTGCTGCTGGGAGCCGGAGCGAAGGTGCTCGGCAATCTGGAGATCGGCCATTGCTCGCGGATCGCCTCGGGCTCCGTGGTGCTCAAGGATGTCCCGGCCAATACGACGGTTGCCGGCGTTCCGGCCAAGATCGTCGGCGAAGCCGGATGTCCGGAACCCGCACGCAGCATGAATCAGCTTCTGGGCGAGGAAGACCCGGCCGAGTGAGCCATGTTGCAGGCGCACAGGAAGACGGGGATAGATGCGGGAAAGGCTTTGGCAATTGCGCGTGGTCCTGTAGGGTCCCGGCCAGTCAAAAAGCCAAGGCAATAACAGGAGATCGCCGTGAAGCCCGATGAAATCCGCAAGATCGAAGCCTATATGCGTTCGAAATTCGAATTGCCGAGCCTTCAGGTCCGCGCGCGGCCGCGCAAGGACGACAGCGCGGAAGTCTATATCGGCGAGGAATTTATCGGCGTGATCTTCCGTGACGACGAGGACGAGGATCTCAGCTGGAACTTCCAGATGGCCATTCTGGAAATCGATCTGGAAGAGGTCTGATTTCCACACGCCCCGAGATTGAAGCACGGCCTTTCGATCAGATCGAAAGGCCGTTTCATTTTTGGGTCCAAGAGGCTTGCCGCGGGCCGTGCGCCTACTGGTTGACCAGGAAAGTCCGGGCCCTGGCGTAGAGGGCCGCGTCCAGCCGCCGCCAGTCCGGCAGCAGGGTCTGGTCAAAGCGGTAGCGCAGTTCCAGTCCGGGGGTAATGCCGATGGCGCGATGGCAGACTGCCGTGCCGGCAGGTGTTTCCTTGCGGCAGCGGGTGATGAAACCGCCCTGGATCGAGGGATCATGCGCGATCAGGTCGGTGGCCGGCGCCGCGCGTGCCGACAGGGTCAGGATCTTCAGGCCATCGGGACCGGGCTGCTCGCCGCCCCTTGCAAGGCGGCGGTAAAACGGTTCCAGCCGCGCCCGGAGGCTTTCCCGTCCGGGGTTGCTTTCAAGATCCACCAGGATGGCACTGCCTTCCGGGACTGACGCGTATTCCTCCATGGCGGAGAGATCCGGCCAGTGCAATGCCAGCCGCAGGCTGCCGAAGCGGGCATTTCCGGATCGGGACAGGCGGCGCTGCTGTTGCGATGCGATCAGGTTCTCCGGCAGGCGGATCCGGACGGGGCCAACCGAAACGGCGACCGGTTCGCGGGCGCGTGCCGCCGACGTCTCCCGCCACGCCGCCGACAGGCTGAGTGCTTTTTCAGCAAACAGGACAGCGGAGAGAATGCAGATGGCCAGCCACAACCAGGTGAAATGACGCGGCTTGGAGTTGCTGGGTTCCGGCAGGGACAGCGGGATCATGGCACGACCTGCCTTCGGGCAAGCGCACTGATCTGGCACATAGTGTCCTGAAACGGAACATCTGTCCCGGCAGGGGAAACCTGCATGGCCGCGTTTATCGGCCTGTTGTCGAGGATTTGGCCCATTTGCCGATCCGGCACAGTCTTTGCTCTTGACCCTTTAGGAATTCTTAATCACTTTCCGCGGGAAAGAGTTAACAAGGGGTTAACGGCTGTGCTGTTCGATTTTCTTATCGTTGGATATATCGCCTGTGCGGGCTTTGTGGCCGCCGGTGTCCTTGGCAGTCTTTATCAGCTGATCACCCAACAGCCGCCCCGGTTCGCATTTGACGGAGAGGGACTTCTGCCCTTCCTGGCGGGTCTCTTCCTGTGCGTGTTTGCCGGCCCCTTCATCATCATGCGCAACGCCATTCGCGGCCGCCGGATCGAGAAGCGGCCTCTGGGCTGGCTCGTTGCCTCCTCGACCATCGCCGGTATGTGGAGCATGTGCTCCGGTGTGATGGTCATCAACGTCGCCCTGATCATGATCGGTTTTTCCTGAGGTCACATGCCGGTTTACGCTCTCGACGGACGTGTTCCCGTTTTCCCGGAAACAGGGGACTACTGGGTGGCGCCAAACGCGACCCTGATCGGGCACGTGGTTCTTCACGATGCTGCCAGCATCTGGTTCAATTCGGTTCTGCGCGGCGACAACGAGCCCATAACGGTCGGTGCCCGGTCCAATGTGCAGGACGGCTGCGTCTTTCACACCGACATGGGCTTTCCGCTGACGATCGGTACTGATTGCACCATCGGCCACAAGGCCATCCTTCACGGTTGCACCATCAAGGACAATGCGCTTGTCGGCATGGGAGCGACCGTGCTCAACGGCGCCGTGATCGGTTCGAATTGCATCATCGGTGCAAATGCGCTCATTCCCGAGGGCAAGGTCATCCCGGACAATTCTCTGGTGGTGGGCGTGCCCGGCAAGGTCGTCAAGACGCTGCCGGACGAGATTGCCGCGAGCATCGCCGGTTCCGCCGAGGGCTACGTGCGCAACTGGCGCCGTTTCAAGGCCGGACTGAAAGAACTCTGATACCGCCGGAACGGCTTGTACCCTTTGCCAGGGGATCGAAGGGTGGGGAGGGCCGAATTCCTGGTGTTGTCTTCCGTGTGCGGACCTTACGCCCGATGCTCCAGTGCGCGGGGTGAGAGGATTTTCGGAGCGCGGCCGTGCATTTGTTGCTCATGAGAGCTTTCCGCCGGCGTCAGCTCAAGCCTGGAAATCCCGGGCGAGCTTCCGGAACTGCCGCAAGGCGGGCGAGGAAATGGCAGACACCGCCGCTGCCGCACATGAGGTCGGCCGTCGCGTGAGGGGCGTCGTCGACCTGCCACACACGGCTGTCTTCGCCCCGCAGCCGGGAGAGCGCGGCCAGGGTTTCCCCGATCCGAAGCGCCTTGCGCAGATCCTCCTCCCGTTCCAGGATCTGCCAGGCGCTGAGGTGAATCTCGCCCAGCCCGGTCAGTCCACAGCAAGTGCTGTAGTTGGTCAGACGGACATATTCGCCGAAATGCGAAAGAGCGGCGATTGCCTTCTCCTTGAAGTGGTTCTCTCTTGTCGCCTCATAGGCGTCGAGATAGGCCATGGCGATGCCGGGTGAGCCGTGACACCAGCGGAACCAGCGTGTCTCCTCGTCCGAAGCAATCGGCCAGACAAGCCCGTTGTCACCATTGTGGGCGGCCAACCGATCGAGCCAGGCAAAACCGCGTCTCCAGGCAGCGTTGACCGCTGCATCCGGACAGCGGTGGTCGTAGCGTACCAGAAACGCCAGGATACCGGCGACACCATGCGCAAAGCCGGTGTATTGCTTGCCCGTCATGCCGGGTACGCCATCGGGCATATCCCACCCTCCGTCCTCCCGCTGCGCGTCCAGGAGGTATTGCGCGGCCCTGCGCAAAGAAGGACGGAAATCAATGACCGGACCAGCAACCGCCTCGCAGGCAAGCGCCGCCAACCCTTGGCCCGCGGCGCCATGAGTGAGGTCGGGCCAATCCAAAGGCCCGCTCAAGGCTTCCTCCAGATATCCGCTGAACCAGGCCCCCCCCGAGACCAAGCCTGAATTGACTGCATGGGAGATCGCGAGTGCCACGCCCGCTTCACCGAAGTAAAGTCCGGGAAGCTGGTCGTCGCGGGTCCTGTAGTGCGCCAACAGCCAGTCGATCGCCCGCACCAGCATGTCGCGCCGGGAAGGGGTCAGCCAGGACGGGTCGGCGAATTTCGCGCAGACATAGACCGGGCCGGCCACGCCGCGGTAAAGGCTGCGCAAATTGCCAAGTTGGCCGCCATTCTGGTGTTGGGCACGGCCGTCCCGCCTCGGTTTTTCGTCGAGATGCGACAACCACAGTCCTGTTTCGTCTGACCGGGGAACCGCTTCGAACAGACCGTGAAAGGCCTGCGTCAGGAAGTCCCGCCGTGGCGCCCTCGCGACCTCGGAACGGACGGCTTTCCCTGGAGCGGAAAGGGACTGTGCCTCTGATTCGAGGAAAGCCTTCAGGTCTGAAAGCGCCGGACGATCGCCGGGTCGCTCGGCCCAGCAATCCGCAATCAGCCTGCAGAGCTCCGGTCGCGCCGGCACAAGCTTCCGCAGCCTCCGCTCCAGGTCCGCGGCATCGTCCGCAACCAGATACTGGGGATCCACGTTGCCGAGGGACCAGATCAGCAGACTGCCGATCGAATAGACATCGTCCGCCGGATCGGGTCGCTCGTTCCTGAGCTGCTGCGGCGAGACAAACCCAGGCGTGCCCTGGGTGAACGGCACCCCCTCGTCGCCAGGGCTCCAGGACAACTCGAAATCGAGAAGCGCAATCGTCCCGGAGGAAGTGATGCGCACGTTGCGAGGGGTCAGGTCGCGATGCACGATACCCTGGGCATGCAGGTCGGCAACCGCTTCGCACAAGCGCGCGAAAAAAAGCAGGCGGTCGCGTTTTTCCTCATCGCTCCAGACATTGCAGGGATAGGTGCCGAAAGTGGTCTCAAAATCGTAACCCTCCACGAAATCCATCGGCAGATAGCCGTGGCCCTTGTCTGTTTCGAAATAGTCGTCAACCGTGGGCACAGACTTGAGGTCGCGCACCGCGTTCTGGACCTTCCATTGGTGTTTCAGCCGGTCACGCATGTCGCGCCCGTTCGGGTCGGAGGACGTATGTTTCCGGCCTTCCTTGACGATGCAGTATCGAACCGCCTCCTGCCTGCGCAGGTCGAGCGCCAGGAAGATGGAGCCCTTGGCGTTGACACGAAGCACATTGAGCAACAGGTAGCCGGGACCGAGTAATTCCGAGCCTCCGGAAAGGGAAAGTTCATCGGTTCCTGTGTCCGGCACCAGGCCGGAGAACGGGTGCTCAAGGCCTTCTGGAACGCGATAGGGTGCCTCATACTGATCCGTTCGGAGCGATCCGTCAGGAAACCGGATCTGTTCCACGATCTGGCCGAGCCGGTTGCGTGTCATGATCGGATTGTAGCTGCCGAAGCGGGAATGGACCGTACCGCCCAGTGCAAGGTCCGTTATCACTTCAGGTCCGCGAAGGCCTGCTGTCAGCGGCACGAGTTCCGCCGCAAGCGCCGCCGCACGGTCGTCGTTCTCCGGATAAATTGTAACCGCCTTGCCGACCTGCGTTTCGCCGAATCCCGCCTCGTTCAAGGTCCGCAGAAGGGAGGGGGTCGCGATGAACTTGAAGGCGGTGTTGCCGCGCGCAAGGAGCGGAAACAGCAGCCTGAACAGCTTCGGTCCGTCCTGGGGGGTGACGGAAACATGCAGTTTCCATCCCTGCGACCCCACAGCCCTGCCGCAACTCGCCCAAATACCCCGACGAGACCATGTCAGACCGGCTTCCTCGGCAAGGGCGGTGTAGGCGTCCTCATCATCCGCGCGAAAGAATCCGTCCGGATCGGAAGCCTTCTCCAGGCCGGGCGCAGGTTCGGACTCAAACGGCGGCGTCAGCTCGGTCATTGCAGGAATTGTGCGGCGGTACGAGAGGGTAACCGGTCCACGGTGCCATCGGGTGTGTCTCCGGATGTGGCCATTCGGTCGAACGGAAGGTTCTTGCAGGCCGGTTCGGCAGCGGCTTTATACCTTCCTCGTCCGGCACAGCGACGGTGCTCTTCCCGAGACACGGATCAATCGGGAAATTTCGGCGCGGGTGCCGGAATGAGTTCCGGCGGGTCGATGTCGCGCGTCCTGGGCAGAAAACTCACGTAGGGCGCAAGGCCCGATCCCTTCAACATGTGTTTGATCGACTCGAAGGCGGGTTCGCCGACATCGACGATGAATGGCCTTGTCATGTCACAGGATTCGCCGGAGCAAGTGTTTCCGCAGGTGTCGGTCCCACAAGTGTAGTTGCAGCTTTCGCCGCTGCAGGTTTCGTTGCAGGATTCCCTTGCGCATGTCGAGCTGCAGCTTTCTCCGGAACAGGTTGCGTTGCCGCCATAACAGGAAGTGTCACACGTTATTTTGCAGGTGTCGCCCGAGCAGGTGCCGTGGCAGCTTCCGTCGCAGGTGCTGTCGCAGCTCTCCGACGTACAGGTCGTGCCGCAGGTGCTGCCGAGACAGGTGTTTTTCGTGCAGGCTTCGATGGATCCCGATATGTCGCCCAAAGAACGCCCGGTCAGGACACCCAGTACATCTTCCGGCGACAGTGCGCGAAACCGTTTTTCTTCCCGCTTCTTGAGGCCCTGAAATTCCGATAACGCTGCGTCAGTGTCAAATACCAGCCGGTGAAAGAACTGGGGGTCTGATCGTGCCCGTTCAATTAATTCAACATAAATATTATTTTGCATGATACCTGTCCAAATTGAAAGGTAAGAATACGTTAATAAAGTAGCCGGAAAAGCTCGGATAGTCAATTCTGGGTGGTGCTGTAAACAATTCCCTTTTCGGTTGCGGCTGCTGCCTCGTGAAGACGTAAGCCGGCGGCAAAACCTCGGGTGCAGGCGAACGAAACGGTCGCGCGCGTGTCCGAAAATCTGTCATTCCAGGTGGAGATCCCTGCTGGAACAGGGATGTTTTGAAGGCCGCTGCAAAAGGCGTGACACGAAGCGCGCACAATCGCCCTTTTTTACAAGTCCGGAACATGATCGGCGGCCGCCCGGTTTCACGGTGTCGGTCCCGAAAAAACGGGAACCGGCCTGCGGGGGGCGGGCCGGTTCCCTGGATCCGGTCGTGGTAGGGATGGGGAGGGTGGGGACGCGACCGGATCGTCCTAGAGGCCGGAGGTCCCGGCCAATTCCCAAACCTTAGTTGGACACGCTGCTGACCGTCGTCACACGGGTGTCCGAAATGCCCGTCCATTGCACGGGCGAACGCGCGGACTGGCGCTTGATGTAGCGGTAAGGCGTCGAATACCAGGGCAGCACGGCCTCGATCTGGTTGTCGAGGATCATGTCGCCATGATCGGTGCGCACCGTCAGTACGGCATGGCCCGAGTTCTGAAGGTCCTTGGCAACCGTGATCAGCAGCGCACTTTTGGGCCAGCCGGCCTCGATCAGGACGCGCTGCTTCTCCAGAACGTATTCCTCGCAGTCACCGTAACCGTCGACCGGATAGGTCCAGAATTCCTCCTGGCCGAACAGGTCGGCATCTGTCATCGGACGTATCCTGCGGTTCACGTCCTTGTTGATGGCGATCAGTTCGTTCCATCGTTCTTCGTCCAGGCGGACGACAACCGGATCATAGCGTTCCCTGGGACAGGCCCAGTTGTTGTCGCGGCAAAACTGGACATATCCCACCGGCGCCTTCACGTCGGTGCGCATGATCATGAAACGGCCGGGATCCGCCTGCACAGATGTGCCGCAAACGACGGAGCTCAAAGCCAGGATTGATGCCAGTAAAGTAGACTTAAGTAATTTCATCGTCACGCCCTCCCCAAGGCTGACGTAACGATGACTCAATGCCTTTTACTTCGAGAAAATCTTCAAAGTAAAACTGTATGTTTATTTGATTTTTATTTTAGGATAATTTGATTTATGTTTGAGTTTTATTTGAATAGAATTTGCCGAAAATTTTCCTAAAATTGAATCGATCCTCTGCAAGTTATTGAAAAACGGTCGGGTTGCCGGGAGGCGCCGGTCATCATGCGTGCCTGCCAGGCAGGCCATGGCAGGTGCGCAGAAGCGTCGTGGCGTCTCTTTCAGGCTGGCTGAGGACTGAAAAAAAGTTGAAAAACTGAGGTCAGGGCGCAGTGATAGCCTGAATTTTGCAAGAAAAAACCGTCCTGATGCTCATGGAGCAGGACGGTTGCATGTCGTTGTCGGCGAGGCGCGCGTGGTTCAGTCGTCTTCCGGAGCGGAAATGTGGAGTTCCAGCAATTCCCTGCTTTGGACCGCGGCAAATTCCACGGCGATGCCGCCCTCGATGGGGCGGATCACGCGGGCGGTCATCTTGCCGAGCGTGATCGGATCGCCCATTCCGGGAACGATATCGGTGGCCAGAGCCGCGCCGGACAGGGAGACATCGATAATCCGGCAGACATGTTCGGAACCGTCCGGCAGGATCATCTTGGTCATCGGGTTCTTCGGCACGAAGCGGTCGTGACGGCGGTCTTCGGGAAGATTGAGCTCATCCCGGTTCGCCAGCCATGTCAGTACATTGGCAATCTTGTCGCGTTTTCGCGCCGTGTTGCGCAGTTCAACAGCGAAGCCGCCATCGATCTGGCGTGAGATGCGTCCTTCGACGCGGCTCAGGTGATCGAGATAGGCGACCACGCGCTCGCCGACCTTTCCGGACACGGGTGTAATCATGGCCATGCCGCCCGGCGACATGTCGATAACCTGGCAGGGATATTCGCGACGGTCCTCAAGCATGAACCGGCCCAGAATATTAACCTGAACCCGTTGATGTCGCCGGCGATCAGTGACTTGAAGCGATTTGCTTCCTTCTGGTGCTGTTGCCACTCCGGCGCTCATGCCTGTTCTATCCAAAACCGTGCGCAAAATGCGCTTCCCCCGGCTGAGATGCGATTGTGAAGACGTCTCTTAATCACATTAAGCAGCTGGGGTTAACGATGTGTAAGAGTGTAGCCGTTACGGCGCTCAGGTCTAGACACGGTGGCCATAAAAATCAACGCCTGGTCCTTGTGCGGGCCACTTGAGGCGATTGGAGCGCGTTTTCCCCAAGTTCGGGGGGCGAAACACGCGCCGGCAATATATCCGGAGCAAGGGGGGGCGACCTTGCGGGCCCAAGAAAATGCCGGACCGGGCGAATCCCGATCCGGCACGAATCCGGCAAAGATGTGAAACAGGCAGGCGGCGTCAGGTCTTGCCGCCGGAATAGACGGTAAGATGCCCCACCTTGCGCTCGGCGCCCTGCGGCAGGGGCGGTGTCGGCATGGTCATGCCTTCAGCGGTGAAACGCGGCAGAATCGGATTAACGGTTGCCGGCGAATCGACGAAATACGGCCGTTCATCCGGCCAGACCAGGCGCAGGCTGGTGATCGACTGGTTCAAAATGGGATGCAGGCCGATCCAGTAGGGCTTTTCCATTGGTGTGCAGCTGCCGAGGATGCGGATGCGGCCTTCGCCGGGCACGTTGAGCGGTACGAGCAGCATTTCCATGTGCAGGATCTGGTCCCGTTCCGTGTGACCGCTGATGCCGATGACGGCGGCCGCCGCGTCTTCCGTTATCGCGGCGATCAGGCTTTCCAGGGCCTCGCGGTCCTTCACGCTCCAGCCACGCAGGAAATTGCGGCCCTTCAGTTCACGGCAATGGGCCGAGCAGAGCCGGGTGCCTGCAAGCCTGTAGCGTATATCCTGCGGTCCGTTCGTTTCCAGGATGAAGGTGTCGCCCAGAAGACCGCGGATCTCGCCCGGATCGATTTCACTCCGGTTGGGGGCAGGCCGCGCACCGCGCAGGTTGTCCCAGTAGTTATAGAGAGTTTGCGTGACGCCATGTTTCATCTGGTTTCGCCTCTGTGCCAAATCTCGTCCCGTGTTTCGTCTCAAGACAGTGCCTGTTTCAAAACGGGACGAATACGTTTCCCTGTTTGTTTCTGACGGGTACTAAGCAGGGGGCGTGCCAAGTGCTCCGGCGAGCGTGTGCGACGGTTTTCCGGGGTGGGTTAAGGTTAATTTTCGGTAAAGCTTGTTTTGCCGTGTTCGGGCTGGCAGCTTAACGCCTGGTTTACGAAGTCAGCGGGTGGGAGGACCCTGTTGTTACAGGCAAGGCCGCGGGCCTTCGGAAACAGCCACCAAGAGCCGGTCCGAGGGAATACAAGCGCCAACCGTTCGTGAACTGTTTGTCCGATGACGGACGCGTGGGGACGCGACCGAATTTCGGGGGGCATCGCAAGGCGCCGGTCATCTGGGGATGGCCGGCGTTTTGTTTTTCATTTGACAGCAGTGCAGAGCCGGGGGCCTGAATTCACCATAGTGTGCGAACTGCACCGACGCACGACGCACTGCCCTTGTTTTGTCCCAGATCTTGCTTAGAAGAAGACATGGACCCGGGAAAGGCTGAGGCTTCATGAACGTTTATGAATTCGACAAGGAACGTGCCCGGCGCGAACAGGCCAAACGGGAGCGGAAACCCCAGGGACCTTCCGCGCCGCCGATGTTCAATCTGCCGAACGTGATCGTGTGGCTTGGAGGTATCCTGGTTGCGATCCACGTCGTGCGCGTTTTTTTGCTGCCGACCGATCTGGACAATCTGATTGTCTACCTGTTTGCCTTCTTCCCACTGAAATATTCAGAGTTCTCCAGCCTGACGCCACTCGACATGATGTCCAGCATCTGGGGCTTTGTCACCTATGGGCTGCTGCATGGCAGCGCGATGCACATCATTTTCAATCTGCTGTGGATGGCCATTTTCGGTACGGCCGTTGCCCGCCGCTTTGGTGTCGGCCGGTTCCTGGTCTTTTCGGCCCTGTGCGCCATCGGTGGGGCCGTTGCTCACCTGGCAACCAATTGGGGGGACCGCGCTCCGATGATTGGCGCGTCGGCGGCGATCTCAGGTCAGATGGCGGCCGCCATCCGTTTCGTGTTTGAACTCGGCGGCCCGTTGGGGGCCTTCCGGAGGTCCGACCGCAATGCCTATTTCGTTCCCGCGCAGCCGCTCGGCGAATGTTTCAGAAATCAGCAGGTTCTGGTGTTTATTGCCGTCTGGTTCGGGTTGAACCTGGTCTTCGGCCTGACAAGCAGTTCGGGGCCGGGCATGTCGGCAAGCATCGCGTGGCAGGCCCATATCGGCGGCTTCCTGGCCGGGCTTGCGCTGTTCCCGTTGCTCGATCCGGTGCCGCAGCGGCGCAGCCGTTAGGGCGGGGCCGCCGGGACGCACAGGAACATCGCCACAACGGTTTGCGCGGACAGATTTTTTTGCCATGATGGTTCTGTCCCGTATGACGCGAGGCCGCTGATGCCATGGGAGGTGTTTGAATGACCGTAGCCGCGATCCTGAGTGGGAAAGGCCACGAAACGATAACTGCGCAAAGCGATGCGCTGCTCGCCGAAATTTGTGAAACCCTGGCAAAGTACAAGATCGGTGCCGTGGTCGTCTGCAGTGGCGACAACGCGATCGAGGGTATCATCTCGGAGCGTGACATTGTCCGCGTGATCGGTACGCAGGGCCCGTCGGCCCTCCAGTTGCCGGTATCCGGCGTGATGACCAAGAACGTGGTCACATGCTCGGAGGAAAACAACATCAACGAGGTCATGGCGCGCATGACCCAGGGACGGTTCCGCCACATGCCGGTGGTGAAGGACGGCAAGCTGACCGGAGTGATCTCCATCGGCGACGTCGTCAAGTTCAAGATCGCCCAGGTCGAGCTCGAAGCCGAGCAAATGCGCAGCTATATCACCATGGCCTGACCAAAAAGGCTGGCCGTTGCGGCCAGCCTCCTGTTTTCAGTTGGAACCTTCGGAATGTCTTTCGGAGAGCGACTTCAGACGGTCGCTCCCTTGTGCCGGATCGCACAGCCAAGGCTGCTCGCCAGAACTCCGACGATAATCGCGACCGCAAGATCGAGGCTGCTGATTTCGACCAAATGAAACCCGGCAAAGACCACGGTTTCAAATACGCCGACCAGAGCACCCAGAATTGCCGCCACGATCCAGTTGCGTGTCATCATCCCGAGCGCAAGACCCAGGATGCCCGGCAGGCTGAGGATGTTTCCCCCAATCGTTCCGAGCAGATCGAGAATGCCAAGCATGGTTTAGCCTTTTCTATCTATTGGGATGGCGGGCGCCGACCTCAGTTGGAGAGCTTGCCGACAAAGGACTGGATGGCTGCCACGTCATCGGTTTTCGGCAGGTCCGGTGCGTTCTCAGCCTGCAGTTCCTCCGTCACGCGCTTGTACTCCTCGAGATATCCCGGCGGCAGCTCGTGGGCGATGCCCTGGTGGCAGTCAATGCAGGTCATGTTTTCGTCGATGGCGCGCTGGTGCTCCGAAGCGGCACGGGTTTCCTGAATGGTGAAATCCATATATTCGAAATTATGGCAGTTGCGGCATTCCCGGCTGTCGGAAGCCTTCATCTTGCGCCAGACGAGTGCTGCCATATCCAGCCGGTGCTCTTCATATTTTTCAGGCGTCGATATCGTGCCCATGATCTCGTGATAGACATCCTTGACCGCAATGACCTTGGCCTTGACCTTGTATTGCCATTCGTGCGGCACGTGGCAATCGGAGCAGATGGCCCTGACGCCCGAATGGTTGTTGTAATGGATCGTTTGCCGGTACTCACCCAGGTTCGTCTCCATCGTGTGGCACGAGGTGCAGAACTCTTCGGTGTTGGTGAGCTCCAGGCTCCAGTTGAATGCGCCCCAGAACAGGATCCCGCCCAGGAAACCGCCAATTACTATAAAGCCCACGCTGAATGCGGAGACCGGGCTCCAGAAGCCGTTCCAGAGCCTGCGGATCAGGCCGCCCTTCGGCGTTTCATTCGGATCTGACATGATCTCTTTTCTCCTGTTCCCGCGTCAGCGAACTGCGTTGGAAGGTTGAAAGCTGTTGCCGACCAGTTCAGGCGCATTGGCCTGGGGAACGTGGCACTGGTTACAGAACCAGCGGGTGCCGGCGACCGTGTCCAGCTGGTTGCCTTCGCGGTCGAGATAATGGGTCATGGACAGGGTCGGTGCGCCGCGTTCGCCGGCCACTGTCCAGTCGTGGCAGCTCAGGCACTGATTGGTGCGCTTGTCCATCTGGTATTGAGAGATCGAATGCGGGATCAGGGGTGGCTGTTGGCGGTAGTTGCGCGCGATGCGGCCTTCCAGCTGCTTGTGAACGGTGTCGGCGGGAAGCGACTGTTCGATATCGGCGCCGCGCAGGCTCTGGACAGGCCCCGAAGACTGCGCAATCGCAAGTCCAGCGAGAACTGTCGTGATAGCAAGGGTGGATATTCCCACAAGGACCGGCAGTTTCATGTCAATTCTCCGTTGCTCCGTTCAAGCGGCGTATTCTGATGGCGCGTCCGCTGCCGGCTTGGCAGCCTCCCCGACGCGTTGGTCAAATCGGTGGGTGAAGGCGAAAACATCGACCGCGCAGATATCTATGCAGCGGCCGCAATTGGTGCAGTCAGGTGACAGGATCACGGGTGTCTCGCCCGGCTTGCCCTTCAAGGCGGGCGATATGACGTGGTTTTCCGGACAGACGGCGTAGCAGTCCATGCAATCGTCGCATGCGGCGCGATTTGCGGCGCTCACGCGCAGCACGCTCTTGCTGCCGACGAGGCCGTAAAAAGCGCCGACGGGACAGATATGGCTGCACCAACCGCGCCGGGAGACCACAAGGTCGAACAGGAACACGGCCGCAACGACGGCCCAGGCAAAGCCCATGCCGAAGATCAGGCCGCGGTGCACGATCGTGACCGGATTGACCATTTCCCAGGCGATCGTACCCGTCAGCGCGCTGACCATGAGAACGGTGCCCAGCACCCAAAGGCGTGTCGAGCGTTTCGGTTGCCAGCCTTTTTGCAGGCCAAGACGGTCATGCAGCCAATGGGCGGCATCCGTTACCGGATTGATCGGGCAGACCCAGGAGCAATAGACCCTTCCGCCGACAAGCGCATAGACGGCCAGCACAATCACCGCGCCGACCAGGGCCGTCAGCTCGGGCAGATGACCTGCGGCGATGCTTTGCAGCAGGACCAGCGGGTCCGTCAGCGGCAGCACGTCGAATGTGCGCGATCCGGCAAGCGTGCCGGCGACCCACCAGATGCCGAACCAGGGACCGAGCAGAAACAGGCCAAGAAAGAAGGCCTGAGACAGGCGGCGGAGCACGAGATAGCGATGCGCTGCGAACCAGCCCTTGACCCGGGTCGCCTCCTGGCCGGTCGGAAGCCTTGTCTTGGCGCTCATTGGCTACCTCCGGGCAGCTTGAAAGCCGGTTCGAAGCCGCCGGCGGCATCCGGCGCACTGCCGGCTGGAGCCGGCATCCGGTCGGGCAGATCGATGATGCCTTCGACGAGCGGGGCGCCCTTGCGCTCCTTCTCTTCCCAGCCCTTGCGGTAATGGTCGGCGGAAGATCCCCGCGCCAGACGCGTCGGCAGGACCTTGATGGCGGCTTCGGGCAAGACGCAGCTCTTTTCACACAGGCCGCAGCCCGTGCAGTAGTCGGCATGAACCGTCGGGGCGAAAAGGGCGTGTTTGCCGGACCGCGAATTGTGCGACGTCTCCAGCGTGATGGCTTCGTCGATCACCGGGCAGACCCGGTAACAGACATCGCAGCGCAGGCCGAGAAAATTGAGGCAATTCTCCTGGTCCACGAGAACGGCGGTTCCCATGCGGGCATCGTCGATCGTCTTCAAGGCAGGATCGAGCGCACCGGTCGGGCAGGCGACGACGCAGGGGATGTCTTCGCACATCTCGCAGGGCACATCGCGCGCCGTGAAATAGGGCGTTCCGGTGGCCGGGCCGTCCTCGCCGAGTTCGGCCAGCTTCAGCGTGTCGTAAGGGCAGTCCCGCACGCACAGTCCGCACCGGATACAGGCCGACAGGAAGTCGGCCTCCGGCATGGCTCCGGGGGGGCGCAGGGCCTCCGCGGGCAGAGCGCGGGCATCACGCGCCACATAGGCCAGGAAGGTGCCCGCAACCGCACAGCCACCGGCGACGCGCGCCGTTTCCGTCAGGAAACGGCGGCGGTCGGGAGACTTTGGCTGCGAGGTGGCGGACATGGCTGGCTACCTTGGTGCGCTTCAGGCGCGTTCGACCTTACAGGCGCATTTCTTGAAGTCGGTTTCCTTCGACAGCGGGCAGGTCGCGTCGAGTGTCAGCTTGTTGATGAGCTGGCTCTCGTCGAACCACGGCACGAACACCAGACCTTGCGGCGGCTTGTTGCGCCCCCGGGTCTCGACCCTTGTGAGCATTTCTCCCCGGCGGGTGGAAATCAGGATTTCCTGGCCGCGGCGCAGGTCGCGCGCCCGGGCATCGTCCGGATGCATGTAGCAGACGGCCGACGGAAAGGCCCGATGAAGTTCCGGCACCCGTCGGGTCATGGAACCGGAATGCCAGTGCTCCAGGACGCGGCCGGTGCACAGCCACAGATCGAATTCCTCGTCGGGGCTTTCCGCGGCAACCTCGTAAGGTGCGAAGATGATGTTCGCCTTGCCGTCCGGCTTTCCGTAGAACTGGACGCCCTTGCCTTCCTCGACATAGGGATCATAGCCCTCGCGGAAACGGTAGAGCGTCTCCTTGCCGTCGACCACAGGCCAGCGCAGCCCGCGTGCCTGGTGGTAGGTCTCGAACGGTGCCAGATCATGACCATGACCGCGGCCGAAGCCGGCATATTCCTCGAACAGGCCCTTCTGGACATAAAAGCCGAAATGCTCGGATTCGTCGTTGTGGAAGCCTTCCGCCGTCTCCGAGACCGGGTATTTGTCGACGACGCCATTCCTGAACAGGACTTCGTAAAGCGTCTTGCCGGCCAGTTCCGGTTTCTTGGCAACCAGCTCCTCGCCCCAGGCCTCTTCAACCGTGAAGCGCTTGGAGAACTCCATGATCTGCCAGACATCCGACCTGGCTTCGCCCGGAGCCTGCACCTGCTGCCGCCAGAACTGGGTGCGGCGTTCCGCGTTGCCGTAGGCGCCTTCCTTTTCCACCCACATGGCGGTCGGCAGGATCAGGTCCCCGGCCAGGGCCGTCACGGTGGGGTAGGGATCGGACACGACGATGAAGTTTTCCGGGTTGCGATAACCCGGGAAGCCTTCCTCGTTCATGTTGGGCGCGGCCTGCATGTTGTTGTTGCACTGGACCCAGTAGGCGTTCAGCTCGCCGTCCTTCAGCTTGCGGTTCTGCAACACGGCGTGAAAGCCAGGCTTCGGCGGAATGGTGCCGGCCGGGACGTTCCAGGCGGTTTCACAGATCTCGCGGTGCTTGTCGTTGGCGACCACCATGTCCGCCGGCAGGCGGTGGGCAAAGGTGCCGACCTCGCGGGCCGTGCCACAGGCGGACGGCTGGCCGGTCAGCGAGAAGGGCGAGTTGCCCGGCTCCGAAATCTTGCCGGTCAGGAGATGCACGTTGTACATCAGTCCGTTGACCCAGGAGCCACGGGAATGCTGGTTGAAACCCATGGTCCACAGCGACATCACCTTGCGGTTCGGATCGGCATATTGCTGGGCCAGTTTCTCCAGCTGGGCAGCCGGAACGCCGGAGAGTTCGGAGACCTTGTCGACCGTGTACTCGGAAACCGCCGCGGCATATTCGTCGAAACTCATTTCCGACAGTTTGCCGGAATTCGGGTTGGCGGCCTCCATTTGGAGCGGGTTGTCGTCCCGCAGGCCGTACCCGATATCGGTATCCGTCTTCTTGATGTTCACATGGGCATTCAGGAAGTCCCAGTTCACCGCATCATTCTGGATGATGTAGTTGGCGATGTAGTTCAGGATCGCAAGGTCGGTCTGCGGCGCGAACACAAGGCCATTGTCGGCCAGTTCAAAGGAGCGGTGCTCATAGGTCGACAGGACGTGGACTTCGCAACCGGGCTTGGTCAGGCGGGTGTCGGTGAGGCGCGACCAGAGGATCGGGTGCATCTCGGCCATGTTCGAGCCCCAGAGCACGAAAGTGTCCGCATGCTCCAGGTCGTCGTAGCAGCCCATCGGCTCGTCGATGCCGAAGGCACGGATGAAGCCGACCACGGCGGAGGCCATGCAGTGGCGGGCGTTCGGGTCGATGTTGTTGGAACGCAGCCCGGCCTTCATGAACTTGGCTGCGGCATACCCTTCCCAGACGGTCCATTGTCCGGAGCCGAACATGCCGACCGAGGTCGGCCCCTTCTTCGCCAGCGCCGCCTTGAATTTCTCGGCCATGATATCGAAGGCTTCGTCCCAGCTCACCGGCTCGAACTCGCCGTTCTTGTCGAAGACGCCGTTTGTCTTGCGCAGCAGCGGCGTTGTCAGGCGGTCCTGGCCATACATGATCTTGGACAGGAAATATCCCTTGATACAGTTCAGGCCCCGGTTCACGGGGGCGTCCGGGTCGCCCTGGGTGGCGACAACCTGTCCTTCCTTGGTTCCGACAAGAACCGAGCACCCCGTCCCGCAGAATCGGCAGGGAGCCTTGTCCCAGCGGATATCAGCGGACCCGGGCTGTGAAAGAGCCGGGGTGTTGGTCAGTGTGATACCTGCGGCAGAGGCCGTCGCGGCAGCCGCGGTCGCCTTCAGAAATGTCCTGCGGGATTCAGAGGTTGTCATGAGTCTGGTCTCCGACTTGGCTAGATTGGGCTGGCAGAGAAGCAGTATCGTCCGCTGCAAGGTCTTCGAAATGATGGTAGGTGAGCGTGACTGAAATCACGCCCGGAATCTGGTGCATGGCCATGATCTGTTCCGAGGCCTTTTTCGTCTCCGTGTCCTCGACGACAACGACAAGACGGCCGTCTTCGCTGACCGCGTGAACTTCGACGCCATCCAATGCCTCAACTCCGCTGCGAACAGCGTCGGCCTTTTCAGCCGTTGCATGGACGAGGCAGCCGCAAATGTTCATGCTGTGACCTTCTTCGTTTGATCCTGGGATTGAATGATGCGGATCGCTTGAGCTGGGCAGGAGTGTGCGCATGCGCCGCACCCTGTGCATTGAGCAAAGTCAACCAGCGGTTCCGATATGCCGCCGAGTGCGAGCTTGAACCGGATGGCACGCGGTTCGCAGACGTCCTCGCACGTGCGGCACATGACGCCGTTCATGGAAAGGCAGGTGTTTTGAACCTCAGCCTTCCACGGCCAGTCGAGTTCTCGCGAGGAATCGATGGCATCCGTCGGACAGGCCTCGGCACACGCGCCGCAAAAGGTGCAGGCGCCCTTGTCGAAATTCAGAAAAGGGCGCTGGGTTTCCGAAAGTACGATGATTTTTTCAGGGCAGGCCGTGACGCAATCCGCACACCCGGTGCAATGCGCGGCTATCGACGCCTCATCGGACCGGGGGGGCCGGATGGAAACTTCCCGCGTTTGACGGGGCAATTTCAGGAACGCTCTGCGACTCGCAGAAAATGTCGGATCTGCAGACATGAGCTCAGCAGGCCGTCGAGCCGGGCAGCAACCGTGTCATCCGGACGACACCCGAGTCCTCGATGCCAGTGGCGACGGCAAAAACCGGTGCAAACGCAACGGCGGACAGGAAAAACACCAAACGTTGGTTTCGTTCGGCATGAACGCTGTCTTCCGCCATGGCCTCTCCCTCAAGCTTGCGGACACTGGAGGCGCACTTGTTTTGTTTCTTCGCACCCGGACAAATCTTAGGTGCAAGCTGAGGAGCGGTGATATAAGGGAAAATACGTAAAAATAATATTCAAATATTCGAAAGTATCAAATCGAATCAAGAGCTTGCGGGCATTCGCGGGTTTCTGTCCGGTGTGGGTCAGCTCTTGCCGTAGACGTCCGCGGGGTCATATACCTTGTTCGCCTCGACGCGTTCCAGACGCACATTGCCATTATCCGCAATGACGATCTTCCGGTAAAAACAGGAGCGGTAGCCGACGTGGCACGTGGCGCCATTGCCGGCGACGGAAACCTTCAGCACCAGGGCGTCCTGGTCGCAGTCGGTCAGGATTTCATGGACGGTCTGGACCTGGCCGGAGGTCTCGCCCTTTTTCCAGAAACTCTGCCGCGACCGGCTCCAGTACCAGGCTTCGCCGGTCTCGAGGGTCCGTTTCAGGGCCTCTGCGTTCATGTAGCCGACCATCAGGACATCACCGGTCGCAACATCTGTCACGACCGCGGCGATCAGGCCGTCGGCGTCGAATTTCGGCATCAACAGGTCGCCGTCCTCGACAGCTTTCTTGTCGCCGCGCTCGGTAAATTCAGCTTGACACATCTTGTGGAAGCCCTTGCCTTCGGGAAGACCGGCAAGGGGTAAAACCTATCCCTTGCCGCGCACCAGGGACATGAATTTGGCCTGCTCGGCCGCATCATCCTGGAACACGCCGGTGAACTGGGTGGTGATCGTTGAGACCCCCGGTTTCTGGACACCGCGCATGGTCATGCACTGATGCTCCGCTTCAAGCATCACCGCCAGGCCACGCGGCGCCAGCGCGTCGTCAATGACCGATGCAATCTGTGCCGTCAAGTTTTCCTGGGTCTGCAGGCGCTTGGCATAGATGTCGACGACGCGCGCCAGCTTGGACAGGCCGACGACACCTTCGGCCGGGTAATAGGCGATATGCGCCTCGCCGATAAAGGGCAGCATGTGGTGTTCACAATGGGAATGGAACGGAATGCCGCGCACCAGGACGATGTCCTGGTAACCGCCGACATCCTCGAAGGTCCGGGCGAGATGCTCGGCAGGGTCCTCGAAGTAACCGCTGTAGAGCTGGCTCAGCGCCTTGACGACACGCTTGGGCGTTTCGACAAGCCCTTCCCGGTCCGGATCGTCGCCGGTCCAGGCGAGAATCGTGCGAACGGCCGCCTCGGCCTCTTCCCGGCTTGGCCGATGCAACTGGTCCGGCGTCTTTCTGTCGAAGGTTTTTTCAACCGGCTTGAGGACAGCGTCCATTGGGATCCTCGCAACTTTACCCTTGTCACTCGTCATACGGCGCTCGCAGGTGCACAGATCATGAAGCCCGGGCGTCAGGGCCGCGGACATGTATCATACTCCACGCAAAATGCGAACGCACAGTTTCTGAGCGGGAGAAGCCGGTTTCAAGCGCCTTTGCGGCATTCAGGATGACCAACTGCGACCACTCTGCCCCTTGCGAAAACGCTGTGGCGTCTGATCTATATATAGGAAAGCTATGCGCCATCAATGTGTCGCGCATCACAGGCATTCACGAAGAGGCGAGTTATGCTCGACGACATTTACAATGCGAAGATTCTGGAGTTCGCCGGAAACATTCCGCGGATCGGACGGCTCGAGCATCCTGACGCCAGCGCCAAGGCCCATTCCAAACTGTGCGGGTCGACCGTGGTCGTCGATCTTTCCGTGAAGGACGGGGTCGTGACCGACTTCGCCCATGATGTGAAGGCCTGCGCGCTCGGCCAGGCATCGTCGTCGATCATGGCCCGAAACATCATAGGTGCAACCGCCGAGGAGTTGCGCGAGGTGCAAAAGACGATGCGCGCCATGTTGAAGGAAGGCGGCGAGCCGCCGACGGGGCGCTTCGCGGACCTGAAATTCCTGGAGCCCGTGCGAGAATACAAGGCGCGGCATGCGTCCACCTTGTTGACCTTCGACGCGGTCGTGGACGCGCTTGACCAGATCGAGGCCAAGGCGCCGGAAAACAGCGTGGTGGCGTAGCGGCACACCCAAAAGGCCGGGCAACCATGTGCGCTCCAGACCCACATCCTCCCAATTCCGGCGGACCGCTTTCCCTTCCGGGGCGGCTCGCAATCGGTCTCATCTGGCTCTACCGCCATTCTCTTTCGCTGATCATGGGACGAGGCTGCCGCTATGCGCCGACCTGCTCGGATTACACCGAACAGGCGATCCGAACCTTCGGCTTCTGGGCCGGAGGGTGGATCGGTCTGGCGCGGATCCTGAGATGCAATCCCTGGGGAGCCTCGGGCTTCGATCCGGTGCCTGAGAGCTTGCCGCAGGAGGCCGTCTGGTACTTGCCCTGGCGCTACGGCCGCTGGACCGGTGCGCATATTCCGGAAAAACATCGGCTCGACTGAGGCCAATTGGCTTATCGACCAAGAGATCATTGACCCGGCGGAAAGAGGGTGCAACGCTCTGGCCCAACAGGTGGAGGGCCAGAAACGTGCGCGACTTTCATTTCGTGATGATCAAGCCGACCCATTATGATGACGACGGCTATCCGATCCAGTGGTTGCGCTCAGCCATTCCCTCCAACACGCTGGCAAGTCTCAACGGTCTTGCGGAGGCGGTCCGTGACCGGAAGGCGCTGGGCGACGATGTGCGCATTCACCTGCATACTTATGACGAAACGAACAAGCGGGTGAGGCCCGAGAGGATCGCTCAGCAAATCCGAAAGGCCGGCGGCAAGGCCCTGGTCGCGCTGGTCGGCGTGCAATCGAACCAGTTTCCGCGGGCGACGGATCTGGCACGGAAGTTCCTCAAGGAGGGATTGCCGACGGCAATCGGCGGTTTTCACGTGTCCGGCTGCATTTCCATGCTCGACGAGATGCCGGAAGAGATGGTGCAGCTGCAGAAGGAAGGTGTCAGCTACTTTGCAGGCGAGGCGGAGGACCGGCGGCTCGATATGGTCTTTCGCGATGCGATCGCGGGCGATCTGAAGCCGCTCTACAATTTCATGGCCGATCTGCCTTCGCTCGAGGGAGAGCCGACGCCGATCCTGCCGACGAAACACATCCAGTTCACGGCCGGGTCCCATTCCAGCTTCGATCTCGGCCGGGGCTGTCCGTTCCAGTGTTCGTTCTGCACGATCATCAATGTTCAGGGACGCAAGAGCCGGTTCCGGTCCGCGGACGATCTGGAGCAGATCATTCGCGACAATGTCGCGCAAGGCATAGACCGTTTCTTCATCACCGACGACAATTTTGCCCGCAACCGGGAATGGGAACCGCTGTTCGACAGGCTGATCGAGCTGCGTGAAAAGGAAAAGTTCGACATCAAGTTCATCATCCAGGTGGATACGCTCTGTCACCGGATCGAGAATTTCATCGAAAAGGCAACGCGCGCCGGCGTGAACCGGGTGTTCATCGGCCTGGAGAATATCAACCCGGACAACCTGCTGGCGGCCAAGAAGCGCCAGAACAAGATCACCGAATACCGGGAGATGCTCCAGAAATGGCGCGCCCATGGCGCAACCACCTATGCCGGCTACATCATCGGCTTTCCGGGAGACACCAAGGCCTCCGTCCTGCACGATGTGGAGATCATCAAGAAGGAGCTGCCGCTCGACCTGCTGGAGTTCTTCTACCTGACGCCGCTGCCGGGCTCCGAGGATCACAAGGTTCTGCTCGACAAGGGCATCTGGATGGATCCGGATCTCAACAAGTACGACCTCAACCACCGTGTCAGCCACCACCCGAAGATGAGCGACACGGAGTGGGAGGAGGCCTATCACGCGGCCTGGGAAAGCTATTATTCGGACGAGCACATCGAGACCGTGCTGCGCCGGGCGGCGGCGCACAGAAAAGGCCGGCCCGGCAACAAGCTGTTCCTGATGATGTGGTTCAAGCTGATGGTGGAATGCGAGGGCGTACATCCGCTGGAGGGCGGCTATTTCCGCCTGAAATTCCGCTCCGACCGCCGCAGCACGCTGCCGCGTGAAAATCCGCTGGTGTTCTATCCGCGCTATCTTGGCGAGATCGTCTACAAGCACTGGGCTTACGTGTCGTCCGTCTGGCGGGTCTACCGGATCTACCGGCGCGTGAAGGCGGATCCGAACCGTCGTGCCTATTCGGACCTCGCGATCGCGCCGCTTGATACGTCCGGCGAAGAGGACCTGGCAATGATCAAGGAAACGCGCGGTGGCACGGAGGCCGTTGCCAAACAGGTCCGCGACGCCGCCTTGCGCAAGGCGGGCAAGGACCGGGCAAAGGCCGCCGCCGGATCGTAAAAGTCAGACGGCTGCCTTCTTGGTTCTCACGAGGCGCCAACCGAAGGTCATGCCCATGGCCGCGAGAATGATCGCGCCGGCACCGACAAGCTGCAGGGCCTGCAGCTTGTGGCCAAAGGCGGCATAATCGACCAGGATCGCCACCACGGGATAAATGAACGAAAAGGCACCCTGCAGGTAGGTCGGCAGTTTCTGAACCGCGCCGTACATCAGGATATACATGATGCCCGTATGCACCGCGCCGAGTGTCAGCAGTGCACCCCAGGCCGTGGTGCCTGCGGGCAAGGCGGTCCAGCTGACAAACGGGGCCAGCATCAGGATACCGACGCAGACCTGGATCAGGGCGATCAGCTGCGGCGGGGTGCCGGTCAGTTTCTTGGTCAGCAGGGCGGCGACGGCCCAGAAGAAGGCGGCGCCAAGGGCCAGGGCAATTCCAAGGGCGTAGTTGGTGCCCGCGTAATCCGCGCTGCCGGACTTTGTCTGGACGATGAGAACCACTCCGGCAAAGGCCAGAGCCAGCCAGGCGAGTTTGGTCGCCGTCATGCGCTCGCCCAGAAACAGGACGCCGAAGCCGACCAGAATGAAGGGCTGGGTGTTGTAGACCGCCGTTGCAACACCGATCGAGGCCTCGCCATAGGCGCTGAACAGCATCGCCCAGTTGACCACGATGGCGACACCGCCGACGGCCGCAACCCCAGCCTGTTTCCAGGTGAGCTGCCGACGGATCAAGCCTTGCATCGTGCAGATCACCAGCAGCGCCAATGCTCCGAAGGCGCAGCGCCAGAAGACAACGTCGATCGCTCCCTGACCGGACAGAACAACAAACAGTCCAATGGTGCCGAGAATGGTCATGGCGGCGGTCATTTCGGCCGCGCCGCGCAGGGTTGTGTCCAATGTTGCCTCCTTGGAAATTCAATGAGGCAAGTGTGGCAAGGCGCATTCATCGATTCTATTCTCAAAATTAGGAAAATTTCCGATATTCTCTTATTTTGGAAGGTTCTTGAGCCTGAATAGGTGACTTTATGAAAATCGATGACGCGGACCGCAAAATTATCGAAGCCCTGATCAGGGATGCGCGGATGTCGCTGAAGGAGCTCGCGGCAGAGGCCGGTCTGTCGTCCCCCGGCGTCTCGGAACGGATCCGGCGCTTGCAGGACAGGGGTGTCATCCGCGGGTTTACCGCAGACATCGATCCCAAGGCGCTGGGCTACGGTTTGCAGGCGATTGTCCGAATCCGGCCGCTTCCCGGAAAACTGCATATCGTTCGGCAATTGATCCAGGACATCCCCGAATTCTGCGAATGCGACAAGGTGACCGGGGATGACTGTTTCGTTGCCCGCCTGGCGGTGCCGTCGATCGAGCTCCTGGACGATATTCTCGACAAGATTTCCGACAAGGCCGAAACAAGCACTTCAATCGTGAAATCACAGCCGATCCGGCGGCGTCCGCCGCCACTGGTCGTGGCGGAGCGCAAAAGCTGACAGAGCTCCGGTTCGGTCTTTTTCGGAAGTCTCGAAACACGCAGCTTCGGCGCGTTCCAAAATTGTGGTGCCGCGCCGAAAATACAGAATGACAGACCCGTCAAATCGGCGTATTTGCCTTGGCGCCGCCGATCGGTCTGACGTGAGGGCATTGCCCCTTTCAGACCGTCGCCAATATTGGATGGCTGCCGGGCGCGGCACACCGGTTGATGGGGCTCCCGAAGCGCCATGAACAATGCTCTTCCCCAGGCCGGAACCGGGGACATTGTGATCCGCAAGGCCGCGCTTGCCGACCTCGCCGATCTGCTTCGCATTGAAAACAGCGTCTTTGATGGCGACAGGATCTCCCGCAGAAGCTTCAAGCGGTTCCTTGAGAGCCCGGGCGCCTGCGTTCTTGTCGCCTGCGATGAACACTCCGTTGTCGGCTATGCGCTGCTGCTTTTGCGCGCCGGCACGGCACTGGCCCGGCTCTATTCGCTGGCGACTGCGCCCGGGTGCAGAGGGCAGGGCCTTGGGGCGAGGCTCCTCGAGGCCGCCGAAGCGGCGGCCTTCGACCACGACCGCATTGTTCTGCGTCTCGAGGTGCGCGCGGACAACGCCGCTGCGCAAAAACTCTATTCGGGTTTCGGCTACCGGCAGATCGGACAGGTTCCGGGCTATTACGACGATGGCTGCGCGGCACTGCGCCTGGAAAAGCTCCTGCATGGACCGAAACTCGGAACGGGCAGGGCGCCCTACTATTCCCAGACCACCGATTTCACCTGCGGTCCTGCCTGTGCGCTGATGGCGCTGAGCGGTTTTGACGACAGGATCACCGCCGGACCGCTGGAGGAACTGGACCTGTGGCGTGAAGCGACAACCATCTATCTGGCTTCGGGACACGGCGGTTGCGGCCCCTTCGGGCTTGCCAATGCGCTTGCCCGGCGCGGGCTCAAGGTGGAAGTGCGCCTGGCGCCGGACGGACCCCTGTTCCTGGCGTCCGTGCGCAATCCTGAAAAGCGCAAGATCCTGAAGCTCGTCCAGGAAGGCTACCGCGCGGAAGCGCTGCGCCTTGGGATTTCCCGCTCGGATCAGCCCTTGGAGGCCGCCGGGCTTGGGAAAGCTGTCGCGGCCGGAGCGTTCGCGATCGTTCTCATTTCCGGTTACCGCATGTTCGGTCAGAAGGTTCCGCACTGGGTGCTGGTTCACGGCGCGGACGAAAGGCACCTGATCGTTCACGATCCCTGGCTGGAACACGAGCGTCACGAGAGCCCGGCCGATGCCGCCAACCTGCCCATTCCCCATGCCGAATTCGACCGCATGGCCCGCTGGGGCCGAAGCGCGGTCCGTGCGCAGATCCTGATAGAGAAGGACGCCTGATCCGATGTCTTCCTGGGTCATTCTGGTCGATCATCTGAAAGACCTCTCCAACACCGAAACACCGCACAAGGTGATGACGGTGAAGGACTACCTGACGCATCCGAAGCTTTTTGCCGGTGCCAAGCCGACCATTCTCAACCTGTCGCGTTCCTATGCCTATCAGGGCGCGGGCTACTATGCCTCGCTGCTGGCCGAAGCGCGCCAGCACCGGGTGGTGCCGGGTGTCGAAACCATGATCGAACTCTCGCGCAAGCAGCTCTACCAGCATGCTCTGCCCGAGCTGGAGGACCGGCTCAACCGCTGTCTGCGCAAGATGGGGGACGTGGATGCCGGTCAGCTCAAGCGGATCCTGGTCCATCTCGGCCAAATCGATGACGGCCGGCTCGAACCTTTCGCGCGGCTGTTGTTCGACTGGTTCCGGGCACCGGTTCTGGAGGTCCTTCTGGAAGAAGGCGACTGGCGCGCAATCCGGCGGATCCGTGTTCTGGCCGTCAATGACCTGTCTGCGGACGAGCGCGCCCGTTTTGTCGCGGCGATCGACAGCTACACGACCCGGCCCTGGCGCGCGCCCAAGCAGCGTGCCGTCATGAAATACGCCCTGGCGGTGCTGTCCGATCCGAAGGAGGTGTTGCCGCCAAGCTCGGTTGCCTCGCTGAAGCACATGGCCAGGATTGCGGCCCGGCACGGCGTGGAGGTGGTCCCCATCGGCAAGGGCGACCTGGACAAACTGGCGCATACGACGCGCTGTTCATTCGCGAGACAACCAATATCGACAACCACACCTACCGCTTCGCACGCCGGGCGGTGCAGGAAGGCATGCCGGTGATCGACGATCCCGTGTCGATGATCCGTTGCACCAACAAGGTCTACCTGACGGAACTGCTCGCCAGCCACGGCATCGCCACGCCGAAAACCGTCGTGTTGTCCTCTCTGAAAGAAGCCGGAGACCTGGAAGCGCAGCTTGGGTCGCCCGTGGTGCTGAAAATCCCGGACGGATCCTTCAGCCGCGGTGTCTTCCGCGTTGCCGGAGACGAGGAGATCCGCGGGAAACTGAAGGAACTGTTCCAGGACAGCGCCATCCTCTTGGCACAGGAATACTGCCCGACCGATTTCGACTGGCGCATCGGCGTGCTTGACGGCGAGCCGCTGTTCGCCTGCCAGTACCAGATGGCCAAGAAACACTGGCAGATCGTGCGCCATGAGAGCGGCAAGAAATCGGTCGAGGGCGGACACCTGTCTGTCCCGCTGGCGGAGGCGCCTCCAGCCGTCGTGGAGATTGCCGTGCGCGCGGCCCGTCTGATCGGAGACGGCTTTTACGGTGTCGACCTGAAGGTCATCGGCGACCGGATCGTCGTCATCGAGGTCAATGACAACCCGAACCTCGAACACGGTGTCGAGGATCAGGCCGACAAGGATGCCGTCTGGGACCAGGTGATCCGCTGGTTCGTGCGCCGTCTGGAGACGCGCTGACATCATTGTGGCCAGAAATTCAAGGCAAAAGCCTCGGAAAAGGTTGCCCGAACAGGCTGAATCCCGTATGCCCGGCCCGTTCCGAACCCTTGAACAGCTTACCTGCCTTGTCTGCAGGAGTGAGCAGGAGAGACATGATGATTCAGCTGACTTTCCCCGACAATTCCGTGCGTGACTACGACCAGGGCACCACCGGCCTTGCCGTCGCCGAGGGCATTTCGAAATCGCTGGCCAAGAAGGCCGTGGCGATGACCCTCGACGGAGACCTCAAGGATCTGTCAGATCCGATCACCGGAAACCACCAGATCGAGATCGTCACGAGAGACGATCCGCGTGCTCTGGAACTGATCCGCCACGACGCGGCGCATGTGATGGCCGAAGCCGTGCAGGAACTGTGGCCGGGCACCCAGGTGACCATCGGACCGGTGATCGAGAACGGGTTCTACTACGATTTCAAGCGCGTGCATCCGGACAGCGGCGACGACTGGCCGTTCCATCCCGACGAGCTGCCGGTGATCGAGAAGAAGATGCGCGAGATCATCGCGCGCGGTGCGCAGTTCACCAAGGAAATCTGGAGCCGCGAGGAAGCCAAGACCTATTTTGCCGCCAAGGGCGAGGACTACAAGGTCGAGCTGGTCGACGCGATCCCGGAAGACCAGGAGCTGAAGATCTACAAGCAGGGCCAGTGGCTGGACCTGTGCCGGGGACCGCACATGGTCTCCACCAAACAGATCGGCGATGCTTTCAAGCTGATGAAGGTGGCCGGCGCCTATTGGCGCGGCGACTCGAACAACGAGATGCTGTCGCGCATCTATGCCACCGCCTGGCACAATGAGAAGGAGCTGAAAGGCTACCTTCACATGCTCGAGGAAGCCGAAAAGCGCGACCACCGCAAGCTCGGCCGGGAGATGGACCTGTTCCACTTCCAGGAAGAGGGACCGGGCGTGGTCTTCTGGCACCCGAAGGGCTGGGACATGTTCCAGAACCTGATCGCGTACAAGCGCCGGGTGTTGAAGGACACCTACAAGGAGGTCAACGCGCCGCAGGTGCTGCACACCTCGCTGTGGGAGACCTCCGGTCACTGGGGCTGGTACAAGGAAAACATGTTCGCGGTCCAGTCCGCCGATCCGGACGCGGAAGACGCACGCACCTTCGCGCTGAAGCCGATGAACTGCCCCGGTCACGTCCAGATCTTCAAGCACGGCCTGAAGAGCTACCGCGACCTGCCGCTGCGCCTCGCCGAGTTCGGTGTCGTGCACCGGTACGAGCCGTCGGGTGCGCTGCACGGGCTGATGCGTGTGCGCGGCTTCACCCAGGACGATGCCCATGTCTTCTGCACCGAAGAGCAGATGGCGGACGAGTGCCTGAAGATCAACGACCTGATCCTGTCGGTCTACAAGGATTTCGGCTTTGACGAGATCGTCGTCAAACTGTCGACCCGCCCGGAAAAGCGCGTTGGCTCCGACGAGGCGTGGGATCATGCCGAAGCGATCATGGGCGATGTGCTGAAGCAGATCGAGGCCCAGTCCGGAGGCCGGGTTAAGACCGACATCCTGCCGGGGGAAGGGGCGTTTTACGGCCCGAAATTCGAATACACCCTGCGCGATGCCATCGGCCGCGAATGGCAGTGCGGCACCACCCAGGTGGATTTCAACCTGCCGGAACGCTTCGGCGCGTTCTATGTCGACAGCGACGGCGAGAAGAAGACACCGGTGATGATCCACCGGGCGATCTGCGGTTCGATGGAACGCTTCCTCGGCATCCTGATCGAGAACTATGCCGGTCATTTCCCGCTGTGGTTCGCGCCGCAGCAGATCGTGGTCGCGACGATCACGTCCGAAGCCGATGCCTATGGCCAGGAAGTCGCCGACATGCTCAAGGCCAAGGGGCTGAAGGTTGAGACCGATTTCCGCAACGAGAAGATCAACTACAAGGTCCGCGAACATTCTCTGGCCAAGGTTCCGGTGATCATCGTCTGCGGCATGCGCGAAGCGGAAGAGCGCACGGTCAATGTCCGCCGTCTCGGCTCCAAGGACCAGACCTCCATGGGGCTCGACGAAGCAATCGCGGCCTTTGTCGAGGAAGCGACCCCGCCGGACCTGAAGTAAGGCGATTGCCGTCGGTCCAGGTGAAATGTGACAGTTTGCGCATTGTCCTTCCATGCGGGCATAGCGCCGGTTTGAAGGGCAATGCGCCGTCACAATCGTGAAACAGAATATCTGGTATCGGGTAGAAACTTTGCCGGACGTTTCGAGAGGCCAAGACGACCACCGTGGACCACGCCGAATTCAGTTATGCCAATCCGGACCATCATCCGCTGAAGCGGTGGACGATCCGTGCCATTGAAGGCCTGTCCGGCCGCCGCAAGCTGGTCGACACCTACGAGGTCTGGAAAAGCACGATTGTCGGCACGTCCGACTTTATCTGGAACGATCTTCTCGGCCTGATCAACCTGAATGTCGCCGTGGCGGATGGCGAATGGCCACCGGAGAACCTGCCTGATGGGCCGCTGGTGCTGATCGCCAACCACCCCTACGGGATCGGAGACGGTCTGGCGATTCTCGCGCTGGCGGAGAAACTGAACCGTCCGTTCAAGATCCTCATCAACAACGAGCTCCTGAAGGTTCCGGAAGTCCGGCCGTTCTCGCTGCCGGTCGATTTCGAGGAAACCAAGGACGCGCTGAAGACGAACATGGCCACCCGCAAGGAGGCGCTGCGCCTACTTGAGGGCGGCACCACGATCATCGTCTTCCCCGGAGGCGGTGTCGCCACGGCGGCCAAGCCCTTCGGCCGGGCCGAGGAACTTCCCTGGAAGACCTTCACCGCCAGGATGATCCGCGCCTCCAGGGCGACGGTGCTGCCGCTCTATTTCGACGGCCAGAATTCCTGGCTGTTCCATCTCGTCAGCAGATATTCGCTGACCCTTCGCCTGGCACTGCTGGTGCGCGAGTTCCGGCGCATCCTGGGCAAGGTGATGACCGCCCGCGCCGGCCGGCCAATCCCTTTCGAGACCCTGTCCGGTTTCGGCGACCAGAAAGAGATCATGGATTTCCTGCAGACCAGGGTCCTGGAAATGGCCCCGGCCGACACCAGGAAACGCCTGCTTGGACGGCGGCATTAGGCGCACTCTCTCAAACGCTGCGCCTCAACCGGACACGGTTGGCCAAGCCACGGGATGACAGAAACAAATGACGTAACTTGATTTGAAGTCAGTTGTTTGCGGTCGTCTGCTGGCCCGACAGTTCGCTCAGCGAGGTGACCACCTCGACTTCACGGTCATTGCCGGGGTCGACCTTGAACGTGTGCAGATAGGTCTTGCCGTTGTTGCGGGCCAGCGCTTCGTACTCACCTTCGGCCAGGACGAAGTCGGGGAAGGCACCGGTCGCTTCCACGACCACGTCGCCGCCCGGGCTGAGCACGGACCAGGTGGTGTTGGCGATTGCCTCGCCGCCGCGCTCGTTGACCAGTTTCAGGGTGATGCCGGCGGCCTTGTGGAAGATGGTTGCCTCGGTCAGCTTGCCGGGCAGAACCTGAATATCGGCGCGCACGACCGCGTTGACGTCACCGTAGCGGCTGACAACGTGATAGGTGTCGGCGCCGAGGCGGACGATGGATCCCGGCTTGACGTTTCTTGCGATCACGTTGCGTTCGCCGCGCTGGTTGAAATCCATGCCGAAAATGTCGAAGGAGACCGGTTTGCCGTCAAGGTCGTCGCCGTCCTTGAGCGCGGCGCCGAACTTGATGCCGCCGGCGTTGAGCGTGACCATCTTGGACTGGACTTCCTTGCCGATCACGATGCGGTTGGTGGCTTGCGCGAAACCATAGGCCGTGTGGATCAGGTAGGTGCCCGGATCAAGACGGAATTCCGCATCGCCGCCCTTCGAGGTCGCGACCAGCTGGAGCCGTCCGTCGGCATTGGTGACCTCGGAAAAAATCCGCCAGATCAGGCCATCATCGAGCGGCGGGCTGTCCGGGGTGAGCTTGGCAAGGAGATAGAGAGCGCCTTGCTGCAGGCCGCTGCCGAGGCCGGGCGCAGCGGTGGTGGTGGGCGCGTAGGGCAGGGGCGTGTCGGAAAAGAGCGGCTCCGGTTCCCGGTCCAGCAGATTGATGATCGGGTTTTCAGGTGCCGTCGGCGGCGCGTTGGGGTCCGGTTTGCCGGCCGGAACTGGCGGCAGCTCCTCGGTCTGTGCCAGAGACGTGCCGGAAAGGCCCGCCGAGAGGGCGGCGCAAAGCATCGCGCACAGTGCTGCGCCCCTGACGGCGCGCTTCAATGCCGATCGGCCTGATACGGTTTCGGTCTTCAACATGCCCACTTCATTATCATTGTGGTTCGAAAAATATAACCAGTGTTTTTGTTACATGCCCCGTTGCTTCCCTAATGGGCCTGAAATTTGGGCAAATTCAAGACCCCACCTTCAAAGTTGACAATTACGGTCAATGAATTAGGTGGAACATGTCAATTCAACACGCGGGACAGGACCATCCATGCCGAGTTCGTTCAAAGGGTCTCCGGAAACACTGGCGTTCTTGCGCGGGCGCCGGTCACATCCTGCCGTCACCATGACCGGCCCCGGCCCGAGCGACGACGAGGTCAGGGATATTCTGACCATCGCGGCACGGGTTCCGGATCATGGCAAACTGGCGCCCTGGCGGTTCATTCTCTACCGGCCGGAAAGCGGGGCCCGGATCGGTGCGTGGCTGGTTGACCGGTATGAAGCCCTCAACGGGCCGCTTTCCGGAGAGCCCCGCGAAAAGGAGCTTACCCGCTTCACACGGTCTCCGCTGGTCGTCGGTGTGGTCAGCCGGGCGGCGGAACACCCGAAGATACCGGTCTGGGAACAGCAGCTTTCCGCCGGCGCCGTCTGCATGAATCTCGTTACCGCGGCTTCCGCCAGCGGCTTCGTGTCTCAGTGGCTGACGGAATGGTACGCATTCGACGACGATGCTTCCCGCTATCTCGGAGCCCGTTCCGGGGAACGCTTCGCCGGGTTCGTTCATATCGGCACCGCGACCCAACACCCCGTCGAGCGGCAACGTCCCGAGCTCGACGACCTGATGACCAACTGGACCGAGACCAACTGACCCATGTTTTACGAGACTGAAAAAAACGACCACGGTCTGCCGCACAATCCGTTCAAGGCGATCGTGTCGCCGCGGCCGATCGGCTGGATCTCGTCCCTGGACAAGGAAGGGCGCGCCAATCTCGCTCCCTACAGCTTCTTCAACGCGGTGTGCGACACGCCGCCGATCGTGATGTTTTCGTCCTCCGGCTACAAGGACAGTGTCGCCAATATCGATGCGACCGGCGAATTCGTCTGCAACATGGCCAGTCTTGACCTCAAGGATGCCATGAACCAGACCTCTGCGGCCGTGTCGCACGATATTTCGGAATTCGACCTGTCCGGCCTCGAGATGGCGGCGTCACGTCTCGTCAAGGCGCCCCGCGTCGCCAGGGCGGTGACGGCGCTCGAGTGCAAGCACCTGCAGACGCTGCGCCTGAAAACCGTCGAAGGAAACGATACCGACAACTATGTTGTGTTCGGCCAGGTCGTCGGCGTGCATATCGATGATGCGATGATTGTCGACGGCATGCTCGATGTCACCCTCTTCAAGCCGCTTTCCAGGCTCGGCTACAAGGACTATGCCGCCGTGACCGAAGTCTTCCAGATGGGGCGGCCGAAGGTCTGAAGAAGGGAAGGTTCTTCCCAGCCAGATAGGGAAGGGCACCGGGCGAGTCGGGGGCTTTGTCATTAACCAGTTGCCGACTCAGCTTCTTGCCGGTATTCAGTCGTTGCTCTGCGTATTTTCTTGGCGTGTTTTTCCCAAGAAAAGTCCCGAAATTCTTTGATTTCCACTTTTGCCGACGAACGCATTGGCAGATTTGCTCAGGTGAGCAAGAAAAACAGATCCACCTGACGCTCCTTTCGGCCCTGTCTGTGGGTCGTTAAGGTTTTGTTAACCTTTTCGGCGCGAAAGTTAACGAAGTAATAACTTAGTTCCGTCGAGGAGGAAGCACCATGCGGGTTGCTGACACTGCCTCGGTCGCGTCTCGGATCGAGCTTGCGTTTCAGTCTGCGAGTACTTCAACAGGTACGTCATTCGACTATCTGGTGAAGACGGCCGCTCGGGAATCATCGTTCAACCCGTCGGCCAAGGCTAAGACGTCGAGCGCGACCGGACTGTTCCAGTTCATTGAGTCCACCTGGCTGGAAACAATGAAGGAAGCGGGGCCGAAACACGGCCTGGAGAAATATTCCGATCACATCAAACGGTCGAAAAGCGGCAAGTTCTATGTGAGCGACGCCAAGATGCGCCGGGAAATCCTGGATCTGCGCAAGGATCCGGAAATCTCGTCGATGATGGCCGGGGCGCTGACCCAGAAGAACGCAAACTATCTTCAGAACAAGATCGGCCGTGAGCCGACTGATGGCGAGCTCTACATGGCGCATTTCCTGGGCGCGCATGGTGCAAGCAAGCTGATCAGTGCGACCAACGCCAATCCGGACATGCGCGCGGACAAGATGTTTTCCGCACAGGCCCGCGCCAACAAGCCGATCTTTTACGAGCGCAACGGCAAGGCCAGGTCGATGCAGGAGGTCTACGAGGTCATCGTGTCGAAACATGACGCGGTCACCATGATCGCGAAGGCGAGCGGCAAGAAGGACCTGCGTACATCCGGCGAGCTCTTGAACGTGGCCGCGCTGCCAACGGCAAAGCCTGTCGTCGGGGCGCCGATCAACCAGAACAATTTCGATCATCTTGCCGGCGATCCGGCCGCAGCCTTCGCCATGCAGTCCAAGCCGGTGCCGTCAACCCAGGTGGCCGCCGCCAATGCTGCGGTCCCGCAGCTGCCGGACGAGAACCCGCTGGAGCTTGCCGAGGTGACGGTTCCGATTCCCGAAGGACGCCCGGGACAGCCGGCCGCGACGCCGAGCGCCGTGTTCCTTGAAGAAACCGTCGTGGCTGCCGCCAATCCGTCCGTGCCGCAGAACCCGCGCGAGGCTTCGATCAAGGGTGGCGGTGGCGACTTCGATGCCACCACGCGTGTGCTGTCCGCGTTCCAGGCGACCGAAACGGCAAATCCGTTCGAGGCCCTGTTCCGCAATGACGACGCGTCCGCGCAGGCCGAGGTCAATCCGCGGTTCGCGTCGGCCTTCGCAGCCGTGGAGGAAGCGGCCCTTTTCAGTGCCCTGTCGGGAACGTCCAGCCAGGTGCAGGCCCAGGAACTGGCGCTGTCCGATCAGGGCGGACCGCTGGATCTCACAAGGTTCCTGCGGTTGAAAGCGGAAGAAGAACAACGGGATTTGCTGCCGCCGGCCTGAGCGGCAGAATTCCAAGACCTTGGCAAAATTATAGTGAACCGATCGTTAAGTCTTTGATGTCAGGATGAGACTCGACATTTGGGAAGATCGTTTTACTGCCATGACCCGACACGACATTCTGAACCTGAACAATGACGATGCGCGTCCCCTGGATATCCAGGCTGCACAGGATTTCGCGGAGCGCTGTTTGGCCGCTGATGAAGGCAGCCAGGAACGGACCAGCATGGCAGCGGCACTGACAATTCTTCTCGACGATCCAAGCCGGGCAGTGCGCAAGGCGATTGCCAAAGTGCTGTGCGCGAGCCCCCGCGCACCGGGCCACGTCATCCGCTGTCTGGCCAGCGATGTCGATGAAGTCGCTCTGCCCGTTCTGAGCGCTTCTCCGATACTCTCCGAGGTCGAGCTGGTCGATCTCATGGCCGAAGGCAGCGATGCGGTTCAATGCGCGATTGCCTCGCGGGCGGGGTTGCAGGCGTCTGTCTGTGCAGCGATCTGCGAGGTCGGCTGCGAGGCGGCCTGCAGGCGGCTTCTTGAGAACGGAAGCGCGCGCGTGCTGCAATCCTCGCTGCTGCGTCTTGCCCAGCGGTTCGAGGACCGTCCCGATCTGTGCGATCAGCTCCTGAAGACACGGGATCTGCCGCTTGTCACGCGGTTTCAGCTGCTGATGCGGCTGGCCGAGAACCTGGACGACCATCCGATCGTGCTTGAACGTATCCCGGAAAACCGGCGTGAAACCTTTCTCAGCGACGCGGAGGACAAGGTCGTCCTGCGGCTGGCTCTCGAGGCGGGCGATGACGACCTCACCGGGTTTGTCGAGCATTTGCGGCTCAGCGGCAAGCTGACCACCCGGCTGCTGCTGCGGGCGGTCTGCTGCGGCCGGCTTCGTTTCTTCGCGGCCTCCCTGGCCAATCTCGGCCAGGTGCCCCTGCCGCGTCTTTGCAAGCTGCTGATCACGGTCCGCCGGTCTGCTCTTCAGGCGATTCTCAGAAAGGCCGGTCTGCCCTTGCGCGCCCACCAGGCATTCCTGCTGGCCATCGATATCGCCCGGCAGGCCGATGCGGATTTCACCTATGACCTGCCGCTGGATGAAGCCCGTATGCTGACCGAAACGCTGCTGTCGGAAATGCAGGACGGAGCCCTTGGCGGCGACGAGGACGTGGTCGCTTTCCTGCGCCGCTTTGCGATTGACGTTGCGCGGCTGGAAGCACGCCTCCTGGTCAAGAACAGCGGCCTTCAGGTGACGGCTGCTGCCTGAGGCATGAGCTTTTGGGTCAGGCGCTTCAGTCACCTCTCCCGGTGGGAGAGGTCGGACCGAAGGTCCGGGTGAGGGGGCAGACTTTCCATTGTCTCCCGGGCGTTTGTTCCCTCACCCCAGCCCTCTCCCAACGGGAGAGGGAGTTAAGCAGTGCCATTTTCAGAGCGCTTTTGCTTATTGGGCAAAGTGTCCGCAATTGGCCTCACCCGTTTCGGCAGACACCCATGTTACCTCTCCCTGTGGGAGAGGTCGGACCGCAGGTCCGGGTGATGGGGCAGACTTTTCTGTCTCACCCGGGCGTTTGTTCCCTCACCCCAGCCCTCTCCCAACGGGAGAGGGAGTTAAGCAGTGCCATTTTCAGAGCGCTTTTGCTTATTGGGCAAAGTGTCCGCAATTGGCCTCACCCGTTTCGGCAGACACCCATGCTACCTCTCCCTGTGGGAGAGGTCGGACCGAAGGTCCGGGTGAGGGGGCAGACTTTCCATTGTCTCCCGGGCGTTTGTTCCCTCACCCCAGCCCTCTCCCAATGGGAGAGGGGGCTAAGCCGTGCGACTTGCCGTCTCCGTTCTTCGTTGAAAGTGGGGGCTGGCACAGACTTCATTTTCTTCTGTTGAGGTGTGCCAGGATATCTTCCAGCACGTTTTCTAATTTCTGCAAAATTTCCGAATTCCAGTAACGAATGACCCGATAGCCGCAATTTTCCAAAATCTCGGTTCTTGCCAGATCGGCCCGGATGTTTTCTGCGTGCGGTCCACCATCCAGTTCGACAATCAGTTTCGCGTCATGACACAGGAAGTCGACAACAAACCGGTCGACAGGCACTTGTCGCCGGAATTTCCGTCCGTCTAGTTGACGGTCACGAAGCCTGTACCACAACCGCTTTTCTGGCTCGGTTGAGCGTCTGCGCAGGGATCTGGTGACTGACATGGAAACACACAACGAGCTTTGTTTTTTCATTCGGCGTATTTGCGCCGGCCGCTCTCACGACGAGATGCGACTATCATTTTCATTGTAAGTCATCAGAAATCAATCAGAAGTAGAATTTTCAGGTATGTTGTTTGCGTCATTGCGAAGGCAAAGCGAGAGCCGCTGCAAATGTCAGCAGTGAAAGATGTTCAGGGAAACCGACAGAAAGCCCTCAGGCCTCTTCGTCCTTTTTCGGAAACTGGGCCAGATAGGCGTCGGTGACGTCCTGAAGGGTGTCGAGCAATTCGACCCCGGTCTTGTTGGCTTCGTCCTTGGCGCCTTCCATGACCATCGCGCGGATGGCTTCCACGTAGCGTGCGGCGAGTTCGAGCGGCAGCTTGTCCGGGGAGGGAATGTTCTCGATGAGCTTGCAGAAACCGGCCGCGACCTGGCCGACCAGCGGGAACCCGAGGGTCAGCGCCTGTCCCTTGATGTTGTGGGCGGCCTGGTAGAGGGTTGCCAGCCTGTCCTCGGAAAGCCCGTCGATCCGGATGGCTTCCCAGGCGCTGGTTAGATCCTTCGACTCGTTTTCCATCCAGTTGCCGAAATGCGACGACAACCGTTGCAGCGCGGCTTCCGCCGCCTTGACGGGATCGAATTTCTTGGCTTCGCGGGGGGAAAGTTCGCGGACCTTCGAACGCAGATCGGTCGGTGGGGTCAAGAACTCGTACTCCTGATCCTTGGATGTATCTGCCATGTTCAAAGGTGCCCTCGTCTCCTGGCGCAGCATGCAACTTCTGCGAGGGCATTATGGGCATTCATGTTTAACAGGGCGTTTCCGAAAAATTCATTCGAAACTAATAGCGGAACATTTCCGTCAGGATGCGCTCGTCCCAGCCATGGTCGCTGTCGAACATGATCACGCCCTGCGTGTCGCTCGATTCGCGAACCGTGACATGGGTAACCCGGCGGATCTCCGTGTGATCCGCCGAGGCGCTGACCGGGCGCTTGGCGGCATCGAGGATCTCGATGTCGACACGGGCCCAGTTCGGCAGCAGCGCGCCGCGCCAGCGCCGTGGCCGGAAGGCGCTGATCGGGGTCAGGGCGAGGAGCTGCGCCGTGATCGGCAGGATCGGACCATGGGCCGACAGGTTGTAGGCCGTGCTGCCCGCGGGCGTTGCAACGATGATGCCGTCGCAGATGAGTTCCTCAAGACGGACCCTGCCGTCGACGGAGATCCTCAGCCGGGCCGCCTGCGACGTCTGCCGCAACAGGGAGACCTCGTTGATCGCAAGGGCCTTGTGGTTGTTTCCGTCCTCGTCGGTCGCGGTCATTTCCAGCGGCCGGATCGTGGTGGTATCCGCCTTGGCGAGCCGTTCCTTGAGGTCGTTGTCGCGGTACTCGTTCATCAGGAAGCCGACCGAGCCCCGATTCATGCCGTAGATCGGCTTGCCGCTGCCCATGAAGCGGTGCAGCGTCTGCAGCATCAGGCCGTCGCCGCCAAGCGCCACGATCACGTCGGCATCGGCGGCGGGCACGTTGCCGTAGCGATGGGAAAGCTCCAGACGCGCCTTCTGGGCTTCGTCGGTGTCGCTGGCGACAAAGGCGATCCTTTCGGTCGAAACCGGCTGGTAGTGTTCGGCGTCTGGCAAGGGCGGGGATTGGTTCATGGCCTGCGGCGTAGTCCTCTGACGCTCCAGCCCGGACAGGGCAATCGGAGGGCACCATAACCGGGCTTGCCGCGGAGGGGCAGCGAAAAGTTCATGAATTGATTGAAAGAACCTCGGAAGCTGCGTTATTGCTATTCCGTATTTTCAACAATGACTATGCAACCGACCAAAGGATTTGATCCTCGATGAGCTACAAAGAAACGCTTCCTGTCTGGTGGAGCATATTCTGGCGGTTCTGTCTGGTCTGGATCGTGCTATCGACGGCGTTGGGTTTTGTTTTTGTTTGGAATTCCGGATTTTGGAATATGGAGTTTTGGGAAACTGGTGACCTTCAAAAATTTAAGGAGCATTCCGAGTCCATTCTGAACTCACTGATGTTCACAGTGGTGTCGCCAGTTTTGGATCTTGTGCTCGTCGTGCTGGTATCGTTGTGGGCGGTTCGAGCAGGTTTGAAGAAGCACAATCTGCAAAGGTGAGCTGTCCAAATTATTGCGAGTTCATCTGACAGCTGGGCCGGAGGTCCGCAATGAGAATACTTGTTTTTGAAGAAGGCCGGGCAGCGGAGAGAAACAGTCATGGTGTTTTTCTCGTGCGTAAACCCGATGAACACGGCGACAAGATCCTTTTTTATTGCGACGAGTGGATGTGGCTTTGGGACGAGGTTGACAATGTGGGGGATCCAAAGCGCGCTTGGTGCGAAGGGGCAGCGAAAATTTGATTGTGTGGTTGAATGGGAGCGGTAAGCACGCAATTTGAGCTTGCTTCTTCTCAATCGGCTGTTCATGAGACTAAGCTGACGATCTGTGTGTTTTCTGATTTGAACGCACCGACGGGACTCAAAAAAAGAACACTACGTTTTCGTTTTATGTGCTGCAAAAGGAGCAATAAGTCAGTTGAAAAAGCTGAGTAGAAAGTCGAGGTTTTTTGCGCTTTTGGATACTTCGAAGTTCTGGTTCTTCGTGTACTGGTTTATTTTTACGGCAATGCTCTGGCATTCTAACGGACATGAGCTTTCTGATTTTTCACAGCTTCTGGTATTGATACCATACGCAATTCTTTCCGGCTTCATGTCGGCCCTAGTGGTACTTCGTCTTTACACTAGAGGTCATTTTGAAAACGACGATGACCTTAAAAAGAAACCGGGTAAGTGAAGCGCAGTCGCTTAGTCACTCTCTTCATCCGACAACCTTAGCCCAGGCACTTCAGCCGCCGTAGATACTCCACAACTCGCGTTCCCCACCAACTCCTGCCATTCAAAAAACGGCACGATCGCCGAGCGGACGTCGTCGATCTTGGCCGACATCACCCCGGCAACGCGCAGCCCGTCCGGCGTCTCGACCAGAAGCGGTCCGCCCGAGGCGCCGGCTTCCGAGGCGCAGTCCGTGACCCAGGCGTCTTCGGCGGTGCCCATAACCTTGCAGGCCTCCACCACCGTCGGCAGGAAGCGGCGGCTGCGGCGGTAGCCGACGGACTTGAAACGGGTGTCCTTGGTCAGGATCGCGGCTTCTTCCAGGGTCAGGGCGGGCACCGGTGTCAGCGTGCTCGGCTCCTTCAGGACGATCAGGCCGACATCGTCATGGACGTTGCGCAGTTTCGGCTTCAGCCGGGGAACGTAGTCCTTTGCGGTGAAAATACAGGCGGGTTCCAGGCGGGCGGAATAGTCCTCCCGGCGGACGCCGGCGACAAACACCAGGTCGTCGACCGGGAAGGGCTTCAGGGTTTTCTTGTTGTAGAGGCAATGCGCGGCGGTGAGCACGAGCGTCGGCGCGATCAGCGTGCCGGTGCACATGGAGGTCGAGCGGTAACCGGCGACATTGACCCGGCCGATGGACGGCCAGGGAGCGTCCGTGCTGTCGATGACTTTCAGTTCGGCGGCGGCCACCGGCGCAGCGGCGGCTGCCGCCAGGAACATCAGGCCAAGTGTCCGGCGGCGCAGCCGCGCCGGCCTGAGGGAGTGTCCCGGTTGCTTGGTATGTGGCTGCATGACCCAAGGTATCCTTACCGGGAGCCATTGTCCCGGAGAGCGTTTAACGGGACCTGAAGGCCGAGGGTGAAACCGGCGTCACGTCGGCGTTGCGCCGGGCACCGCAGCATCAGCCCCGGCTTGCCGCCAGCGCGGCCACGGGTGCTGCGGCAACGCCGGTTTTTTCAAGGTGATGCGCCACCCGCAGGGCCAGGTCCTCGCGCCAGGCGGGGGCAATCACCTGCACGCCGATCGGCAGATTTGCGCCTTCCAGCCAGACAGGCACCGTCACCGCAGGCAGGCCGATATAGGAGATCGGTTGCGTGAACAGTCCGATATTCGGCCGGGCCGGCATGGTTTCCCCGTTGATGGTGAAGGTTTTTGTGCCGGACGGCAGCGCATGGAAGGGTGTTGCGGGCGCCAGCAGGATATCGACCTTCTCGAAGATCTTGCGGAAGAGATCGCGGAACCAGCTGCGGAAACGCTGCGCCTGCTGGACCCAGACCGCGGGCACCATGGTGCCGGCCAGGAACCGGTCGCGGGTCTCCGGGTCGAAGTCGCCGGGGCGTTCGATGATGCGTTTCAGGTGCAGGCTGGAACCTTCCGCCGCGGTGATGACATAGGCGGCGGCCCGGGCACGGGCGGCTTCCGGAATGTCGATCTCCCTACCGGCGCCAAGTGCGCTGGCGACCAGGTCCGTGGCGTTCAGCGCCTCCGGCAGGGCCTTTTCCCTGAAGTATCCCCCCGCCACGGCAATGCGAAGCTGGCCGATACCCTCCTCGAGGCGCGCATGGGTTTCGATTTCCGGATGCGAGGACTGCGCCGGGTCGAGCGGATCGTGCCCCTGCAACACGTCGAAGATCAGCGCCAGGTCCCCGGCGGATCGTGTGAGTGGGCCCAGATGGTCCAGGCTGCCGACAAAGGGATAGGTGCCGGCCCGGCTGAGACGGCCATAGGTCGGTTTCAGGCCGAAGAGGCCGCAGAAGGATGCGGGGACGCGGATGGACCCGTTGGTGTCCGAGCCCATGGCGAGCGGCACCATGCCGGCCGCGGCGGCGGCCGCGGAGCCGGACGAGGATCCGCCTGTCATGCGGCTGGTGTCATGCGGATTGCGGCAGATGCCGTCATGGGCGCTTTCGCCGGTGAAGTCATAGGCGTATTCGCCCATATGCGTGGCGCCGACCAGGACCGCACCGGCCTCCCTGAGCCGCCGGACCAGGGTGGCGTCGGCAACAGCCGCCGGGTTTTCGCCGTTGATCTTCGCGCCGGCCCGGGTTGTCAGGCCTTCGATGTCATAGAGGTTCTTGACGGCGTAAGGCACGCCTGCCAACGGCAGGTGGCGGCCTTCGGCGCGCGCGTCGTCGACCGCGCCCGCTTCCTCAAGGGCGCGTTCAGAGACGACTTCGGTGAAGGCGTTCACCTTCGGATTGAGCTTCTCGATCGATTGCAGGGCCGCGCAGGCGACTTCCAGGGCCTTGACATCGCCACCGGTGACGGCGGCAGCCGTTTGCGCGGCGGTCCAGCCGCGCATGTCCGCGTCAGGCCCGCTCATGGCTTGAAGACCGGTGCGGCTTCGACATCGTCTTCCAGGGGGAAGTCGAGCACCTGTTCGGCCGCCTTCTCGATCGCTGTGACATGCATCTCGACGACCGGGCGCCAGTCGTCCTCGATGGTCAGCCCCATGACGGTTTCCATATGCGCAACATGCTGGTCCGCCTTGAACGGGTTCGGCATTGTCCTGTCCTTCTCCTGGATACTCCCTGCCGCATCTTTCTGAGCGCAGGCGGCCGTGTCCAGTGCAGTTTCCGTTCGCGGCGGTCCTGAACGGCAATTGATCATAGAGACAGGCCTGAGCAGAACGCCGCTGTGAATAGTCATGCTGCGACGCAGCAAAAAGATTGCATAAAAAATAGCCCTGCGCATAATGGCGGCATGAGCGACGAGCTTTCCATACTGGTCATCGACGACAACAAGATCCGTGCTTCCATCATCGAGCAGGGCCTGCGCGATGCGGGGCACGAAAAGGTGATTCTGGTGGACCAGATGGACTGGCTGGTGCGCCAGATTTCCGAGATCAATCCGGACGTGATCGTCATCGATCTGGAGAACCCCAATCGTGACCAGCTGGAGCACATGTTCCAGGTCAGCCGGGCCGTCCGGCGTCCGATTGCCATGTTCGTCGACAAGGCGGACAGCCATTCCATCGAGGCCGCCGTCGATGCCGGCGTGTCCGCCTATATCGTCGACGGACTGAAACGCGAGCGGGTGAAGTCGATCCTCGACATGGCCATCAGCCGTTTCCGGGCGTTCTCCAGGCTGTCCGAGGAGCTTGAAGAGGTGCGCACCGAACTTGCCGACAGAAAGACCATCGACCGCGCAAAGGGCATCCTGATGAGGTCCAAGGGCCTTTCGGAGCAGGAAGCCTACGACTTGCTGCGGCGTACCGCCATGAATCAGAGCCGGAAAATCATCGATGTTGCCCAAAGCCTGGTGATCGCCAGCGGATTGTTGGGAGACTGACGATGATAAATCACAAGACCGGTCGGGGCGGGGCGGCCAAGCAGGGGACGGGAGCATAATGGAAACCAATCTGAGACCCGTCATCGCAGGTTTCATCCCGCTCCTGGACAGTGCCGTCGTGGTCGCGGCCGCGGAGATGGGCTTTGCCGAGCGGGAAGGTATCGCGCTGAAGCTGATCCGGGAGACTTCCTGGGCCAATATCCGGGACCGCATTTCCGTCGGGCATTTCGACGTGGCCCACATGCTGGCGCCGATGCCGATCGCGTCCAGCCTCAATCTGACCAGCCTGGCTGTTCCCATGCGGGCGCCCATGCTTCTGGGGCTTGGAGGCAATGCCATCACCGTTTCGACGGCGCTCTGGGCGGACATGGCGGACGCCGGGGCGGATCCGTCCGGCGATCCGGCGTCGACGGGCAGGGCGCTTGCCGATGTGATCGCCCGCCGGCGGGACGCCGGCGCGCCGCTGCTTCATTTCGGCGTGGTTCATCCCTTCTCGGGCCATGCCTACGAGCTGCGTTACTGGCTGGCCGCCGCGGGGATCGATCCGGACCGGGATGTTGAAATCACCGTCCTTGCGCCCCAGGTCATGGCCGACGCGCTCAGGGCGGGGCAGCTGGATGGCTATTGTGTCGGCGAGCCCTGGAACACCGCGGCTGTCGATGCCGGCACAGGCCGTATCGCGACCTACAAGCAGGCGATCTGGCCCGACAGTCCCGAGAAGGTGCTGGGCGTGACCGAGAAATGGGCGGAAGCCAACCCCGAAACGCTGGCGTCACTGATGCGGGCTTTTTCCGCCGCGGCCGACTGGTGTGCCGATCCCAAGAACAATCGGGAGCTCGCCGACATTCTCGCGCGTCCCGATCTTCTGGCCTGTCCGGCCGAGACCTGCCTCGCGGCCCTGTCCGGCCAGATCCGGCTGGGACCGGCAACCACGAAAAGCGTTCCCGGCTTCCTGACTTTCGCCGGCGGCGCGACGGCGGCGCCGATGCCGGCGCATGGCAAATGGTTCTACGAGCAGATGGTCCGCTGGGGCCAGGCCGTGCACTCGGCGGACGCCCTTGAGGATGTCGAGCGGATCTTTTCGCCCGACGCCTATCTGTCCGCGCTGGGGCTGACAGGTGTCTCGACCGACAATGTCATCGAGATGTTCGACGGCGTGCGGTTTTGATCGTTGTCAGGGCCTGCCTGCATAAGCATCACTCACGCTGCATTGCACAAAAATCAGTCAATTGCCTGCCGAGTTCGCCGATTAAAAATGCAGAGCTGTCGGTCCGCCTAAAAAATCACCTCAGTTAACCTATTGTAAAACAGGAGTTTTCCTAAGAAATCCAAACTGGCACGCTTCGTGCTTTATAGGTTTCGAGGCCGACGCTGGCCTAACAGATACCGCGCCCACTGGCGGGCGCACAGGCAAAGCCGCCGCACCGATCTGCATGGATCCTCTTCATGCCTGCAGATCGGTCGGCGGCTTTTTTTTGGACCTGTGCACAGCCGGAGGCGGCACAGGATGACAGAGGGACAGGACGTAACAATGGCAAAGACCTTTACTTTCACCCGCCGTGTTGCACTCGGCGCCTTGATGGCCGCCACCGCGATGATCCCGGCATCGACCGCCTTTGCGGAGATGCTGGACGTTGAAAAGGACGAACTTACCTTCGGCTTTATCAAGCTGACCGACATGGCGCCGCTCGCCGTTGCATATGAACTCGGTTATTTCGAGGAAGAAGGGCTGTTCGTGACCCTGGAGGCGCAGGCCAACTGGAAGGTCCTTCTGGACCGGGTCATCACCGGTGAGCTCGACGGCGCGCACATGCTGGCCGGCCAGCCCCTGGCCGCCACCATCGGCTTCGGTACCAAGGCGCATATCGTCACGCCGTTCTCCATGGATCTCAACGGCAACGGCATCACGGTTTCCAACGAGATCTGGGAAATGATGAAGCCGCATCTCGAGATGCAGGATGACGGCCAGCCGGTTCATCCGGTCAAGGCCAGCGCGCTCAAGCCGGTGGTCGAAAAATTCAAGGCTGACGGCAAGCCGTTCAACATGGGCATGGTGTTCCCGGTCTCCACCCACAATTACGAGCTGCGTTACTGGCTCGCCTCCGGCGACATTCACCCAGGTTTCTATTCCGGTACCGACATTTCCGGCCAGATCCAGGCAGACGCGCTGCTGTCGGTGACGCCGCCGCCGCAGATGCCCTCGACCCTCGAAGCCGGCACCATCTACGGCTATTGCGTGGGCGAGCCGTGGAACCAGCAGGCGGTCTTCAAGGGGATCGGCGTTCCGGTCATCACCGACTACGAGATCTGGAAGAACAACCCGGAAAAAGTGTTCGGCATGACCAAGGAGTTCACCGAGGAGTACCCGAACACCACGCTGGCGATCACCAAGGCGCTGATCCGTGCCGCCAAGTGGCTGGATGAGAACGACAACGCCAACCGCATGGAAGCGGTCGAGATCCTGTCCAGGCCGGAATATGTCGGCGCGGACAAGGAAGTGATCGCCAACTCCATGACGGGGACCTTCGAATACGAGAAGGGCGACAAGCGCGACGTACCGGACTTCAACGTCTTCTACCGCTACTACGCGACCTATCCCTACTATTCCGACGCGGTCTGGTACCTCACACAGATGCGCCGCTGGGGCCAGATCGGCGAGTACAAGCCGGACAGCTGGTATGACGAGGTCGCCAAGTCGGTCTACAAACCGGAAATCTACCTGAAAGCCGCGGAAATGCTGGTCGAGGAAGGCCATGTCGCCAAGGAAGACTTTCCCTGGGACAGCGACGGCTACCGTGCTCCGACCCCGGCAGCCGACATCATCGACGGCATCGCCTACGACGGCAAGCAGCCCAACGCCTATATCGACAGCCTGCCGATCGGCCTGAAGGGCAAGCAGGTCGTGGACGGCTCCGAAGTCGTCGGCGGCTGAGCATCTCCCCCAACTTGGGCGGCGGACGAGCAGCCCCGCCGCCCCCCTTTTCAAGTCAAACGAACCGAAGAAATTCGACACAAGGATCGTCATCATGGCCAATGCCGATACCGCAGGCAGTCAGGACATTGCCCGCGCCGCACGCCGGGAGAAGCTATTCACACGCATCAACAGGGCGGCTGGCTGGCTGGACGCCCTGGGGCTGTCCTGGACAGTGCCGCTTCTGAAAATCGCAGCCGGCGACAGCCCGAAGGAACAGCTTGGAGAGCTGAAACGCGTGCTTCTGATCCCCTTGATGGGCATCGCCGCATTTCTCGTTCTCTGGGGCGTTCTGGCTCCGCAGGTGCAGACGTCGCTCGGTGCCGTCCCCGGGCCTTCCCAGGTCTGGGAACAGACCGTCAATCTGTGGGGCGATCATGTGCGCGAGCGCGAGAAGGCGGCTGCCTTCTATGAGCGCCAGGACAAGCGCAACGCCAAATACGAGGCCGAAGGCAAGACCGACAAGATCAAGTGGCGCAGCTACACCGGTTCGCCGACCTATATCGACCAGATCGGCACCTCGCTGAAGACCGTCGGCCTCGGCTTCCTGATCGCGACGATCATTGCCGTTCCCCTCGGCATCGCGTCCGGCCTGTCGCGGTCCTTCAACGGGGCCATCAATCCGCTGATCCAGATCTTCAAGCCTGTCTCGCCGCTCGCCTGGCTGCCGATCGTCACGATGATCGTCTCGGCGACCTACGCCAATCCGGTCGACTGGCTGTCGAAATCCCTTCTGATCTCCGCCGTAACCGTCACGCTCTGCTCGATGTGGCCGACCCTGATCAACACGGCGCTTGGTGTCGCCTCGGTCGACAAGGATCTCATGAATGTCGGGCGTGTCCTGCAGCTGCCGACGTGGAAGACGGTCACCAAGCTGGTTCTGCCCTCGTCGCTGCCGCTGATCTTCACCGGTCTTCGCCTGTCGCTGGGCGTGGGCTGGATGGTGCTGATCGCGGCCGAAATGCTGGCGCAGAACCCGGGTCTCGGAAAGTTCGTCTGGGACGAATTCCAGAACGGTTCCTCCCAGTCGCTTGCAAAGATCATGGTCGCCGTCCTGACCATCGGCATCATCGGATTCCTGCTGGATCGCCTGATGTTCGCCCTGCAGCGCGCCTTCACATTCTCGGCCAACCGCTAAGGAGACGGACATGTCCTTTCTGGAAATTTCCGGCGTCTCCAAATCCTACGGCGAAGGCGCCGACAGGACCGATGTCCTCGAGGACATCAACCTGAAGGTGGACGAGGGGGAATTCATTGCCATTGTCGGTTTTTCCGGCACAGGCAAGACGACGCTGATCTCCCTGCTGGCCGGCCTGATCGAGCCGGATACCGGCGGGATCGTCTTCAAGGGCAAGGAAATCGACGGTCCGCATCCCGACCGGGGCGTGGTCTTCCAGTCCTATTCGCTGATGCCGTGGCTCACGGTCAGCGGCAATGTGGCGCTCGCGGTCGACAGTGTCTTCAAGAAGAAGCCGTCCTCCGAGCGCAAGGCCATTTGCGACAAGTATATCGAGATGGTCGGCCTCGGCCACGCCAAGGACCGCAAGCCGGCGGAGCTTTCCGGCGGCATGCGCCAGCGGGTGGCTGTTGCGCGGGCTCTGGCCATGCAGCCCGAACTGCTCCTGCTCGACGAGCCCCTGTCCGCACTTGACGCGCTGACACGCGCCAAGCTGCAGGACGAGTTCGCCGCGATCTGCGACGAGGAAAAGAAGACCATCGTGCTGATCACCAACGATGTCGACGAGGCTATTCTCCTGGCCGATCGCATCGTTCCGCTGAAGCCGGGCACCTCCGCGACCCTCGGTCCGGAATTCAAGGTGCCGTTCAAGCGGCCGCGCGACCGGGCCGAACTCAATCACGATGAGGACTTCATCCGGCTGAGGGCGGAAGTCACCGAATACCTGATGGAAGTGGGCGCGGAACGCGGTGCGGACCTTGAGCGGGACATCGTCCTGCCGAACATCGTCCCGATCACCCAGCGTCCCGTACCGGGCGACGCGCTGCCAGCGGCCTACGAGCGGGCGGCCGAGTCGCCGATCCAGGATCGTTTCCTGGATTTCTCGCAACTCAAGAAGGTCTATCCGACGCCCAAGGGCCCGCTGACCGTTGTCGACGGTTTCGACCTGAAGATGAAGAAGGGCGAGTTCGTCACCCTGATCGGCCATTCCGGCTGCGGCAAGTCCACGGTTCTGTCCATGGTCGCGGGCCTCAACCCGATCACGGAGGGCGCCATCGTGCTGGACGGCACCCACGTGACCCAGGCCGGACCGGACCGGGCCGTGGTGTTTCAGGCGCCGAGCCTGATGCCCTGGCTGACGGCCTATGAAAACGTCGCTTTGGGTGTCGACAAGGTCTACCCGGATGCGTCCAAGGCCGAGAAGCGGGACGTGATCGAGTATTACCTCGCCAAGGTCGGTCTGGCGGATGCCATGCACAAGGCGGCCCTGGACCTGTCCAACGGCATGAAGCAGCGTGTCGGCATTGCCCGCGCCTTCGCCCTGTCTCCCAAGCTCCTGCTGCTCGACGAGCCTTTCGGCATGCTCGACAGCCTGACGCGCTGGGAGCTGCAGGACGTTCTCATGGATGTGTGGAAACGCACCCAGGTGACCGCGGTCTGCGTCACCCACGATGTCGACGAGGCCATCCTGCTCGCCGACCGGGTGGTGATGATGTCCAACGGGCCCAATGCGCGTATCGGCAACATCATGGACGTCGACCTGCCGCGGCCCCGCTCGCGCAAGGAGCTGCTCGCCCATCCGGATTACTACGCCTATCGCGAAGAGCTTCTGGACTTCCTGGAAGCCTACGAGGGCGGAGCGGACCCGAGCGAGGACCAGCTGAAATCCATTCAGGAAAAACGTGCCGCCCGCATGGCCCGGCAGCAGGCCGCCATCGAAGCAGCCGAATGAAAGGCAGGGGACAGAACATGAGCAAGAAGAAACTTGTCGTTGTCGGCAATGGCATGGCGCCGGGCCGGATGCTCGAACATCTGTTCGAGAAGGACGCAGACGCCTATGACGTCACCATTTTCAACGCCGAGCCGCGGGTCAACTACAACCGGTTGATGCTGTCGCCGGTGCTTTCGGGCGAGAAAACCTACGAAGACATCATCACCCATGGCGACGACTGGTATGCCGAGCATGGCGTGACCTTGCACAAGGCCGCCCGCGTCAGCGGTATCGACCGGGACGCCAAGACGGTCACCTCGGAAAACGGCATCACGGCGTCCTATGACAAGCTGGTGATCGCCACCGGCTCCAACCCGTTCATCATTCCGCTGCCGGGCAAGGACCTTGACGGGGTCCTGACCTACCGCGACCTCGACGATGTCGACAAGATGCTGGACGCCGCCGGCCGGGGCGGGCGCGCCATTGTCATCGGCGGTGGCCTTCTGGGCCTGGAGGCCGCGGCCGGCCTGAAGATGCAGGGCATGGACGTCACGGTTCTGCACCTGATGCCGACCCTGATGGAACGCCAGCTCGACCCGGCGGCGGGTTTTCTTCTGGAGGAAGAGTTCCGGAGCCGCAGCATCGATGTCAGGACCAAGGCCAACAGCCATGAAATCGTCGATGACGGGTCCGGCAAGGTGAAGGCGATCCGCCTTGACGACGGTACCGAGATCGAGGCCAGCATCGTGGTGATGGCGGTCGGGATCCGGCCGTCCGCCGATCTGGCCAAGTCCATCGGCCTGGACACCAACCGGGGCGTGCTCGTCGGCGACGACATGCGCACCAGTGATCCGGACATCTTCGCCCTGGGCGAATGCGTCGAGCACCGGGGCATGTGCTATGGCCTTGTCGCGCCGCTTTACGAAATGGCCGAGGCCATTGCAGACAACCTGCTTGACGGGACCGCGGAATATACCGGATCCGTGACCGCAACGAAGCTGAAGGTCACCGGTGTGGATCTCTATTCCGCCGGTGACTTCGCCGAAGGCGACGACCGCGAGGAAATCGTCCTGCGCGACGCCTCGGCGGGTGTCTACAAGCGCCTGGTGCTGAAGGACAACAAGATCATCGGTGCCGTGCTCTACGGTGAGACGTCCGACGGGCCGTGGTTCTTCGACATGCTCAAGAAGGGGACCGATGTCTCCGAGATGCGTGAAACGCTGATCTTTGGCCAGGCCTATCAGGGGGGCGCCCCCCTGGACCCTACGGCGGCCGTTGCAGCCTTGCCGGATGATGCGGAAATCTGCGGCTGTAACGGCATTTGCAAGGGCAAGATCGTCTCGACGATCAAGGAAAAGGGCCTGACCACCCTGGACGGTGTGCGGGCGCATACCAAGGCATCGAATTCCTGCGGCACCTGTACCGGCCTCGTTGAACAGCTGATGCAGGTCACGCTCGGTGATGCCTACAATCCGGCGGCCGTCACGCCGATGTGCGGCTGTACGCCGCTTGGGCATGATGAAGTCCGGCGGCTGATCAAGTCCAAGGAACTGAAGTCCATCCCTGCCGTCATGCAGGAGCTGGAATGGACATCTTCCGGTGGCTGCGCCAAGTGCCGGCCGGCGCTCAACTACTATCTCGTGTCCGACTGGCCCGATGAATATGCGGACGATTACCAGTCCCGGTTCATCAACGAACGCGTTCACGCGAACATCCAGAAGGACGGCACCTATTCGGTGGTCCCGCGCATGTGGGGCGGCATGACCTCGTCCAAGGAACTCAGGGCGATTGCCGATGTGGTCGACAAGTTCGACATTCCGGCGGTGAAATGCACCGGCGGCCAGCGCATCGACATGCTCGGCATCAAGAAGGAAGACCTGCCCGCGGTCTGGGCGGATCTCGGCAAGGCCGGTTTCGTTTCCGGCCAGGCCTACGCCAAGGGGCTGAGGACCGTGAAGACCTGTGTCGGTACGGACTGGTGCCGTTTCGGTACCCAGGATTCAACCGGCCTCGGCGTCAAGCTGGAGAAGTTCATGTGGGGGTCCTGGACCCCGGCCAAGCTGAAGATGGCGGTGTCCGGCTGTCCGCGCAACTGCGCGGAAGCCACCTGCAAGGACATCGGCATCATCTGCGTCGACAGCGGTTACGAGATCCATTTCGCCGGCGCCGCCGGCCTGGACATCAAGGGCACGGAAGTTCTGGGCCTGGTCAAGACCGAGGACGAGGCGATCGAGCATGTCGCTGCCCTTGCGCAGATGTACCGCGAACAGGGCCGCTACCTGGAACGTATCTACAAGTGGGCCAAGCGCATCGGCGTCGACGAGATCCGCCGCCAGATCATGGACGACGCGAATATGCGCAAGGCCTATTTCGACCGTTTTGTCTTCTCCCAGAAATTTGCCCAGGTCGATCCATGGTCGGAGCGGGTCTCCGGCAAGGACAAACACGAGTTCAAGCCGATGGCTGTGCTGACCAAGGAGGCTGCCGAATGACCGCCGACATACACAACTGGGTCCAAATCGGTACCCTTGACGACATCCCTAGGGAGGGAGCCCGGTGCGTGAAGAACGGCGACATGACCATCGCCGTCTTCCGCACCGCCAAGGACGAGGTCTTCGCCCTGGAAGACAAGTGCCCGCACAAGAACGGGCCTCTCAGCCAGGGAATCGTGCATGACGGTTGCGTCACGTGTCCGCTGCACAACTGGGTCATATCCCTGGAGACCGGTTCCGCCCAGGGCGCCGATGAAGGCCGCACCACGGCATTTCCCGTCCGGTTGGAGGACGGCAGTGTCCTCATCGACCTTTCCTTTTCTCACGAAGCCGTCTGAGCGGCCAAAGCGCATATCGAGAGGAATTTCAATGTCTTATGTAATGCCTTCCGAATTCGCATCGAAAATGATCGATGCGGGTGAATCCAAGATCTTCATGTCGACCAAGGATACGCTGATCCGTGCCTACATGGCTGGTGCCATTCTGGCGCTTGCCGCCGCATTCGCCGTGACCATCGCCGTGAACACGGGCAATTTCCTGGTGGCCTCGATCCTGTTTCCGGTCGGCTTCTGCATGCTGTATCTGCTCGGCTTCGACCTTTTGACCGGCGTCTTCACGCTGGCGCCGCTGGCTGTCATCGCCAAGCGCCCGGGCTGTACCTGGGGCGGGGTCTTCCGCAACTGGGGTCTCGTCTTCACCGGCAACTTTGCCGGAGCACTCACGACGGCGGTCTTCATGGCGGTCATCTTCACCATGGGGTTCAGCCAGGAGCCGAACGCCGTCGGTCAGAAGATCGGCAAGATCGGCGAGGCCCGGACCCTCGGTTACGCCGCCGCCGGCTGGGCCGGTCTGCTGACGGTCTTCATCCGTGCGGTCATGTGCAACTGGATGGTCTCCACCGGCGTTGTCGCCGCGATGATGTCCAACTCGGTCTCGGGCAAGATCATGGCCATGTGGATGCCGATCCTGGTGTTCTTCTATCTCGGTTTCGAACACTCGATCGTCAACATGTTCCTGTTCCCGTCCGGCATCATGCTCGGGGGCGACTTCACCTGGTTTGACTATTTTGCCTACAACGAAATCCCGGTCGTTGTCGGCAACCTGGTCGGTGGTCTGACCTTCGTCGGGGGCATGATCTACGCCACCCACTACAAGACGTCGCCGAAGCGCAATGCGGGCTATGAAAAAGCCCCGGCCACAGCACCGGCCGAATAATCGCGAAACCTGCTCCGCCGCATCGCGGCGGAGCATTTCCCCCCACAGGAACCGCTCCCGTGCTGATGCAAGTCCATCAAAACGCCCTGCGTGTTGAAACCGGCCGATTTTCGTCGCCCGGCAGGAAGTCCGAGAACCAGGACTTTCATGGCGCCATCGTGCCGGAAGATCATGCACTGGTTCACAAGGGTGTTGCGCTGGCCGTCGCCGATGGCATTTCCTCCAGCCCGATGGCGCAGGTGGCCGCGGAAACCGCCGTCAAATCCTTCCTGTCGGATTACTATTGCACTTCGGAAGCCTGGTCGGTGAAGACCGCGGCCAGCCGTGTCATCGCCGCCTGCAATTCCTGGCTCCACGGTCAGACGAAGCTGGCGGGCAGCCGGGACACGGGACATGTCTGCACGTTCTCCGCGCTCGTCCTGAAAGGGCGAAAGGCCCATCTGTTTCATGTCGGCGACAGCCGCATCTGGCGTCTTGACGGTCAGAGCCTGGAACAGCTCACGGAAGACCATACCGTCCAGGTCTCCGAAACGGAAAGCTATCTCGGACGCGCGCTCGGCATCGGTCCGACTGTTGATATCGACTATGCGGTTCTGGACCTGAGACCAGGTGACGTGTTTCTGCAGACAACGGACGGCGTGCATGGATTTCTGCCGCCCAGAACGCTGGCTGCCGCCGTGCTGGAGGCACCCGGGCTCGATGCCGCCGCAAGGTCGATCGTCGATCAGGCCCTTGCCGCCGGCAGTGACGACAATCTCACGATCCAGATCGTGCGGGTCGAAACGGTGGCGGACCCGGCTGCGACCGATCTCCTTGCGGACGAGGGCACGCTGCCGCCGCCGCCGCTGCCCAATGTTCCGGGACGTTTCGAGGGCTTCCGCCTTTTGCGGCAGCTCCACGCCACCAGCCGCAGCCACATCCATCTTGCGGAAAACGAGACCACGGGCGAACGGGTCGCCCTGAAATTTCCGTCCGTGGACATGCGCGGCGATGCGGATTATCTGCGCCGTTTCGCCCTTGAGGAGTGGGTCGCCCGGCGGATGTCCTCGCCACACGTACTCAAGTCGGCCTCCTATCCGCAAGACCGGGAAAGCCTGTTTCTGGCGAGCGAATACGTCGAGGGGCAGACCCTGCGCCAGTGGATGATCGACAATCCCCAGCCGGACCTTGAGACGGTGAGGGGTATTCTGGAGCAGATCGTCAAGGGGCTGAGGGCCTTTCACCGCAAGGAAATGGTCCACCAGGACCTTCGTCCCGAAAACATCATGATCGATGAAGCCGGAACGGTGAAAATCATCGATTTCGGTTCGGTGCGCATCGCCGGCGTGATGGAAGCCGCGCCGTCGCTCGACAAGGCCGAGATACTCGGCACCCATCAATATACCGCTCCGGAAGTGTTCCTGGGCTATCTCGGCACCGAGATGAGCGACCAGTTTTCGCTTGGCGTGATTGCCTACGAGATGCTGACGGGCCGTCTGCCCTATGGTGCGGACGTGGCCCGGGCGACCAGCGAGCGGGCACAATCGGCGCTGACCTACCGCGGTGCATCGGCCGTTACCGGCCGTGTCCCGGACTGGGTTGATGGTGCCCTTCGCCGCGCGGTGCACCCGGTTCCGGGCAAGCGATACGAAGCCCTGAGCGCGTTCATGGAAGATCTGCGCCGGCCAAATCCCGCCTTTGTGAGCGATCAATCCGTTCCGTTGGCGCAGCGCGACCCGGTCCGGTTCTGGCAACTGGTCTCGGCTGCCCTCGCGGTGCTCTGCGCCGTCCTGTTTCATCAAGTTTTCGGCAATCCATAGGAGGTTTTCATGTCTGCTCTCACCCGTGAAGATGTCACCGGTATGATCCTGTCCGCCAAGCGCCAGGCCGGCCTGACCTGGGAAGGCATTGCCGAGAAGATCGGCATGTCGCCGGTCTGGACCCACTCGGCCGCCATGGGCATGAACGCCATGCCTGCGGACAAGGCGGAGGCGATGACGGCAACTCTCGGTCTGCCGCAGGAAGCCGCCCTGATCCTGCAGGAGAGCCCGACCAAGATCTGGTCCCAGACGGTTCCGACCGATCCCTGCATCTATCGCCTTTATGAAATCGTCGGTGTCTACGGACCGACCATCAAGGCCCTGATCCATGAGAAATTCGGCGACGGGATCATGTCCGCCATCGATTTCGACATGTCCGTCACCCGTGTCGAGAACCCGAAAGGGGACCGGGTGAAGATCGAGATGTCGGGAAAATATCTTGGCTATAACGCCTGGTAAATCTGGCTCCGGGGAAGATGGAATGACCGAGAACAACAAGACCACCCGGACGACGTGCCCCTATTGCGGTGTCGGCTGTGGCGTGCTCGCCACCCGCCACGACGACGGCTCGGTGAGCGTTGCCGGCGACCCCGATCACCCCTCGAATTTCGGCCGGCTGTGCTCCAAGGGTTCGGCCCTGGGAGAAACGTTGTCTCTCGACGACCGGCTGCTTTACCCGCAGATTTCGGCAAGGCGCAGCACCTGGGACGAGGCACTCGATCTCGTGGCGGAGAAATTCTCCTCGGCGATCCGGGACCACGGCCCGGACAGCGTTGCCTTCTACGTGTCGGGGCAGATCCTGACCGAGGACTACTACGTTGCCAACAAGCTGATGAAGGGCTTTATCGGGTCGGCCAATATCGACACCAATTCGCGGTTGTGCATGGCGTCTTCGGTGGCCGGTCACCGCAGGGCATTCGGCAGCGACACGGTGCCCGGCACCTATGAAGACCTTGAGCTGGCCGACCTTGTGGTGCTTGTCGGATCCAACCTGGCCTGGTGCCACCCGGTGCTGTTCCAGCGGCTGGAAGCCGCCAAGGCGGCCAATCCGGCGATGCGTGTCGTCGTGATCGACCCGCGCCGGACTGCCACCTGCGCGATCGCGGATTTGCATCTTCCGCTGAAACCGGACACCGATGTTGCGCTGTTCAACGGCCTGCTTGCCTTCCTGTCCGAGGCGGATGCGCTGAACTCCAATTATATCAGGCGTTTCACGGAAGGTTTTGACGAGGCGATTCAAGCGGCAGGTCCCTGCGAGATCGGCCTGATCGCCGAGAAGACCGGCCTGTCGCGGCAGGATATTGCCTTGTTCTACAAGATGGTGGCGCAGACCGAAAAAACGGTCACGGTGTACAGCCAGGGCGTCAACCAGTCGGTCGCCGGCACGGACAAGGTCAACGCCATCATCAACACGCACCTGGCCACGGGCCGGATCGGCCGGCCCGGCATGGGGCCGTTCTCCGTGACCGGCCAGCCGAACGCCATGGGAGGCCGCGAGGTCGGCGGTCTTGCCAACATGCTGGCGGGCCATATGGCGATTGAAAACCCGGCCCACCGGCGGACGGTACAGGGTTTCTGGAAAAGCCCGGTAATCGCGGACAAGGCCGGCCTGAAGGCCGTCGACATGTTCCAGGCGGTTGCCGACGGACGGATCAAGGCGCTCTGGATCATGGCCACAAGCCCGTTGGACAGCCTGCCGGATGCGGACGCGGTTGCCACGGCGCTCGAGAGCTGCCCCTTCGTGGTCGTCTCCGATGTCAGTCGCGCGGCCAGCGCTCTGGTGCATGCCGACGTGGTCCTGCCGGCGTCCGCCTGGGGGGAAAAGGACGGAACGGTCACCAATTCCGAGCGGCGTATTTCCCGGCAGCGCGCCTTTCTGGATCGTCCCGGCGAGGTGCGCCCGGACTGGTGGCAATTCTGTGAAGTCGCGCGGCGCATGGGATTTGAAGACGCCTTCGACTTCGACGGCCCCGCTGCGATTTTCCGGGAGCACGCGGCATTGTCCGCCTGGCAGAACGGCGGCACGCGGGACTTTGACATCGGTGCCTACAAGGATGTTTCCGACATGGTCTTTGCCGGCATGGAGCCATTCCAGTGGCCGCAGCCGGCCGATTCGGGTCCGAAGGAGACCCGCTTCTTCGGCAATGGCGGATTTTATTCCGAGGGCCGCAAGGGCCGGTTGCTGCCGGTGACCTTCAAGCCGCCCCGCAAACGCGCCAGGCGCTATCCCTTCATTCTGAACACCGGCCGGATCCGCGACCAGTGGCATACCATGACACGCACCGGCAAGACCGCGCGTCTGACGTCTCATATCGCGGAACCCTTCGCCGAGCTGCATCCTGATGACGCCGATCGTCTGGGCATCGCAGCCGCGGATCTTGTCGAGGTGAGCAGCCCGTTCGGGTCGGTTCTCGTCCGGGCACTCGTGACCGACAGGGGCAGGGACGGGGAGGTCTTCGTACCGATGCACTGGACCGGTCATCTGGCCTCGAGTGCCCGGGTCGACGCGGTTGTCGCTCCCTTGACGGATCCTCACTCGGGTCAACCCGGTTCCAAGTTCACACCGGTTTCCGTGGCCAAGCGGGACATGGCCTGGTTCGGCTTTGCCGTGCTTCGCGAGCGTCCGCAAACCGTGCCGGCAACCTACTGGGCGCTTGCGCCGATCGAAGGCGGGTACCGGCTTGAATTCGCCGGGGAGAACGACGCGGATTTCGAGGCGCTGGCGGCCGCTCTCGCCCCGTCGCAGGACGACACCGTCAGCATCGGCGACAAGGCGGGGGACTGGCTCCGCCTGGCCAATTGGAAAGACGGAGCCTTGCAGTCGGCATTCTACCTGTCCAGCCAACCCGTGGAAGTGTCGCGGCAGTGGGCCTGTGGCCTGTTTTCCATGCAAGGTGACGATGGCGCAGTTCGCGCCGAGGTGCTCGCCGGGAGGGCGCCTGCGGACCGGCCGGACCCCGGGGCAATTGTCTGCTCCTGTTTCCAGGTAGGCTGCAACCAGATCGAAGCCGCCGCGCGCTGCGGCGCGACCAGCGTCAAGGCCGTGGGGGACAAGCTCAAGGCCGGGACCAACTGCGGATCCTGCCGCTCGGAGATCCAGACGCTGCTTGACGAGCTGAACAAGGAAGACCTCGATGAGACAGACATCGCGCAAGCCAGTTGAGGTGAAACGCCGCCGCCGTCCGGCGCGGGTGGGATCATTGGCATGCCTGCCGCTGTTTTTCCCGCTGGAGGGACGCAAGGTCCTCCTCGCCGGCGGCACGGAGGCTGCCGCCTGGAAGGCGGAGCTGCTGGTCGCGGCGGGGGCGGAAGTTCATGTCTACGCGGAAGAATTCGATTCCGCCTTCGAAAGCGCGTCCGTCACGGGCGAAAACACCGGCAGATATGTCTTTCATCGCCATCCCTGGGCGGACGACAGCTTTGAGGGCATGAGCCTGGCCATCGCCGACGCGGAGACCGAGGGCGCAGCGCGGGCATTCGCCTGTGCGGCGCGGGCAAGGGGCCTGCCCGTCAACGTGATCGACAAACCCGCCTATTGCGATTTCCAGTTCGGCTCGATCGTCAACCGGTCCCCGGTGGTGATCGGCATCTCGACGAACGGTGTTGCCCCGATCCTGGGGCAGGCGATCCGGCGGCGGATCGAGACACTGTTGCCGGAAAGCCTGCAGAGCTGGGCGGAACTTGCCGGGCGTGTCAGGTCCAGGACCCTGGAGCATCTGCGCGCCGGCGCGGAACGCCGCCGTTTCTGGGAGCGTTTCTCCGATCTTGCCTTTGCGGGCAGGAAGGCACCTGACGGGGAAAACGCCCTGGCGGAAACACTCGTGGCCGATGCCAGGACGGCGGGCCGGGGACATGTCACGCTGGTCGGCGCGGGGCCGGGCGATGCCGAATTCCTGACGCTGAAGGCCGTGCGTGCGCTGCAGGCGGCCGATGTCATCCTGTTCGACGATCTGGTCGACGATGCGGTTCTGGAGCTGGCACGGCGGGAAGCGAAGCGCATGCTGGTCGGCAAGCGCGGCGGCCGGGAAAGCTGCCGCCAGGAAGACATCAACGCGATGATGGTGTCGCTGGCCCGCCAGGGAAAGCATGTCGTCAGGCTGAAATCGGGCGACCCGATGGTGTTCGGCCGCGGCGGCGAGGAACTCGACCGGCTCGCCTCGGAAGGCATCGCGGCAAGTGTCGTGCCGGGTATCACCGCCGCTTCGGCGATGGCCGCATCGCTCGGCATTTCGATGACCCACCGGGACCATGCCCAGTCGGTCCGCCTGGTGACCGGGCACTCCCGTCACGGCGGCCTGCCGGAGAGCGTCGACTGGCAGGGCCTTGCAGATCCGGCCACGACCACCGTCTTCTACATGGGCGCGAGGATGGCCGCACGCATCCGGGAGCGGTTGCTCCGGGAGGGGCTGTCTGCGGACACGCCCGCTGTCGCCGTCTCCGGGATTTCCCGGCCCGAGGAAACCCGCTGGCAGGGCACGCTGGACGGGCTCGCGTCGGGGGTGGAAGGCCTGGGACTGGACCACCCGGTGCTGATCTCGATTGGCAAGGTGTTCGGGCAACGCAGTATCGTGGAGGCGGAAGTTCCAGTGCGGGACGAAATGTCCGTCGCGCTTTAGGGTACGGTTTCACCGGTGGAATGGCCCGGGTCGCAGTTGCGGGGATCGCCGCTGGAAAGGCGAACAGCACGCAGACGGAGGCCGTTTCAGTTCCCGTTCCCGGTCTTGGCTGACTTGCCGCCCCGCGTGCGCATGGCGGCACGTTCCAGCATGTATCTTTCGGCCTCAAACATGTGGCTGCGCATGATCATGCGGCAGAGTTCCGCGTCGCCCGCCTTGATCGCGCGCAGGAGCTGCACCTGGTAGTGCAGGCCGGTCGCTCTCAGTGCGGGGTTCGGCTCCTTGTAGATCGACCGGCACACCGTCATGTCGCGCAGGAGGCTGAGCAGGAAGGAACAGGTGAAGGCGAGGATCGGGTTCGAACAGTGTCGTGCCAGCTCTTCGTGAAAATCGAGCTCCGCGAGGCGCTGGTCGTATTCCTCTTCCGCGGTTTGCGGTTCGTCCTCGTAGAGACGGATACAGCCCTGCAGCGACTGGAAGGCCTCTTCCGTGAGGTTGCCGGCCACCGCCGCGGCCAGTTCAGGCTCGAGCTGCTTGCGCAGCGTGTAGATGTCGGCGATCGAAGGCTGGTCGAACAGGAACAGATTGTCCAGCAGCCGGATGGCTTCGCCCGGTTCGACGGAAGCAACGAAGACACCGCCGCCCGGCCCGCTCCGTGTTGAAATCAATCCCTGGTATTCCAGAACCTTGAGGGCCTCGCGCAACGTACCGCGGGAAACCTTGACCGCCTCCGGCATCAGCCAGTCGTTCGGAACGCGGTCTCCGGGCCGCAAGGCCGCCTCGACGATCTGTTCACGAATTTGTTGGGCCACCATGTCGGGCCGCCGCAGGCGTTTGCGGGTCTTCGGGTCTGTTGCACCTTCTGGTATTTTCATAGCCGGATTGTCTTTGTTTTGGCTCTTTTCCCTGCCTATGCCTGCCCCAGCGGATGATGGCAAGCCGCAATATGACCCGTATCGGCGCTTCCAGCCTCGTCCGGTGCCGGTTTTGCGGCCAGGCACTGCTCCGTCTTGCGCGGGCACCGCGCCGCGAAGGCACAGCCTTGTGGCGGATTATAGGGGTCCGGCAATTCAGCCGAAGCATCTTCCGACATCAGGTCGTGCCGACCAGGCGCTGGCGCGGAGCGCATCAGCAGGTCCGTGTAGGGATGCAGGGGATGTCTGAAGATTTCCTTTGCCGGGCCGAGTTCCGCCATGCGGCCGAAATACATGACCGCGACACGGTCGCTGACGCTTTCCACCACGGACAGATCATGGCTGATGAAGATGTAGGTGAGACCGAATTCGTCCTTCAGCTTGTCGAGAAGGTTCAGGACCTGGGCCTGCACCGACACGTCGAGCGCGGAAACCGGCTCATCGAGCACCATCAGCTCAGGTCCCGCGGCCAGCGCCCGTGCAATGCCGATCCGCTGGGCCTGCCCGCCGGAGAATTCATGCGGGTAGCGTTCCAGGAATTCCGGCGCCAGGTTGACGGCCTGCAGCAACTCCGCCAGCCGTTGTTCCCGCCCGTTCGCATCAAGGTCGGTCAGGTGTTTCAGCGGTGCTTCCAGGATGGTGCGGATGGTCTTGCGCGGGTTGAGCGAGGCCACCGGGTCCTGGAAGACGTACTGCACCTTGCGGGCGAGCGCGTTGCGGTCTTTCCGGGCAAGGGCAGTCAAGTCCTCGCCGGCAAAGGTGATCGTGCCGGAGGTGGGCAGGTCCAGTCCGACGACGAGCCGGGCGAGGGTGGACTTGCCGCAGCCGGATTCGCCGACGACGCCGAGGGTCTCGCCCCTTTTCACCTCAAGGCTCAGGCCCTGGACGGCGTGGACGGCCGGGTTGTGCCCGCCAAACAGCTTGCGCTCGCCACCGAAGATGCGCTCGACTGCCTCGATGGTCAGCAGCGCGTCCCGGCCGGTGTTATTCTGGCTCATCTCGTTCATGCGCGAGCTCCCGAGGTCAGCGGAAAGAGGCAGCGGACGCCCCGGGTTCCGGAGGACATGTCCAGCGAAATCTCACCCTGCCGGCACGCTGCCTGAACATGGGGACAGCGGTCGGCGAAGGCGCAGCCAGCGGGCAGGTTGTTGACCACGGGCGGGCGGCCCTCGATGGCGTCGAGCCGGCGTTCGGGCTCGCCCAGCACGGGCACGCATTCGATCAGCTTGGCGGTGTAGGGATGCTGAGGATTGTTGAGAACCTCGTCGGTCGTTCCGGTTTCCACGATCCTGCCGGCATACATCACCGCGACCCGGTCGCAGATGGCGGAGACGACGCCGAAGTCATGGGTGATGAACAGGATCGCCGCGTTGCGTTCGCGCCGCAGGCCGTTCATCAGCGTCAGGATCTGGGACTGCACCGTCACGTCCAGCGCGGTGGTCGGCTCATCGGCGATCAGCACCTTGGCATCGTTGGCAAGCGCCATGGCGATGCAGACACGCTGCCTCATGCCACCGGAGAGTTCGTGCGGATAGGCGGCAAGGCGTTCCTTCGCATTCGGGATGCGTACCAGCGACAGAAGCTCGATGGCCTTGTCCCGGGCCTTTGCCCCGGACATCGGCTGGTGGGTGGTGATGGCTTCGGTGAGCTGGGCTCCGACCGTGAACAGCGGATGCAGGGTCGACAAAGGATCCTGGAAGACATAGGCGACCGAACCGCCGCGCAGGTCGCGGATGCGTCTGTCGGTGGCCGCGAACAGATCCTCGCCTTCAAGGTAGGCGGCTCCGCCGGCTATGCGGCCGGGCGGCGTCGGCACCAGGCCCATGATCGACATGGCGGTCACCGACTTGCCCGAGCCGGATTCCCCGACAACCCCGAGGCATTCGCCTTCCTGAAGGTTCAGGTCGACGCCGCCGACGGCCTTGTAGACGGACGAGCCGATCTGGAACTCTGTGCGCATCTGGCGGACATCCAGCACACCGCCTTTTTCTGACGGGGCCGGAACATCGGCCTTGTCCCGTTCCACGGCGGTGCGCGAAACAGGGCGGGTGAGGGACCCGGCGCGCAGGCGCGGATCCAGAATGTCGCGCACGCCGTCGCCGAAGAGATTGATGCTCATCACCAGGGCGAAGATCATCAGGCCTGGGATGATGGAGACATGCGGCGCGGTGAACAGGATCTTGCGGCCTTCGCCGAGCATGGAGCCGAGATCGGCCTGGGGCGGCTGCGCGCCGAGGCCGAGGAAGGACAGGCCCGCCGTTTCAAGGATCATCCAGCCGACCGTGGTCGACATGGTGATGACGATCACGGGCAGCACGTTGGGCAGGATTTCCAGGAACAGGATCTGCGGTGGCGACTTGCCGGAAAGGCGCGCCGCATCGACGAATTCCCGCCGGGAGAGGCCGAGCGTGATGCCGCGGATGTTCCGGGCAAAGAAGGGGATGTTGACCAGGGCAATGGCGTAAAGCGCGTTCAACAGGCCCGGGCCGAGCACGGCGACGATCGCCAGCGCCAGCAGGATATAGGGAAAGGCCATGACCATGTCGATGCCGCGCATGATGATCGTGTCGGTGCGCCCGCCGGCATAACCGGCCACCAGGCCGAGCAGCGAGCCGAAGAAGGCGGCGATCACCGTGGCCGAGAGGCCGACCGCCAGCGACACACGCGTGCCCCAGATCAGCCGGGACAGGAGGTCCCGGCCGAGATGGTCTGTGCCCAGCAGATGGCCGTCGCTGAAGATCGGTTTCAAGCGGTCTGCCGGAGCGGTCACGTCCGGATCGGGTAGCGGCAGGATGGGGGCGGCGAGGGCAAGCAGGCAGATCGCGGCCAGCACGATCAGGCCGCCGGTCGCCAGCGAGTTGTTGAGAAGGAGGGCCAGCGTGCCGGGGCGCGCGGATTTCGGGGCCGGTTTCGCCGGGGCGCTCATGCTGGTCTCGGTCATCAACGCAACCTCGGATCCAGAATGGTCTGCACCACGTCCGCGAGCAGATTGAAGAGAACATAGGCCGCGGCGACGACCAGCACGCCGCCCTGGACCAGGAGGAGATCCCGGGTGGAAATCGCCGTCACCAGCATGGAGCCGATGCCGGGCCACTGGAACACGGTCTCGATATAGACCGCGCCGCCGATGACGAAGCCGGCCTGGATGCCGATCACCGGCACGACGCCGACAAGGGCCGCCTTGAAGGCATGTTTGTAGATGACCTTGCGCTCCGACAGCCCCTTGGCACGGGCGGTGCGGATATAGTCCTGGCGCAGGACTTCCAGCATGGCGGTGCGGGTCAGCCGGGCGATGACACCTGTTGCCACCACGGAGAGCGTGATTGCGGGCAGGGCCAGGTGATAGAGCAGGTCGGGCAGGTCGCCGCCGCCGTAAATCGCGTACATGCCGGAGGCCGGGAACAGGCGCAGGTTGACCGCGAAGATCAGGATCAGGAGCAGGCCGAGCCAGAAGGACGGGGTTGAAATGCCGATCAGCACCAGGAGCGTGATGATCTTGTCGGCCCAGCCATATTGGCGCACGGCGGAGACGATGCCGGCCAGCAGGCCGAAGACGGAACACAGCAGCAGCGCGGTGCCGGCCAGGATCAGCGTTGCCGAGAACCGCTCCATGACCTCGTCGAGCACGGGCCGGTTGAGCGTGTAGGAACGGCCGAGATCGCCCTGGAACAGGTTGCCGATCCAGATGAAATACTGCTGGATCAGGGGCTTGTCGAGGCCGAGATCCTTGTTCAGCTTGGCGACGTTTTCCGGTGTCGCATAGGAGCCGAGGATGGCGGTTGCGGGGTCGCCCGGGATCATGGCCATGATCAGGAAGACGATGATGGTCAGCCCGAACAGGACCGGTATGGCGGCCAGCAGACGCCTGGCGATATAGGCAGCCATTGCTCTCTCCCCCGTAGTTGCAGGCGGCCGGACAGTAGAGCGGCCGCAAATCCCGAGTGTCGCAACACACCAAGACGTCATCCTGAGGAGGACCGTTAGGTCCGTCTCGAAGGATCGGCCCCGGGCGCCGAATGAGCTGCCGATCCTTCGAGCCGGCGCTTTGCGCCTCCTCAGGATGACGCTTTTCGGTGTGGTGACGCTCGACCTGCGAAAGATCGCGCCCTTCGCGTCCGATACGAAAATCCCGGCAGACCGCGTGGCCCGCCGGGATGCGTTGTCAGCTTACTGAGGCTTCTTGACGTCCTGAAGCATCAGGAAGAAGGAGGGTTGCAGCTTGAAGTCCTCGACCGAGGCCTTGGTCACGGCATTCTGCTTCCAGTTGGCGACGAAGACCCAGGGTGCGTCCTCCTGGACGATTTCCTGCATTTCCTTGTAGAGCTTGGCGCGCTCGCCCTGGTCGGTGACCTCGCGGGCTTTCTCCAGCAGTTCGTCCACCTTGGCGTTGGAATAGTAGCCGGAGTTGAAGCCGCCCTTGTCAGGCATCGCCTCGGTGCGCAGCGCCAGGAAGGGCAGCGTGTCCGGATCGTTGGTCATCCAGGCCATCTCGGCCATGCCGGCCTTGCCTTCTAGGCCCGGGTTCACCTTGCCGAGGAAGGTGTTCCACTCGTAGGTCTCGATCTTGACGTTCATGCCGACGGCCTGCAGGTCCGCCTGGATGGCGGTGCCCATGGCGATCGGATCCAGCATGCCCGAGCCGCCTTCGGTGACGTAGAAGGTGACTTCCTCGCCGTTGTAACCGGCTTCCTTGAGCAGCTCCTTGGCCTTTTCCGGATCGTACGGATAGGGCTCGAGGCCTTCGTTATACGCCCAGGCAAAGGCCGGCGGCGTCGGGCCGGCGGCAACTTCGGCCGTGCCCTGCAGGATGTTCTCGACGAGCGCCTTCTTGTTGATGGCGTAGTTGGCGGCCTGGCGGGCGGCCTTGTTGTCGAACGGTGCTTCCTTGGCGTTCAGGATCAGGAACCAGACGTGCGGACCGGCCTGTTCCAGCACCTTGAACGTGGAATCGTCCTTGAACTGCTGCAGGCTGTCGGGCGGCACCTCGACCATCACGTCGAGGCCACCGGAGAGCATTTCCGCGATCCTTGTGTTGGCGTCGGTGATCGGACGGTAGATCAGGGCTTCCAGGTCCGGCGCGCCGTCCCAGTAGTCGTCATTCCTGACGGCGACCATCTTGGAGTTGGCGATCCATTCGCCGAACTTGTAGGCACCGGTGCCCGACGGATTGCGGCCGAAATCCTTGCCATGCTGCTTGACCGCTTCCGGCGAGACAATCAGGCCGGTCGGGTAGGCAAGGTTGGACAGGAACGGCGCGTAGGGCGCGCTCAGCTTGAAGGTCACCGTGGTGTCGTCCTCGGCGATCACTTCCTCGACCGTCGAGAAGAAGAAGGACAGCGGGAAGGGGCCGGTGTCGTGGAAGGGATGATCTTCCTTCAGCATGCGGTCGAAGTTGAACTTCACCGCCTCGGCGTTGAACGGCGAACCGTCATGGAAGGTCACGCCTTCCTTCAGCTTGAACGTATAGGTCTTGCCGTCGTCCGAGATCGTCCAGCTTTCGGCGAGCGACGGCTCAACCTCCAGGGTGCCGTCCTTGTAGCGGACCAGACCGTCATAGAGGTTCACGAGAATGCGGAAATCATTGACCGCAGTGACCGCATGAGGGTCGAGCGACTTGGGTTCGGCGATCTGACCGACGACCAGCACATTTGGTGGTGTTTGCGCCTGCGCCTGTGGCGCAAAGGCAAGGAAGGCCGAGGCGAGCGCCGCGGCTAGGAACTTTTTCATGACCATTCCCCTCGTTGTGTTCTGGCAAATAATTAATCATGATTAATTGCATTCGTTCAACAATTATTTCATATTTATTTTCGCCTGAGGGTTGCGACTCCAGAGCCAAAGAAACGCTTAAGCGCTGAAAAATGGGGAGAAAACCGGATGCCGCAGCCTGCCGCAACCATCAATCTGGAGCGATTGAAGAGCCTGCTGGGAGGGGTCAACAGCTACGGATTCGACCCTTCGACAGGAGGCTACAACCGGCCGGGCTTCTCGAAGGAGGACCTCGACTGCCGTGCCTGGTTCGCCGCCCAGATGCTCGACGACGGCCTGTCCGTCTGGAACGACGGCGCACTCAACCTGTTCGGCCGATTCGGCCCCAGGGACGGCCCCTGCATCATGGCGGGCTCCCATCTCGACACGGTGGTCAATGGCGGCGCCTATGACGGATCGCTCGGCGCCTGTGTCGCGCTGGAATGCGTGCGGGCCATGAAAGAGGCCGGACTGGAGCCGGAAACCGCGATCGAGGTGGCCGCAACCTCGGAGGAGGAAGGGCGTTTCGGCGGCATGCTGGGCTCGCAGGCGATCACCGGCGAAGTGACGGCCGACTGGATCGCGGGCGCCGTGGACGCGGACGGCATCAGGCTGACACAGGCCATGACGACGAACGGACTGGTCCCAGAACAGATTCTCGGCGCCGTCAGGCCGGCGGGATCGATCAGGGCCTTTCTCGAGCTGCATATCGAGCAGGGGCCGATCCTTGAACAGGAAAGGCTGCCGATCGGCATTGCCGAGGAGGTTTCCGGGGTCTGTTACCTTGAGCTGGCGCTGACAGGGATCGCCAACCACTCCGGCACCACGCCGATGCATTTGCGCGCCGACGCGTTTTCCGGTCTTGCCGAGGTGGCCGGAACGGTGCGCGACCTCATTCAGGAACATGGTACCGACCAGAGCCGCATCACGATCGGCCATGTCGAGCTGACGCCCAACCATCCGCACACGATTCCCGGTAGAGCCGTGTTTTCGGTGATCCTCCGGGACACAAGCGAAGAGGTCATGGTGGCGTTGAAGTCGCGGTTCCTGGAAAATGCGGCGGCGGTTGCCGGCCGGCACGGGCTTCGACTCGAGACCAGGGAGCGCAGCTGGCTGTCGCCGCTGAAGCTCGACGCGGATATCGCCGACCGGCTCACGGCTCTGGCGGAGCGGCACGGCCTGCCGGCCAAGCGCATGCCCTCGGGCGCCGGGCATGATGCCCAGACCATGCAAAGGTTCTGTCCATCAGGGCTGATCTTCGTTCCGAGCCGGGATGGAATCAGCCATGCGCCGGAAGAGCACAGCGACTGGGTGGACATCGAAAAGGGGGCGAATCTGATGCTTCAGGCCCTGATCGAGCTGTCCGGAGCAGCGCGCTGACCCGGTACGGCAGGCTCGAAAACCGCGGAATTTGGCCGGTTTGGGGAAACTCCAAATTGCGGCCTTTCAAAGGCGCCTGTGCTCGGCTAGGCTCCGCGTAAGACTTTCGATCCATACCGGCGGTGCGTCACGCCGTCTCCGATTTGCCTGTGAACCCAGTCACATAGTCCCGTGACCACGCGGTTCCTATCATGACTGCCTCTGTCCCTTGAAAAGGAGGAGCCATGTACGAAGTGATTGCCGGATCTTTTTTCAGACGGATCGCCTCGGCGGCGCCGTGGATGCTGCTTTCCTTGTCCGGAATAGTTCTTTCGGGGTGCGCGCTCTCCGATGCGCCGGTTCTCAACCCCAAGGGTCCGATCGCCCTGGCTGAGCGGGACCTGCTTTATACCGCGTTCTGGCTGATGATGATCGTCGCCATCCCGGCGATCCTCTTGACGCTGCTGTTTGCCTGGCGTTATCGCAGCCGGGAAAACGGGGCGGAGCACGCGCCCGACTGGGACGGATCCAATGCCATCGAGGCAGTGGTCTGGCTGGTTCCGGCCGCCATCGTGATCGCCATCGGCACGCTTGTCTGGGAATCAACGCATCGGCTCGATCCCTACAAGGCGCTTGCCGCCGACAAGCCGGAATTCAAGGTCCAGGCGGTCGCGCTCGACTGGAAATGGCTGTTTCTCTATCCCGAACTCGGCACAGCCAGCGTCAACGAACTGGCCTTTCCCGCCGACCGGCCGCTTTCCATCGAGATCACCTCCGACACCGTGATGAACTCCCTGATGATCCCGGCGCTTGGCGGACAGATCTATGCCATGGCCGGTATGCGCTCCGAACTCAACCTGATCGCGGATGAGCCGGGCGTCTTCATGGGCCGCAACACCATGTATTCCGGCGACGGTTTCTCCGACCAGCACTTCAAGGCCCACGCGTTGAACGAGACGGACTTCAAGGCCTGGCAGGACAAGGTCTCCGGAGCAGGCGCCACGCTCGACGCAGACGCCTATGCGGAGCTGCACAAGAAGAGCGTCGCCAATCCGGTGGGCTATTACACTTCGTTCGAGCCGGAGCTGTTCATGACCATCATGAAGAAATACGCGCCGGCACGCATGCCAAATCAACAAGAGACACCGCAGACAGGCGAGGGGGCTTCGTGATGCTGGGACGTCTGACCTTCGATGCCCTGCCGTTCTATTCCTGGGTCGCCATGGGCGGTGCGGGCGTTACGGTTGGCGGCGGCATCGCCGTCTTCCTGCTGATCACCTACTTGCGTGCCTGGAAGGTCCTGTGGACCGACTGGCTGACCAGCGTCGATCACAAGAAGATTGGCATCATGTATGTGGTCCTGGCGCTGGTGATGCTGGTGCGTGGCTTTGTCGATGCCATCATGATGCGCGCCCAGCAGGCCATTTCCCTCAACAGCGAGGGCTATCTGCCACCGGAGCATTTCGAGCAGATCTTCTCCTCCCACGGCACGATCATGATCTTCTTCGTGGCCATGCCCTTCCTGACCGGGCTCATCAACATCATCGTGCCGCAGCAGATCGGCGCGCGTGACGTCGCCTTTCCCTTCCTGAATTCCGTCAGCCTCTGGATGACCGCGGCCGGCGCCGGGCTGGTCCTGGTCTCGCTGGTGGTCGGCAAGTTCTCCCAGGCCGGCTGGACCGGCTATCCGCCCTATTCGGGCATCGAATACAGTCCGGGGGTCGGGGTCGACTACTGGCTGTGGGCACTGATCGTCTCGGGGGTCGGCTCGACCCTGTCCGGCATCAATTTCATCGTGACCATCGTCCGGAACCGCTGCCCGGGCATGACCTTCATGCGCATGCCATTGTTCACCTGGACGACACTGTGCATTTCCGTCCTGATCGCCTTCTCCTTTCCGGCCCTGACGGTGGTCGCCGCCGAGCTGACGCTGGACCGCACGCTCGGCTTCCATTTCTTCACCAATGGCGACGGCGGCAACATGATGATGTATGCCAACCTGCTTTGGATCTGGGGCCATCCGGAGGTCTATATCCTGATCCTGCCGGCCTTCGGCATCTTCTCGGAGGTGGTCGCGACCTTCTCGCGCAAGCGCCTGTTCGGCTACACTTCGCTGGTCTATGCCACTGCCTGCATTGCCATCCTGTCGTTCACGGTGTGGCTGCACCACTTCTTCACCATGGGCTCCTCGGCCAATGTGAACGCGGTCTTCGGCATCGCCACCATGATCATCGCCGTGCCGACGGGCGTGAAGATCTTCGACTGGCTGTTCACCATGTACAAGGGCCGGATCGAGTTCCACCCCTCGATGGTGTTCACCATCGGCTTCATGGTGACTTTCGTCATCGGCGGGGTGACCGGCGTCCTCCTGGCGCTGCCGCCGGCCGACTACCTGATGCACAATTCCACTTTCCTGGTGGCCCATTTCCACAACATGCTGATCCCCGGCGCCCTGTTCGGCTATTTCGCCGGGCTGAACTACTGGTTCCCGAAGGCTTTCGGCTTCAAGCTCGACGCCAAATGGGGCATCCGTTCGTTCTGGTTCTGGATCATCGGGTTCTACCTGGCGTTCATGCCGCTCTACGTGCTCGGCTTCATGGGCATGAGCCGGCGCATGGAACATTACGCCGATCCGAACTGGCAGCCTTATCTGGTTGTGGCCGCGCTCGGCGCCGTCTGCGTGCTGATCGGCATTGCCTGCATCGCCATCCAGCTCTGGGTTTCCGCGCGCAACTGGGGGTCCGCACGGGACATCACCGGCGATCCCTGGAACGGACGGACACTGGAATGGGCGACGTCCTCGCCGCCGGCGCCCTATAACTTCGCGGTGCTGCCGGAGGTGAAGGGGCTCGACGCGTTTCACGACATGAAGATCCTCGGCGAGGCCTACCAGCCGCAGACCTACGAAGACATCGTGATGCCGAAAAACACCTGGATCGGACCGGTGCTCGGCGGGTTGGCCTTCGTGCTCGGCTTTGCCTTCGTCTGGTACATCTGGTGGCTGGTGGCGCTTTCATTGGTGCTGTCGCTGATCTGTGTCGGAATCCGCGCCTCTGACGATGACACCGACTTCGTGCTGCCGGCGGCGGAAGTCGCCAGGATCGAGCGTGAACGACTGGCGCAGATCACGCCGGCGGATCTTCACGACATGCGCGATTTCGCGCCGCGTGGGGCCGCCTCGGGCGCGCCACTGCCCGGAACGGTTTGAGGAGGAGCGCCCAGATGTCCGACGCCACCATCCTCGAGGAAGAAGAAAAACACGCCCTGGAAAGCCGCGAATTCGGCTTCTGGGTCTATCTGATGACCGACGCGATCATCTTCGCGCTGCTGTTTGCCACCTATGTGGTCCTGTCGAAGAATTTTGCGTCGGGGCCGTCTTCCAGGGACCTGTTCGATCTGAGATTCACAGCCGGCGAAACCGCGCTGCTTCTCACCTCCAGCCTGACCTTCGGCTTTGCCTCGATCGCCCAGCGGGCGGGCCACAAGATGCGCGAGGTCCAGTGGCTGATCGTGACGCTGCTTCTGGGGCTCGGCTTTCTGGCGATGGAACTGATCGAGTTCCGGGGCATGATCGAAAAGGGCGCAGGGCCGGAGGTCAGCGGCTTCGCGTCGGCCTTCTTCACCCTGATCGGTACCCACGGTCTTCATGTGGCCTTCGGCTGTCTCGGCATTGTTGTGATGATCGGCCAGATCCTGGTGAAAGGCCTGACACAGCCGGTGCGCTCCAGGGTCTTCCGGCTGGGCCTCTTCTGGCATTTCCTCGACATCGTCTGGATCGGGATCTTCTCGGTCGTCTATCTGCCCGGCGTGATGTAGGAGCACGGAATGTACCGACTAGCAGACCGACCTGTTGCCCGTTACCTGATCGGCTTCGTGCTGGCAGTGATCCTGACCGCCATTCCCTTCGGCGTCGTCGGCGCCGGTTTGCTGACCGGCACGCAGGCCTATGTTGTGATCGCATCGGGCGCCATCTTGCAGGTTCTGGTGCATCTGGTGTTCTTCCTGCACCTCGACCTCAAGTCGACGCCCGCGGAGAACCTGTTCTTCCTGGCCTTTGCGGCAGTGCTGATCGTGATCATGGTCGGCGGCAGTCTCTGGATCATGACGGATCTGCATCAGCGGATGATGTGAGCAAGAGTCATGCGGGCGCGCCGGTGCGAAAAAGCCGGGCCCAAGCAACCGGGCCAGACAGCCGGGAGGAAGATCATGTACAGGATTTCACATGCCTTGGCCGGATTGGCCTGCGCAGCGCTTGTTTTGGTGGCGGCCCCCACCGCCGCCGGTGCCGAGTGTAGCAAGGATATCGACAAGGTGGAATACGCGGTTGATCACAGCGAGCGCGAGGGCATCGACATCACGGTCGCCGAGAAGATGCGCGCGCTTCTGCAGGAGGCCAACAAGGCCCGCAAGTCCGGTGACGAGAAAAAGTGCCAGGAACTGATCGACCAGGCAAAATACATGGGTGATGTCGAATAGGAGCCCGACCCGGGGCATTTGCGACGTCGCCCTCCGGACACCCGGGTGACTTATTTTTACATATAGGTGTCGAAACCGCTCGCGTCGCCCTCCTGGCATGAGACGCAGCATGAGGCTGCGCTCAATCTGACGATCGCGGCCACATGACCTTTTCCAAAGAATCTCCGGCGATTTTGCTTTGGCGCGCGGTGCTCCCAGCCAGGCCGACGCCGTGTCTGGCCACGTCGTCAAACCTTTCCATTTGCCGTACCGAGAGAGCCGACTGAGACGTGATTTAGGAAAACATCACGAAGAGCGTGTTTCCAGAGTAAGCAATTTTAAGTTGAAATAGGTGTTGATGTTATTGAGCTGCAATATTGTCATTATAACGGAGTGTGTATTCGCAAAAATCCCTATAACTACTTTTCGGAAATATTTAACATTTTTCATTGATGGTTATTAATTGCTGAAAAATAGTGTGTGAATACTGAAATTTCTGCGGAGCGTCCGCGTCGGCTTGCGGGGCGAGTGGATTGTAAGGGTAAGAGTAAAATGTGGGTCAGTCTTAAGTTCCCGGTCATTGCAGTCCTGCTTGTCATCCTGAGCGGCTGCCAGTCGGGCAATTTGGGGGACCTTTCGACCTTTGGTGATGACGCCTTCACAAACAACGACCTGTCCGACGTCTCCTATTACCGGGATGACGAACTTCTGAAACAGGGGCAAGTCCAGTTCAAGGCGAAGAACTACGGCAAGGCCTATTCCCTCTACAAGAAGGCGGTCGAAGTGTACCCCAAGGATCCGGTGGCCTGGATCGGTTATGCAGCTTCCGCCGACATGGTCGGCCGGTTTGACAGTGCAGACCAGGGATACAGGATCCTTGGGGGTATGATCCCCGGCCGTCCGGAATACCTGAACAATGTCGGCTATTCCCACCTTCTGCGCGGCGATCTCGTGGCAGCGCGCCGCTATTTTCTGAAGGCCTATGACATCGATCCGAACAATCCAACCACGGCAAACAATCTGCAGCTGTTGGGTAACAGTGTGTCATTTGCAAAGCGGGGATAAATGAAACACGCCGAAATTTCCCCCGACTACAAAGCCATCAAGCCTCTGGTGTTGCCCGGGTGGACCCGGTCTCTGCTTTCGGCCGAGCATTCCGGGGATCGCGAGATATTTCTTTTGAAACATGTTCGCGTCCTGATCGCGCTGAATGTTGTGTCCATAGCGCTTGCCCTGTTGCTTTTCGCCGGGCTTTTTCTTTCGTGGTCTTCCAATTCGGAGCTGAACACGGTCAGAGCGGAACTGGCAGGGCTGCAGCAGTTTGAGAAGCGGCTTCTGACGCGCATGGACACCATGAACAACGGGGTTCAGCACAGGCTTGCAAAAATCGACCAGCGCATGGGAGCCATTCAGTCCGATATTGGTCTTGTCACCAAGGGGCGCAGGGATCCGGCAACCACGGTGGAAAGCATTGCCACCATGATCCGCAATGACGGGCCGTATTTCGGAACCGTTACGGCCGAACTCCTGCTGGCACCTGAATTGTCCCGGCAAAATACCCAGCGGTTCGCGCCGAGCCCAACAACATCCGGCCCGGCTTTGCCTCGTGCGGGTACTCCGGAGGAAGAGGTGTCCCTCTTCAGAAGGGTTACCACGGAGGATGGAAAAGTCAGGTATGAAATGAAGAGGTAGCTTCGAAGGTCGCGGGTAAAATGCCGTTTTCATGCCTTGGCGGAGAACGCCTTCTTTCTCCAGGCCGGAATTTCAATCCGCCTGGCCTGGTCAAACCGGAACTCAGGTCGGCAGTCCACACGGTCCCGCAGAAAGCCTCATCCAACAACGTTTCGACACCACGCGGAAATCGGCGTTTCACCGGGTGTTAATCGTAAGGAACATAAGCTGGATGATACCGAGTCGGCGAGGCGTCCCTGAACGGACGCCTTGATCAAACAGATCCGTGAAAGGAACGTGGTTCCACGTGGCGCGATAATTGACCAGCCTTAGCAACATCCAATTCTTGCGAGCCAAGTCGATCCTGGCAGGTGCCGCCTTGATCCTCGGTCTCGCGGTCGGCGTCTCCAACATGCCATCGGCTCAGGCCCAGACCGACGAGATCACGCTTTTCGTCAATGGCGGCAGTGTCTCGAAGGTCCTCATGCCCCCGGGCACCACCAAGACCGTCCGGACCAACCGAGCCTTTTCCGACCTGGTGGTCGGCAATCCGGAAGTTGCGGACATCGTCCCGCTTTCCAGTCAGTCCCTCTATATACAGAGCAAGACGCCCGGCCTGACCAACATTTCGATTTACAACGACCGCAAAACGCTGCTCGGCGTGATCGAGGTTCGCGTTCAGCTGAATTTCGATGACGTTGCCCAGGCGGTCCGCGCGGTGGCGCCAAGTGCGCAGGTCCGTGTTTCCAACGTCGGCAACCGCATAAGGCTGTACGGCAGCGTCAACGACACGACCGAACTGGCGAAGGTCCTCGAGGTTGCGCAGCAGTTTTCCGAATCCCCGGTGATCAACGCGCTCAGCGTGCGCGGGCCGCAGCAGGTCGCGCTGGAAATCAGGGTTCTGGAAGCAAGCCGCGCGATCGGGCGAGACCTCGGTGTCAACTGGGTCGGACGATCCGACAACGGCAACGTCAGCACCTCGGGTGCCAGGGTCCAGACCGGCGTCGACAATTCCACGGGCGGGTTGATTGCCGTTCTGGGATCCGGTGCCAGCGTGGCCCAGCAGGGGGCTCTGCCCTTCGGAACACTGGTTGCAAAGGTGCTCGAGACCGCAGGCCTGCGGATCGACACCATTATCGATGCGCTGGAGGGCAAGGGACTTGTTCGCCGGCTAGCACAGCCCAACCTGACCACGATCAGCGGTGAAGCCGCCCGCTTCCATGTCGGCGGCGAAGTGCCCATTCAGACGGCGATCTCGAATGCCGGCGGTGTCGCAACCTCCACCGATTACCGTCCATTCGGTGTCCGGCTGGAATTCGTCCCGACGGTCCTGGACAACAGCCGTATCAACCTGCGTGTGATGACCGAAGTCAGCGACATTGACGGGTCGATCAACGTCAATGGCAATCCGGGTTTCCGGTCCCGGCGCGCCGAAGCGGTCATCGAACTCCGCGACGGCCAGAGTTTCTCCATGGCCGGGCTTCTGGACAATATCGACCAGCGGGACATCAACCAGATTCCTTGGCTGGGGCAGGTTCCGGTGCTCGGCGCCCTGTTCAGGTCGACAAGCTTCCAGAAGCGGGAAACGGATCTTGTCATCGTGGCGACGCCGCGTCTCGTCAGACCGGCCAATCCAGGTGAAAACCTGGCGTCTCCACTGGACAAGACACGGCCCACCGACGACGTCGAGATGTTTGCGCTCGGTCTTCTGGAGGTCAACAAGGACATGCTGCGCAAATACCGCGAAGGTGACGGTTTGATCGGTCCCTACGGTCATATCGTCGATCTGGAACTCGAGGCTGGCTATGTCTACAAGAAGAACTAACCGGCTCCTCCTCCTGCTTCCGGCAGCGCTGCTTTCAGGCTGTGCGGACTACATGAGCCACCGCGACACGGTCACCTTCGGCGCCGGCAGCGCGATGCAAACCAACATCGCCATTCACACCGTCAAGCCGTTTCCGCCTCAGGCCTACAATACCAACCTGGACCGGGACGGAAAATCGGTGGCCAATGCCCAGGAACGTTACGTGACACCCGGCGATCCGGAAGTTCCCGGTCGCAGTGAGCGGGCTGCGGAGTAGGTCTTCGGGGCAGGAGCCATTTCATCCAAATGAACGGGTTCCGACCCAAGTCGACCCGCCGGGCCGGACGGTCAAACCGGCTCTGTATAATGGCAAGGCCGGTCTGGGCTTGCCGCCGCTCCATATTGATTCGAATTTTTGCTTTCCCATAAGTCTTGTTTTGACCCGTTGGTCCTAGTGTGTCTCCAGTTGGAAGCTTGTCTCTGGAAGCACTGGAATTGGAAATGAAGATCGTTCGCTTACTGGTCCTGTTATTTGCAGCGGGTGCAGGCTTCATGGCGTTCCGTCTTGTCATGGACAAGCAGGTGCAACCACCTGCAGAACCGGCTCCTGTCGTCGTCTCGAGGGGGGTTCTGGTCGCGGTGAACGACATACCCCTGGGCAAGAAGCTGGAGGCGGCTGACATTACCTGGCGCGACTGGCCGGAGAGCACCCTTACAAAAGGGGTGATCACAAGGAGTGGCGATCCCTCCGCCGGCAAAAGCTACGTCGGCATGATCGCCAGGGGCCGGATCTATGCAGGAGAAGCCATCCGGGCAGAGCGCCTGATCAGCACGGACAAGGGCTACATGGCCGCGATCCTGCCGAAAGGAAAACGCGCGATCGCCGTCAGGGTGGAGCAGGAAACGTCGGCGGGCGGTTTTATCCTGCCGGGAGACAAGGTGGATGTTATCCTGACGAGAAAGTTCAGCGATAACAATATGATAAGCGATACCATCCTGCAGAATATCCGCGTTCTTGCCATCGATACCACAACGGCCGGCGAACAGGAGACCAAGAACCTTTCGCCCAAACGGACCGCAACGCTGGAATTGAGCCTCGACCAGTCCGAAATCATCGTTCAGTCGCAGCAGGTCGGAAGCATCGCCCTGGCTCTGCGGAGTGCCGAAGATTCTTTTGATGTCTCGGAAGAGGAACAGACGCAGAGGCGCGATACGAAGTTTGTGCGCCTGGATTCCGGTCGGTGGTCCACGGTCGCTGACGACAGCCTGTTCTGATCAGCGGCGCGTGGGTGGAGCAGCGTGACTTGTCCTGCGTGACTGGCCGGCAGCAGGTCATCAGCTGGCCATCGGCAGGGCTGCAGGAGGTCGGACTCGGGATTTGGCTCGTTTTTAGTCGCCGGCCATGAGCTGGAAGTCTTCGGCGCCGAGGAGGCGCGCATGATGCCGCGCCCAAGAACGCCGGCAATCAGCCATGCATTCGTGATCCCGATTTGCCCATGCCAGGGGGGCTCCAAAAAGGGTCTCGGCCGCAGGGGAGTTCCTAATCGGGCCGGGCCTGATTGCCGGCTGCGTGGTCTTCTCCTTTTGTCTCCAATTGCCTGACCACCTCCTTCAATTGTGCGGCTTCCTCATGTGCCCTGCCCAGCCTCTTGTTCAACGTGTTGATTTCGACCTTCAACTGATCGATTTCGCTCTGTTGATGAAGCGCGAGCGAACACATTCCGACGTTCTGACTGGTCTGCGGCCTGGTTTCACCGGCGCCACGCGCGCTGCCTTGAGGGGCGAAAGGGGAAGACTGGACGTGGGTCTTTGAATGCGTGTCGTCGTCTGGCTGGCGTGGCGATTGATCACCATAATAGTTGCGGATTTCATCCAGAAAAACGGAACCGGCTTCCCGGCTGGTGTGGGTCAGGTCTTGAGCCCAGTACTCACGTCGCAGGAACCCGTCCGGGCCGATCAGGGAATGTGGAAACGGCAGGAAGTCGGCATCGTGATTGTGTGCGGTTTCCTGCATCAGATCCTGAAGCTCGGACCAGAGCTTGAGCATCACCGTTGAGGCGGTCAGCCGGACATCGCTCAGGCTGATTCCGTCTTCGCTTGCCTTCAGGAGCAGACCCGAGTCCAGATTGACGATTTCCTTGCCGGTCTGTTCTTCACTGTTTTTGAGAAGGATCTTCCTCAGGGCGGCATTGTCTCCCTTGGGGGGCGGCGTGCCCAGCACGATGACCTTTTTTGCGTCGCTCAGCCGCGCAAGAAGGGCCGACAGACTGCCAAGAGATCGGGCAAGAAGCGTTCGCACCATTCTTTCAGGCACCAATTGCGCGTCCGGAACAAGGGGCGCTTCGGGAAGCTGCGAACAATGAAAATCAAACGGACGTTCGTCTACGAACATGAAATGCGAATAATGCTGACTTCCTTGCCAGGTCAATGCCACGACCTGGTCACGGCAGTTGGCGACAAGCGCGTCCCAGTATCCGGCGGTACGCGGAAAAGGACCGTTCAGCCCGGAGAACACATCGTCAATCGGATCTGTTTCAACGGCTTCAGTGTCACTGCCCAGACCGCGCAAGCCCAGGGAAAAGGATTGCGAGTGCCCCGCTATTAGAATTCTTTGGATCATGTTGTTTCACCACCTGAACGCAGAGTGTGACCCGACCGGCAAGAGCGCAACGGCGATGCCGGTTTCAGAGCAGCCGGTCCCCTCATGGGCCGGTTCATGGGCTGGTCCGATCCATCATCGCTTCCTCACATTCAGCTTCGACAAGAGCGGCTGAAAGGGCGGCTATTGACGGTGCCGTGCTTTCGTCCGGGCCCGTTGCCAGAGACGGGTCGGTCTTGCAGTGGCTGAGAAACACGCTCATGACCTGATCTATGCCCGCCTTGGAGACGCTTCGTCGATCGGCCTCGAAGAAGCTGCAAGGAGCGGTATGGCTGGTGATGATCTCGTAGCTGGGAAAATAGACGACATTGTCGTGTTTGCCGGCCACCTCCTGCGCGGCGACCCTTAAGACCGATTTGCTGAAGGTGGTGGCCGGCACCACGTGGCCTCCCGTCGCTGTTGCGACGAGCGGAACCGGGGAAACGGTCAGGACAACGCGTACGCCCGGATTGCGCTGTCTCATCAATTGAATGAACTCGGACAGGTCTGACGAAACATCCGAAACGCCGAAATTTTCAAAAACATGTTTGTCTTCTTCGTATGTCCCGACAATCGTGCCGGGACATGCGGGAAACACGGCGCCATCCGAAGCCGACACCCAGGCCTCCGTCAGCCCCAGCGTGAAGACAAACACGTCGGCATTGCTGAAAGCGTCCAGGGCCGCCTGAAGATGCTGCGCTGTCAGCAGATCGAATTCCCGATCCGACGACGCTGGATACCGCAAGGCCGGGCGGAACGGATCGAACACCTGACCGTCAAGGTGCCATCTGTCCTCTTCGGGTTTGAATGTTCCCAGCGCCCGTTTCATCAACTGGAGGAGTTGCCGCGTCGTGTAGATGTTTCCGTATGCGGCGCTAAACAGGGAATAGCCAAAATTATCGTTTCTGTATCGGGCGAATGACGGGTGGCCTGTTTCCGTTCGCAGATAACTCAGGCCGGCCTTTTCCAGATGAGGCACCAGGTTCGCGGCAAAGCAGCTTCCTGCCGAGACGACTTTTTCACCGACCCTGATGAGGGGGGGACCCTCAAAAAAGCTCTCAAGCATTCCACCTCTGGTGAGTGCTCTTGACCAAAAGGAATGTTCAGGAGCGCGACGATAAGGATGATCGCTCATTAAATCTCCATGACTTAAAACCTTATATTTTCTTGGTAAATCGGGCGCGCACACAAAATGAATTGAGCAAATCCGGGTTTGCCGAATGCTGTTTGATTTAGGTTACGCTGCGTTGGCCGTTTGATCCAGCACGTTTCAATTCAAAAGAGCATTGCGGGCCGGATAAAGGGTTCCGGCTGTGATGAGGCGTGCGTCGTCGGGCGAGGGGGGAACGACAGGTGCGGCAGGTTCGGGTTTTTCTTGTCTGAGTGGGCTCCACCGCTGCCGTTGACAGATGCGCTGGTTCAAGTCTGCCCGGCCAGGACGGTCCTGGCTCCGTTCGCGGGGTCCGGAACGACGGGTCTGGCAGCCCTCAGAGCCGGCCGGCGGTTTGTCGGTTGTGAGCGGGAAAGGGCGTATTATGAAATTGCCAGTGAAAGGCTTTCAAAGGCGGCGTAAATGGCGTTTAAGTGACGGAACGAACGAAGTGCTGTTCAAAGATCTGCGGCCTAATCAGCGAAAGTGAATTGATGCGTCACGGCAAAAAAGCAGTTTCTAGTGCGAGGCGGCCCCTGCAAAGATTGGTAACGGATCTTTGTGACATAGGTCTTGCGGTTGCATTCTTCGTACTTTTCGTCGCCCTCGTCGGTTCCATGTTCACTGCATTATGAATATGTGTTTATCGGTGAGACGTGGATTGTAAGGGCCCTCAGGTGCAAGTTCTGCCGCCGTCCGACCGAGCAGATCATGCTCCAGCCAGGGCAAAGTCAGATACTGAAAATCCATCGCACTTTGGCCAAGTTATAGGATTCTAAACCTTGATCTTTGATGTTAGCCTCTGATCACAGGTAAGGGATATTAACATGGCTGAAACCACCGGGATTGAGTGGACAGATCGCACTTTTAATCCATGGACCGGATGCACAAAGATCAGTCCTGGCTGTGATAACTGTTACGCTGAAGGTTGGTCAAAGCGGTCGGGCCATGTGAAATGGGGAAACCATCCCAGGAAGCGAACCACAGAAGCATATTGGAAAGCTCCTCTTGCATGGCAACGCGAGGCGGAGGCGTTCGAGCGTAAGCATGGCCGGCGGCAGCGCGTGTTTTGCGCTTCTCTTGCAGACGTTTTCGACAACCAGGTCGACCCTGAATGGCGAGCCGACTTGTTCGAATTGATCCGGGTCACGCCGAATCTCGACTGGCAGTTGCTTACAAAGCGACCTCAGAACATCCGTAAAATGCTGCCAGGAGATTGGGGTACGGAAGGCTGGAGCAACGTGTGGCTTGGCTTCACTGCTGAAGACCAAATTCGCTTCGATCAGCGAAAAAAGCATATTGATGAGATCCCGGCAGTTGTTTGGTTTGTCTCGTATGAACCTGCTATCGGACCGATGCGTATCAGGGAGAATGACCCCGCGCCAACCTGGTTAATCGTTGGCGGTGAGAGTGGACATGGTGCCAGACCACTCGAGCCTCTGTGGGTCGAAGAAATCCTGATTGACTGTCGGGCGCGAGGGATTGCCCCATTCTTCAAGCAATGGGGCAATTACGACAACAACCCGCTAACCGGCCAACCCAGCATCGAGAAAAGGGATTTCAAGCTGATTGACCCGTTCGGAAAAGGCGGCGGGTTGGTCGATGGGCAACTTGTTCGCGAATTCCCGAAAGAGGTGAGGAACGCTTTAAGCGCACTTTAGACGAGACACGACTGAGCCAACTACCTAAAATGTCGTCGAGAATGTATCGGGGGATGCAAATTGACGCCGAAACGCAACCTTTATGATGGGCGCGAACAGACCTACATCAAACACCTGTTTTTGACCCAGTATTTAAAAGACGCCGCATTTAAGACTTTTCAGGGTAGGTCTCCGGTTTTCAACTTTGTTGATGGTTTTGCCGGGCCTTGGGAAACGTCAGCTGAGGGTGCGCTGGAAGATACATCGTTTTCCCAATCAATTAAGGTGCTAACGTCAGTTAAAAACGATCTTCAGTCGAAGGGGATCTCTGGTCTGAAGATTAGGTTCTATTTTTGCGAGAAAGATCCCAACTCCTTTGCAAAACTATCAGAATACGCACGGCAACAAAGCGGCGTTGAAATTGTTTTGTTTTCAGGTCGCTTTGAAGACAATCTTGATGACATTTCGAGAGCTATCACTCCTGGCTTCACATTTACCTTTATCGACCCTACTGGTTTCAAGGTTGAAAACGCGAAGATCGCTGAGTTTTTGAAGACTCAGCGTGGAGAGTTCCTCTTTAACTTCATGTCAGAGCACATTAATCGATACCCAGATTTCGAAGGTGTGCGTGCTGCCTATTCTGCGTTGCTCGCAAATGAGGGTTGGCGATCACGCTACGATGCCCTGCCCGACACGCTAAAAAATGAGGAACGCATTCTAGCAATATTGAAAGAAGCCTTTGTTGATTTGAAGGCAGCGAAATATGTAGCCGACTTTGGGGTAATGAACCCCCGTAAAGACCGCATGCAAATGCGACTTGTGCTCGGATCTAACAGTGAACATGCGATCGAATTGTTTCGCCATACACACCGCAGGGTGGAACTGCGAGAAATCGAAACGCGGCAATCAATTGCTGCAGGAGATCAGGTGTCACTCTTTTCCAATGAATTTCTGGCTGAAAGCTATCAAAAGTCGCATGGATTTGGGTCGCCCGGTCAGAAAGAACTCGCTGAAAATTTGGTCGTTCGACACTTGGTAGAGCACGGCCCCACCAATTTCTGTGACCTTTGGGTGCACATTTTGGTAGGTGCTGCCGTCAGCAAGTCGATTGTGAAAGACACTCTCAACACATTGCGGAAAAACGGTGTCGTTACCTTCGCTCTTCCCAAGTCCAAAACGAAGGTTCAACCCGATACGTTGATCACTCTAGTAGCTCCACCGTTGCTATCTTAGCATGTTGAAGCCAGACAAATCTGGGTGCCAAGTGAAGTTGCGCGATTCGCCAAACGAAGTTGCGCGCTACAGTTCGGCGCGAGGTTGTAACCCATGTCTCCGGTACAAACTGTTACCTATGTCTCCGGATCGGACACCAGGCCACCCGCAGCAAAACGGCCGGCACGAACGCATGCATCTGACCTTGAAGAAGGAGGCCACCCGACCGCCAGGCATGAACAGCCTTCAGCAGCAGGCCAAGTTCGATGCCTTCATGAAGGAATTCAACGAGGAACGACCTCATGAAGCGCTCAGAATGAAGACACCGGCGGAAGTCTACACAGCCTCATCAAGGCAATATCAGGGCCTGCCGGACCTGGACTACCCCTTCCATGACAGGGACGCCCTGGTCACCGCATGCGGACGAATCTGCATGCATCGCAAGAAGATCAACGTCTCGACCGTTCTGGCCGGTCAGAAACTCGGGATCAAGGAAGTGGAAGAGGGAATTTGGCTGATCAGCTTCATGAGCTATGATCTGGGATACATCGACCTGGAGCAGAGAACACTACAGACAATCGACAACCCGTTCGGCGCGAGGTTGTAACCCATGTCTCCGGTACAAACTGTTACCTATGTCTCCGGATCGGACATTTGGAAAATTGGTGCCGGCAGCAGGATTCGAACCCGCGACCCCGAGATTACAAATCACGTGCTCTACCAGCTGAGCTATACCGGCGCCGGGAATGGCTTCTACCAGATTGGGCGCGCTTGTCTATGCCCGGGCCGCATTTTTTAGCTTCCGATTCCGGAAATTCCCCTAAACCCTTCAAACGGCAGATAAAAGGGCTTTGCCACTGTGGATAATCACCGGGAGCGCGGGTGAGCCGGTGCCGTCGTCGTCCCGGATGCGAAGCCGCGGAGATCCGGGGGCAGGGAGACCGGGACATGCGATCCTATCCCGAGGTGCGCGAACTCGTAGAGGCTCTCCTGTCACGGTGCGCGCCTTGCCCGGCGGGAATGATGCAAACAGGGTCAGGGGTGTCGCTGGCGCAGACTTGTTGGTTGCCTGCCCGGAGCCGATCGTGCGGAATGGCTCCCGTCGTCGCCTTCGGCGTGCTAAGCCGGGAGCGAACGCGGGAGGATTGCGATGCGGATGTTGGAACTTGCCGGCGTGGCTGCGGTGCTGGCTGCGGCATTGTCGGGGGGAGGCGCCCCCGCAGGCGCCCATGATATCAAGGTCTGCAAATGCGACCAGGCCTGCTACACCGACGAGGTCAGCAAGGTTTCCTGCGAGCGCGGCAGGGCGCGCTTTTCCTCCCACGGCCTGCCGGATCCGAAAGACCCGATGATGCGCGGCATCACGGCGACCAACCAGCAGTTTCCGGCCGAGCACAATTACGGGTTCGAGATCCTGCTGGAGCCGAAACTGGCCCGCAGCCCGACCAAAACCGATGCCGGGCCGGTGGGCGTTGCCGTCAACGGCGTGCCGATCTTCGATCCGAGCACGCAAGGCCCCGCCAACCGGGACACCGGCCGCCGGCCAAGCGCGTTCGAGGCGGGCGAGCTGGATGTGTGTGGCGGCCATGCGGGACGCGGCGACGATTATCACTATCACATCGCGCCGAAATGCCTGATCGACGACCTCGGACCGGCCTGGGTCGAGGAGGACAAGAAGCCGATCGGCTATGCCATGGACGGCTTTCCGATCCTGGCGCTTGGCTGGTTCGACAAGGCCAATGCGGTCGAGAAGGACCTCGACCCCTGCCGGGGCATGAAGGATGCCTCGGGGCAATATTTCTACAATGTCAAAACCACGTCGAGCTGGGATGTGCTCACTTGCCTGTCCGGCCGGCCGCAGCATTTTGCCCGTGACCGCTGGCTGCACCGGGTTGACCGCACGGGCAAGGAGATCACCGGCATCCCGATCCACTTTGCCATCAAGGACTCGACCCGCCAGGCTTATGGCGGCGATGTCTGCCATGTGATGAGCGGACTGCTGCAGGGTGAGCAGATCCTAGAGACGAGCGGCCGGACCCGGAAGGTCCGGGCGGAGGAGGGCGCGCTGTTTTATTGCAACAAGGCCTGTTACGGCCTGTTCTTCGAGGCCGACCGCAGCCGGGCCATCCGCGGCCGGGCGATCTATTACGATTACGTCGCCGATGGTTGCCCGGGCGGGTTCGATGTCTCGGCGCTGAAGACCTTCACGCCCTATGAGGGGCCGGCCCAGAGCCGGAAGGGGCCGCCGCCGACGGGGCGGTGATCTTCTGCCGGCCGCCTCTCACAGCCCCATCTTCATCCGTGCTACATATAGCGACAGCACGGCGGCGTTGGAGACGTTGAGGGAGCGCAGCGCACCGGGCATGTCGAGCCGGGCCGTCAGGCCGCAGGCTTCGCGAACACCCTGGCGCACGCCTTTTCCTTCCGAGCCGAGCACAAGCACGGTCTTGTCGGTAAAGGGCGTGTCTTCAAGGCTCGCCGGGCCGTCGCTGTCGAGCGCAATACAGCCAAAGCCCTGGTCCTTCATCTCGGCGACGAAGCGGCCCATGTTTTTCACGCGCACATGCTTGATCATGTCGAGCGCGCCGGAGGCGGCCTTGGCGAGCACCGAACCTTCTTCCGGCGCATGGCGCTCGGTGGTGACGACCGCGTCGGCGTCGAGCGCGACGGCGGAGCGCAGGATGGCGCCGACATTATGAGGGTCGGTGACCTGGTCGAGCGCCAGGATCAGCCGGGCGCCTTTCAGATGCTCCGCGCCATAGGCGGGCAGGGGATCGGCTTCCAGGATCATGCCCTGGTGCACCGCGTCCTTTGTGACCATGCGGTCGAGCGCGCGCGGCATCATGTTTTCGACCGGCACGTCGATTGTCACACCGCGCTCTTCCAGGCGGCGCAGCGCGTTTTCCGTCGCAAACAGCTTCAGCCGCTTGCGGTCCTTGTTGGCAAAGGCCGCTTCCACGGTGTGGAGACCATAAAGCAGCACCGGGCCTTCCGGCGGCAGGCCGGGCCGGCGCGGTGCCGGCTTGCCGGAAAATTTCTTCTTGCCGCGAAAGCCGGGCTTGCCGCCGGCGCGGAAGGGTTTTCTGTCGTCACTCATGGCGCAGCTCTAGCGGTATTCCGACAAAAGGAAAAGAGGCTGAAACGCCACCATTACATTATGGGGCCTCACGACGGCTTCAGGATCATGCAGCTCACTGTGCCGTGTGCGATCAGCTTGCCGTTGGAATCCTTCAGGTCGCCCTCGGAGGTCGCCAGGCGCGAGCCGCGGTGGACGATGCGGCCCTCGCAGATGACCTCGCCGCTGGTCGGCAGCAGCGGGCGGACCATGTTCACGGTCAGCGACGTGGTCGTATAGAACTCGCCCGGCTTCAGCGTCGTGTGCACGGCACAGGAGAGTGCCGTATCTATAAGCGTGGAAATCCAGCCGCCATGGACCGTGCCGAGCGGATTGAGGAATTCCTTGGCCGGCAGGCCGGTGAAGACCGCGCGGCCGTCTGAAAATTCCTTCATCCTTATATTGGAGTGAACCATGATCGGCGGTGCGGGCAGCTCGCCGGCCATCATTCGCGCGAAAATGTCGAGGCCGGTCATTTCGTGAAAGGCCTTTTTCGGCAGGGCGCCCAATTGATGGGTCTTGCCGTTTTCGGTGAGTGTCTCGGTGTCGCTCATGATGATGTTCCCAACATAAAGGTCTGTGACTCAGGAATTGGTTTTGGAAGCGGTGTTGGCGGCGGTGCCGTCTTGGTCTTCCGGGGAGCGGTCTTCCAGGATGTGCACGGCCTTGCGCAGGGCGGACATCTGGGCGCGCACGGCATCGGCGCCGTCCGGGCCGAGCAGGGCGCTGACTTCTTCCTGCGCCTTCAGCCATGTCGTGTGGATCTCGACGACCTTCTCTTCGCCCTTTGCCGTCAGCACGGGCAGGACGGTGCGGCCACCCGTCTGCCTGCGGGTGATCAGGCCGGCGGTTTCAAGCGGCTTCAGGTTGCGGGCGAGGGTGGACCGGTCGATGCCGAGGAAGCGGGCGATCTCCGCAGCCGATGATGCGGAGCCGTCGGCGATGGCGGCGAGCAGCTGGGCCTGGGTGAGCTCCAGGCCGAGCGTGGCCATGTGCCGGTTATAATGGCGTGTCAGCAGATTGGCCGTGCGACGGGCAGCGTGGCCGAGGCAGGTGCGGCCCATATGCAGGAAGTCGATGTCGTCGAGGGATGCGCTCATGTGTTGTAGATACAACAACATTAGAATCCCGGCAAGAGGATCGAGGTCGCCGCGTTGCCCGGCCGGGGCGCATTTGCTTGCGTTCGCGCAGATTTGCCGCGTGGCTGCACGGGGCTGATCCAGGACGGAAGTTGTCCACAGGCGCAGGGGTGGGAAGCGGGTTTTTCGGGATAAACGTAGGGAAACCGTGACATCCGGAAGTGTGCAGGGCACTGTGGAACCGTCACCGCCCGAGGTGATCCGGAGCGTTCGAAGCGGCTGTTTCGAGCGCGCCGCTGATTTTGTTCATTTCTTTGCAAAATCGGCGTTGACAGGGCGGGGCCCTATCTGCATAACACGCGCCACGGGATTGCTCGCCCCTTCCGGGCGGGCTCTTCGGTAAGCCATCCTGATCGCTTCGGCGTGAAGCAGGACGAGATGGAGGAGTGCCCGAGTGGCTAAAGGGGACGGACTGTAAATCCGTTGGCTATGCCTACGTTGGTTCGAATCCAACCTCCTCCACCATCGTTCCTGGTTCGGTTGTTGTGCGGGTGTAGCTCAATGGTAGAGCAGCAGCCTTCCAAGCTGACGACGAGGGTTCGATTCCCTTCACCCGCTCCATCATGGGTGCTGATCGGAGTGTCCGGAACGGAAGGCTCTTTCGCCCGGAAATCCTGACAAGAATGTTCTACGGGACGCATTTCGTCGCTCGCGGACTTGTCCAAGGCGCCGGGGCGCAGCCCGCATCGACCCGTATCGACCGAACTGAGTGGATAGAGAGCGACGCCGATGGCGAAGGAAAAATTTGAGCGCACAAAGCCGCACGTCAACATTGGCACGATTGGCCACGTTGACCACGGCAAGACCACGCTGACTGCAGCAATCACCATGACGCTGGCTGAAGCCGGTGGTGCGACTGCAAAAGCTTACGACGAGATCGACGGCGCACCTGAAGAAAAGGCGCGCGGCATCACCATCTCCACGGCACACGTCGAGTACGAAACGGAAAACCGTCACTACGCGCACGTCGACTGCCCTGGCCACGCCGACTATGTGAAGAACATGATCACCGGTGCTGCCCAGATGGATGGCGCGATCCTGGTGTGTTCGGCTGCCGATGGCCCGATGCCGCAGACCCGCGAGCACATCCTGCTTGCCCGTCAGGTTGGCGTTCCGGCCCTGGTCGTCTTCATGAACAAGGTTGACCAGGTCGACGACGAAGAGCTTCTCGAGCTCGTCGAAATGGAAATCCGCGAGCTGCTGTCTTCCTACGAGTTCCCGGGCGACGACATTCCGATCGTCAAGGGTTCGGCGCTGGCAGCTGTCGAGAACCGCGATCCGGCCATCGGCCGTGACGCGATCCGCGAGCTGATGGCCCAGGTCGACGCCTACATCCCGACCCCGGAGCGTCCGAAGGACCAGCCGTTCCTGATGCCGATCGAAGACGTTTTCTCGATCTCCGGCCGTGGTACGGTTGTGACCGGTCGTGTCGAGCGCGGCATCATCAAGGTTGGTGAAGAAGTCGAGATCGTCGGCATCAAGGACACCACCAAGACGACGGTTACCGGCGTTGAAATGTTCCGCAAGCTGCTGGACAGCGGCGAAGCCGGCGACAACATCGGCGCCCTGATCCGCGGCGTCGGCCGTGAAGACGTTGAGCGCGGCCAGGTTCTGTGCAAGCCGGGTTCCGTGACCCCGCACACGAAGTTCAAGGCCGAGGCTTACATCCTCACCAAGGAAGAAGGTGGCCGTCACACGCCGTTCTTCACCAACTACCGCCCGCAGTTCTACTTCCGCACGACGGACGTGACCGGTGTGGTGTCCCTGCCGGAAGGCACGGAAATGGTGATGCCGGGTGACAACGTCTCCGTCGACGTTGAGCTGATCGTGCCGATCGCCATGGAAGAAGGCCTGCGCTTCGCTATCCGCGAAGGTGGCCGTACCGTCGGCGCCGGCGTCGTCGCATCCATCATCGAATAAGATGATTTCGGGCTGCCGGGCTTGTGTCCGGCAGCTCCGCCTCTTAAGTCTTGCGATATGCGGCTTATGGAGGTATCAGGAGCTCGTTCGTGCAAGCGGACATCTTGAAGGGGTATAGCTCAGCTGGTAGAGCGACGGTCTCCAAAACCGTAGGTCGCGGGTTCGAACCCTGCTGCCCCTGCCAATTTGCTCTTGATTAATCTGCCTCGAGGGCTTAAGAGTTTCCTCGAGTGAGGCGCGCGAAGAATTTTCGCGCGCCCGCTCGTATTTAAAAGACCGGAATCGGAATGGCAAAGACCAATCCCTTTAAATTCATCCAGGAAGTCCGCGCGGAAACGTCCAAGGTGACTTGGCCGACGCGCAAGGAAACCGCGGTGACCACCGTCATGGTGTTCGTCATGGTCCTGATCGCGTCGATCTTCTTTCTCGCGGCGGACCAGTTGATGGGCCTCGGGATCGGTTACCTGCTGGGTGTCGGCGGCTAGGCGTTGACTGCCGTCCGGGTTGAAGACAAAGAACAAGAAGCGGAACAGAAATCCATGGCCAAGCGCTGGTACATTGTGCACGCCTATTCCAATTTCGAGAAAAAGGTCGCCGAGTCCATCCGCGAAAAGGCCGAACAGAAAGGCTTGTCCGATCTGTTTGAGGAAATTCTTGTCCCGATGGAAAAGGTTGTCGAAGTGCGCCGCGGCCGCAAGGTCGATGCGGAGCGCAAGTTCTTTCCCGGCTACGTCCTGGTGAAGATGGAGATGACCAACGAGGCGTTCCACCTGATCAAGGACACGCCGAAAGTCACCGGGTTCCTGGGCGCGGATCAAAAGCCGATGCCGATCCCGGAAAAAGAGGCAATGCGCATCATCAACCAGGTGCAGGAAGGCGTCGACCGGCCGAAGCCGTCCGTGACCTTCGAGGTTGGTGAGCAGGTGCGCGTGTCCGACGGACCGTTCGCGTCCTTCTCCGGCCTTGTCGAGGAAGTCGATGACGAGCGTGCGCGCCTCAAGGTGGCGGTGTCCATCTTCGGCCGTGCAACTCCGGTTGAACTCGAATTCGCTCAGGTCGACAAGCTCTGACGGATTGCCGCCCGGAGACGGGCGGCGTTTAGTGCCCGGTCCGCGTTCCTGCGGAAATCGGCCGGGATGAAACGGGTGGAAGGTTCTGGAGCTCATCGCCGGGCTCCCTCGAGGGACCGGACCACCGCCTCCCAGGCAGCTGGATTGCCGTCCGGCTGCGAATGATTGGAGAGACACATGGCGAAGAAAATCGAAGGCTTCCTGAAGCTTCAGGTGCCGGCAGGTTCCGCGACCCCGTCGCCGCCCATCGGGCCGGCACTCGGTCAGCGTGGCCTGAACATCATGGAATTCTGCAAGGCGTTCAACGCGCAGACCCAGGATGTTGAAAAGGGCGCACCGTGCCCGACCGTGATTACCTACTACTCCGACAAGTCCTTCACTTTCGAAGTGAAGACGGCTCCGGTCAGCTTCTTCCTGAAGAAGGCCGCCAAGCTGCAGAAGGGGTCCCAGACTCCGGGCCGCGGCACCGTCGGTTCCGTGACCCGCGACCAGGTCAAGGAAATCGCCGAAGCCAAGATGAAGGACCTGAACGCCAACGACGTCGACGCAGCGATGCTGATGGTCGAAGGCTCCGCCCGCTCCATGGGCCTTGAGGTGAAGGGGTAAGATCATGGCGAAGGTTGGAAAACGTATCAAGGAAGCGCGTGACGGTATCGACCGCAACAAGCTTTATGCCCTCGACGAAGCCATCAGCCTCGTGAAGGGTCGTTCCAAGACCAAGTTCGACGAGACCGTCGAAGTTGCGATCAATCTCGGTGTTGACCCGCGTCACGCAGACCAGATGGTCCGTGGCGTGTGCGTGCTGCCGAACGGCACGGGCAAGAGCGTCAAGGTTGCCGTGTTCGCACGTGGCGACAAGGCCGACGAAGCCAAGGCCGCCGGCGCCGACATCGTCGGTGCCGAAGAGCTGGTCCAGGAAGTGCAGGGCGGCAAGATCGACTTCGATCGCTGCATTGCAACGCCTGACATGATGCCGCTGGTCGGCCGTCTCGGCAAGGTGCTCGGCCCGCGCGGCCTGATGCCGAACCCGAAGGTCGGCACCGTGACCCCGGACGTGACCGCAGCCGTCAACGACGCCAAGGGCGGTGCCGTCCAGTTCCGCGTCGAGAAGGCCGGTATCGTTCATGCCGGTGTCGGCAAGGTGTCCTTTTCCGAAGACGCCATCCTGCAGAACGTCAAGGCTCTGCTGGATGCTGTCCAGAAGGCCAAGCCGTCCGGCGCAAAAGGTTCCTACCTGAAGCGCATTGCCGTGTCCTCCACGATGGGCCCGGGCGTGAAGGTTGATCTCGCAAGCGTTGCTGGCGAGTAATCCGGACTTTCCGGATGTTTTGAAGAGATTTCGGCCTTCGGGCCGAAAAGACCCGGCGGCACGCCGCCGGGTTGCCCTGTCCGAGACTGCAGGTGCCGGGAGACCGGCTTAAGCTTTTTGGCCTGCATAGATGGGTGAGAACCGAATTCTCCGCCGTTGACGCGGAAGACTTGGTTCGAACCAGACCTTGCCGCGCGTTTCTTGCGTGAGGGTGAGGGGACAGGACCCTGAGCGTCGCCCCAAGGCGGTTCCGGGTTCGGGACCTGCCTGAAAGGCGGCAAAGGTAAACCGGCGGCGGCAACGCCGCCAAATGGAGAAGGCAAGTGGAAAGAGCGGAAAAGCACGAGTTCGTGACGTCTCTCAACACCGAGCTGGGTAACACCGGTGTTGTTGTTGTCGCGCACTACGCAGGTCTTTCGGTAGCCCAGATGACCGCATTGCGGGCATCCGTGCGTGAAGCCGGCGGCACTGTGAAAGTCGCAAAAAACCGCCTTGTGAAACTCGCCCTTCAAGGCACTGACCTTGAGCACATCTCCGACCTGTTTCAGGGCCCGACCGTCATCGTCCATTCCGACGATCCGGTAGCCGCTCCGAAAGCAGCCGTCGAATTCGCCAAGGCAAACGAGAAGTTTGCAATCCTTGGCGGTGCTCTGGGTGCAACCAACCTGAACCCGGATGGAGTCAAGTCTCTGGCAACCATGCCGTCGCTCGATGAGCTGCGTGCGAAACTGGTTGGCATGATCCAGACCCCTGCTTCCCGCATGGCTCAGGTTACCGCCGCTCCGGCCGGGCAGCTTGCCCGCGTCTTCGGCGCGTACGCCAAGAAGGACGAGGCCGCATAAGGCGTCCAAACACACTGTCTCACGAAACCAAACTCTGGTTCGAACGTAAGGTACTAAGAAAATGGCCGATCTTGAAAAGCTCGTAGAAGAACTGTCCGCACTGACCGTCATGGAAGCTGCTGAACTCAGCAAGCTCCTGGAAGAGAAGTGGGGCGTTTCCGCCGCTGCTCCGGTCGCAGTTGCTGCCGCTGCCGGCGGTGCTGCCGATGCCGGTGCTGCTGCTGAAGAGAAAACCGAATTTGACGTTGTCCTGGCTTCTGCCGGCGACAAGAAAATCAACGTCATCAAGGAAGTCCGTGCCATCACCGGCCTGGGTCTGAAGGAAGCCAAGGAACTCGTCGAGTCCGCTCCGAAGGCCGTCAAGGAAGGCGTTGCCAAGGACGAAGCTGAAGAGCTGAAGAAGAAGCTGGAAGAAGCCGGTGCTTCTGTCGAGCTGAAGTAATAAAGGCCTTTTGAGCCTTTGGCGGTCCCGGCCTGGCCGGGACCGTTGCTTGCCCCGGCGGGTCTGACCCGTTTCCGGGGCGAACGTCCCACTAGGGCATGGTGATCCGGAGAGGCCGGATCAGGATGTCCTAGACCCCATAGATTGATCAGCCGATCCGCTTGTTCGTGAGGTCACGTCAGGCAGGCTGATCCGGGGGGACGGTTTTCCGAAGCGCCCGGGCGGTGGCCCGATTGGAAAAGGGGCGTTTCGGGAAGCCGTTACCCGGCCGATACGAGGAGCGACAATGACCCAAACGTTCAACGGTCGCAAAAAGGTCCGTAAATATTTCGGTTCCATCCGCGATGTCGCGGCTATGCCCAATCTCATCGAGGTTCAAAAAGCATCCTACGACCAGTTTTTGCAGGTCGACGAGATGCCGGGCGGCGGCCGCAAGAATGAAGGCCTGGAAGCGGTCTTCCAATCCGTATTTCCGATCTCCGATTTTGCAGGCACGTCCCTGCTGGAATTCGTTTCCTTCGAATTTGAAGCTCCCAAGTACGACGTCGACGAGTGCCGTCAGCGCGACATGACCTTCGCCGCGCCGCTGAAGGTCACCCTGCGCCTGATCGTGTTCGATGTCGATGAAGACACCGGTGCCAAGTCCGTCAAGGACATCAAGGAGCAGGATGTCTACATGGGCGACATGCCGTTCATGACCGACAACGGCACCTTCATCGTCAACGGCACCGAGCGCGTCATCGTCTCCCAGATGCACCGGTCGCCGGGCGTGTTCTTCGACCATGACAAGGGCAAGATCCATTCCTCCGGCAAGCTGCTGTTCGCCGCCCGCGTGATCCCGTATCGCGGCTCCTGGCTGGACATCGAGTTCGACGCCAAGGACATCGTCCACGCGCGTATCGACCGCCGCCGCAAGATTCCGGTGACCTCGCTCCTGATGGCGCTTGGCCTCGACGGCGAGGAAATCCTCAACACCTTCTACAAGCGGATCGACTACACCCGCCAGAAGGACGGCTCCTGGCGCATGCCTTTCGACGGCAACCGTCTGAAAGGCACGAAGGCCTCCTATGACCTGATCGACGCCGACAGCGGCGAAGTCGTCATCGAGGGTGGCCGCAAGATCACCGCGCGGACTATCAAGCAGCTCGACGAAAAGGGCGTGACCGCCCTGAAGGTCACCGACGAGGACCTGCACGGCCAGTACCTGGCCGAGGACATCGTCGATGCCCAGACCGGCGAGATCTATGCCGAAGCCGGCGATGAAATCACCGGCAAGCTGCTGGAAGAGCTGATCGAGCGTGGCCATCACGACCTGACGATGCTCGACATCGATCATGTCAACACCGGCCCGTATATCCGCAACACGCTGGCGGTCGACAAGAACGAGTCCCGCGAGGACGCGCTGTTCGACATCTACCGCGTGATGCGCCCGGGCGAGCCGCCCACGATCGACACCGCCGAGGCGATGTTCCAGTCGCTGTTCTTCGACGACGAGCGCTACGACCTTTCCGCCGTTGGCCGCGTGAAGATGAACATGCGTCTCGACGTGGAATGCGAGGACACCGTCCGCGTCCTGCGCAAGGAAGACATCCTGGAAGTGATCCGGGTTCTGCTGGAACTGCGCGACGGCAAGGGCGATATCGACGACATCGACAACCTCGGCAACCGTCGTGTGCGCTCCGTCGGCGAGCTGATGGAAAACCAGTACCGCGTCGGTCTCCTGCGCATGGAACGGGCGATCAAGGAGCGCATGAGCTCCGTCGAGATCGACACCGTGATGCCGCAGGACCTGATCAACGCGAAACCGGCCGCGGCCGCCGTGCGTGAATTCTTCGGCTCCTCGCAGCTGTCGCAGTTCATGGACCAGACCAACCCGCTGTCGGAAGTCACCCACAAGCGCCGCCTGTCGGCCCTTGGCCCGGGTGGTCTGACCCGTGAGCGCGCAGGCTTCGAAGTCCGCGACGTTCACCCGACGCATTATGGCCGTATCTGCCCGATCGAGACGCCGGAAGGCCCGAACATCGGTCTGATCAACTCGCTGGCGACTTTCGCGCGCGTCAACAAGTACGGCTTCATCGAAAGCCCGTACCGGAAGGTCAAGGACGGTGCCGTCACCAACGACGTCGTCTACCTGTCGGCCATGGAAGAAGCCAAGCACTACGTGGCGCAGTCCAACGCCGTCTATGACGCCGAGGGCCGCTTCACCGAAGAGCTGATCACCTGCCGTCACGCCGGTGAAAACATGATGGTTCCGTCCGACAAGGTCGACCTCATGGACGTGTCGCCGAAGCAGCTCGTGTCCGTCGCCGCGGCGCTCATCCCGTTCCTGGAGAACGATGACGCCAACCGCGCCCTGATGGGCTCGAACATGCAGCGCCAGGCCGTGCCCCTGGTCCGCGCCGAGGCGCCGTTCGTCGGCACCGGCATGGAACCGATCGTGGCCCGTGATTCCGGTGCTGCCATCGGAGCCCGCCGCGCCGGTATCGTCGATCAGGTCGATGCGACCCGTATCGTGATCCGGGCAACCGAGGACCTCGACCCGGGCAAGTCCGGCGTCGACATCTACCGGCTGCAGAAGTTCCAACGTTCCAACCAGAACACCTGCATCAACCAGCGTCCGCTGGTGCGTGTCGGTGACCGGGTGCACAAGGGCGACATCATAGCCGACGGTCCGTCGACCGATCTCGGCGATCTGGCCCTCGGCCGGAACGTGCTGGTCGCGTTCATGCCCTGGAACGGCTACAACTTCGAGGATTCCATCCTCTTGTCCGAGCGCATCGTTTCCGACGATGTCTTCACCTCCATCCACCTCGAGGAATTCGAAGTGATGGCGCGTGACACCAAGCTCGGCCCGGAAGAAATCACCCGCGACATTCCGAACGTTTCGGAAGAAGCGCTGAAGAACCTCGACGAGGCCGGCATCGTCTATATCGGTGCCGAGCTGAACCCGGGCGATATCCTGGTTGGCAAGATCACGCCGAAGGGCGAAAGCCCGATGACGCCGGAAGAAAAGCTTCTGCGTGCCATCTTCGGTGAAAAGGCCTCCGACGTCCGCGACACCTCCCTGCGCCTGCCGCCGGGTGTGTCGGGCACCGTCGTCGAAGTGCGCGTCTTCAACCGCCACGGCGTTGAAAAGGACGAGCGCGCGATGGCGATCGAGCGCGAGGAAATCGAACGCCTTGCGAAGGACCGCGACGACGAACAGGCAATCCTGGACCGCAACGTCTATGGCCGTCTGGCCGAGATGCTGATGGACAAGTCCGCCGTTGCCGGCCCGAAGGGCTTCAAGAAGGACACCGTGCTGACCGGGGACGTTCTCAACGACTTCCCGCGCTCGCAGTGGTGGCAGTTCGCCACCGACGACGAGAAGTTCATGTCCGAGATCGAAGCCCTGCGCGGCCAGTATGACGACAGCCGCAAGCGTCTCGAGCAGCGCTTCATCGACAAGGTCGAGAAGCTGCAGCGCGGCGACGAACTGCCGCCGGGCGTCATGAAGATGGTCAAGGTCTTCGTTGCCGTGAAGCGCAAGCTTCAGCCGGGCGACAAGATGGCCGGCCGTCACGGCAACAAGGGCGTCGTGTCCAAGATCAACCCGTGCGAAGACATGCCGTTCCTGGAAGATGGCACCCATGTCGACATCGTTCTGAACCCGCTCGGCGTGCCCTCGCGCATGAACGTCGGTCAGATCCTTGAAACCCACCTGGGCTGGGCCTGCCGTGGCATGGGGCACCGGATCGGCGAAATGTACGAGGAGTACAGGAAGTCGGGCCAGATCGATCAGTTGCGCGGCAAGATCGTCGAGATCTACGGCGACAACATGAAGGGCGACAACGTCCAGGAGTACGACGACGAAGGCGTCGTGCGTCTTGCGGAGCAGCTGAAGAAGGGCGTGTCCATCGCGACGCCGGTCTTCGACGGTGCGCGCGAGCCGGATGTGGTCGAGGCGCTCAACATCGCCGGATACGATCCGAGCGGCCAGTCGGTCCTCTATGACGGCCGGACCGGTGAGGAGTTCGACCGCAAGGTGACCGTGGGCTACATCTACATGTTGAAGCTTCACCACCTGGTCGACGACAAGATCCATGCCCGTTCGATCGGCCCGTACTCGCTCGTCACGCAGCAGCCGCTGGGTGGCAAGGCGCAGTTCGGTGGCCAGCGCTTCGGGGAAATGGAGGTCTGGGCACTGGAAGCTTACGGTGCGGCCTACACGCTGCAGGAAATGCTCACCGTCAAGTCGGATGACGTGGCAGGTCGTACAAAGGTCTACGAGGCCATTGTCCGCGGCGACGACACCTTCGAGGCAGGCATTCCGGAAAGCTTCAACGTGCTTGTGAAGGAAATGCGGTCCCTGGGTCTGAACGTTGAACTTCAACGTACCGACGCACCCGCGATTGCCGAGGAAGAAACTGCGGACGCCGCAGAGTAACCCCGGCAACGGACCCAATATGACTTGGTATGCCGGTGACGGGGAGGGGCAACAAGGCCCGCTCCCCGGCCGCGCATCGAAGGAGATGGATCATGAATCATGAGGTCATGAACCTGTTCAACCAGCAGGCTCCCGCACAGACCTTCGACAACATCCGGATCTCGCTGGCGAGCCCCGAGAAGATCTTGTCCTGGTCCTTCGGCGAAATCAAAAAGCCGGAGACCATCAACTACCGTACGTTCAAGCCGGAACGCGACGGCCTGTTCTGCGCGCGCATCTTTGGCCCGATCAAGGACTACGAATGTCTTTGCGGCAAGTACAAGCGCATGAAGTACAAGGGCGTCATCTGCGAAAAATGTGGCGTTGAAGTCACCCTGTCGCGGGTTCGCCGCGAGCGCATGGGCCATATCGAACTGGCTGCTCCGGTTGCCCATATCTGGTTCCTGAAGTCCCTGCCGAGCCGCATCGGTTTGCTGCTCGACATGACGCTGAAGGATCTGGAGCGCGTTCTGTATTTCGAGAACTACGTGGTTCTGGAGCCGGGCCTGACCCCGCTCAAGCAGCACCAGCTTCTGTCCGAAGAAGACTTCATCGCCGCTCAGGACGAGTATGGCGAAGACGCCTTCACCGCGATGATCGGTGCCGAAGCGATCCGCGAGATCCTGATGAGCATGGATCTGGAACGCGAATCCGAAAAGCTGCGCCAGGAAATCGCCGAGGCGACCACCGAGCTGAAGCCGAAGAAACTGGCCAAGCGCCTGAAGGTCATCGAGGCCTTCATGGAATCCGGCAACCGCCCGGAATGGATGATCATGACCGTGGTGCCGGTGATCCCGCCGGATCTGCGTCCGCTGGTCCCGCTTGACGGCGGCCGGTTCGCGACCTCGGATCTGAACGATCTCTACCGCCGCGTGATCAACCGGAACAACCGTCTGCGCCGCCTGATGGAACTGCGCGCTCCGGACATCATCATCCGGAACGAAAAGCGCATGCTTCAGGAATCCGTTGACGCCCTGTTCGACAACGGCCGCCGCGGCCGCGTCATCACCGGTGCCAACAAGCGTCCGCTGAAGTCTCTGTCCGACATGCTGAAAGGCAAGCAGGGCCGCTTCCGTCAGAACCTGCTCGGCAAGCGCGTCGACTATTCCGGCCGTTCGGTCATCACCGTGGGTCCTGAACTGAAGCTGCACCAGTGCGGCCTGCCGAAGAAGATGGCGCTCGAGCTGTTCAAGCCGTTCATCTATTCGCGCCTTGACGCCAAGGGCTTCTCCTCGACGGTCAAGCAGGCCAAGAAGCTGGTTGAAAAGGAACGTCCCGAGGTCTGGGACATCCTCGACGAGGTGATCCGCGAGCACCCGGTTCTGCTGAACCGCGCGCCGACGCTGCACCGCCTCGGTATCCAGGCGTTCGAACCGACCCTGATCGAAGGCAAGGCGATCCAGCTGCACCCGCTCGTGTGTTCGGCCTTCAACGCCGACTTCGACGGTGACCAGATGGCTGTTCACGTACCGCTTTCTCTGGAAGCCCAGCTCGAAGCGCGTACGCTGATGATGTCGACCAACAACATCCTGCACCCGGCGAACGGCGGTCCGATCATCGTTCCCTCCCAGGATATCGTTCTCGGCCTCTACTACCTCTCGATCATGGCGGAGAAAGAGCCGGGCGAAGGCATGGCCTTCGGCGATATCGGCGAGATCCACCATGCGCTGGCCAACAAGGTCATCACGCTGCACTCCAAGATCAAGGGCCGGTTCAAGTCCGTCGATGCCGACGGCAACCCGACCTCGGAGATCTTCGAGACCACCCCGGGCCGCATGCTGATCGCGGAGCTTCTGCCGAAGCACCACGAAGTGCCGTTCGATGCGTGTAACAAGCTGATGACCAAGAAGGACATCTCCAAGATGATCGACACGGTTTACCGTGCCTGCGGTCAGAAGGAGACGGTCATCTTCTGTGACCGGATCATGCAGCTCGGCTTCAAGAATGCCTGTAACGCCGGCATTTCCTTCGGCATGGACGACATGGTCATCCCGGACACCAAGCACAACCTGGTGGCCGAGACCTCTGCGCTCGCGACGGAATACGAGCAGCAGTACAATGACGGTCTGATCACCCAGGGCGAGAAGTACAACAAGGTTGTCGACGCCTGGGCGAAATGCACCGACAAGATCGCCGACGAGATGATGGCCCGCATCAAGGCGGTCCAGATCGACGAGGAGAGCGGACGCCAGAAGCCGATGAACTCGGTTTACATGATGTCCCACTCCGGTGCCCGTGGGTCGCCCCAGCAGATGAAGCAGCTGGCCGGCATGCGTGGCCTGATGGCCAAGCCGGACGGTTCGATCATCGAGAACCCGATCATCTCGAACTTCAAGGAAGGCCTGTCGGTTCTGGAGTACTTCAACTCCACCCACGGTGCCCGTAAGGGTCTTGCCGATACCGCCCTGAAAACCGCGAACTCCGGTTACCTGACCCGCCGTCTGGTGGATGTCGCCCAGGATTCCATCATCCTGGAACCGGATTGCGGTTCGACGCGCGGTATCACCGTGGCACCGATCGTGGATGCCGGTAACGTCATCGCCTCCCTGGGCATGCGCGTTCTCGGCCGGACCACCGCGGAAGACGTGATCAACAACCAGACCGGCGAAGTGCTCGTTCCGAAGGGAACGCTCATCGACGAGAAGGATGTCGATGCGATCGAAGCGGCGAAGGTTCAGCAGGTGAAGATCCGCTCGGTTCTGACCTGTGAAACCGAAACCGGCGTTTGCGCGACCTGCTATGGCCGTGACCTTGCCCGCGGCACACCCGTGAACATGGGTGAAGCGGTTGGCGTCATCGCGGCACAGTCGATTGGTGAGCCGGGTACCCAGCTGACCATGCGTACCTTCCACATCGGCGGTACGGCGCAGGTTGTCGACAGCTCGTTCATCGAATCCAACGTCGATGGCACGATCAAGATCCGCAACCGCTCCGTCGAGCGCGATTCCGAAGGCAACCTGATTGCCATGGTCCGCAACATGTCGCTCGTTGTCATCGACAGCGACGGCAACGAGCGTGCCGTGCACCGTGTTGCCTACGGCTCCAAGCTCCATGTGGACGAAGGCGACAAGGTCAAGCGCGGCCAGCGGATTGCCGAATGGGATCCGTACACCCGTCCGATGCTTGCCGAAGTCGACGGTGTCGTGGACTTCGAAGACCTGGTTGACGGGGCTTCGGTTCAGGAAACGGCCGACGAGGCAACGGGCATCACCAAGCGTGTCGTCATCGACTGGCGGTCTTCGCAGCGTGGCGCGGATCTCAAGCCTGCCATCGTCATCAAGGACGAGAAGGGCGCGATTTCCAAGAACGCCCGAGGCGCCGACGCGCGCCTGATGCTCTCGGTGGATGCGGTTCTGTCGGTCCAGCCGGGCTCCAGCGTCAAGGCTGGTGACGTGCTGGCGCGTATCCCGCTTGAAAGCGCGAAGACCAAGGACATCACCGGTGGTCTGCCGCGTGTTGCGGAACTGTTCGAAGCCCGCCGTCCGAAGGATCATGCGATCATCGCCGAAATCGACGGCACGATCCGCTTCGGCCGCGACTACAAGAACAAGCGCCGCATCATCATCGAGCCGGCGGAAGAGGGTGTCGAGCCCGTCGAATACCTCATCCCGAAAGGCAAGCACTTCCACCTGCAGGAAGGCGATGCCATTGAAAAGGGTGAGTATATCCTCGACGGCAACCCGGCACCGCACGACATCCTGGCCGTCAAGGGCGTGGAGGCGCTTGCCGCTTACCTCGTCAATGAAATCCAGGAAGTCTACCGCCTGCAGGGCGTGACCATCAATGACAAGCACATTGAGGTGATCGTCCGCCAGATGCTGCAGAAGATCGAGATCACCGATCCGGGCGACACGGAGTTCTTCGCCGGCGAACAGATCGACAAGATCGACTTCGAGGAAGCCAATCAGAAGGCGGTCGATGCCGCCCGCGATCCGGCAAAGGGTGTTCCGGTTCTGCTCGGGATCACCAAGGCGTCGCTGCAGACCCGCTCGTTCTTCTCCGCCGCCTCCTTCCAGGAGACGACCCGCGTTCTCACGGATGCCGCGGTCAACGGCAAGACCGACCCGCTGGTCGGCCTCAAGGAGAACGTCATTGTCGGCCGCCTGATCCCGGCCGGTACCGGCGGGGTGATGAAGCGCATCCGCAAGATCGCAACGCATCGCGACGACCTGATCCAGGAAGCGCAGCGCCAGCAGTCTTCGGACAGCGCGGCGGAAGGGCTTCTGGAAGACATGACCGGGGCCGCCGAGTAACCGGCGCGACTTCGAGACATCGAAAGGCCGCCTCCGGGCGGCCTTTCTTGTATCAGGATGAAGACGAGAGATTTCACCATGAACGACAACGAACTCGACCTGGATCCGGTGGTCTATATCGTGATCGGCCGCGTCTGGGAAAATGAGGACGCGTCTCCCGAGGACGCGATCACCATTCACGCGCTGCTGACGGCGCCGGATGACGACGACGCAGTCCGCAAGACACTTGAATCACTGTCCGCGCAGGGCTTTGCCGAAGCGGAACTCGATCAGATCGGCGTCATGGACGGCGAGCCGGACGACCCCGTCTATGAGGGCGCCTATCAGGACGCCCTTTCCGGCAACGTGGCCATCGTGACCTTCACCGCCTGACGGCGGGGCAGGACCGGAAATGATCCTGTAAAAGCGTCGCGCCGGGAGAGGGGCAGACCTGCGGAAACGGCATGGCGGCGCCTTGGGGGCTGCATGTGTCGTGCGCCGTGCGGCGCGGACCTGGAATCAGGCCGTGATTTCAAGGCGGAAACCGGGTCTCCGTTTCTTGCGGTTCGTTTGAATCGCCCCGATTTGACTCATTGGATTCAGACTTGATTCAGAAATTCGGCGAGGTGCCGAATCCGGCCGCGAAAGAAAATTACAAAAACGCGCCGTAAATTGCATGCCGGCAGGCCGTATCTGCCGGAAATCATTCCGGAAATTCGGGCGGGGCAGGGGCGCGGCGCAGAAACGCGGTTTTTTCTACAAAGCACTTGACGCAATGGGTGCATATGAGTAGTTTCCGCGCATCCCAAGGGCAGGCGGTAAGAGTGAACCGTCCCGCGCTAACCAAGGCGCAGGACCCAATCCTCTTAAACGCTGCCGGGTTACATAGGCGAATACGCGTCGATTGCATGACCGCGGGGCAACTCGTGGTCCTCTGGTTTTTCGCAGCGCCTGCCGCTCATTTTGAGCGCGCGGGCGCGATTCTGCATGTCCATACGACTTGCAGGGTCAGCGGGGACTGCAGTTGCATACGAATTTTTGGATGGACAAGGTAAAGGGCAAAGAATGCCGACCATCAACCAGTTGATCCGCAAGCCGCGGAAAGATCCGCCGAAGCGGAACAAGGTGCCGGCCATGGAGGCCTGCCCCCAGAAGCGTGGTGTTTGCACCCGCGTTTACACGACGACGCCGAAGAAGCCGAACTCGGCTCTGCGTAAGGTGGCCAAGATCCGCCTGACCAACGGCTTCGAAGTCATTGGCTACATCCCGGGTGAAGGTCACAACCTTCAGGAACACTCGGTGGTGATGATCCGCGGCGGCCGCGTGAAGGATTTGCCGGGTGTGCGCTACCACATCATCCGTGGTGTGCTCGATACCCAGGGCGTCAAGGATCGTAAGCAGCGCCGTTCGAAATACGGCGCCAAGCGGCCGAAGTAAGGAGCACGTAAGATGTCCCGTCGTCACCGCGCTGAAAAACGCGAAATCAACCCGGATCCGAAATTCGGGGACGTTGTCGTCACAAAGTTCATGAACTCGATCATGTATGACGGCAAGAAATCCGCCGCCGAGCGCATCGTCTACGGTGCATTCGACGTCGTCGAGAACAAGGCGCGCGAGAACCCGATCGAGGTGTTCCACGCTGCTCTTGAGAACGTTATGCCGCAAGTGGAAGTGCGCTCCCGCCGTGTTGGTGGTGCGACCTACCAGGTGCCGGTCGAGGTTCGGAACGAGCGCCGTCAGGCACTCGCGATCCGCTGGCTGATCGCCGCTGCGCGCAACCGTAACGAAACCACGATGATCGATCGCCTGTCCGGTGAGCTGCTCGATGCGGCAAACAACCGTGGCACCGCGGTCAAGAAGCGCGAAGACACGCACCGGATGGCCGACGCCAACCGTGCGTTCTCGCACTATCGCTGGTAATTTGTGACTTCGAAGGGCTGACGCTATGTCGCGCACGCATAAAATCGAGGACTACCGCAACTTCGGCATCATGGCTCACATCGATGCCGGCAAGACCACGACCACCGAGCGGATCCTCTACTACACCGGCAAGAGCCACAAGATCGGCGAAGTTCATGACGGCGCAGCCACCATGGACTGGATGGAGCAGGAGCAGGAGCGTGGCATCACGATCACCTCTGCTGCAACCACCGCTTTCTGGAAAGAAAAGCGTCTGAACATCATCGACACCCCGGGCCACGTCGACTTCACCATTGAAGTTGAGCGTTCCCTGCGCGTGCTCGACGGTGCCGTCGCCCTTCTGGATGCAAACGCCGGCGTTGAGCCGCAGACCGAGACTGTCTGGCGCCAGGCCGACAAGTATCACGTTCCGCGGATGATCTTCGTCAACAAGATGGACAAGCTTGGCGCCGATTTCGATCGCTGCGTCGAGATGATCCGCAAGCGTCTCGGCTGCACTCCGCTGGTTATGCAGCTGAATGTGGGCGCCGAGAACGACTTTGCAGGTGTCATCGACCTTCTGGAAATGAAGGCGCTGATCTGGCAGTCCGAGAACCTGGGCGCTGCCTGGGACGTCGTCGACATTCCGGCCGACCAGGTTGACCGTGCCCAGGAAGCACGCGACGCCCTGATCGAAACCGTTGTCGAGATCGACGAAGCCGCCATGGAAGCCTACCTGGAAGGTGAAGAGCCCTCCATGGAGACGATCAAGAAACTGATCCGCAAGGGCACCATCAACAACGACTTCGTTCCGGTGTTCTGCGGTTCCGCCTTCAAGAACAAGGGTGTCCAGCCGCTGCTCGACGCCGTGGTCGACTACCTGCCGAGCCCGGTCGAAGTTCCGGACATCAAGGGCATCGATCCGAAGACCGAAGCGGAAATTTCCCGCAAGTCTTCCGACGAAGAGCCGCTTGGCCTGCTGGCATTCAAGATTGCCAACGACCCGTTCGTCGGTTCGCTGACATTCTGCCGCATCTATTCCGGTGTCCTGAACAAGGGCGTGTCCCTGCTCAACACCGTGAAGGACAAGCGCGAGCGCGTCGGCCGGATGATGCAGATGCACTCCAACTCCCGTGAAGACATCGACGTGGCCTATGCCGGCGACATCGTTGCCATCGCAGGCCTGAAGGACACCACGACCGGCGACACCCTGTGTGACCCGCTGAAGCCGGTGATCCTGGAGCGCATGGAATTCCCGGAGCCGGTCATCGAGATCGCTGTCGAGCCGAAGACCAAGGGCGACCAGGAAAAGATGGGCCTCGCGCTCAACCGCCTGGCAGCCGAAGACCCGTCCTTCCGCGTGAAGACGGACGAGGAATCCGGTCAGACCATCATCGCCGGCATGGGCGAACTGCACCTGGACATCATCGTCGACCGCATGAAGCGTGAATTCAAGGTCGAGGCGAATATCGGTGCGCCGCAGGTGGCATACCGCGAAACCATCACCAAGGTTGCCGAAGTGGATTACACCCACAAGAAGCAGTCCGGTGGTTCCGGCCAGTTTGCCCGGATCAAACTTACCATCGAGCCCGCCGAGCCGAACGAAGGCTATGTCTTCGAGAGCAAGGTCGTCGGTGGTAACGTCCCGAAGGAATACATTCCGGGTGTCACCAAGGGTATCGAAAGCGTCATGTCTTCCGGCCCAATTGCAGGTTTCCCGATGCTCGACATCAAGGCAACCCTGACCGACGGTGCATACCACGACGTTGACTCCTCCGTGCTCGCCTTCGAAATCGCCGGTCGTGCCGGTTTCCGCGAAGCGATCCAGAAGGCCGGCCCGAAACTGCTCGAGCCGATCATGAAGGTCGAGGTTGTCACTCCGGAAGACTACATGGGTGATGTGATTGGTGACCTGAACTCCCGCCGCGGCCAGATCGCGGGTACGGAGAACCGGGGCATCGTTACGGTCATCACCGCGATGGTTCCGCTGGCCAACATGTTTGGCTACGTGAACAACCTTCGTTCCATGTCCCAGGGCCGTGCGCAGTATTCGATGGTGTTCGATCACTACGAGCAGGTGCCGCAGGCTGTCGCCGAAGAGGTTCAGGCGAAATACGCCTGACCCCAACCTCTTGAAGTCATTAAGAAATAGAGAAACGGAGTAATCCGATGGCGAAAGAAAAATTTGAGCGCACAAAGCCGCACGTCAACATTGGCACGATTGGCCACGTTGACCACGGCAAGACCACGCTGACTGCAGCAATCACCATGACTCTGGCGGAGTCCGGCGGTGCGACTGCAAAAGCTTACGACGAGATCGACGGCGCACCTGAAGAAAAGGCGCGCGGCATCACCATCTCCACGGCACACGTCGAGTACGAAACGGAAAACCGTCACTACGCGCACGTCGACTGCCCGGGCCACGCCGACTATGTGAAGAACATGATCACCGGTGCTGCCCAGATGGATGGCGCGATCCTGGTGTGTTCGGCTGCCGATGGCCCGATGCCGCAGACCCGCGAGCACATCCTGCTTGCCCGTCAGGTTGGCGTTCCGGCCCTGGTCGTCTTCATGAACAAGGTTGACCAGGTCGACGACGAAGAGCTTCTCGAGCTCGTCGAAATGGAAATCCGCGAGCTGCTGTCTTCCTACGAGTTCCCGGGCGACGACATTCCGATCGTCAAGGGTTCGGCGCTGGCTGCTGTCGAGAACCGCGATCCGGCCATCGGCCGTGACGCGATCCGCGAGCTGATGGCTCAGGTCGACGCCTACATCCCGACCCCGGAGCGTCCGAAGGACCAGCCGTTCCTGATGCCGATCGAAGACGTTTTCTCGATCTCCGGCCGTGGTACGGTTGTGACCGGTCGTGTCGAGCGCGGCATCATCAAGGTTGGTGAAGAAGTCGAGATCGTCGGCATCAAGGACACCACCAAGACGACGGTTACCGGCGTTGAAATGTTCCGCAAGCTGCTGGACAGCGGTGAAGCCGGCGACAACATCGGCGCCCTGATCCGCGGCGTCGGCCGTGAAGACGTTGAGCGCGGCCAGGTTCTGTGCAAGCCGGGTTCCGTGACCCCGCACACGAAGTTCAAGGCCGAGGCTTACATCCTCACCAAGGAAGAAGGTGGCCGTCACACGCCGTTCTTCACCAACTACCGCCCGCAGTTCTACTTCCGCACGACGGACGTGACCGGTGTGGTGTCCCTGCCGGAAGGCACGGAAATGGTGATGCCGGGTGACAACGTCTCCGTCGACGTTGAGCTGATCGTGCCGATCGCCATGGAAGAAGGCCTGCGCTTCGCTATCCGCGAAGGTGGCCGTACCGTCGGCGCCGGCGTCGTCGCATCCATCATCGAATAATCGACAGCCGGGCCTGCCGGCAGATTTGAATATGTCACGCGGGCAGGCCCGCAGTCTTATTGGGAACAATAACAATGAACGGTCAGAATATCCGGATCCGCCTCAAGGCGTTTGACCACCGTATTCTGGACGCCTCCACCAAGGAGATCGTCAATACGGCCAAGCGGACCGGTGCTCAGGTACGGGGTCCCGTGCCGCTGCCGACGCGGATCGAGAAGTACACGGTGCTTCGCGGACCGCATATCGATAAGAAAAGCCGCGATCAGTTCGAGATGCGTACGCATAAGCGTCTTCTCGACATCGTTGATCCGACACCGCAGACCGTGGACGCGCTGATGAAGCTCGACCTGGCCGCTGGTGTCGACGTCGAGATCAAGCTGTAAGCCGGGTCGAAGGGGACACATCCAATGCGTTCTGGAGTGATCGCTCAGAAAGTGGGCATGACCCGCATCTACAACGATGCTGGCGAGCATGTTCCGGTTACGGTGCTGCGGCTGGAAAATTGCCAGGTGGTAGCTCAGCGGACCGATGAGAAGAATGGTTACACTGCACTGCAGCTCGGTGCAGGTGGCCGCAAAGTCAAAAACACGCCGAAGGCGCTTCGTGGACACTTTGCCGTTGCAAAGGTCGAGCCGAAGCGGACCGTCGCCGAATTCCGCGTGTCCGCGGACAACCTGATCGACGTGGGAGCGGAAATCACCGCTGACCATTATGTCGAGGGTCAGTTCGTCGACGTGACCGGTACATCCATCGGTAAGGGTTTTGCCGGTGCGATGAAGCGTCACAACTTCGGCGGTGGCCGTGCCACGCACGGTAACTCGATCTCGCACCGTTCACACGGTTCCACCGGTCAGTGTCAGGATCCGGGCCGCGTGTTCAAGGGCAAGAAAATGGCCGGTCACATGGGTGATGCCCGCGTGACCACGCAGAACCTCAAGGTTGTGCGCACTGATGTTGAGCGTGGCCTGATCATGGTCGAGGGCTCTGTTCCGGGCGCCAAGGGCGGCTGGATCCTGGTCCGCGACGCGATCAAAAAGGCGCTGCCGGAAAATGTTCCGGTTCCGGGTGCTTTCAAGGCAACCGAAGCGACTGCGGCCGCCGGGAAGGAGAGTGAGTGATGGAACTCCAGGTCAAGACCCTCGAAGGCGGGGCGGCCGGTTCGATCACGGTGTCTGACGAGATCTTTGGTCTCGAGCCGCGCACCGATTTGATCCACCGCGTGGTGCGCTGGCAGCTCGCCAAGCGCCAGGCAGGCACCCACAAGACGCTGGGCCGTTCCGAAGTGACTGGTTCGACGAAGAAATTCGTCCGCCAGAAAGGCTCCGGCGGCGCTCGTCACGGCAACAAGAAGGCCCCGCAGTTCCGCGGTGGTGGTCGGGCGTTCGGTCCGGTCGTTCGCGACCATGGCCACGACCTGCCGAAGAAGGTTCGCGCCCTCGGCCTGAAGCATGCCCTGTCCGCGAAAGCAAAGGCAGACGGCATCATCGTGGTTGAAGACGCCAAGGCGGCCGAAGCCAAGACCAAGGCTCTCAAGGCGAAGCTGGAAAAGCTCGGCCTGACCAGCGCCCTGGTGATCGACGGTGCCGAGCTCGACAACAACTTTGCACTGGCTTCGCGCAACATCCCGCATCTGGATGTTCTGCCGGTTCAGGGCATCAACGTTTACGACATCCTGCGGGCCAACACCCTGGTGTTGACCAAGGCCGCGGTGTCCGCACTTGAGGAGCGCTTTAAATGAGCAAACTTCCTCACTACGACAAGATCGTCGGTCCGGTAATCACCGAAAAGTCGACGATGGCTTCTGAAGAGAACAAGGTTGTCTTCAAGGTTGCCAATGACGCAACCAAGCCGGAAATCAAGGCCGCAGTCGAAGCGCTGTTCGGTGTCAAGGTCACGGCAGTGAATACCCTGGTCCGCAAGGGCAAGGTCAAGCGCTTCCGCGGTCGCCTTGGCCGTCAGTCCGACTTCAAGAAGGCCGTCGTAACGCTGCAGGAAGGTCACGGCATCGACGTGACCACCGGGCTCTAAGACGGGGACCAGAAGAAAATGGCACTTAAGACATTCAATCCGACGTCCCCAGGCCGCCGTCAGCTGGTACAGGTTGACCGCTCCGGTCTGTGGAAGGGCAAGCCGGTCAAGACCCTGACCGAAGGCCTGTCCAAGACCGGCGGCCGCAACAACACCGGCCGCCTGACGTCTCCGAACCGCGGTGGCGGTCACAAGCGGACCTACCGTCTTGTCGACTTCAAGCGGCGCAAGTGGGATGTGCCGGCAACGGTTGAGCGCCTTGAATACGATCCGAACCGGACCGCGTTCATTGCCCTGATCCGTTACGAGGACGGTGAACTCAGCTACATCCTGGCGCCGCAGCGCCTGGCTGTCGGCGACACTGTTTCCGCTGGCGAGAACGTCGACGTGAAGCCGGGCAATGCAGCGCCGCTGGCACGCATTCCTGTCGGCACGATCGTGCACAACATCGAACTGAAGCCGGGCAAGGGCGCCCAGATCGCCCGCTCCGCCGGTGCGTTCGTTCAGATCGTTGGCCGCGACCAGGGCTACACCACGCTGCGCCTGATGTCAGGTGAACAGCGCCGGGTGCTCGGCACTTGCATGGCAACCATTGGCGCCGTGTCCAACCCGGACCACGCCAACGTGAACCTGGGCAAGGCAGGCCGCTCTCGCTGGCTTGGTATCCGTCCGCACACCCGCGGCGTTGCCATGAACCCGATCGACCACCCGCATGGCGGTGGTGAAGGCCGGACTTCCGGCGGTCGTCATCCGGTTACCCCCTGGGGCAAACCGACCAAAGGTAAGCGCACGCGGCGCAACAAGCAGACTGATAAGTATATCGTCCGCAGCCGCCACGCGCGTAAGAAGTAAAGGACAAGGATCGTGGCACGTTCGATCTGGAAAGGTCCGTTTGTCGACGGGTATCTGCTGAAGAAAGCGGACAAGGTCCGTGAGTCAGGCCGGAACGAGGTCATCAAGACCTGGAGCCGCCGCTCGACGATCCTTCCGCAGTTCGTAGGTTTGACCTTCGGCGTCTACAACGGTCAAAAGCACGTTCCGGTGCTGGTGTCTGAAGAGATGATTGGTCACAAGTTCGGCGAGTTCTCGCCGAGCCGGACCTACTACGGACACGGCGCCGACAAGAAGGCAAAGAGGAAGTAACGATGGGCAAGCCGAAGCGTGAGCGGACGCTCGCTGACAACGAGGCTCGGGCAATGACCCGCATGCTGCGCATTTCCCCGCGCAAGCTGAACCTCGTTGCGGCTTCGATCCGTGGTAAAAAGGTCGGCTCCGCGATTGCGGACCTGACATTCTCCCGCAAGCGCATCGCGCAGGACGTCAAGAAGACCCTGATGTCCGCTGTTGCCAACGCGGAAAACAACCATGACCTGGACATCGACAACCTCGTGGTTGCCGAGGCTCATGTTGGCAAGGCTTTTGTCATCAAGCGCTTCCAGGCCCGTGCACGTGGACGCGTCGGCCGGATCGAGAAGCCGTTCTCGAACCTGACCATCGTTGTGCGCGAAGTTGAGGAGACTGCCTGATGGGACATAAGACAAACCCGATCGGCATGCGCCTCGGGATCAACCGCACCTGGGACTCCCGCTGGTACGCGAACAAGAACGAGTACGGCGACCTTCTTCACGAAGACTTCCGCATCCGCGAACTGCTGATGAAGGAACTGAAGCAGGCAGCCGTTTCCAAGGTCGTGATCGAGCGTCCGCACAAGAAGTGCCGCGTGTCCATCCACTCCGGTCGTCCGGGCGTGGTCATCGGCAAGAAGGGTGCAGACATCGAGCGTCTTCGCAAGAAGATCGCCGACATCACCAATTCGGAAGTGCACATCAACATCGTTGAAGTGCGCAAGCCGGAAATCGATGCGACCCTGGTTGCCGCGTCCATCGCGCAGCAGCTGGAACGCCGTGTTGCCTTCCGCCGCGCCATGAAGCGGGCCGTCCAGTCCGCCATGCGTCTCGGCGCCCAGGGCATCCGGATCAACTGCGGCGGCCGTCTCGGCGGTGCGGAAATCGCGCGTATCGAATGGTACCGTGAAGGCCGCGTGCCGCTCCACACCCTGCGTGCCGACATCGACTACGGTGTTGCTAGCGCTCACACGGCTTACGGCGTGTGCGGTGTGAAGGTCTGGATCTTCAAGGGTGAAATTCTGGAGCATGACCCGATGGCGTCCGAACGCCGTGCGACGTCTGCCTCCGAAGGTAACCAGGGTGATCGCGGCGGACGCCGGGATCGGGGCCGCGAGCGCGCAGCTTAAGTTAAGCTGCCTGCCGCTCGTTAGACAAGAAAGACGAGAGAAGAACGATGCTGCAACCGAAGCGCACCAAGTTCCGCAAGCAGCACAAAGGCCGCATCCACGGCTTGTCGAAGGGAGGCACTGACCTCAACTTCGGCGCATTCGGTCTGAAGGCGATTGAGCCGGAGCGTGTAACGGCACGTCAGATCGAAGCGGCCCGTCGTGCTATGACCCGCCACATGAAGCGTGCGGGTCGTGTTTGGATCCGGATCTTCCCGGACGTGCCGGTTTCTTCGAAACCTGCTGAAGTCCGTATGGGTAAGGGTAAGGGTTCACCGGACTACTGGGCTTGCCGTGTCAAGCCTGGCCGGATCATGTTCGAGATTGACGGTGTGCCGGAAGACGTTGCGCGTGAAGCCATGCGTCTTGCCGCTGCCAAGCTGCCGATCAAGTGCCGTTTCGTTCAGCGTATCGGCGAGTAAGGCAGGCGAGGAGTTATAGCCATGAAGGCGACCGATGTACGGGCCAAGACCCTCGACGAGCTCCGCTCGGAGCTCGAGGGCCTGAAGAAAGAGCAGTTCAACCTGCGCTTCCAGAAGGCTACGGGTCAGCTTGAAAACACAGCGCGTGTCCGGCAGATCCGCCGCGACATCGCGCGTATCCAGACGATCATGCGCGAGAAGCGCGTGTCGGCGAACGCGTAAGGAGACGGCCATGCCGAAGCGTATCCTGCAGGGCACCGTTGTCAGCGACGCCAATGACAAGACGGTGACGGTGAATGTGGAGCGCCGCTTCACGCACCCGCTGCTGAAGAAGACCGTGCGTCGGACCAAGAAGTACCGCGCACACGACGAAAGCAACCAGTACAAGGTTGGCGACATTGTTCAGATTGAAGAATGCGCGCCGGTCTCGAAAAACAAACGTTGGACCGTGGTCACCCAGTGACCGCTGTTCATTAGTGAGCATCAGGCGCCCGTGACCCGAGCGCCAAGAGAAGAACAAGGCAGCCAGTCATGATTCAGATGCAAACAAACCTCGACGTCGCCGACAACTCCGGCGCCCGTCGTGTCATGTGCATCAAAGTGCTCGGCGGCTCCAAGCGTAAATATGCCCAGGTTGGCGACATCATCGTCGTCTCCGTCAAAGAGGCAATTCCGCGGGGCCGCGTCAAGAAGGGCGACGTGATGAAGGCTGTCGTCGTGCGCACGGCAAAGGATATCCGCCGTCCCGATGGCAGCGTGATCCGGTTCGACCGCAATGCGGCCGTGCTGGTCAACAACAATAAGGAGCCGGTCGGCACCCGTATCTTTGGTCCGGTGCCGCGCGAACTCCGTGCAAAGAACCACATGAAAATCATTTCGCTCGCGCCGGAGGTGCTCTGATGGCTGCGAAAATTAAAAAAGGCGACACGGTGGTCGTGCTGACCGGCCGTGACAAGGGTAAGTCCGGCGAAGTCATCCAGATGCTGCCGGCCGACAACAAGGCCCTGGTCCGCGGGATCAACATGGTCCGCCGCCACCAGAAGCAATCCCAGACGCAGGAAGCCGGCATTGTGGCCAAGGAAGCCCCGATCCACGTTTCCAACATCGCGCTGGCCGATCCGAAGGACGGCAAGGCGACCCGCGTCGGCTTCAAGGTGCAGGAAGACGGCACCAAGGTCCGTGTGGCCAAGCGCTCGGGAGACCTGATCGATGGCTGAGACCACTAATGTGCCGCGTCTGAAGACGCATTACGATGAAGTCGTGCGCAAGCAGCTTCTGGAAAAGTTCCAGTACAAGAACGTCATGCAGGTTCCGCAGCTGGAAAAGATCGTCCTGAACATCGGTGTCGGCGAAGCTGTCGCGGACTCCAAGAAGGCACGTATCGCAGCTGAAGACCTGGCCATGATTGCCGGTCAGCGGCCGGTCATCACCAAGGCGAAAAAGTCGATCGCGACCTTCAAGGTTCGCGAAGGCATGCCGCTTGGTGCCAAGGTGACCCTGCGCCGTCAGCAGATGTACGAATTCATGGACCGTCTGATCACCATCGCGCTGCCGCGCGTTCGTGACTTCCGCGGACTGAACCCGAAGAGCTTCGACGGTCGCGGCAACTACGCCATGGGCATCAAAGAACACATCGTGTTCCCGGAAATCGAGTACGACAAGGTCGACCAGATCTGGGGCATGGACGTGATCGTTTGCACCACGGCGCCGACGGATGACGAGGCGCGCGAGCTTCTGCGCGCGTTCAACTTCCCGTTCACGAAGTAACGGGCAAGGAAGGGAACGACGATGGCGAAGAAAAGCGCAGTCGAAAAAAACAAGCGCCGCGAGAAGCTTGTCAAGAAATACGCTGAGAAGCGCGCCGCTCTGAAAGCAATGGCCAAGGATGACACCCTGTCCCTGGAAGAGCGTTACAATGCCCGCCTGAAGCTGGCGAAACTGCCGCGGAACTCCGCGCCGAACCGTGTTCGCAACCGTTGCGAAGTGTCCGGCCGTCCGCGCGGTTTTTACCGCAAGCTGAAGATGTCGCGTATTGCGCTTCGTGAACTGGGTTCCCTGGGCAAGATCCCGGGCCTGGTCAAGTCGAGCTGGTAAGGAGAAACTCCGATGGCAATTTCTGATCCGTTGGGGGATATGCTGACCCGGATTCGCAACGCCCAGATGCGTCGCAAGAACAAGGTCAATTCACCAAATTCCAAATTGCGTGCGCATGTACTTGATGTGCTCGCAAAAGAAGGGTACATCCGTGGCTACACCACGGTTGACTACGAGGGCGGCAAGTCCGAGTTGGAAATCGAACTGAAGTATTTCGACGGTGAGCCGGTTATCCGCACGATTGAGCGGGTTTCCAAGCCGGGCCGCCGCGTTTACTCGTCGGTGAAAAACATCCCGCATGTCTCTAATGGCCTGGGCGTGTCGATCATTTCGACCCCGCGCGGCGTCATGAGCGACCATCAGGCGCGGGACGAAAATGTAGGTGGTGAGGTTCTTTGCCGCGTCTTCTGATGCGGCTTCCTCGCTTTTGAAACAACGACAAGGTTGGTCAAATGTCTCGTATTGGCAAAAAGCCAGTCCCCGTGCCAAGCGGGGTAACGGCATCGATCGACGGTCAGACGGTTTCGATCAAGGGCCCGAAAGGCGAAAAGTCTTTCCTGCTCAACGAACTCGTTCTGGCCGAAATGACGGATGACGGTATCAAGATTGATCCGCGCAACGACACCAAGCCGGCTCGCTCCATGTGGGGCATGAGCCGGACCATGGTTCAGAACCTGATCACGGGTGTTACCGAGGGCTTCAAGAAAGACCTCGCCATCACCGGTGTCGGTTACCGCGCGCAGGTCCAGGGTAAGAACCTTCAGCTGGCGCTCGGTTTCTCTCACGACGTTGTCTATCCGATTCCGGAAGGCATCGACATCGTGTGCCCGAAACCCACGGAAATCAGCATCACCGGCACCGACAAACAGCGTGTCGGCCAGGTTGCCGCTGAAATCCGCGAATTCCGCCCGCCGGAGCCCTACAAGGGCAAAGGCGTTCGTTATGCAGACGAGTTCATCGTCCGCAAAGAAGGCAAGAAGAAGTAACGGACCCAGATCATGGCGAACAGCAAACAAGCTTTCGAGCGCCGCCGCGATCGCGTGCGCCGTTCGATCCAGAAAGCCGCGAACGGTCGTCCGCGCCTTTCTATCTTCCGCTCGTCGAAACAGATCTACGCCCAGATCATCGACGACGCGAAGGGGCATACGATTGTCTCTGCTTCAACGATCGAAAAAGATCTCAAGGGCAGCCTGAAAACGGGCGCCGACGTGGCTGCAGCTGCAGCAGTCGGCAAGCTTGTGGCCGAGCGCGCAACCGCCGCCGGCGTCAAGCAGGTCGTGTTCGACCGTGGCGGTTACATGTATCATGGGCGCGTCAAGGCGCTTGCTGATGCGGCCCGCGAAGGTGGACTTGAATTCTGACCAGCGCCCGTTGGCGCTCTTAAGAACGGAAGACGTATAAAATGGCGAGACATGAAAATCGCGATCGCGACGAGCGAGACAGCGAATTCGTCGACAAGCTCGTTCACATCAACCGCGTTGCCAAGGTGGTCAAGGGTGGCCGTCGTTTCGGCTTCGCAGCGCTGGTAGTGGTTGGTGATCAGAAGGGCCGCGTCGGCTTCGGTCATGGCAAGGCACGCGAAGTGCCGGAAGCCATCCGGAAAGCAACTGAGGCAGCAAAGCGCACCATGATCCGCGTGCCGCTGCGCGAGGGCCGGACCCTGCATCACGATGTCGAGGGCCGTCACGGCGCCGGCAAGGTGCTGCTGCGTGCCGCTCCGGCCGGTACCGGTATCATTGCCGGTGGTCCGATGCGTGCCGTCTTCGAAACGCTCGGCGTTCAGGACGTTGTGGCCAAGTCGCTGGGGACTTCCAACCCCTACAACATGGTTCGCGCAACCTTTGCAGCGCTGACCAAGGAAGACAGCCCGCGCTCCGTCGCTGCCCGCCGTGGACTCAAGGTCTCCGTGCTGCAGTCGCGGCGTCGTGACAACACCGATGAGGCGGCACCGGCGGCTGCCGAGGCTTGACCTTGGCGGCTACGGTCCCCAGCTGAAAGAGGGTAGGTTCCATGGCGAACACCGAAAAGACTGTGACGGTCGAACAGATCGGCAGCCCGCTGCGCCGTCCGAAGGACCAGCGCGCGACGCTCGTCGGTCTCGGCCTGAACAAGATGCACCGCCGTTCCACACTGAAGGACACTCCTGAAGTGCGCGGCATGATCAATAAGGTCCAGCATCTCGTTCGCGTCGTCGAAGACAACGCGTAAGAACGGGGTGAGGAGATAAAGACATGAAGCTCAACGAACTTCGTGACAACGAAGGTGCCACCTCCGACCGCATGCGTGTCGGCCGTGGCATCGGGTCCGGAAAGGGCAAGACCGGCGGCCGTGGTGTCAAGGGTCAGAAATCCCGTTCCGGCGTTGCCATCAAAGGCTTTGAAGGCGGTCAGATGCCGCTTCACCGCCGTCTGCCGAAGCGCGGCTTCACGAACATTTTTGCCAAGGACTACAACACCGTGTCCGTCGGCCGTGTTCAGAAGGCGATCGATGCAGGCAAGCTGAATGGTTCCGAGACGGTTACCGTCGAGGCCCTGAAAGCAGCAGGCGTCGTCAAGCGGGTCCGTGACGGTGTGCGCATCGTTGCCAATGGTGAGCTCACCACCGCAGTGACCTTTGAAGTTGCCGGTGCCTCCAAGGGCGCTGTTGCAGCGATCGAAAAAGCAGGCGGCAAGGTTGCCGTTCTCGGAGCTCAGGCTTAACAGCCTGGGCTTCACCCATTTCCTGGGCAAGCATTCCGGAGTAGGGCATGGCATCCGCCGCCGAGCAACTGGCGTCAAATCTCAATTTCTCAGCTTTCGCCAAGGCTGAAGAACTCAAAAAGCGCATCTGGTTCACACTGGGGGCGCTTTTGGTTTATCGACTGGGCACTTACATTCCGCTGCCCGGCATCAATCCCGAAGCCTTCGCGCAGGCCTTCAGCCAGGCCCAGTCCGGCATCATCGGCATGTTCAACATGTTTGCCGGCGGTGCCGTCGAGCGCATGGCGATCTTCGCCCTCGGCATCATGCCGTATATCTCGGCCTCCATCATCATGCAGCTGATGACGACCGTCGTGCCGTCTCTGGAGCAGATGAAGAAGGAAGGCGAGCAGGGCCGCAAGGTCATCAACCAGTATACCCGTTACGGAACAGTGATTCTGGCCGCGTTCCAGGCCTACGGCATCGCCGTCGGTCTCGAGGGCGCGAGCAACGTTGTCACCGATCCGGGCTGGTTCTTCCGGGCGTCCACCGTGATCACGCTGGTCGGCGGCACGATGTTCCTGATGTGGCTGGGCGAGCAGATCACGTCGCGCGGCATCGGCAACGGCATCTCGCTGATCATCTTCGCCGGTATTGTCGCCGGTCTGCCGTCAGCGGTTGTTCAGACGCTCGAACTGGGCCGTCAGGGATCGCTTGCGACCTGGATCATCCTGGCCGTGATCATCCTCGCGGTTGTCGTGATCGGGCTTATCGTGTTCATGGAACGCGCGCAGCGCCGCCTTCTGATCCAGTATCCGAAGCGGCAGATGGGCAACCGCATGTTCGAAGGCAACACTTCGTTCCTGCCGTTGAAACTCAACACCGCGGGTGTGATTCCGCCGATCTTTGCCTCGTCCCTGCTGCTGGTTCCCGCGACCCTGTCCGGGTTCGGCCAGGGGTCCGGCAACGAATGGCTGACCTACATCACGGCTGCGCTCGGTCATGGACAGCCCCTGTTCATGGTCTTCTACGCGGCCATGATCATCTTCTTCTGTTTCTTCTACACGGCGATCGTGTTCAATCCGAGCGACACGGCCGACAACCTGAAGAAACATGGCGGGTTCATTCCGGGCATCCGTCCGGGCGAGCGCACGGCACAGTATATTGACTACGTGCTCACGCGCATTACGGTGGTGGGTGCAATCTATATCACCATCGTTTGTCTATTACCCGAATTCCTCATTTCGGCGACAGGCGTTCCGTTCTATTTCGGGGGAACTTCACTGCTGATTGTCGTGAGTGTGACAATGGATACCGTATCGCAGATCCAGGGCCACCTGCTTGCGCATCAGTATGAAGGGCTGGTGAAAAAAGCGAAACTCAGGGGGAAACGTCGATGAGGCTTATTCTGGTTGGACCGCCAGGAGCGGGGAAGGGGACACAGGCCGCGCACCTTGTCGCGAAATACGGCATACCGCAACTGTCCACCGGAGACATGCTGCGGGCCGCGGTCGCAGCCCAGACCCCGGTAGGCCTCAAAGCCAAGGAAGTCATGGATGCGGGCGGTCTCGTTTCCGACGAGATCGTTGTCGGTATCATCCGCGACCGGATCGCCGAGGACGATGCCAGGAAGGGATTCATTCTCGACGGGTTCCCGCGCACGCTTGCCCAGGCCGAGGCTCTTGACCAGATGCTCGACGCCAACAGCCTGAAGCTGAATGCCGTGCTGGAGCTTCGGGTTGACCAGTCCCAGCTTGTCGATCGCATCATCAAGCGCGCGGAAGATGCCAAGGCCGCCGGCCAGCCGGTGCGCAAGGACGACGACCCGGAAGTCTTCAAGCAACGTCTTGAAGCATACAACCGCGACACGGCGATTGTGGTCCCGTATTACGAGAAGACGGGCCTGCTTTCGGTGATCGACGGAATGCAGTCCATCGAAGATGTGACGTCGTCAATAGATTCCGTTCTGCAAGGACTTGACGAAAAGGTTTAGAGCCGTTAAACGACGCGCTCTAGCTGACAGTTTAGCCGGTTCCATGCATGTGGGACCGGCATTCTCTGTGCCGGGATCGCCCCGGCATTTTCGTACCCGCAAGGGCCGGACTCCACCGGACGCGGGCTTTACCCACTGCGGCCAGACCAGCGGTCCGGCGCACAACATGGAGACGAACGTGGCACGTATTGCTGGCGTTAACATCCCGACGAACAAGCGCGTTGTCATCGCGCTTCAGTACATTCACGGCATTGGCGCGAAATTCGCCCAGGAAATCATCGAAAAGAACAATATCGATGCCGCCCGCCGTGTGAACGAGCTTTCCGACGCAGAAGTTCTGTCCATCCGCGAAACCATCGACCGCGACTACCTCGTGGAAGGTGACCTTCGCCGTGACACCGCAATGAACATCAAGCGTCTGATGGACCTTGGCTGCTATCGCGGCCTGCGTCACCGCCGCGGCCTGCCGGTTCGCGGTCAGCGGACGCACACGAACGCCCGCACCCGCAAGGGTCCGGCGAAACCGATCGCTGGCAAGAAGAAATAATCATCGCCCCGCGATTGGTGGTGGAGCTGCCGGCATTACGGCAGTGACGAGATCAATAAAAGGACACAAGAATGGCTAAAGACACGACGCGCGTGCGTCGCCGCGAACGCAAGAACATTTCTTCTGGCGTTGCGCATGTGAACTCCACGTTCAACAACACCATGATCACGATTACCGACGCACAGGGCAATGCGATCTCCTGGTCGTCCGCCGGCGCACTCGGCTTCAAGGGCTCGCGCAAGTCCACGCCGTATGCTGCTCAGGTTGCCGCTGAAGACGCCGCGAAGAAAGCTGCCGAGCATGGCATGCGCACTCTGGAAGTCGAAGTCCGTGGTCCGGGTTCAGGCCGTGAATCTGCTCTGCGCGCTCTGCAGGCCGCCGGTTTCCTCATCACGTCCATCCGTGACGTGACGCCGATTCCGCACAATGGCTGCCGTCCGCGTAAGCGTCGCCGCGTCTAAGGCTTCCCGGCTTTAGGTACCTGTTTCTCCAAATGGCAAAGAATGGCCTGGCCCTGCTGCCAGGCGGGATAGCCGAAGGGACGAAAACGTGACCATTCAGAAAAACTGGCAAGAACTGATCAAGCCGACCAAACTCGAGATCAAGCCGGGCGACGACCCGCGCTTCTTGGCAACTGTCGTTGCCGAGCCGCTCGAGCGCGGCTACGGGCTGACCCTGGGCAATGCCCTGCGCCGTATTCTGCTGTCCTCGCTTCAGGGCGCGGCAGTCACAGCGGTTCAGATCGATGGCGTTCTCCACGAGTTCTCGTCGATCCCGGGTGTCCGGGAAGATGTCACCGACATCGTGCTCAACATCAAGGAAATCGCCATCCGCATGGAAGGCGAGGGCCCCAAGCGCATGGTCGTGCGCAAGCAGGGTCCGGGTGTTGTGACCGCAGGTGACATCCAGACCGTCGGCGATGTCGAGGTTCTCAATCCGGAGCTGGTGCTCTGCACGCTGGACGAAGGCGCTGAAATCCGCATGGAATTCACCGTCAACACCGGCAAGGGCTACCATTCCTCCGACCGGAACCGCCCGGAAGATGCGCCGATCGGCCTGATCCCGGTCGACAGCCTCTACTCTCCGGTCAAGAAGGTCTCCTACAAGGTGGAAAACACCCGTGAAGGCCAGGTTCTTGACTATGACAAGCTGACCCTGACTGTCGAAACCGATGGTTCCGTCAAGCCGGATGATGCCGTGGCGTTCGCGGCGCGCATTCTGCAGGATCAGCTTTCCATCTTCGTCAACTTCGAAGAGCCGCAGCGCGAAGTCGCCGAGGACACCGTCCCGGAACTGGCGTTCAACCCGGCCCTTCTCAAGAAGGTCGACGAGCTGGAACTGTCTGTCCGGTCTGCAAACTGCCTGAAGAACGACAATATCGTGTATATTGGCGATCTCATTCAGAAGACCGAAGCGGAAATGCTGCGGACCCCGAATTTCGGCCGCAAGTCGCTCAACGAGATCAAGGAAGTTCTCGCCCAGATGGGTCTCCATCTCGGCATGGAAGTCGCCAACTGGCCGCCGGAGAACATCGACGATCTCGCCAAGCGCTACGAAGACCATCAGTATTAAGGGGCGTACGCGTCCCTTTGGGAACCACCGGGCAAGTGCTCACCAAGGAAACGAGCAGACTGCCTGACAGAAAAAGGAGAGGGCCATGCGCCACGGTAAATCCGGCCGCAAGCTCAACCGGACCTCTAGCCACCGCAAGGCTATGTTCGCAAACATGGCGGCGTCGCTGATCAAGCACGAACAGATCGTCACGACGCTGCCGAAGGCCAAAGAAATGAAGCCGATCATCGACAAGCTCATCACCCTGGGCAAGCGCGGTGATCTCCATGCCCGCCGCCAGGCCATTTCGCAGATTCGCGATGCGGCCATGGTTGCCAAGCTGTTCGAAACGCTCGGCGAGCGTTACAAGGACCGCAGCGGCGGCTATTCCCGCGTCCTGAAGGCCGGGTTCCGTTATGGCGACAATGCTCCGATGGCTGTCATCGAGCTGGTCGACCGGGATCCGGAAGCCCGCGGTGCGGAAGACCGCGCGCGTGCCGAGGCCGAGGAAGCAGCTGAAAACGCGGCGTAAAAATCGCGCCGGGTCAAGAAATCGGGAAGGCGGGCCTTGTGCCCGCCTTTTTTTGTTTTTGCGCGAGACGTTCGTGCCGAATAATGAGATGCCGGATTATCAATGATTTAAGGAAAACTGCCTAGCATCCGCAAATGCCTCGTGGAGATGTGGAAGAGGCTGGGGAGAACTACTGTGATAGGCAAATTGAACTCGGGTTCGAAGACAAGGACACCTTCTCTTCGACTTTCCTTCGTTATTCCGGCACTGATGATCGTTGTGACCGTTGCCGCGTGTACGGCTGTAGGCGTGATCGGCTACATGACCGGGCGCGATGGCCTTGAAAAGGCTGCCAAGGCGGAACTCGACATGGTTGTTGCCGCCAGGTCGGCCCTTCTGAATTCCGTGCTGACGGCTGCCCAGGACGAAGTGGTCAACCTGGCCTCGAGCGTTTCCGATCCGCTGAGCAATCTTGGCAACGCGACCATGAACCTCACCAAGGAAAAAGACGAGATTCTCAGTCTGTTCCAGGCGCCGCAAACCGCTGCAGAGCGTGCACAGGTGACCGGCAAGGAACAGAAGACAATGTATGCCTGGCGCCATACCGAGGCGCATCCGGCACTCTACAATGTCTGGAAGAGTGGCGGCTATGCCGACATCTACCTGGTCGACCCGTCCGGTCTGGTTCTCTATTCCGTCACCAAGGGGGAGGAGTTCCTGACAAAGCTGGGTGAGGGAAGCCCCGCCGAAGGGACCGCTCTTGAAGAGGTCTACAATCTCGCAAAGGGCCTTGAGGTCGGGCAGGTCGCCGCAAGCGATTTTCAGACCTATGCGCCGGCAGGCGGCTCCGGGTCCCTGTTCCTGGCGTCTCCGGTGTTCATGAATTCGTTCGGCACCATCAGCCTGAGCGGTGTAGCCGTTGTCCGGTTCGATTCCCAGTTTCTCGACAATATCGTCGCCAGCCGCGAGGACATGGGCGAGACCGGTCAGGTCTATGTCGTCAATGAGGATGGGACGCTGTTGAGCGACATGCCGTTGGCCGGAGAACCGACGGCACTGGTCAGCAAGATCGAGGACGGGCCGGCTCTGACCGCCGCCGCGGGCACGGATGCCGCCGGCATTGTCACCGGGAATAACGGTGTTGAAAACCTCGTTGTGGCGAGGCCGCTGAGCTTCCAGGGGCAGAAATGGGCGGTTGTTGCGGAGAAGAGCGTCGACGAGACCCTCGCCGCAGTGGCCAACATGCGCGACCAGATGTTCATGTGGTCGATTGCGACGATTGCGATTGCGGCCGTCATCGCCCTGTTCTTCTCCCGCTCGATCACGCGGCCGCTGACCACGCTTGTGGGAGCGCTCAACGCGATCGCTTCGGGCGACCTCGGCGCGGAGATCAAGGCAGCCAGCCGCAAGGACGAGATCGGTGACATCGGGCGTGCCGTTCTCCAGATCCGGCAGAACGCCGCCGAGGACAATGAACGACGTGCGGCAGAAGAAGCCGACGAAGCGCAACGTCAGGCCGAGCAGCGTCAGGAGATGCTGGCAAGTCTTGCCGGTGACTTCGAGGCGACCGTCGGCACGGTTGTCGACAGTGTGGCGCGGTCCGCGGCAAAACTGCGCGAATCCGCCAACTCCATGCGCAGCATGACCGACAGCGCCGGCGAAACCTCGGCCAATGCCGCCACCATGTCCGAAGAGACCCTGGCGGAAGTGGAATCCATTGCCGCTGCCTCCGACCAGCTGTCGAGCTCGATCCAGGAAATCTCCACCCTGATCGAACGCTCCTCCAGCGTTGCGGCCGAGGCGACCAAGCGCGCAGAGACCACAAACGACACCGTGAAGTCGCTTGCCGAAGCGGCCAACCGGATCGGTGAGGTGGTCACGCTGATTTCCGACATTGCCGACCAGACCAACCTCCTGGCGCTCAATGCCACCATCGAGGCGGCGCGGGCCGGGGAAGCCGGCAAGGGCTTTGCGGTCGTGGCGTCCGAGGTCAAGGACCTTGCGTCCCAGACGGGCAAGGCGACCGGCGAAATCCAGCAGCAGATCGATGCGATCCGGGGTGCCACCGACGATGCGGTCGGTGCCATCGGCGACATCCAGAAGACCATCGACGAAATCACCCAGTCGGTGAGCGAGGTCGCTGCGGCGGTAACCGAGCAGAGCTATGCTACCCAGGGCATCGCGGAGAACACCCAGCGCGCCGCGGGCGGCACGTCCAAGGTCACCGAGGACATCCGCAACGTGTCGTCGCTCTCCAACGATACCAACATGGCGGCGCAGAACTTCTCCGAGGAAGCGGCCGACATGGCGAACCAGGCCGACGAGCTCGACAAGGAAGTGCGCAGCTTCCTGGCGCAGGTCCGCTCCGCCTGAGATTGAAGACCAGCGAAAAACCAGGGCCGCCGGCGCATGTCCGGCGGCCTTTTGCCTTTGCAGGACACTTTTTGCATTTGCCTCGGTTCCTCCCTATCTGCCATGTATCTCCTTGGTCATGAGAAGATTCGAAGAAGAGGCACCCGCCATGCGTTTGGCACTTTCCGGCTCACTGCGTTCCCTGGCTGCCGCGGCACTGGCTGCGCTGATCGGCATTTCACCAGCGTCCGCACAGACGGCCCAGCCATCTGCGGCGGATCTTCGTCTGGTTCCGCAGAACCAGGCGCAGATCAAGCTGTCCTTTGCGCCGATCGTGAAGACCGTCGCGCCGGCGGTGGTCAATGTCTATGCCAGCCGCAAGGTCGTGCAGCGGCAGCGGGTCTCCCCGTTTTTCGATGACCCGTTCTTTCGCCGCTTTTTCGGACAGCCCGGCGGCGGTTTCAACAAGCCGCGCCAGCGGGTGGAATCCTCGCTTGGCTCCGGCGTGATCATTTCCGCGGACGGCACGGTGATCACCAACCATCACGTGATCAAGGATGCGGACGAGGTGCGGGTCGCCCTGAACGACCGGCGCGAGTTCGATGCCGACATCGTGCTGCTGGACGAGCGCACCGACCTTGCCGTGCTGAAGATCCGCGGCGAGGGACCCTTCGAACATGTGGCCTTCGCGGATTCCGACAGCCTGGAGGTCGGCGACATCGTGCTGGCCATCGGCAATCCGTTCGGTGTCGGCCAGACCGTCACCCAGGGCATCGTCTCGGCCACCGCCCGTACCCAGGTCGGTGTCACGGATTTTCAATTCTTCATCCAGACCGACGCGGCGATCAACCCCGGCAATTCCGGCGGTGCGCTGGTCGACATGACCGGCAAGCTGGTCGGTATCAACACCGCGATCTTCTCCCGCTCCGGCGGATCCAACGGCATCGGCTTCGCCATTCCGGCGCATATGGCGCGGTTTGTCGCGAAGGCGGCCGACCAGGGCGGCAAGGTTCAGCGGCCCTGGCTTGGGGCAACGGTGCAGCTGGTGAGTGCCGAGATTGCCGAGGCGCTCAGCCTGGACCGCCCGCGGGGCGTGCTGGTCACAGCCGTTTTCGAGGACTCCCCGGCGCACAAGGCCGGGATCCGCGTCAGCGATCTGGTGATCGCCGTCGACGGCAAGGAAGTGACCGATCCCAATTCCTTCGGCTACAGGTTCGCCACCAAGATGATCGGCGAAGAAACGGAATTCGTCATCCTCAGGAGCGGCAAGGAGCAGGTCCTGACCGTGTCGCTGTTGCCGGCGCCAGAATCGGTTCCGAGGGACACACGCGAGCTGGTCGAATATTCGCCCTTTGAGGGCGCGACCGTGATGAACCTTTCGCCCGCCGTTTCAGAGGAGCTCGGGCTGGAAGGCCTGATCGAGGGCGTTGTGATCTCCGAGGTCCGGCGCGGCAGCACCGCCGACAGGGTGGGGCTCCGCCCGGGCGACATCATCCGTGGTGTCAACCGGCAGGTCATCGAAACGACCGTGATGCTGGAAGAGATCACCAAGAAACCGCCGCGCGTCTGGCAGCTCGATATCGAGCGGGACGGCAAGGTGACACAACTGACCCTGCGTGGTTAGGGAGCGAGGGTGAGCGACCTGTTCGAAGCCTCGGGACTGAGCCAGGCGGGACCGCGCCCGCTTGCGGACCGGATGCGGCCTGCGCGCCTCGCGGATGTCGTCGGCCAGGATCATCTGCTCGGGCCGGACGGCACGCTGACGCGGATGCTGAAGACCCGGACGCTCGGCTCGCTGATCTTCTGGGGGCCGCCCGGCACGGGCAAGACGACGATCGCGCGCCTGCTGGCCACCGAGACGGATCTCGCTTTCGAGCAGATTTCGGCGATCTTTTCCGGTGTCGCGGATCTGAAGAAAGTGTTCGAGGCGGCCCGGGCACGGCGGATGGGCGGCCGGGCCACACTGCTTTTCGTTGACGAGATCCATCGCTTCAACAGGGCGCAGCAGGACAGTTTCCTGCCCGTGATGGAAGATGGCACGATCACGCTGGTCGGTGCCACCACCGAAAACCCGTCCTTCGAACTCAACGCGGCGTTGCTGTCGCGCTCTCACGTGATGACCTTCCAGTCGCTGTCCCTGGAGGCGATCGAAAAGCTGCTCAGCCGCGCCGAGGAAGAGGAAGGCAAGAAGCTGCCGCTCGACGCGGATGCGCGCCAGGTCCTGATCCGCATGGCCGACGGCGACGGCCGCTCCTCGCTGACACTGGCCGAGGATGTCTGGCGGGCCGCCAACGAGGACGAGGTCTTCGATGCGGAACGCCTGCAGGAGATCGTGCAGCGGCGCGCACCGATCTACGACAAGAGCGCGGACGGGCACTACAATCTGATCTCGGCCCTGCACAAGTCCGTGCGCGGATCCGATCCGGACGCGGCGCTCTACTGGTTCTGCCGCATGCTTGATGGCGGCGAGGACCCGATGTACCTTGCGCGCCGTCTCATCCGCATGGCGGTGGAGGATATCGGTCTGGCCGACCCCAACGCGCTGGTCCAGGCCAATGCGTCCCGCGATGCCTACCAGATGCTGGGCTCCCCGGAGGGTGAGCTGGCTCTGGCGCAGACGGTGATCTATCTGGCGACGGCTCCGAAATCCAACGGCGCCTATATGGCCTACAAGGCTGCCATGCGCGACGCCAAGTCCAGCGGCTCGCTGCTGCCGCCCAAGCATATCCTGAACGCGCCGACCAAGCTGATGAAGGAAGAAGGCTACGGCACCGGCTACCAGTACGATCACGATGCCCCGGACGGGTTTTCCGGTCAGGACTATTTTCCGGAGAACATGGGCCGCAAAACCTACTACGATCCCCCTCAGCGCGGCTTTGAACGCGACCTCAGAAAGCGCCTGGAGTACTGGGACAAGCTGCGCAGGGAACGCGGCTGAGCGAGGGCCTGTCAGCCGGCATCCGGCGGCGACAGGCGCTCGAGGGCGTTTTTGAGCGAGGAGACCAGTCTTTCCCTGTCTTCCGCTGTCATGGTTTCGGGCAGGTTCGCAAGCTGCATGGAAACCTGGGCAAGGTCGGGGTTCGTTTCGGCCGTTGCCGATTCCTTGAGCCCGATGACCTCGTAGGTCGTCACCGGATAGGCGATGCCCTTGACGGTGACCTCGCCGTTTTCGGCGCATTTGACCTGATCCTTGACCTGGGAATAGGTCTCGAAGGAAATCAGGACCGAGCCGGGGGTGGCCAGGCTCTCCAGCCGGGAAGCCGTGTTCACGCCCCGGCCGATGATGGTGTAATCGAGACGGTCGTCACTGCCGAAATTGCCCACCGTGCAATAATCCGTGTGAATGCCCATGCGGCATTTGAGCGGCTTGGAGATACCCGCTTCCTGCCAGACACCCTGCAGCTCCTTCATCCTGTTCTGCATTTCAACAGCCATGCGGACACAGGCGAGCGCATCTTCCGTCACGCCCCGGGATTCCGGGTCGCCGAAGAAAATCAGGATGGCGTCGCCGACATACTTGTCGATCGTTGCGCCATGTTTGAGCGCTATGTTCGACATTTCGGTCAGGTACTGGTTGAGAATGGAGGTGAGTTCTTCGGATTCCAGCCTGTCGGCGGTCTCGGTGAAATCCGCGATGTCGGAAAAGAACACGGTGAGTTTCTTGCGGGTCGCGGCGATCTTGACTTCCTGGCGGCCCTCGAAAATGGACCGGTAGACCTGCGGCGACAGGTATTTGGCCAATTGCCTTGACAGGTTTTCCAGACGGGTGGACTGATCCGCGAGCTGGTCCTCGACGGCTTCGCCATGCTCGATGGTTGCCTCGTAAAGCACACGAAGATCTTCCAGTTCGGAACGCAGGTATTCGTTTTCTTCCCGCAGGACGCGAAGAAGGGTAGCGTCCTCGGCATCTACGTTTGCCGCAGTGTCCTGTGAGGTTTTCTTGCTACTCTTCGCCATGTCTTTCCGGAGGACTGGGATCGGGGGCGCTGCTTCAGGTCATAGACCTGAATGTTTAAGAATCATTCGTTTCGGTGGGAATTATCTTAGCGGAATAATTCGGCCGGAAAGGGAAATTTTGTAACCGTCTGTGCCGGGGAAAGGCAGGCGTCACGGGGCTCCCGGTCCCAGTCCCACGCCAAAGTGACCTGATATGACCAAGTTGCCAGCCGATGCCGCTTTGGTGCTCATTTTTTACACCCAGATAAAGACTGTGGCCATTTTTGTGTTCTAGGGTGTTGAGAGGGCGCCTCGGTGATCGCATGAAGGAAATCGAACTCAGACTTGGACTTGTGTTTTATGGCGGCGTCTCGCTGGCCATCTACATGCATGGCGTGAGCCGCGAAATTCTGAACGTGGTGCGTGCCTCGAACGTCCGTCTTGACCGGAACGCCGGCAAGCAGGCGCCCGAGACCGGGATCCCCGATCTGCCACCGGTCCAAACCGCCTATTGCGAGCTCCTGGATCTTTTGTCCGCGGTCGCCGATGTCCGGGTGGTCGTGGACGCGATCGCGGGCGCGTCGGCGGGCGGTGTCAACGGGATCATGCTGGCAAGGGCGATCGCCCATGACCTGCCGCTCGACAGCCACAGTGAGATGTGGCTCGAAAATGCCGATGTCACCCGTCTGGCAAGACCACAATCCGGATTGTCCCGCTATCTGAAAATTTCCGTTTCGCCGGTTCTGGACCAGTTGATCTCCTCCCGCCTGAAGAAACAGATCAAGAGCGCCGAGACACGGGAGAAGCTCCGGCTGTTCATGCAGGCCCGCTGGTTTTCGCCACCTTTTTCCGGTGAGCGGTTCATTGGCTGGATGCTGGATGCCTGCGCCAAGATGGAACAGGACGCCCGGACGGGGCGAAGCCTCATACCACGCGGCCAGACGCTGGACCTCTTTGTCACCATCACCGATTACAATGGTGTCAAGCGCCGGATCCACCTTGACGACCCGGACTATGTCGAGGAATGGGACCACCGCAGGATCCTGAACTTCCATGCGGCCCACCGCACGCCCGGTTATGTCGACAGCCAGTTCGATGCGGAAAACATACCCGAGTTGGTGTTCGCAGCCCGGGCGACGTCTTCTTTCCCCGGCGCCTTTCCGCCGGCGACCGTCGCGGAAATGGAACGGGTACTTGCCGACAAGGACCTGCAGTGGCGCCATCGCGACGACTTTCTGGCTCGCGGGTTCAACCTCAACGGGGACACCTTGGGCCAGCATTGTTTTGTCGACGGCAGCGTCGTCATGAACAAGCCCTTTGCGCCGGTCATCGAGGTGATCCAGGACCGGCCGGCGGTCCGTGAGGTCGCCCGCCGGCTGATCTATGTAGATCCCGCCCCGGTGGAGCCCGAGGACAGGGAGGGAACGCAAGCCGAATTGCCCGGGTTCTTCAGGGTTATCCTGGCCTCGCTTGCCCATATTCCGCGAAACGAACCGATCGGCGACGATCTGAAGGAGCTGGAACAGAACAACCGGCGCAGCCGCTGGCTGTCCCAATTGATCGATTCCGCCGGGCCGATGGTCGACCAAGCCGTTAGCGGGTTGATTCCAAAACGCCGGGCGGTGACGCCGGACATCTTGTCCAAGTGCCGCAAGCAGGCCACCATGGCCGCGTTCGAACAGGCCGGCTTTGCCTTTCTGAACTACCAGTCCCTCAAGCTGCATTCGCTGGCCGACCGGCTGGCGGGACTGACGTCACGCCTGAGCGGCCTGGAACACGCCCGCGGCCAGGAGGAGGCGCTGCTCGGACTGATTTCCGACCGCTTCAACCGGATGACGGCGGCAAGCAAGGACGTGCTTGGCCGCACCGACCCGCATATCGTTGCCCTGCTGAGGGATCTTGATGTCGACTACCGGATCCGCCGGCTGCGCTTTGCGATCCGCAAGCTCAACGGATTTTACCATTATCGGCCTGAAACGGACCTGGCGCCGCCCGACACGGACGTGCTCGACCACATGAAAGCGCTGCTTTACGAGCAGATCGATCATCTTGGCTGGCGCTGGAATGGGAAGTTTTTCGGCCATGCAAGCCGCGAACTGGCGCAGCGTTTCCTGCGGGACCTGGAGGCCGGTTCAAGCTCGGCCGGAGACCATGTCGACCCCCTCCTGAAATCCTATGGGCAGATGATGGGGCTGGCCGATCTGGACCGGCTGCAGGACGAGCTGTTTTCGGACACCGCGCGCGCACTCTTGGACAAGCAGCGTCACCAGTCGCTGATGCGGGCCTATATCGGCTTCGGATTCTTCGACCTGATCACCTTTCCGGTGTTGCAGCGCAACGACTTCTCGGAGGTGACCGAAATTCTTGTCGACCGGATCAGCCCCAGGGACGCGACGAGCCTCTATACCGAGGGGTTCGACCTCAAGGGCAAGTCGCTCAACACGTTCGGAGCGTTCTTCAACCGGGGCTGGCGGGAACATGACTATCTCTGGGGACGCCTGAACGCGGCCGACAGGCTTGTCAGCATCGTGTTGTCCGCGGCCGGAGAGGGCACTTTGCCGCAGCCGCAGATCAATCAGGCACGGGCCCGGATCTTTCTGGCCGTCCTGGAAGAAGAACGGGACAAACTTGCTGATATCACGGAGGAAATCGAGCGGATCGACAGTCTGATCCGATCGATCTTCCCGGATTTCGCCCATGTTGCCGAAGAGGTCTAGACAGCTGTTCCCGAATTTCTCCCGGTGTTACCTTGACGTGACGTCCGCTCTTTCGCTACGCACAATCTCAGCTGTTGCAAAGCGTGCAGGTACCCAGGTTGATGGATTTTTGGATCAGGACTTTCGGAACGGGACTTGAGGCGTTTGTCGTCCTCATTGCGGTGCTCTATGCCGCCAGCCTCGTCGTGCTGTTCACGACGGGAATGGCCATGACCCTGTTGAACAGCCGCCACCCGGGCCGCAAGATCCAGAAACGGCAGCCGACCCACGATGCAATTCGCGATATCCGCTCGTCGACGATACAGCTGATGATCACCAGCACCTGCCTGGCGATCGGCCTTTACGCGCAAATGCGCGGCTGGACGCTGTTTCCGCCTGTCGCCCTGTCCTGGTGGTCCGTGCCGTTGTTTTTCGTCGTGTCGCTGATCCTGCACGACACCTGGTTCTACTGGGGCCACAGGATCCTGCACACAAGGCTTTTCTACCGGTTCCACAAGCCCCACCACATGACGGTCACGCCGACGGTCTGGTCGAACGACGCGGGCTCCAGCGTCGACACGCTGTTCGCGCATTCCTACTACGCCCTGGTCCTGTTCGTGCTGCCGATCCCGCCGCTGGTGTTTCTCGGGCACCGTCTGTTCGACCAGGTGTCGGCCGCCATCGGTCATTGCGGCTATGAACACTTCGCCAGCCGGAGCGCGCGCAAGCCGTGGCCGCTGCTGTGCACGCTTTACCACGACCAGCATCACCAGTATTTCGTCTACAACTATGCCAACTATTTTTCCTTCTGGGACCGGTTCTGCGGCACGATCCATCCGACCTATGACGACAGGGTGGAAAGCTTCGAGGAGCTTTACGCCGGCAAGCGGGACCAGGCGTGATGGCAATGCTGGTCGACTATCTGACGGTTTTCGCGCTGATCTATCTGGCCATGGTGGTGGTCTATTTCGCCACCGGCTTCACGGTGCTGGCGATCAACGCCCGTCATCCGGAGCGGCGTATCCAGAAGCACAGGGACGGGCTGAAGCGACAGGCTGAAGAGATCCGTGCCTCGATGCAGGCGCTGGCGACCTCGTCTCTGCTGATGTCCGCAGGGTATTTCGCGCAAAGCCACGGCTGGACGCTGGTGGCTCCGCTGGAATTGAGCTGGTGGTCGTTTCCGCTCATGTTCGCCGTCTGCTTCGTGCTGTTCGACGCCTGGTTCTACTGGGGACACCGGATCCTGCATCTGCCGTCGCTCTACAAGTATCACGTGCCGCATCACCGCTCGATCGCGCCGACGGTCTGGAGCAATGACAGTTCCACCACGGTGGACACCTTGATCGAGCATTTTTTCTATTTCCTGGTCTGGTTCGTCCTGCCGGTGCCGGCGCTGAGCGTGTTCGCGCTGCGGCTGTTCGACCAGATCTCCGGGATGGTCGGCCATTCGGGCTTTGAATATTTCGCGTCGAAATCGTCGCGTTTTCCCTCACCGCTGATTTGCACGACCTTCCATGATCTGCATCATTCGCAGTTCCACTACAATTACGGTAACTTCTTTTCCTTCTGGGACCGTGTCTGTGGCACCGTGCACCCGAAATACGACGCGCTGGTGCGGTCCATGGAAGAGACCGGGGAGATCCCGGATACGGAAGAAACCAAGATCAAGGCAACCGGGTAAGCCCGCACGCGAATGCGCTGTGTCAGCCAACCGACCAACTGGATGCAAGACAAGACATGCTTGAACAGGCGCTGACAGTATTGCTCGAATTTTTGCCGATCTACGCGGCTTGCTACGGTGTGAACGTGTTCCTCTATTTCGCGACCGGCTGGGTTCTGGTGCAGATCCAGAATCGGCATCCGGAACGGCGGATCCAGCAGCACCGGCGCGGCGAGAAGCGCATGTGGAAGGAAATCCGTGCCAGCGTCTACTCGCTGACCGTGACCGCGGGCTGCCTGGCGGGCGGCATTTTCCTGTCGATGAAGGGCTGGACGCTGGTCGCGCCGCTGGAACTGACCTGGTGGTCGGCCATCCTGATGTTCGTCGTCTCCATCATCGCCTTCGACACCTGGTTCTACTGGGGCCACCGGCTGATGCATACCAAGTGGCTCTACCGGTTCCATGCCGAGCATCACCGCTCCGTCGCGCCGACGGTCTGGAGCACCTATTCCGACGACCTTGTCGATGCCTTCGTGATGCAGAGCTATTACCTGTGGGCCGTCATCTTTCTGCCGATCCCGATCCCGGTGCTGATCGTTCACCGTCTGTGGGACCATTTCAACGGCACGATCGGCCATTCCGGTTTCGAGTTCTGGGCCTCGCCGATGTCGCGCCTGCCGTCGCCCATGGTCTGTGTCACGTTCCACGACCAGCACCATTCGCGCTTCAAGTACAATTTCGCCAATTTCTTTTCGTTCTGGGACCGGGTCTGCGGCACCATCGACCCGAAATATGATGACCAGGTCAAGATTTTCGAACAGATGGGGCAGGGGGAAAAACACAAACCCGTTGCACCCGGTGAATAACAGGGTCGGGGCTGCAGGGTGAAACATCTTCTTCTGGTAATGCTGGGCGGTGGCCTCGGCGCAGGCGGCCGGCACCTGGTGTCCATGGTGACGCTGCGGCTGTTCGGTCCCGGCTTTCCGGTCGGCACGCTGACGGTGAATATCGTCGGCTCGCTGATCATGGGCCTCTTCATCGGCTGGCTGGTCAAACAGGAGACCGGCAATCTCCAGGACCTGCGCTATTTCGTGGCGACCGGTTTCCTCGGCGGTTTCACCACGTTCTCCGCCTTTTCGCTCGACACGTCGGTCCTGTGGGAACGGGGCGACACCCATCTTGCGCTTGTCTACATCCTGGCGTCGGTCGCCCTGTCGATCATCGCGGTCTTTGCCGGACTGATGATCATGCGGCAGGTCGCGACGTAAGAATTCCTTTCATTCCTGTACGATTCCGCCTATACGCAGCGGAACGATTTTGCCCCGCCGGTGTGCGGTGGCGAGGGATATGCGTGGCGGCACTGTGCCCGCAACCGAATTTGAGAAAACAATGTCCGCGATAGAACAGAAACAAGTGACCGCCGACGAGGCGGGCATGCGCCTCGACCGTTGGTTCAAGACCCATTATCCGGGGCTCGGCTTCGGCCGCCTGCAGAAGCTGCTGCGCACCGGGCAGGTCCGGGTGGACGGCAAGCGCGCGGAGAGCAACACGCGCATCGCCAAGGGCCAGACGATCCGTATTCCGCCGCTCGGCGTCGAGTTGCCGGCGGACGACAAGAAGAACGCAAGGCCGAAATCGACCAAGCTGATTGCCGACGACCGCAAGGCCATCGAGGACATGCTGCTGTTCGAGGACAGCCAGGTGATGGTGCTGAACAAGCCCGCCGGCCTCGCTGTCCAGGGCGGGTCCGGCCTGAAGCGGCACCTCGACGGCATGCTGGACGCCTTTACCGACCGCAAAGGCAACAAGCCGCGCCTGGTGCACCGGCTCGACAGGGAAACCTCCGGCATCATCCTGGTCGCGCGCACACGCCAGGCGGCGCAAGAACTGACCAAGGCGTTCCGCCACCGCAACACGCAAAAGATCTACTGGGCGATCCTCGCCGGTGTTCCCAAGCCGTTCCAGGGTCGGATTTCGACCTTCCTGGCCCGCAACGAGGGCGAGGAGCGCATGCAGGTTGCCCGTCAGGGCGACGACGATGCCCAGCACGCCGTGTCGCTTTATTCGGTGTTTGAAAAATCCGGCCAGAAACTGTCCTGGGTGACGATGAAGCCGGTCACCGGGCGCACGCACCAGCTGAGGGCCCACGCCGCCCATATCGGTCACCCGATCATCGGCGACGACAAGTATTTCAACATCGAGAACTGGGAGCTGCCGGGCGGCATCCAGAACCGGCTGCACCTGCTTGCGCGCCGGATCGTGATCCCGCATCCCTCCGGCCACGGCCAGATCGACGTTTCCGCGCCGCTGCCGCCGCATATGCAGCAGACCTGGAACCTTCTTGGTTTCGACGCCACGGATTACGATCCGGAGGTCGACGACCCGGACGATTCGCTCAACAGGCGCTGACGGCTAACTCGGGTCCCGATGGATTTCGAGGTTGAAACCCTCGTTTTCCGCCGGACGCTGGAAATGGGCGCTGATCCGCTCGAACTGCTCTTCGGTCACGGAGAATTCGTGTGCGCCCGCGGCGTTGCGCTGTCGCAGCCTTGCCTTGCAGACGGCGTCCGGAATGTCGAGCACGTGGAGCACGTGTTCGCAGCCTGCCTGCTCAACGAGGTCCCTCATCCAGGCTCTGGCGTCCATCGTGTTGGCCTGGAAATCGAGCACGACGGACGTGCCGTTCTTCAGAAGCGCGACGACGTGCGGCGCAATCGCCTGTTTCAAGCGGCCGGAATATTCGACGTAATCCTTGAGTGTGTGCATGTCTTTGCCAAAAAGGCTGGAGAGCCAGGCGTCTTCACGCAGGAGAACGGTGTTGGGTCCGGCTGCAAGCCGGTCGGCCAGTGTCGACTTGCCGGAGGCGACCTTGCCGCAGAGAAGGTGAAGCGTAGGGGACATTGACGGGGACACCGGCATAGGAGGCTGGCTGGTCGAACCGGGCCTAAAGCCCCTGGAACAGGGCGGTCAGGACCACAGAGGCAAAGGTGACAACAACAACGCCGGCAACGAGCTTCCAGGCGTCCTTGCGCCGTTTCAGACCCGGCCAGCCGAGCGGCTTGATCACCTGGATCGCGGCGACCAAGAACAGAAAGAAAGCGAGAATCTTGGTCAAGGCGGGCTCCGGCGGGGCAGGGGAAGGCGTCTACCCGTCGGGCATAGCCAATCCGGCGTCCCGCCGCAAGCCGGTCAGGCGCCCGCGCCGCGCTCCAGCATGGCCATGTAGGTCGGCAGCTTGTTCATGGACGGAACCACGATCAGCGTCTTGACCTTGCCGCGTTTGAAGGCGTTGAGGAACTTGTTGTAGTCCTTGAAGGCAACGCAGCCGTGAGAGCCGATCGAACGGCGCAGCAGACGGGTGTGGGTCAGCATGCCGTCGCGGCCCTTCATGGCGGCGCGGTCCATCGGCAGCATGCGGATGGCCTCGACGCCGTGGAAACGCCGTTCGCGCATGCGCAGCCGGTAGACATTCGGCGGGGTCGGGCCGAGGTTCTTCACATAGGCGTATTTGGGATTGTCCATCCGGTGGCCGATGCCGGAATGCGCTTCCAGCTTGGTGCCGTCCGGCATGTGAACCGTGGCTGCGCTTACGTCATAGATGGCAATCTTGCTGCCGGGGCCGGGAATGCCCTTGGATCCGCCAAAGAGTTTTCCGAGACCGCCAAAGACGCCGTCCTCGTCGTCTTCCGGGTTGCCCGGGCGCGCATAGGCAAGAACAGGCGAGGCGTCTTCGGGTTCGGCGGACCGTCTGGTGGCCGTTGCCGGTTTGGAGCGGACCGGCGGTTCGGGCTTGAGATCCGGTGTCGGCGGTACGATTGCGCCCGGCTTGGCCGGCACAGTGGTCGCAAGGCTCGCGACGACGACCGGTGCCGGCTTGGCGACAATATCCGCGGCGGCTTGCGCAGAAGTGCCGGCAGTCTGCAAGGCTGCGACGGTGACGGTTGTCTGGGCTGCCACGGTGCGCGCCCGGGCGGCCAGAAGGGTGCGGGCGAGTTTCAGCCTGGCAAGCTTGGCGGCGAGAGCGGTCTTGGCTGCCTGCTGGGCCCGAGCCTGCCTTGCAGCTGCCTTGGCCTGAGCGTCACGCAGGTTGAGGGTAGCCTTTGCCGCCATGTTGTTGCGCCGAGGCAGGTAGGCAACGCCAAGGCTGGCGGAGATGCCGGCGCCCGATGCCGTTTTCGCTGAAAGAGCAAGCGGACCGGCAGGATCTACTTGCGACAGCGTCAGGGCCCGCTCTTCGGTCTTGTCCGCGGACAAATGTACCGGCGAGATGGACGTGCCCAACCCGGCGATCGTCGCTGCGAAACCTGAGATGAGTAGGGTTGCCCCCGCGAGCACCGCATAAAAGGTCCGGCCGCCTTTTCCGGAAGTCCTGTGCCCGTTGCGGCCCGTGTCCCGTTGTTTCCCTAGCATTCAGACAAACCACCCTTGCGCGCGGCCTCACATGGCCGCGTGTTTCAATCCGTATGTTTTGGTGACAAGCTTGCCCCAAACGATCGTGCCCACCCGCACTCATGATTATCATCGGTTAAGGTAACCAGTGCGTTTAGAAACGTGGTTAACCAAACCTGAAGCGCCGGATCGTAAGACCGTTTCCCAAGATAAAGAGGCAATTTTCGGGCGCCCGTCCAAAATAGGGGATATCCAAAGTTTGGCGGTTAATTGAGGGTTAACATGGGAAGACTTTGCCTATTGGTAAAATTACTGGGTTCCAGGCAGACTTTCGTGACTAACCCTGCGTCGTGCGTCGGTGCATGCCGATGCACCTTGACGCTTGGACGAAAACCCGGCACATGCGGGCCGCAACAGCCCCATGAACAGGCCTTCCATGTATCTGATCCTATTTGACGTCGACGGCACGCTGGTGGACAGCCAGAACACCATCCTGCACGGATTGCAGGTCGGGTTTGACGCTGTCGGGCTTGCGATGCCGGACCGGGAAACAGCCCTGTCGATTGTCGGGCGATCGCTTGAGGAAGCCTTTTTCGACCTGGTCGGGCCGTCCCATCTGGACAAGGTACCGGCCATGGCGGCTGCGTACAGGCAGTCGAAGATCGCAAGGCGGGAACAGGGACTGGATCTGGATCCGCTTTATCCGGGCGCGCGTGAAACGATTGAGCGGTTGCACCAACGTGACGACCTGCTTCTGGGCATTGCTACAGGCAAGGCGATGCGAGGCGTTCGGCACATGCTGGACAAGCATGACCTTCACGGTCGTTTCATCACCATCCAGACGGCGGACACGTCGCCGTCGAAACCCCATCCGGACATGGTCCTGAAGGCCATGGCGGAAACCGGGGCGGACCCGGACCGGACACTGATGGTCGGCGACACCGGTTTTGACATGGCCATGGCCAAGGCGGCCGGCGCGCATGCGCTCGGCGTCACCTGGGGCTATCATGACCAGTCCCGGCTGGTGGAAGGCGGTGCAGATCGGATCATCGACGAGTTTGATCGTCTCGATCATGCGCTTTCTGAAATATTGAAATTCGACAAGGAAACAATCTGATGCGCGATTTTCTTGAAGCGGCACAGGAAGAAGCGGCAAAAGATCCCGAGCAGCGCGCGCGCGAACTCTCGAAGCGCGAATTGCCCAAGCGTTTCTACAAGGCTGCCACGCATGTTGCCGCCGATGGTGGCTATGCCATTCATCTGGATGGCCGGCCGGTCAAGACCCCGGGCAAGGCTCTTCTGCTCCTGCCCAGCGAGGCGCTCGGTGCCGCCGTTGCCGCAGAGTGGGAAGCGCAGGAAAAGGAAATCAACCCGGCGAACATGCCGCTGACCCGGATCGCCAATTCGGCCCAGGACGCCGTCAGTATCCGCTTCGATGAGGTCGCCGACGACGTCACCAGGTTTGCCGGCAATGATGCGCTTTGCTACCGCGCCGACGATCCGGAGACCCTGGTCGAGACCCAGCGGCGGTTGTGGGATCCGGTGGTCGACTGGGCCGGCGGGTTGCTCGGCGGCCGGTTCGTGCTGATCGAGGGGCTGATCCATGCCCCGCAACCGGACGCGCTCCTGGCGGCCTATCGCGGCCGCATTGCGGGTGAAACGCCATTGCGGCTGGCGGCGCTGCACACGGCGACCAGCCTGACCGGCTCCGCGCTGCTGGCGCTGGCGCTCAAGGAAAACCGTCTCGACCCGGACGCCGTCTGGAAAGCGGCTCACGTGGAAGAGGATTTCAACATCGAGCGCTGGGGCGAAGACGCCGAAGCCGCCCAGATCCGCGCCTACAAACGCAAGGAACTCGACGCGGCGGCCCTGATCTTGCGGGAAGGGTAAGGAGCGCTTGGGCCAGAGTGTCTTAAGCGTTGTTTCCCGGAAGTATGAAGAGTCTTGGGTCCGCTGAGTTCACGAAACCTCGTCATTTGATCACTTCATCTACGTCGCGGGCGAGCTGATTCTTTGGTTTGGAAGTTTTCAAGAGCATCCTTTCTCACCCAAGATAGAACGTGGTTGCCATCAGGAAGAAGATGAGCACGCCGAGGACGTCGTTGGACGAGGTGATGAAGACGCCGATGGCCATGGCGGGGTCGATGCCGATCTTGTCGAGGAGGATGGGCACGGTGGCGCCGACCATGGCGGCGAGGGTGGTCACGCAGAGAAGCGACAGGGACGTGGCAAGGGCAAGCCGTGCCGGATCCTCCAGCGGCACCACAAGCGATGCTCCGAGAACCAGGCAGCCCAGGATCGTGCCGGCGACGGTGCCGTTGCAGAGCGCCGCGAACAGCTCCTTCATCAGCCTGTAGACGATGTCACTGGTCCACAATGCGCCGGTCGCGATGCCCTGGACGGCCACGGCAGAGGCCTGCAGGCCGGCATTTCCGGCCATGGACATGGTGACCGGAATGAAGGCCGCCAGGATCGCGGCTTCTGCGAGCTGGTCCTCGTAGGAACCGACGACCGTGGCGGCCACGCTGGCGCCGACAAGGCCGGCCAGCAGCCAGGGCAGGCGCCTTTTGACAATTCTCAGCACCGTGTCGTCCGAGCGCGATTCCGCCGACACGCCGCTCATCAGCAGCATGTCCTCGTTGGCCTCGTCAGAGGCGATCCGGGTCAGTTGCTTCGGGGTGACACGTCCGATCAGATACCCTTCCGGGCTGACCACGGGCACGGTGCGCATGTCGCGCTTGCGTGCCAGGCGCAGCACCTCCTCCTGGTCGGTGTCGCCGGAGACGGTGAGCACGTCGCGGTTCATGATGTCGCGCAGCGGCGTGTCGGCGGGCGCCAGCAGCAGCCGGCCAACCTCCACGGTTCCGGTCAGCTTGCCTTCGTCATCGGTGACATAGACTGTGAAGATCTTGCGGATACGGTCCGCTTCCGCGCGCATCTGGGCCACGGCCTCGCCGGTGGTGCAGTGTTCCGGCAAGGCAACGAACTTACGCGCCATTACCCGGCCTGCCGTATCGTCGGCGTAACCGCCACGCGTGCCGATTTCGTCGATATCCTCCAAGCGGGAGATCAGTTCATGGGCGACGTCGTCCGGAAACTCGTTCAGGATCTCGACGGCGTCTTCCGGATCCAGCCCGTCCAGAATGTCGTGGAACTGCTCAAGCGTGGATTCTTCCATCAGAAGGGAGCGGAATTCCGGACGCAGTTCTGCGACAACCTTGATCGACGGGTTGGCCGGCAGCCACTGGAACAGCTTGCGGGCGTGTTTCAGGCGCAGCCGTGTGAGCAGCTGCATGACGTCGACAGGGTCCCAGCGTTTGAGCAGCTCGACAATAGGGCCGCGCTTGTCGGCCTTGATCATTTCGCGGACCGCATGGATCGCGGCGTCGTTCTCTTGAAGTGGTTCCTGTGCGGGTTCCCGGGTCCAGGAAACGTCTTCGAGGTCTGCGACGGCGCTGGACTGGTTCATTGGGTCTCATTCTCCGGACGGGGCCGGACTGCTTCTAATGCCCGAATGTGACGGTGCGCTGACAGGGCCGCGCTGGCGTCACACCTCGAATTCCTCGATCTCGGCGAAGGCCTGACGGAGCTTGTCGGACCAGCCGCGGGAGAGTTTCTGGAAATAGGGATCGTCCTGTTCGATCCGCACCTGGCGGTCGGTGGAGAAGGTGTCGGTGTTGTAGAGCAGCATGTCGATCGGCATGCCGACCGAAAGGTTGGAACGCAGGGTGCTGTCGAAGGACAGGAGCACCAGCTTGGCGGCCTCGCCGAGACGCATGTCGGAGCGCGTGACCCGGTCCAGAATGGGCTTGCCGTATTTGTGCTCGCCGATCTGCAGAAACGGTGTGTCCTCGCAGACCTCGATGAAGTTGCCGGCTGCGTAGATCTGGAAGAGCCGCGGTTCCTCGCCCTTGATCTGCCCGCCCAGAATGAAGGTGACGAAGAAATTGTCGGCGCTGGCCGCAAGCGCTTCACCGTCGATCGCCTTGACCTCGCGCACGGCGCTGCCGACCAGGCGGGCGACCTGGAACATGGTCTTGGCGGTCATCAGGGTCGCACGTTCGGAATCTGCAGTGCCTATGTGTTCGGTGAGCAGCGAAATGACGGCCTGCGTGACAGCCAGGTTGCCGGCAGACAGCAGCGTGATCACCCGGTCACCGGGCTCTTCCCAGACATGCAGCTTCTTGTAGACGGAGACATTGTCGACACCCGCATTGGTGCGGGTGTCCGCGGCGAACACTAGTCCGCGGTCCAGTTTCAAGCCGACGCAATAGGTCATTCTCAAGCCCTTCAGGCAAGGTCACGCAAAAGTCTGTCGGGGAACAACCGGCTCCGGCGTCCGGAATGGACGTTCACTGCTGTTGCTGCTGAAACGCGGCCTGCACCACGTCCACTTCAACCTGCAGGTTTTCCTCCAGCCCGCCAAAACGGATCCCCCTGATCGGGGCAGCAGAACGGGAATCAAGGCCAACCGTCAAGCGAATATAGCGATCTGTCGGACACATAGTGTTGGATATGTCAAATCCGGTCCATCCAAGACCGTTGATCATCACTTCCGCCCAGGCGTGGTGCGCCTCGGAGGCCTGTTCATCCTCCAGCAGCAGATAGCCCGAGACATAGCGGGCAGGAATGCCGAGGGAGCGGGCGGCGGCGATGAAGATATGCGCGTGGTCCTGGCAGACGCCTTCGCCGGCCGCCAGGACGGATGTCGCCGGGGCATGGGTTTCCGTTACGCCGGTCTTGTAATCGACCTTGTCGCGGATCGCGTGCATGAGTGCGTGAAAGCCGGCGATCTTGTCGTGACTTTCCGCGTGGGCCGCCAATTTGCGGATCGCCTGGTTTGCCTGGGTCAGCGGGGTCACGCGGGTGTAAAGCCGCGGTGGGGCCCCGGCGTCGGGCTCAAAACCGAGCACGCCGCTCGTGTCGGTGGTGTCGACGATGCCTGTGGCGGTGATTTCAACGTCCTCAACCGGTTCGCTGCGGGACACCATGTGAACCTGGTTGCCGAAAGCGTCCTTGTAGGTGGTGGCGCGTTCGATGCCCGGCGCTTCGATGGACCAGTCGACGATCGTCTGGGCGGGCCCGTTTTCCGGGGTCAGCCGCAACTGCTGCATGGCGTTGGCCAGGGGGGTCTCGTAGCGGTAGCGGGTGGTGTGTCGGACGGTCAGTCGCATATGGCACCGGGTCGGGTTGAAAGGTCAGGAGAAATTGTAGTCTTCGCAGAGCTGGTGGGCGAACTGGTTGTTCTTGCCGATGAAATCGGTCAGGAACTCATGCAGTCCCTGCTGGTAGATCTCGTGCATCTGTTTTTCCGTGAGCTCGCGCGACAGGTCCGCCGCCAGGTCGAGGCTTGGTTCACGGGAACCGTAGAACTGGGCGAGATCCTCGGCCGTTTCCGCGATCCAGTCGTAGCAGTGGGCCAGGGATCTCGGCATTTCCGTCCGCAGGATCAGGAACTCGGCAATGTTGAAGGCCTTCAGCCGGGAATTCGGATAGGCGAAACGGTAACTCCGGCGCCCGGACAAGGCGCGCAAGATGGCTGACCATTGATAGCGTTCCATGGCCCCGTCATCGACAATGTCGTTGTCCGGCAGGAGCGACCAGCATTGCGTGTTCAGGATGCGCGCCGTGTTGTCGGCCCGCTCCACGAAATTGCCCATCTGGCTGAAGAAATATCCGTCGTCCCGCAGGATCGTGTTGAGCAGGGCCCCGCGAAACAGGTGCGCGCGCTGGTTAATCCAGGCGAGAAAATCGGGCAGCTTGTCCTGGGTGACCGATTGGGGGTTGGTCTCGGCAAATTCGATCCAGGTCGTGTTGATGGCTTCCCAGAGTTCCGCCGTGATGCCGGTACGAACCGCGCGCGCGTTGTTGCGGCCAAGTTCCAGGCAGGAGCGGATGCTCGAGGGATTGTCCTTTGAAAAGATCATGTAGGACGTGACCTGACGCATTGTCAGCTCGTCATACTTCTCCTTGTAGCCGGCCTCCGTTCCCGAATTGGCCAGGGCAAAGGTCCAGTGGGTGCCGTGTTCCTGGCCGGTATGGGACATGATGGCGCCGCGATAGGCCACTTCCAGCAAGCGGGTCAGGTTCTGGGCACGCTCAAAGTAGCGGGACAGCCAAAACAGCGAAGAGGCGGTTCTTCCAAGCATCTGTTTCTCAATCCTCCAGAACCCAGGTGTCTTTGGTGCCGCCGCCCTGGCTGGAATTGACGACGAGCGAGCCTTTTTTCAGGGCGACCCGTGTCAGGCCTCCCGGCGTGATGCGCACCTGGTCCCCGATCAGGACAAAGGGCCTGAGATCCACATGGCGCGGCGCCACACCCGAGGCCACATGGGTCGGGCAGGCGGACAGGGCCAGGGTGGGCTGCGCGATGTAATTGCCCGGATTTGTCTCGAGAATTTTCCGGAACTCGGCGATTTCCCGCTTTGAGGCCGTCGGGCCGATGAGCATGCCGTATCCGCCTGACCCGTGCACTTCCTTGACGACGATGTCCTCGAGGTTGTCGAGCACATAGGCGAGATCATCCGGCCGGGAACAGTTCCAGGTCGGCACGTTGTTCAGGATCGGTTTTTGACCGGTATAGAATTCGATGATGTCTGGAACATAGGCGTAGATCGCCTTGTCGTCCGCGATGCCGGTGCCGGGAGCGTTGCAGATGGTGACATTGCCCGCACGATAGGCGTCGAAGAGACCCGGTACGCCGAGCATGCTGTCCGGATTGAAGGTGAGGGGGTCCAGGAACGCGTCGTCGATGCGCCGGTAAATCACGTCGACCTGCCGGGGTTCCCGCGTCGTGCGCATGTAGACATGGCCGGCATCGACGAAGAGGTCCCGGCCCTCGACAAGCTCGACCCCCATGGAATCCGCCAGAAAGGCATGTTCGAAATAGGCTGAGTTGTAGATCCCGGGTGTCAGCACGACGATGGTCTGGTTGGATTTCGAGGGGTCCGGCGCGACGCTCTCCAGCGTCTGCAAGAGGTTCTCGGGGTATTGGTCGACCGAGGCGACGTGGTGGGTCTGGAACAATTCCGGAAACAGCCGGATCATCGTCTCGCGGTTCTCCATCATGTAGGAGACGCCGGACGGTGTGCGGGTGTTGTCTTCCAGCACGTAGAATTCGTTTTCCGAGACCCGCACGAGATCCGTGCCGATGATATGGGAATAAACCTTGCGCGCCGGTGTGAAGCCGGCCATTTCGGGCAGGAAGGCCTCGTTCTGCAGAATGAGGTTGGCGGGTATCCGCCCGGCCCGAATAATCTCCTGGCGGTGGTAGATGTCGTGCAAAAAGGCGTTCAGGGCGCGCACGCGCTGGTCGATGCCCGCGGACAGGCGCCGCCACTCCGCGGCCGAGATGATGCGTGGGATCGGATCGAAGGGAATGAGCCGTTCGGTGGCTTCCTCGGCTCCATAAACCGCAAAGGTGATGCCGAGCCGGCGGAAGATCGTTTCGGCGTCCTTGCTCTTGCGGGAAAGGAAATTGGCGGGCTTGTCGTCCAGCCACTTGGCGAGCCTTGCATAGCACGGGCGCGGCGCGCCTGCCTCGTCGAGCATTTCGTTGAAGAACGTGCGTTCGTCCGACATTGCCTCCCCTTCACCTATGCTACCTTCTTGAGCAATCATGGCAAAATTCTGAAAGCTGTCAAAGAGCAATGTCGCGGCGCCTGTGCCTGCAAATTGGGCATCGAGTTGAAATCGAGTTGAAATCGGCCGCGAAAACCTGATGTTCGTCCCGTTTGGCCGCCTCTTCGAGGTCCACCGGAAATGGCCGCAACAATCTGCTTCACAGGTCGGACAAGGACGTTTGCGAACTGGAAACCTCCTCCCCGGGAGGGCGTCCCGTGGCACTTCCGGTTTCCGTTCGGCCACCGCGAATTGCGCGTTCACTGTGCAGTTCACGGCGGGACTTTCCGGAACGGGAAGCGCGGAAGACAGGACGTCCCGGCCCGTTTTGGCAAGCAGGAGAAAGCAGGACCTAAGTCATCTTGGTTCTGCCAACCGAGATCACGGAAACATCTCCGTATTTGCGGCCCGTCCAGACATGCAGGCCCGCCCCGACGCCGAGCATCGGAATTGTGTAGAGGCCTTTTTTCACGAACCCCTTGTTCTTGGTGATCTCGATCGCCGCATGGCTGAGTTCCTCGTATTTCTCCATGGTCGTGACGATCTTGCCGATGCCCTTGAGGCCCTTGAGGACGTCGCCCAGCTTGCCGCCAATGGCGAGATCGAGATCCCAGTCGGACCATTCCCCCTTCTTGTTGAACTCGTGCGGCGACTTCACGCCATGGGCCACGATCACAATCGCGCCAACGCTGCCGCCGAGACCGCCGCCAAGCTTCCAGCCATCCGCCATGAGGTCCACATAGTCGACGAAACCGCCGTCATCCGCGCTGGCCCTGTAGAGGCGGCCGTTCCAGTTGTAGCGCCCAACGGCGACGAGGTCGCCGGAATGGCTTTCGCCGATGCCGACCCACAAGGTCGAGGCCTTCTTCGGTTTCGGCTTCATCTTCTTCGGCGTCTTGATGACTTTCGGATTGGGCGGCGTCGGCAGCGAGTGCACGTAAATCATGACGGCCCGGAACTGGCCGTCCTCGACACCATCTTCCTGGCCCATCTCCTCGGCCAGGGATTCGCCGAGACCGTCGACGAGGTCGAATGGGAAGCTTTTCTGGAGGCTTTCCTCAAGGAAGAGCTGGACGGCAACGGCCCGTTTCTTGGACAGGGCCTGGTTGAAGGCGGCCTTGCCGCTTCTGCTGGACAGGCCGACCACGCTGATGCTGCCATTGCCCCTCAGCAGCGGAACGACATGCCGCCTGAGCCAGGCCTTGTGTTCCTCCTTGAGGTCTGACCGGCTGATATCAAAGAACTGGAGACGGGCAAGCGTGACGACGCCCTCGCAATGTTCAACCACAAACTTTTCGGACATGATTGTGCTCCGATTTAAATGAAGCCGCGGCCTGCAACGCTTCCCGGACGGAGGACAAGCGGGCAGGCCCGGTGCGATCAACTGATGCAACAAGTTCTGCGTGACGCGGAATGCAATAACGCTATGGCAGAATGTAGGTTGGGCAAAGGCTGTGCTGACCCGCATTCGGGTAAATTCGGCACATATGTGACAAGGATCACCCGTGTGGTTATTCCTGGAGGGCCTGAGAGGGCGTAGTTTCCCCATAAGCCCATGTGCTGACTAGGCTCTTGTGGCAGGATCGTGGTACGCCGACATCCAAGGATTTATTGGAGGACCGGATGAAGGAAGTTCTGGCCGAATTGGAACAACGCCGGGAAACGGCCCGGCTGGGTGGCGGGCAGCGCCGCATCGACGCGCAGCACGGCAAAGGCAAGCTGACGGCGCGCGAACGCATCGAAGTGCTGCTGGACGAGGGCTCCTTCGAGGAGTTCGACATGTTCAAGCAGCATCGCTGCACCGATTTCGGCATGGAGGAACAGCACATCCCGGGCGACGGGGTGGTGACCGGCTGGGGCACGGTCAACGGCCGCACCGTCTATGTCTTTTCCAAGGATTTCACCGTGTTCGGCGGATCCCTGTCGGAAACCCACGCGGAAAAGATCACCAAGCTGCAGGACATGGCGCTGCAGAACCGGGCACCGATCATCGGCCTGTTCGATGCCGGCGGCGCCCGCATCCAGGAAGGCGTGGCAGCACTGGGCGGCTATGGCGAGGTGTTCCAGCGCAACGTTCTGGCGTCCGGCGTCATTCCGCAGATCTCGCTGATCATGGGGCCGTGCGCAGGCGGTGATGTCTACTCGCCGGCGATGACCGACTTCATCTTCATGGTCCGGGACACGTCCTACATGTTCGTGACGGGGCCGGACGTGGTCAAGACGGTCACCAACGAGACAGTGACGGCCGAGGAACTCGGCGGTGCCTCCATTCACACGACCAAGTCGTCCATTGCCGACGGTGCCTTCGACAATGACGTGGAAGCGCTGCAGGAGATGCGGCGGCTGATCGACTTCCTGCCGATGAACAACCTGGCCGATCTGCCGGAGCTAACCAATTACGACGATCCTGAACGGATCGATACCAGCCTCGACACATTGATTCCGGATAATCCGAACAAGCCCTACGACATGAAGGAGCTTGTTCTGAAGACCGTCGACGAAGGCGATTTCTACGAGATCCAGGGCAACTTTGCCGGCAATATCCTCACCGGCTTCGGCCGGATCGAAGGACGCACGGTCGGTATTGTCGCCAACCAGCCGATGGTGCTTGCCGGGGTGCTGGATTCGGATGCCAGCCGCAAGGCGGCGCGGTTCGTGCGGTTCTGCGACTGTTTCGGTATTCCGATCGTGACATTTGTCGATGTTCCGGGCTTTTTGCCCGGCACGGCGCAGGAATATGGCGGCCTGATCAAGCACGGTGCAAAGCTCCTGTTCGCCTATGCTGAAGCCACAGTGCCCAAGATCACCGTGATCACGCGCAAGGCCTATGGCGGCGCCTATGACGTGATGAGTTCAAAGCACATCCGCGGCGATATCAACTATGCCTGGCCAACCGCCGAAATCGCGGTGATGGGCGCCAAGGGCGCCGTCGAAATCCTGTACCGCTCGGAACTTGCCGACAAGGACAAGATCGCCAAGCGCACCAAGGACTACGAAGACCGGTTCGCCAATCCGTTCGTGGCCGCCGAGCGCGGCTACATCGATGATGTCATCCGGCCGCATTCAACCCGCCGCCGGGTGGCCAAGGCGCTGGCGCTGCTGCGCTCCAAGAAGGTGGAAACACCCTGGAAGAAGCACGACAACATCCCGCTCTGAGGTATGTTAGCCGGGTAAATCGATGCTTCTCTCCATTTTGAGAGAAGCTTCGATTTTCAAGGACAAGCGTCACCGCCTGGTGCGGTGGCGGCACGCCGTGTCAGTCCCAACGGTTGAAGCCGCCACGCGGGAACAGCGGTTCCTTGCATTCATAGGCGACCGGGCATTTGCGGGCGTCCCGCGTCTGGGCGTACTGGGTGAACAGCGCCTGGTTGCGGTCGCAATAACTCAGGTTCGATACAAACATCGAATAGGTGTGCGGGCCTGTGGTGAACACCACGGCGCCATGCTGCAGAACCATCTGCTGGGCCTGGGCACAGGTCATCTGGCGCACGTCCGGCCGCCTGTTTTGCGCGTCCGCCGCCGTGGTCATGGTGAGACCGGCAAAAGCAAACGCAATTGCAACAAACTTCTTATTCCACATGTCTACCTCCTGGCTCGGCATGAGACGCCTTGCGAGATGTACGGTTGAGCTACCGCGGGAACTCGTCAGACGATGATATCCCGAGGTGAGCCGAGGCGCACAATATGTGGCAGACAGCGTGGCGGAGATGTGATTGGAAACACGGATAGGTCGGTCGTCCGCGCGTGTGCGGCGCCTGTCAACGCGTGTTCGAGGCAACCTGGTTCGAGCAAACCGAATGCGGCATGGCCTCCCGGACGCCTTTGAGGGAAAAGCCGGCGTAGCGCCGGTCCTCGAACTGCACCTTGAAATACACGGCAGAGCGCAGCAGGTGCCAGAAATAGGTCAGGTTGTCGCCACAGGCCGGGCAATCGTTGCGGATGTAGCCGTCCGGGCCAACCTTGAATTTCACGAGCTTGTGGTCGAGTTCGATCCGGACCAGGGTGTCCGGTGTCGGACGGCGGCCCTTGATGTCGATGCCGATCAGGACACCGCTGATATTGTGCCCCGGCGGGCACCAGATCGCAAAGCTCGCACCGGTGGAATTTCTGGTCCAGTAGCGCTCGTATCCATGCGCGGTGTCGCTGTGCCACTTGCCATGCTCGGCCGCATGCGCGGACAAGGGCGCGAAAACGAAAGCAATCAAGGTGAAAAGAAGTTTCTGCATAACCCGTACCCAAACCGATTATTGATAAAATTGTCAGGACGGCGCTAACATTCTCTTAAAAAACAAGGAACCTCGACATTTTTGATGGCGGTCGGTCGTTGCGAAAGGCTATCGGTTTCAACTGTTGGGATTTTTCTTTTGCCAGTCCGTCGGGCAGACCGGTCCCGGGAGGATTTCGCGCGCCCCTTTCAGGGAAAAGCCGGCGTAGCGGTTGTCGTGAAACTTGACCGCCAGAGTGTGGGCAGCGCGCAAGCGGTGCCAGACATAGCCGAAACTGTCGGAACAGGTCGGGCAGCCACTGTCGATATAGCCCTGTTCGTTGACGGGAAGTTCGAGGATCTCCCGATCCATGATCAGCTTGATCCGCGTGTTGGGTGAAGGCGTTGCGCCGTCGATTTCGATATGAAGCAGGGTTCCGTTGACCGTGCGCCGGGGATGACACCAGACCACGAAACTCGCGCCGAGGCTGTTGGTTGTCCAGTATCGCGTAAACCCGTTGACTTCACCGCTGTTCCACTTGCCAAAACTGGCCGCGGAGACCGTGCTCGACAGCAACATGGTCGTCAGGATTGTGCCCGCTACGCATCTAAACATTGGGTTTTCCCTAAATCACCTACGTAATTCCTGCAGTACCTTTGTTAATTTTCGGATAAGCATGAACTTCTGAGGCTGTTTCATGCCAGTTTTGTCGTCGATCTTGCGCAAAATCGGAGAATTGCTACGGCTCCGCAAAAACACGTCTCGCCCTTTGGATAAGTTGCGCGCCAATCTGGCCCGGCCTACAAACTAGAAAACGATCCAGTCGGGTGGAAATTCATGTTTTCGAAAATACTTGTCGCAAACCGGGGTGAGATTGCGTGCCGGGTCATCAAGACCGCCCGCCGCATGGGCATCAAGACCGTTGCGGTCTATTCCGATGCGGACCGCGACGCGCTGCACGTCGAAATGGCCGACGAGGCGGTGCATATCGGTCCGGCCACAGCGGCCGAATCCTATCTGATTGCAGACAAGATCATCGCCGCCTGCAAGGAAACCGGTGCAGAGGCGGTTCATCCGGGATACGGATTCCTGTCCGAACGGGCCAGTTTCCCGCAAATGCTGGCCAAGGAAGGCATCGTCTGGATCGGTCCGAACCCGCGGGCCATAGAGGCCATGGGCGACAAGATCGAATCCAAGAAATTCGCCAATGCGGCCAAGGTCAGCACGGTCCCTGGTTACCTGGGCGTGATCGAGAGCCCGGACCAGGCGGTGGAGATCGCCGAGGACATCGGTTATCCGGTGATGATCAAGGCATCCGCGGGCGGCGGCGGCAAGGGCATGCGCATTGCCTGGAACGCCGAGGAAGTGCGTGACGGCTACACCCGTTCCAAATCCGAGGCCGCGTCCTCCTTCGGCGACGACCGTGTCTTTATCGAGAAGTTCATCGAGAATCCGCGCCATATCGAAATCCAGGTTCTCGGCGACAAGCACGGCAACGCGATCTATCTGGGCGAGCGCGAATGCTCCATCCAGCGGCGCAACCAGAAGGTCATCGAGGAAGCTCCGTCGCCATTGGTCGACGAGGCAACAAGACGCCTGATGGGCGAGCAGGCCGTCGCCCTGGCCAAGGCGGTCGACTATGACAGCGCCGGCACCGTCGAATTTGTCGCCGGACAGGACAAGAGTTTCTTTTTCCTGGAAATGAACACCCGCTTGCAGGTCGAACATCCGGTGACGGAATTGATCACCGGTGTCGATCTGGTGGAACAGATGATCCGCGTTGCCGCCGGCGAGGCGCTTGAGCTCAAGCAGGACGATATCAAGCTGAACGGCTGGTCGGTGGAAAGCCGGATCTATGCCGAAGATCCTTACCGGAATTTCCTGCCCTCCATCGGACGTCTGGTGCGCTACCGGCCGCCGGAGGAGATGACGACCGATCACCTGACGATCCGCAACGATACCGGCGTTGTCGAAGGTTCGGAAATCTCGATGTTCTACGACCCCATGATCGCCAAGCTGGTGACCCATGCACCCACCAGGGCGGAGGCGATCGACGGCATGAGCGCGGCTCTGGATGCCTTCTATGTCGACGGCATTCAGCACAATGTGCCGTTCCTGACAGCGCTGATGAACCACCCACGCTGGCGATCCGGCGAATTGGCCACCAGCTTCATCGCCGATGAATACCCGGACGGCTTCGTTCCGGCGGTTCCCGATGACCGGGCCTATGCGGTTCTGGCCGCGGTGACGCTGTCGATGGGGGCACTCGAGCGGGAACGTCTCGATCATCTGCCGGGACGGCTGCGGCCGCATTCCGGGGCCGTTCGCGAGGACTGGGTGATCAAGCTCGACAAGACTTATGTCCCCATCCGCCTGGCTGCCGGCTATCCGGGAACACCCGTGGAACTGGATGTGGCGATCGGCGACGGCCCGGTCACGACCGTGGAGGCCGGCTGGGCGCCGGGCGATCCGATGTGGACCGGCAAGGTCGGGGACCTCGAAGTCACCGTTCAGGTTCGGCCCGTTCGCGGTGGCTATCGGCTCGACTGGCAGGGCTATTCGGTCCTGGCCAGGGTCATGACCCCGCGCATTGCCGAGCTGGACCAGCTGATGCCGGAAAAACTGCCGCCGGACACGTCCAGGATGCTGCTGTGCCCGATGCCGGGCCTGGTGGTGTCGATTGCGGTGGCCGAGGGACAGGAAGTCAAGGCCGGCGAGCAGCTCGCCGTGGTCGAGGCCATGAAGATGGAAAACGTCCTGCGCGCCGAACGCGACTGCACCGTCTCCGCAATCAAGGCGGTTCCCGGCGACAGCCTTGCGGTGGATGCCGTGATCATGGAGTTCTCCTGAGCCGGGCAGTCAGCCTTGCGGATTGACAGCCGGTCTCATCCGTCGTTAGTGCAGCGGCCCGCGACTTGATGTTGCGGGTCGTTTCCGTTTGCCTGATCACGGGAGAATCCCTTGCCCTTTACGACCGTTCTGTTTGACCTTGACGGTACCTTGACCGACCCATTCGACGGGATCACCCGCTCCATTCAATACGCGTTGGAAAAGATGGGGGCGCCTGCCGTCGCCGCGGAGGAGCTGCGCTGGTGTATCGGACCTCCGCTCTGGGACAGTTTCCGCGTTTTGCTGGACACGCAGGACAGGGGCGAGCTCGACCGGGCGGTCGCATACTACCGGGAGCGCTATACGGCGACGGGCCTCTACGAGAATACGCTGATCAAGGGCATTCCCGGCCTGTTGCGCACGCTGGCCGGGGCCGGAACCCGGCTTCATGTGTGTACCTCAAAGCCGCACACTTATGCAGGCAAGATCGTCGAGCATTTCGGCCTGCTGCCCTATTTCGGCAAGGTCTACGGCTCCGAGCTGGACGGAACGCGCTCCGCCAAGGCGGAGCTGATTGCCCATATCCTGTCGGAGGAGAGCCTTGGTGGCAGGGAAGTGGTCATGGTGGGCGACCGGAAACACGATCTCATCGGGGCCAATGCCAATGGTGTTGCCGGCATCGGCGTTCTGTGGGGATATGGCAGCCGGGAAGAACTTGAGGAAGAGCACCCGGTGCTGATCGCCGGCACGCCGGCCGAGATTTCCGATTTTCTGCAACCGGTCTGCACAGGTTAGGGCAGCGGCTTCTGGAACAGGGCATCCCGAGCGGGGCAAAGAACCATTCCGGCGATTGTTTTCAATCGCTCGAATTATTAACGCCGGATTTATCGATGTTGAATAGTCTGGGCGCTCCAGAAAAGGATCTTGGCCTCTATCATGTTCGACATCGGAGCCGATAGCAAAGCGGCGCCGCCCGATAAGGCGGTGAGCGTGGGTTATTATGCTCCGGACGGGAAGAGACCGCCGGTGTTGCCGCGCGGCTACCATCTGCACCCGTTCGATCTTTCCAAGCCACAGGAGGGAGCCGCCTTCCAGATCTGCCTCCTGGAGGAAAACGCACCGGACGGCCTTCGTCTGGAGCTGCTCTCCCGTGTTGAAGACCAATGGTACGTGATCGTGCTTGTGGAGGAGGTGCCGGGGGCCGAGAGACAGATGCGCCTCTTGTCTGGAGGTGCGGACGAAGTTGTCTCCTCGCGGGACCCGGCGCAGCTCGCCCTGGCGTTGAAGCGTGGAGCAGGGATCGCGGAAAAACAGGCCCGCCTGCGGCGCCGGTGCCAGGATCTCGCCGTTGAACGGGACAACCTCCAGGCTGCCATCGACAATCTGCCGTCGCCGATCTTCTTCAAGAACCGGGCCGGGATCTACAGCGGTTGCAACAAGGCCTTCGAAGGCTTCATCGGTCTTCCGGCGGCCAAGGTTCGCGGGTCGAGTGTCTATGACGTCGCGCCACAGGAACTGGCGAAGGTCTACGAGGAAGCCGACGAAGCGCTGATGCGCGAGGGCGGGATCCAGATCTATGATGCGGAGGTCCGCTTTGCGACCGGTGAATACCGGACGGTGACCTTTCACAAGGCCGTCACGAGGGATTCGGAAAGCGGTGAGGTGAACGGCCTTGCCGGGGCCATGCTCGATATTACAGAGCGCAAGAAGCTCGAGGACCAGCTCACGCGCGCGGCGGAACGCGACGATCTGACCGAAGCCTATAACCGGCGCAGGTTCTTCGAACTCGCGGCGGAGGCGGACCGGTCCGTTCCCTTGTCCGTGCTCGTGCTGGACGTGGACTATTTCAAACTTCTCAATGACCGGCATGGCCACGCCTGTGGCGACACGGCCTTGTGCCATCTTGTTTCCCTGCTCGACACGATGCTCGACCATCCGCATGTTTTCGCCCGGGCGGGAGGCGAGGAGTTCTATATCCTTCTGGAAGACTGCGACCCCGAAGAGGCTTTCCAACTCGCTGAAAGAATTCGTGCCACGGTGGAAGCAACTCCGCATCAGCATGAGGATAAGGAAATCCCGCTGCGCGTGAGCATCGGGGTGGCGACGGCGGGCAAGAATGAAGCCGTCAACCAGGTTATCGTACGCGCGGATGACGCGCTTTACCGGGCCAAACAGGCCGGCCGGAACCGGGTCTGTGCGGACTAAGCGGCTCGATGCCCTCGCAACGGGGCCGTCAATCGCAGGTGTTCTCGTTGGGGACTGTTGTGCGAAGGACACGGCTTTCAGCCATGTTGGCCGGATCGGCCGTAACCGGTTCCCTTTTTTTGCGCCTTCCGTATAACAGCAGGATTGCCACTCCAGACCCGACAGGTCAGTTCGATGTAATGTGATCTTGCACAGTGTTGTTTCAAACAGCTTCCGCGGCAGCGGGGCTTCTACACGTGCACCTTCCGTGGCTCCCGTTCATGTTTGTCCTTTGCCACCGGTCTTATTGAGGACCGGGGAACGGATCAATGCGTTGCTTCGGACACGGATAACATTGAGCAAACTCATGGATCTCATCAAATATCCACGCACGCGTCACCTGGAAGGGTCACGCCTGCAACAGGGGGACTTGTCCGACGACCAGCCCCTGTCTGGCCTGGCTGGGCAAACACTTGTAGTCGAAGAAAAAATCGATGGCGCAAATTGTGCCGTGTCGTTTGACCGGGACGGGCGGCTTCAGCTTCAAAGCCGGGGGCATTTCCTGACAGGCGGACACCGCGAACGGCATTTCGATCTTCTGAAAACCTGGGCGTCGGCACACGCGCACAGGTTCCGGGAGGTGCTTGGCGCGCGCTTTGTCATGTATGGCGAATGGCTCTATGCCAAACACACGGTGTTTTATGATCATCTGCCGCATTTCTTCCTCGAGTTCGATCTTCTCGACAGGGAAAGCGGACGGTTTCTGAGCACCGCCGAGCGTCGCGCCGCCCTGTTCGGGCTGCCGGTCATGCCGGTTCCCGTTGTCTATCAGGGGGAACTAACCTCGGCCGCACAGCTAGAAAGCTTGGTCAAACCGTCGCTCTACAAGTCCGCAGACTGGCGAGAAGCGCTGCGGGAGGCTGCGCTGGCTTCCGGTAATCGCCTCGCGATGGTCGACCGGCAGACGGAGGATTCCGATCTGGCGGAAGGGCTTTACGTGAAGCAGGAGGAGGGAAGGTCCGTGACCGGACGGTTCAAGTTCGTCCGCGCGGATTTTATTCAGGCGATCACGGACGCGGACGGTCACTGGCAGTCCCGCCCGGTCTTGCCCAATCGTCTGGCGGACGGGATTGACATCTTCGCACCCGAACTGGCGGTGAAAGGAGCCTATGATGATCCCGACGCGATCTGAGAAAGTGTCTTTCGCCGAGTTGCAAGACCTTGTGCCAACCGCTCCCGGTTGGCGCTCTGACTGGGATCGAATCTGGCCGCTGTGGCCGGATCTTTCGCTGCTGGACAGTTGTCCGCAGGACCCCGTCCATCATGCGGAAGGAGACGTCGGTCGCCATACGCGCATGGTCGTGGAGGCGCTGGTGTCAATGGAAGCCTGGCGGCAACTGAACCCGGAAGACCGTTCCTGCCTGTTCTGGGCGGCGGTGCTCCACAATGTCGGCAAGCCGGCAACGACCAAGACCGAAGACGATGGCCGCATCACCTCCAGGGGACATTCCCGGGTCGGTGCGGCCATGGCCCGACGGTGCTTGTGGGATGCAGGGGCTCCCTTCGCCTGGCGGGAAAAGCTGTGCGGTCTGATCGCCGCGCATCAACTGCCCTTCTGGCTTATCGAACGGGAACATCCGGCGCGTCTTGCCATCGAGACATCCTGGAAGTGCCGCCCGGATCTACTGTGCCTTCATGCCGAGGCCGACGCGATGGGCCGGATCTGTTCGGATCAGGACAGTATCCTGGTCAATGTCGCCCTGGCGCGCCAGACGTTCGAGGACGCCGGTTGCCTGGCAATGCCCTTTGCATTTGCAAATGACGAAAGCCGGGTCGCCTTTTTCGAAAAGCCCGACCGGGATCCGTACTACGTGGCGTTCGAAGACTTCCGGTGCCGCGTGACGGTCATGTCGGGACTGCCGGGTGCTGGAAAGGACACCTGGATTTCCAGGAACCGTCCGGATGTTCCCGTCGTCAGTCTCGATGCCTTGCGAGACGAGCTTGGTCAACCTGCGACGGGTAATCAGGGCAGGGTGATCCAGGCAGCCTATGAAGCGGCACGCGATCACTTGCGCAACGGGCGGGATTTTGTCTGGAACGCCACCAACATTTCGGCCCAGCTGAGAGCGAAACCTCTTAAACTGCTGCGCGATTACGGTGCGCATGTCGAGATCGTCTATCTGGAGCCTGAGCCGGCCAAACTGTACTCTCAGAACCGGGCCAGGGCGGCAATAGTGCCGGACGCGGTCATCAACACGTTGTTGCGCAAGCTTGAGCCTCCCGGTTCTTGGGAGGCGCACCGCGTCACTTTTGCTGCCAAGGACGATGCCGGCTAAATTGACAGCGGGGCCGGGTTCATGTCCGGCCCCGTATCTTTCAAGACCGCTCCGAGGCACGAACTCGGACCTTATTGGCGAAATTTCAGTATCACTGAATTTTTTGATTGCTTCCATTGCGCTGCGCGTGTTGTGGGCGTAATGAACACGAGAGAGCAGTTCTCGGGGCGGGGTGCAATTCCCCACCGGCGGTATCAGGGAAACCTGGAGCCCGCGAGCGCCTTGCGGCTACGAACGCAAGGGTCAGCAGATCCGGTGAGACGCCGGAGCCGACGGTCACAGTCCGGATGAGAGAGAACTTGGCCGCATGCCGTTTCACCATGGCCTGCGGGCGCGTGTCTTATTGAGACTGTTCTGACTGATAACGGAACAAAGCTCGGAAAGGACTGCGCCATGTCGGCCAATTCCAGGAAACCCCTTTTGGCCGCCCTTGCCATGATCGGGGCAGGGGCCTCTTTCGCCCTCGTCAACGGAGCCTTGCAGGCTTCGACCATGCAGCTTGGCGTGCCGTCGACCTCGGCGGCGTTCTGGCAATATGCGCTCGGGCTTGTCGTTGCGTTGCCCTTCGTCTTGCGTCGCGGCATTTCGGCTCTGAAGACGCGGCACCTGGGATGGCATCTCCTGCGTGGTGCCCTGGCGGTGGTCGGCATCCAGCTCTGGGTAGCCGGCCTGTCGCAGGTCCAGATCTGGCAGGCGATCGCCCTGGTCATGACCTCGCCATTCTTCGTGATCATCGGTGCCAAGCTGTTCTTCGGCGAGCGCGTCGGAGCTGTGCGCTGGCTGGCGACGATTGCCGGCTTTGCCGGGGGCATGGTGATTCTGGAGCCCTGGACGGAAACCTTCAGCCTGGCGGCACTGCTGCCGGTCGCTGCGGCGGCCTTCTGGGCAGGCACGTCCCTTGTGACCAAGAAACTGACCGCGACTGAACAGGCCGATTCCATCACCGTCTACCTGCTGCTGCTGCTGACCCCGGTCAATGCGCTCCTGGCGCTGGGCGAGGGCGGGATCGTGCCCTCGGGTCCGGCGTTGTGGCTGCTGGTGGGAGCCGGCGTCCTGACCGTTTTGGCCAATTACCTGCTGACATTGGCCTACCAGAAGGCCGATGCCGCCTTCGTGCAGCCCTTCGACCACCTGAAGCTGCCACTCAACATTGCCGTCGGGTTTCTTGCCTTCGGGTTTGCTCCGGGCGGCGCCTTCTGGCCGGGAGCTCTGGTCATCGTCGGTGCATCACTGATCGTGATGCTGGACGAGCAGAAACGGGCCACACGCGCAGAGACACTCGCGAAGGCCTAGCAACCGGTTCCGAAGCGCTCTAAGCTCTTCCCAGCGACTGACAGGGAGTGCTTGATGACAGCAGATCCATTGACCGTTCACGTGCTGATCGAAGGCAGGGTGCAGGGCGTCGGCTACAGGGCCTGGTGCGCCGACGAGGCGGTAGCACGGGAGCTGTCCGGCTGGGTCAAGAACATTCCCGGTGGTGCGGTCGAGGCCGTGTTTTCCGGACCTTCGGACACGGTCGTGGACATGCTGGACGCGCTCTGGCATGGCCCTTCACTGGCGCGGGTCAATACCGTCACGAATCTGGATCCTGTCAGCCCGGCCACCGGGGCGTTCGAGATACGCGCGACGACATGACCGGTACACGGCTTTCCCGTGACCAATGGTCCTTGATGTATCAATCGCGAAGTTCGATGTTGAGTTGTCATGGAAATATCGCAATGATCTGATCTTTCAGATGAAACAATAGGAACGCCCCATCGTTCCCCACGTACAATCCAGGGAGAGTTTCAGTGAAGATTGCGATACTTGGCGGTGATGGTTTTGTCGGTTGGCCCACGTCTCTGCACCTGTCCGACCAGGGCCATGAGGTCCACATCATCGACAATCTGAGCCGCCGGTGGATCGACGCCGAACTCGGCGTACAGTCTCTCACACCGATGGATTCGATCCAGGAGCGCACCCGGATCTGGAAGCAGGAAACCGGCAACACCATCCGCTTCCACCTGATTGACATTGCCCGGGACTACGAGGTTTTCAAGGCCTGGCTGGCGGAGAACCGGCCGGATGCCATCATCCATTTCGCCGAACAGCGGGCCGCGCCCTATTCGATGAAATCGGACCAGCACAAGAACTACACCGTCAACAACAATGTCGGCGCCACGCATCATCTCCTGAACGCCATGGTAGATCTCGACCTGGACGCCCATCTGGTCCATCTCGGCACCATGGGGGTCTATGGCTATTCCAGTGTCGGCGCGGCAATTCCCGAAGGGTATCTCAGTGTCGATGTCGAGACCCTGAACGGTGACAAGGCAGCCCAGGAAATCCTTTATCCGGCGAATCCCGGCTCGATCTACCACATGACCAAGTGCCTGGATCAGCTCCTGTTCCAGTTCTACGCCAAGAATGACGGTCTCAGGATCACCGACCTGCACCAGGGCATCGTCTGGGGCACCCACACCGAACAGACGCTTCGTCACAAGCAGCTGATCAACCGGTTCGACTATGACGGCGACTACGGCACGGTGCTGAACCGGTTCCTGATCCAGGCCGCCATCGGCTATCCGTTGACCGTCCATGGCACGGGCGGCCAGACGCGCGCCTTCATCCACATCCAGGATTCGGTCCGCTGCATCGAACTGGCGCTGAAGAATCCGCCCGCCAAGGGGGACCGGGTCAAGGTGTTCAACCAGATGACCGAAACCCACCGCGTGCGTGACTTGGCCGAGCTGATCTCGCGCCTGACCGGCGCCAAGGTCGCCTATCTGCCGAACCCGCGCAAGGAAGCCGCGGAAAACGACCTGGTGGTGGAAAACAAACAGTTCCTGGAGCTGGGCCTCAACCCGACCACGCTGGAAGACGGCCTGCTGACCGAGGTGGTCGATGTCGCCAAGAACTATGCCTATCGTGTCGACCGCAGCCGTGTGCCCGCCGTCTCGGCATGGACCAGGGAAATTGCCGAAGAGATCGAGCACGATCCGGAGCATCCGCGCCTGAAATCCGTCTCCTGAGGCCGGCGCATGGGTGACGTTCCCGAATTCGACAGGGCGCCGGGCAGCCGGTTCGCCTATGTGACGCTGGTGACCAACCAGGACTACGTGCTCGGCGCCTCCGCGCTGCTGCGCTCGCTCCGCCACAGCGGCACATCCGCCGATCTGGTGGTGCTCTATACGCCCGGTGTCGATGAGCAGGATCTGGACACCCTGAAGGGCTTCGGCCCCCGTCTGGGGCGCTGCGACCGCCTGCCGACCTCCGAGGCCTTCAACGAACGCCACGAACGGGGTCGCCTTCACAAGGCGGCGCCGTTCACCAAGGGCGGCAAGCCGGTGTTCCACACGCCGCTGGACAATTTCGTCAAGCTGCGGCTTTGGCAACTGACCGACTATGACAGGGTTGTCTTCATCGATGCCGATGCGCTGGTCCTGAAGAACCTGGACAAGCTGTTCGGGTATCCCGAATTCTGCGCCGCGCCGAATGTCTATGAAAGCCTCAAGGACTTTCACCGCATGAACAGCGGCGTGTTCACGGCGGCGCCCGACGAAGGCACCTTTGCCGCCATGCTGGACAGGCTCGATCAGCCGGACGCGTTCTGGCGGAGGACCGACCAGACCTTCCTGGAGAGCTTCTTTCCCGACTGGCACGGGCTGCCGGTCTTCTACAACATGCTGCAGTATGTCTGGTTCAACCTGCCGGAGCTGTGGGACTGGAGCCAGGTCCATGTGCTCCATTACCAGTACGAAAAACCCTGGGAAACGGGCCATGACAAGGTGGACCGGCTGCGGCCGCTGATCGATCTCTGGCAGGCCTTTGCCACCGGCGACGGCATCCCCGAGGACATGTCCGCGTTGCCGGGTCCGCTGGACGGGGCGGCGCTCAAGGCGTCCTGAATGAAGGTTCTTCTGACAGGAGCGAGCGGCAGTGTCGGCCGGTTCATCCTGGCGCGGCTGACCGGGGACGGACATCAGGTCACGATCCTCGGCCGTCGACAGGTCGACGGTTTCCCGGCCGCATTTCAGCCCTTCGATTTGGCCGGTCCCCATCCCGGCCTACCCGTGGCCGACGCGCTGGTACATTGCGCGCTGCTGCACGAACCCGGCCGTTTCCGGGGCGGGGAGGGTGACGATCCGGCAACCTTCAGGGCCGTCAATGTGGATGGCAGCCGCCGCTTGTTCGAGGCGGCCAAGGCTGCCGGCTGCCGGCGGTGTGTGTTTCTCTCCAGCCGGGCGGTCTATGGCGACCACCGTGGCGGCGAGCTGCTGCACGAGACGGACATCCCGCGGCCGGATTCGCTCTATGGAGACGTCAAGCTCGCGGGAGAACGGGCTCTGGCGGAACTGTGCGGAAACGGATTCCGCGGAAGCGTGCTCAGGGCAACCGGGGTCTATGGCCGGCCGCCGGGACTGCAGGACCACAAATGGTCGCCCCTGTTCGGGGCTTTCACGCGCGGGGAAACCATCGCACCCAGGCGGGCAACGGAAGTCCATGGCGCGGACCTGGCCGATGCTGTCTCATTGCTTCTCGAGACAGACAGGTCCGAACCGTTCGATGTCTTCAACGTGTCGGATCTCCTGCTCGACCGGCGGGAGCTGCTGGAGCTCTATGCCGGATCATCAGGCTCTTCCGGAAAACTGCCGGAAAACGCGGACGACAGGCCCGGTATCATGGCCACGGACAAGCTGCGGGCACTTGGCTGGGCGCCGGGCGGTATGGACAGGCTGAGATCGTTTTTGCGGGAGCCGGCAGCGTAGATGATGCCACACCAGGGCCCGGTACCATGCGTCATTGCCGCACGTGGTCCGGTCTTCAGGCCAGTGTTGGCGTTTTTGTTTGCGAGACAGAAAGGCAGGCCATCTGGCCTGCCTTCGTTCGTTTTACCGGGACCGGAACAGTTCAAGAAGACACGGTCGGCCCGAAAATCTTCTCGAATTCCGCGCGCATCACGCTGTCGTTTTCAGCCATGGTCACGGGAATGCCGAGGTCAACAAGACTGGTGACCCCGTGCTCGGTGATGCCACAGGGCACGATGCCGGAAAAATGCTCCAGTTCCGGCTCCACATTGAAGCTGATGCCGTGAAAGGTGACCCATTTGCGCAGTCGGATGCCGATGGCGGCGATCTTTTCCTCGACCGTCGGTCCCCGGTCCGGACGCCGCACCCAGACACCGACCCGGTCCTCGCGCCGTTCGCCGCGAATGTGGTACTGCCACAGCGTGTTGATCAGCCAGGCCTCGAGCGCTGAGACGAAGGCGCGCACGTCCTGCTGGCGCCGTTTCAGGTCCAGCATGACATAGGCCACCCGCTGGCCGGGCCCGTGATAGGTATGCTGGCCGCCGCGGCCGGTACGGTAGACCGGAAAGCGGTCGGGGGCGACCAGATCGCCGTCGTTTGCGCTGGTGCCGGCGGTGTAGAGCGGGGGGTGTTCGAGCAGCCAGACCTGTTCGCCGGCGTCACCTGAGATGATTCTCTTCACCCGCTCGTCCATTTCCCGAAGCGCCGTGTCGTAATCGACGAGGTCGTCGGAAATTCGCCATTCCACCGGCGGAGCGCCGGATTCCGGCAGGAAACTCAAGGAAATCGTGTCTCTTTCGACGGGTGACATGTGGATGACAGTTCTTTGTTTTTTGAGCTGGCAGGCCGTGCCGTGGTATGGTTGGCGCTGGCGGGTTCGCCCTATTTAAGGATCAAGACGTCCGATGACCACCTTCGATGAGATCAAAGTCGATATCTCCGTCGTGCTCGGCGAGAACGAGATGCCGGTGCACCAGCTGCTCCGGATGGGCCGCGGGGCCGTGATCGACCTGGACGTTGCCGAGGACGACGACGTGAAGATCTATGCCAACCAGACCCTGGTTGCCAAGGGGCAGGTGGTGCTGCTCGGCGAGCGGATCGGCATTTCGATCACCGAAGTCCTGATGCGGCCGCCGGAGATCCGGCCGATGCGCACCGACGGGCCGCTGTAACGGGCCAAACCTGGCTTCTTGAAGAAAAATCGCGTGCCTGTGAATTATTGCGAGAAGGGCACTTGCGCCCCCAAAATCCTTTTGCTACATGGAGCGCCTCGACGCTGACAGGCGCCGGGAACAATCGAATATGCGGTCGTGGCGGAATTGGTAGACGCGCAGCGTTGAGGTCGCTGTGGGGTAAAACCCGTGGAAGTTCGAGTCTTCTCGACCGCACCATTCGAACGGCAACGGATGTTGCATCAAAGGCTGCCCTCGGGCGGCCTTTTTGGTTTTTGAAGCCGGTCTCTTGCAGCTCCCGAAAGGCTTGTCGCGCAAACAGACTTTTGGCGGCCCGCCGAATGTGCTTTCTTCTGCCAAACAACATGTCCTGCCGCGTCGACCAGCTTGTGTCGCGAACGGCCATTGAGAGCCGGAGCCCCAATGATGCTGCCCTTCAAAGCCTTTGTCTCGATGTCGATGCTGGCTATCTGCTGCTCAATTGCTGTTTCGCGTGTCGCCACCGCCCAAGAGGCCATGATCGCCCCGCAATCTGTCGCCGGATCGGCGACCGTGCCGGTCGATGGCGACATCTATCGCTATCGTGCGGTGCTGTCCGAAACGCAGGAAGGCGCGGATCTCTACATCTATACCGACGCGGGCGAGGGCTGGGTCGAGGCGGTTCACGCCAGGGATATCGTCTGGCGCGGCGGCCTGTACGGGCAGGAGCCGTGGCTGGAGGCGAACGAACACGGGTCTCTCAAGATCTATTCGGAAAACTCCGCCATCGGCCGGGACCGTTGGGAGCAAATCCTCACGATTGCCTATCGTGGCGGTGAATTCCTCATCGCCGGATATACCTTCAGCTACTACGACACGCTTGATCCGGACGCCGCCGGTCAGTGTGACGTCAACCTGCTGACCGGGTCCGGTGTTCACAACGAAACAAAGTTCAAGACCAAGCTGCCCGCGACCAGGGTGGCCGACTGGACCATGGACACGAGCCCGCCGGAATGCGCGCGAGACTGAGGCGCCTGACCTCGCGATATTGTCGAGCCCCCGCATCTTCCGGGGTTACCGTTCCCGGAGCCGGGCGAGAGCCGTGCATTTTGACAAGATAGTGCAAGACCTGAAATTCAGACACGGCTGGCGCAGCTACCAGCAGCGTGTGCTGGACGAGTTGGACGGCCACCTGGACGATGCGCAACTGCATGTGGTTGCCGCGCCGGGATCCGGCAAGACGGTCCTTGGTCTGGAGGTCATGCGCCGGCTCGGCAAGCCCGCCGTCATTTTCGCACCGTCTCTGGCCATTCGCACCCAGTGGAAGGCCCGGCTTGTGGAGCTGTTCCTGCCAGAAGGCGCCGACGCCCACTGGATCTCGCTCGATATCAGGAGGCCCGGACCGGTCACGATCGTGACCTATCAGGGCTTTCATGCCGCCATGACCGGGCTTTCCGGCGAGGAAGAAGGTTTTCCGGAGGCAGGTTCGGGGCCGGAACTCCTCCAAGGTCTGATCGACCAGGGTATCGGGACGCTGGTGTTCGACGAGGCTCATCACCTTCGCAAGGACTGGCAGCGTTCCCTTATTCAGCTGAAGCAACGTTTGCCGGGCCGTGTCACGACCGTCTCGCTGACCGCGACCCCGCCCTATGACACGGACGCGCGCGAGTGGGACAATTACGAGGCGCTGTGCGGTCCGATCGACTGCGAGATCTCGGTTCCGGAGCTGGTGAAGACGGGGGATCTCTGCCCGCATCAGGACCTCGTGTGTTTTTCCGCGCCGACGGACGCGGAAACCGCCTTCATCGACGCCTTCGCCGAGAACCTGAACGGCTTTGCCCACGATCTTCTGCACGATCCGGCATTCCTGGAGAGGCTTGAAAACCTGCCCTGCTTCGCGTCACCGTCCGAGCACGAAGACGCGATTTTCAAACATGCCGCCTTCTGTCTTGCCGGCATGGTGTTCCTGAAGGCTGCCGGGCGCTCTCCGTCGCCCGAGGCTCTGGCGCTCTTCAGTCTCGAAGCTGCCGAATTACCCGGTCTCGACCGGGAATTTCTGGAAAGACTGCTGGACGGGGTCCTTTCCGGAGAGAGTGCAGAGTGGTTCGATCCGGACACGAGGAAACGGATATCGAAGGAGCTTCGAAGCTTTGGGGGATTGCGGGGCGGGAAACCGATGCTCGCCAACATGGACAAGATCGACCGGATGCTGCGCAACAGCCTCGGCAAGATCCGGAGCATCCGGTCGATCGTTGCCGCTGAAAGCTCGGCCCTGGGGACGGAGCTGCGCATGGTCATCCTGACCGACTACATCCATCGCGATCTGGTGCCGTCACCCGGGCAGAGGGTCTATGAACCGGTGAAGATCGGGGCGGTGCCGCTGTTCGAGGTGCTGCGCCAGCGGGGGGATTACTTCTACAAGGTGGGCCTTTTGACCGGTTCCCTGGTCATTCTGCCGGTTGCCGCCATGCCGTTCTACCAGGAGGCGGCCGTTGCCAGGGGGATCGGGCGCGGCGACCTGCGCATTCGTTCCCTGCCGCACGATCCGGACTATGTCGAAATCGAACTGGCGTCAGGCTTCCAGCATGAGAGCGTGCACCTGGTCACCGAGGTCTTCGAGCAGGGTGGTGTCACCGTGCTGGTCGGAACGCAATCGCTGCTGGGCGAAGGCTGGGATGCGCCCTGCATCAACAGCCTGGTTCTGGCCAGCACCGTCGGGTCGTTCATGCTGTCCAACCAGATGCGCGGCCGCGCCATCAGAACGGATCCGGCCAATCCGCAGAAGACCGCGAATATCTGGCATCTTGCCTGTGTGAACCTGCCGAGAGACAACGGACTGCAGGGGAGCATTCCCGGAGTCGATTTCCTGTCGGCCCGGCTCGCCGGCCGATTGCCGTCACCTGCACCCATCCGCGAGGATCTCGGCCAGGATGCGGCGCTTCTTGTGCGACGGTTCAAGGCGTTTGAAGGGCTGAGCGTGTCCGACCCACCGTTCATCGAAACCGGACTCGGCCGGCTCGGATTTGCCGGGGTCGCGTGGAGCGGGGACGCACCGGAGCGGCTGAACGGGGCGACCTTCGCCAGGAGCGCGGACCGGTCCGGGCTCGTCGAGCGTTGGTCCGAAGCGCTTTTCAGGAGCGCTCCGGAGGCCCGGCTCAGACCGATGGCGGCTGTGCGCCGCGCGCCGCAGACCTGGGTCTATCGTCGCGCGGTACGCACCAGTGGGGTGGCGGCCGTTGCCGTCCTTGTGGCCGGTGTCGGTCTTGGCGCCGCGATCAAGGCTGCGGCACCGGTCGGGATTGCCGTTGCCCTGGTGGTGTTCGGACTGGCGCTCACGGTCCTGCGGAAACAAGGCGGGGTCCGCTCCTTTGTTCACTGGTTCAGGAACCGGTCCCTCGACCGGAACCTCAGGCAAATCGGACAGGCGGTCTTGCAGGCGCTGGCCGGGACGAGGCAGTTGCAGAGCGCGCCGGCCCGCCTGACACCGGTCGTGCAATTTTTGCATGGCGACCACCTGTGCAGCCTGGACGGCGCGCAGCCGAAGGAGCAGGCGCTGTTCCTGACCTGCCTCGAACAGTTGCTCGGGCCAGTCGATACACCCAAGTACCTTCTTGTGCGACGCGTGCGCGGCCTCGGCGGGACGGCACAGGTGGACTTTCATCCGGTTCCGGATGCCCTTGCCGGTCGAAAGGTGCATGCCGAGAGTTTCCTGAAACACTGGCGGGAGCACGTGTCGCCGGCGGAGCTGGTCTCCGTCAGGTCAAGGGAAGGCCGCCAGCTTCTGCTGCGGGCCCGGGCAGAGGCCTATTCCTCGGAATTCACTCCCCATTCCGAAAGGCTTGGCAGGTGGCAATAGCCGTTTGCTACCTTCCGGAAAGGGTGTGCCGGTCATTCCCGACCCTATTGATGCCGCATTCCTGCATCGTTTTGTGTCCCTGCAAGCACGGGAGGGTGAACCGATAGCGATCGACAGGAGAAAATCCGGACATTTCGGTGGCCGGTGGAAGGCGACGCGAGCGGCTTTTACCGGGCCGTTCCAACGCGAGCGGGTTGCCGCGTTCGGTTTTGTGCTGCTGTTGCTGGCGGGGGCAAGAGCCGAGGCGCAGACGCTCACCGTCAATCCCGGACGCTTCGGTGCGATGACCTGCCAGCAGCTCTGGTACACGGAGCAGGAGGTTCTTGCGGAAGGACGGGTGTGCCTGAAGAGCGAGCGGGCGCGCCGCGCGTTCAGGCGGGCACCGCGCTGCATCTCGGACGACGAAACGATCCTGCCGGGCAAGGTCGAGGCCTATCTGGAAACCCTGCGCAAGAGTGCAAGGGACAAGGGATGCTCCGGGTTTTGAACAGGTTCAGCCAATGGCGGGCCCTGGGCCGTGCATGGGCGTTTTCGCTCTAAGTCTGTGGACCGGTTTCGCTTTTCCGGTGGCGCTTTTCCCTCGCAAACGCTAGTTCTGAACGAGAGGTCCGGCGCCGGTGTGCCGGTTGAGATCAACAGGCGAAAAGGGGGTGCCGGATGAGCGAAGCAGCTGAGCTTGATGTGACCGCACATCCTGAACCGCCGATACCCGTTCGCGACGAGGAAGAGCATCTCAACCCGGATTTCATTGCCGCCGTCGAAACGGCCATCCGTGCCAACGACCAGTACGGCTTGCGCGAACTGGCTGCAGACCTGCACGAGGCGGACACCGGCGACCTGCTGGAAACGCTCGAATCGGAGGATCGGGCGTCCTTCATTCGCCTGCTTGGGGACGACTTCGACTATACGGCCCTGACCGAGATCGATGAGGCCGTCCGCCTGCAGCTGCTGGAAGAGCTGCCCAACGACGTCATTGCCGAGGGTCTTGAAGATCTCGATTCCGATGACGCCGTCTACATTCTCGAGGATCTGGACGAGGACGACCAGGCGGCCATCCTGGAAGGTCTGCCCTATGCGGACCGGGCACAGCTGCAAAAGGCACTCGATTACCCGGAAGACAGCGCCGGCCGGCGCATGCAGAGCGAGTTCATCGCCGTGGCGCCGTTCTGGACCGTCGGCCAGACCATCGACTACATGCGCGAGGCGCGCGACCTGCCGGACAGCTTCTATGAGATCTACGTGGTCGATCCGAAATTCAAGCTGCTCGGCTCGGTTCACCTGGACAAGATCCTGCGCACCAAGCGCAAGGAAAAGGTCACCTCCATTATGGAGGAGACGCGACAGGCGGTGCTGGCGACCGAGGACCAGGAAGAGACGGCCCGCCGGTTCGAGCGCTACAACCTGGTATCCGCCGCCGTGGTCGACGAAAACGAGCGTCTTGTCGGCGTTCTGACGGTCGACGACATCGTCGATGTCATCCAGGAAGAGGCCGAAGAGGACATCCGTGCGCTCGCCGGGGTGGGCGACGAGGAAATTTCGGACAGCGTCGTCACCATTGCGCGCTCGCGCTTCACCTGGCTGGTGGTCAATCTGGGCACCGCGATCCTGGCATCCGTGGTGATCGCCCTGTTCGAGGATACGATCGAGGCGATGGTTGCGCTGGCCGTGCTGATGCCGATTGTTGCCTCCATGGGCGGCAATGCCGGCACGCAGACCATGACGGTCGCGGTGCGCGGCATCGCCACCCAGGAGCTGAGCGCGCGCAACATGTTGCGCGTGCTCAACCGCGAGGTCCTGGTCAGCATGCTGAACGGCATTGCCCTTGCGGTGCTGATCGGGATCACGGCCTGGCTGTGGTTCTCCAGTCCCGGGCTCGGCATCGTGATCGGGGGGGCGATCGTCATCAACATGCTGTTCGCGGGCCTTTCCGGCCTGTTGATCCCCATCGTTCTGGACCGGGTCAATGTCGACCCTGCGATCGCCTCCAGCGTGTTCGTGACCACGGTGACGGACGTGGTCGGCTTCTTTGCCTTTCTCGGCATTGCCGCCCTGTGGTTCGGCCTGCCGCTTTAATCGCCGCAGACCAGGACCTTCTGGCGCGCGCAGGCCGCCGTGCGGTGGTGGAAGGCGCCACGATAGCTCTCGTCGGAATAGAGCGCCGTCAGGGCCCCGAGGTTCGGATAGGCGCCGATGGCGACGATGTCCCAGTCCTCGTCGTCGCCGAGGAACATGCCCTGGAAGGGGCCAACGAAGAGAAAATGCCCGCCGGCACGTTCCATTGCCGGGACGCTGACCGAGGCATAGCTCGAGAACGCGTCCTGGCCGGAGGCGTCGCCGTCTCCGCCCGGGTAGTGCGCCTTGTCCCGCAATTTGAAGAAATTGATCAGCGTGACCGGCTTGTCCTTGTCGCGTCCGAGAATGTGCGACCACTGGTCCGCGGTCGGGCAGCTGCCGTCGCTGCCCGGGCCGTACCAATGGGTGAATTGGGAAACCTGCTGGTTGACGTTCATGTGCGCTCTCCGTAACTTTACACGTGTCAAATATGGGAGAAACTTTACACGTGTCAAGTGAAGGCAGGATGGCGCGGACGCGCGCCGAAATTCTGGACCGGGCCTGGGACCTGATTTCTACGCGCGGAGCGGAGGTGTCGCTGGCGGAGATTGCGCGCGCCGCGGGGATCAGCCGTCAGTCGGTCTACGACCATTTCGGTTCCAGGGGCGGGCTGCTCCTGGCACTGGTGCGGCGCACGGACGAGCGGCTCGACATCAAGGCGCGATTCGACAAGGCTTTCGAAATCGCCGATCCCGGGCTGCGGCTCGAAACGGCGGTCGAGGTCTGGATCCGGTTCGTTCAGGAAATCTATCCCGTTGCCTCGGACCTGATCAGGCTTCGGACCACGGACGAGGATGCCTCTGCAGCGTGGGAAGACAGGATGTCGGAACTGAGGGACTGGCTCGTGATCCTGACAGGATCGCTGGAAAGGGACGGGGCCTTGCAGGCAGCCTGGTCCGCGAGGGAAGCCTCGGATTATCTGTGGGCGTCCTTCAGCGTGCAGACCTGGGGGCTTTTGACCAGGGACTGCGGCTGGCCGGAAGAAGTCGCACAGGATGTCCTGAAACGCACGATCTGCCAAACGCTGTTGCGCCCGGCAGATCCCTAAGACGTTCTTAGGGGCGTTTCGCCGGTCAGGCGTCGATGCCGGCCTCGCGCAGATTGTCGCGCAGCTTCATGATCCTGGATTGAAGGTCCATGACGTCCCCCATCTCGAGGCCGGTCGAGGACAGGATGCAGGAACCGAAATGCTCGGTCTTTTTCTGCAGGGCACGTCCCTTGCGGGTCAGCTTGAGGATGACCTGCCGCTCGTCCTTGGGATTGCGCGTGCGGGTCACCAGGCCCATGCTTTCAAGCCGTTTCAGAAGCGGGGTCAGCGTGTTGGTGTCGAGCTGCAGCTTCGACGTGATCGTGCCGACGGGCACATTGTTGTTTTCCCACAGGACGGTCATCGCCAGGAACTGGGGATAGGTCAGGCCGGCGTCCTTCAGGAGCGCCTTGTAGACCCCGTGCATCGCATGATTGGCGGAATAAAGCGCAAAGCACAGAAACTGGTCGAGTGGCAGGGACCCGTTCGCAGCCGCGGGGGTATCCGGCGTTTCTGCGTCTGAAACGGCCGATGATGGCTCCGGGGCCGGGGCGTCTGCAACCTCTGCCGCAGCGCTTGCTTCCACCCGTGCGACATCCTCTGTCGCCGGCTTGGCATCGGCTTTTGCTGCTGCCTTCTTGCGCGGTTTCTTCTCGGACTTGGCGGCCTTGGCCGGCTTGTCCTTTTTCGGTTTCCTGGTCTCTTCGGGCGCGGACAATCCGATCGCGTCCAGAAGCGACATCTGGTTTGTCGTCTCGTTCATGTGCCCGTTATAAATCGCGCGCGATATGGTCGCAACCTGTTGACGCCCGACCGTGACGCGTATATGTGGGTAAATTATATCGTACACGATTTAATGTTGAACGATGTAAAACGATTGACCAGTGAATACAGACCGCTATGGAGAGATCAGATGGCTGTAGATGTGCTTTACAAAACCAGTGCAAAGGCAACCGGCGGCCGTGACGGTGCCGCGGAAACCCTGAGCGGTTCCTTCAAGGTGACGCTGTCAACGCCCAAGGAACTCGGTGGTGCCGGCGGGGCCGGCAACAACCCGGAAGAGCTTTTCGCAGCCGGTTACGCGGCCTGTTTCATCGGCGCGATGAAGTTCGTTGGCGGTCAGGAAAAGATTGCCGTCCCGGCGGACACAACTGTCACCTCGACGGTTGGAATCGGGCCGCGTTCCGAAGGCGGCTTCGGCCTGACCGTGGCGCTGGAGGTGTCGCTGCCGGGGCTGGAAAAGGCCGTCGCCGAGGATCTGGTTGCCAAGGCCCACCAGGTCTGCCCCTATTCCAATGCGACCCGCAACAACATCGACGTCAAATTGACCGTCGCCTGACCCGCTTGTCTCCGGCCTGTCCTCCTGCGGCAGGCCGGACTGTCGACAAGAAGCCGAAAGCCCCGCCCCAAATGAACCTCTTTGTAATCGACCTGACCTATACCGCTGGCCTTGACGCGATTGACCGGCTGCTGGAGCCTCACCGGGCGTTCCTCGAGGCGCAGTATGCGGACGGGCTGTTCCTGGCTTCCGGCCCGAAGAACCCCCGGACGGGAGGCGTGATCCTGGCGCGGTCGGAAAGCAGGGAGGCCCTTGAACGCGTCCTGGAGCAGGATCCCTTCAAGGCCGAACGTGTCGCCGACTACCAGGTCACCGAATTCAGTCCCGTCATGACGGCACCCGACTTTCCGCTTTAAGGTCCAGATCCACAGCCTGGAGCTGCCGCTCGACAGTCCCGTAGAGCACGTTATGCTTGGCCAACGGGATACGGTGCAAATGGAGCAGGCCATGCGGCCGAAGCTGGACGGAATTCTGGAAACCGCGGTCTATGTGGACGACATGGAGGCCGCCCATGCGTTTTATTCGCAGGTGCTCGGTCTGAAGCGAATGGTCGCCGGCGAGCGCCTTTTTGCCTATGACGCGGGACCGGCCCAGGCGCTCCTGGTTTTTCACCGGGGGCACACGGGAGAGGATGTCGAAACGCCCGGTGGCATCGTGCCGGGCCACGATACCAGGGGCCACAGCCATTTCGCGTTCCGCATTCCGGCTGATCAACTGGACGCCTGGCGCGACTATCTCACTGGACTGGATGTCAAGGTGACCAGCGAGGTCACCTGGCCGGCCGGCGGACGCAGCCTCTATTTCAACGATCCGGACGGCAATGTCCTGGAGTTGGCGGCCGCGCCGCTGTGGCCGAATTTTTTGGCATGATTCCGGATTGTTTTGGGGCACTATCGGTTTGGTTTGAGCGATTTCGGGTGGTGGAATGAATGTCTTGCAAGCAACCCTGCGGACCTTGTTCTATGTTGTGGTCGGCGTGGTCATTTCGATTGTCGGAGCGGCGTTTTTCTTCATGAGCTGGGAACCGGACCGGAACAGCTTTCCCGTGCGCGGCATAGATGTCTCCCACCATCTCGGCGATATCGACTGGACCGAGGTGGCAGCCGATGACGTGGCCTTTGTCTACATGAAGGCCAGCGAGGGCGGGGATTTCAAGGACAGCGCCTTTCAGCGCAACTGGGCCGGGGCGGGCAGTGCAGGACTGGCACGTGGCGCCTATCACTATTTCAGCCTGTGCCAGCCGGGGAAAAAGCAGGCGGAAAACTTCCTGAGCATCCTGCCGGGCGACAGCGACATGCTGGCCCCGGTGCTCGACCTGGAGCTGACAGGCAATTGCGCGCGCCGGCCCCCCGCCGACGAGGTGCTGCGGGAGATCAGCGCCTTCACCACCTTGGTTGAGAAGGCGCGGGGCAAACAGGTGATCTTCTATGCACCGGACGAGTTCTACGAGACCTATCTGAAGGGCAGCGGACTGAACCGTCGCTTGTGGGCGCGATCGATCTGGCACCAGCCGGACTATGCAGGCAGCTGGGTTCTCTGGCAGTATCACGACAAGGGGCGGGTCAAGGGCGTTTCCACCGATGTTGACCTGAACGTGCTGCACTCCGAGGCGGACCTGGATGGCCTGAAGTTGTGATTCTTTAAATATCTGTTTTTTAAACTAAAAAACAGACGTGTTGACTTTAACGTAAAAAGGCGAAACTGTGCGCTTCAACAAGGAGCGGGCATGCAGCGCTATTATACCATTACCCAGCTGACGCAGGAATTCGACATCACCACCCGGACGCTTCGGTTTTATGAGGCGCAAGGGTTGGTGTCTCCGACACGCCGGGGCCGTCAGCGGCTTTACACGCCGGGCGACCGGACCCGTGTCAAGCTGATATTGCGCGGCAAGCGGCTGGGTTTTTCCCTGAACGAGATCAGGGAAATGATCGAGATGTATGGCAGTGCACCGGGCGAATCCGGCCAGCTGCGCCTGCTTCTGGACAGGATCGCCGCCCGCCGGGCCGAACTCCTGGAAAAACAACGGGACATCGAGCTGACCCTGCTCGAACTGGACGAGGTCGAGGCCGGCGCGCATGCGCGCATGGCAGAGCTTTCGACCGGTGCAAGATCGGAGAAAGCGTAATGGACCTGTCACCCCGGGATCCGGACTGGAACGCGCGTGTCCGCTCCAGCTTTGCCGCGCAGAAATTCATGAGCCATCTCGGCGTGCAGATTGCCCATCTGTCGCCAGGTGCCGTCGACCTCGAACTCAAGATGGCGCCCGAACTGACCCAGCAGCACGGCTATTTCCATGCCGGGGCGACATCCTCCATCGCGGACAGCGCGGCCGGCTACGCGGCGCTGTCGCTGTTCGCGCCCGACTTCGGCGTTCTGACGAGCGAGTACAAGATCAACCTGCTCAATCCGGCCAACCAGCCGGTGCTGCTGGCCCGGGGCAGGGTGGTCAAGCCGGGCCGCACGCTGACAATAGCGAAAGCGGATGTCTATGGCCTGGACGACAGCACCCAGGTGCATGTCGCCACCGGCCTGTTCACGCTCATGAGCGTTTCCGGCGTGAAGGATTGAGCGATGAGCGATGTCATCATCAGGGCGCTTGAGCACACTGACAGGCCGGCGTGGACGGACCTCTGGCAGGCCTATCTGGAATTTTACGAGCAGGACCTTGCCCCCGGGGTCACAGGATCCCTGTTTGAACGGCTTCTCTCCGAGACCGGCCACAGCGGCTGTGTCGCGGTTCGTGATGGCCGTCTCGTCGGCTTCGTGCATTACCTGTTTCACGACAGCACCTGGTCGAACGAAGCCACCTGCTATCTGGAAGACCTGTTTGTCAGCCCCGGCCTGCGCGGCGGTGGTGTCGGACGGAAACTGATCGAGGCGGTCTATGCCGCTGCGGACGCTGCGCCGTGCGCAAGCGGCAAGGTCTATTGGCACACACATGATCACAACAAGCGCGCCCGGCGTCTTTACGACCACGCCGGCACGCTGACCGAATTCGTGAAATACGAGCGCCCTGAGGCGCCTGGGAGGGTATCAACATGATCCGCAACGATTTTCCATCCTTCAACTTCGACCTCGGCGAAACCGCCGACATGCTGCGCGACACGGTCCGCTCCTACAGCCAGGACCGCATTGCGCCGCTGGCGGAAAAGATCGACCGCGAAGACTGGTTCCCGCGCGAGATCTGGCCGGAAATGGGCGAACTCGGTCTGCACGGCATCACCGTTGAGGAAGAATGGGGCGGCTCCGGCCTTGGCTACCTGGAACACTGCATCGCCATGGAGGAGGTCAGCCGGGCCTCGGCCTCCATCGGCCTGAGTTACGGCGCGCATTCCAACTTGTGCGTCAACCAGATGCGCCGCTGGGGCAATAACGACCAGAAGAAGCGCTACCTGGAAAAGCTGGTCACAGGCGAGCACCTGGGCGCGCTGGCCATGTCCGAGCCGGGGGCCGGTTCCGACGTCGTCTCGATGAAACTGCGCGCGGACAAGAAGGGCGACCGTTATATCCTCAACGGCTCCAAGATGTGGATCACCAACGGACCGTCCGCCGACACGATGATCATCTATGCCAAGACCGATGTGGATGCGGGACCTAAGGGCATCACGGCCTTCCTGGTCGAAAAGGGATTCAAGGGCTTTTCCGTCGCCCAGAAGCTGGACAAGCTCGGCATGCGCGGATCGGAGACCGGTGAACTGGTGTTCCAGGATTGCGAGGTTCCGGAAGAAAACGTCCTCGGCGAGGTCGGCAAGGGCGTCAACGTGCTGATGTCCGGCCTCGACTACGAGCGCGCGGTTCTGGCGGCCGGTGCCATAGGCATCATGCAGGCGGCCATGGATGTGGTCATTCCGTATGTTCACGAGCGCGAGCAGTTCGGCCAGCCGATCGGCACGTTCCAGCTCGTCCAGGGCAAGGTCGCGGACATGTATGTCTCCATGAACGCCTCCAAGGCCTATGTCTACGCGGTGGCCAAGGCCTGCGACCGGGGCGAGACCACCCGCGAGGACGCCGCCGGTGCGATTCTTTATGCGGCGGAAAACGCCACCAGGATGGCGCTGGACGCGATCCAACTGCTGGGTGGCAACGGCTATATCAACGAATACCCGACGGGACGCCTGCTGCGCGACGCCAAGCTCTACGAGATCGGTGCGGGCACATCGGAGATCCGCCGCATGCTGATCGGCCGCGAGATCTTCAACAAGACGGCCTGACCCTGTGAGGACCGCATGAAACAGACAGACCTGCCGGAGAAACCCGACGCGCGTTCTCCGGCCGGGGCGGACATCCGCTTCATCATGGACGGCCCGACAGGCAACATGATCCATTCGACGGTTCCGGCGGGCCAGGTCAACCGGGCCACCCGGCACCAGACCGTTTCCGAGTTCTGGCATGTGCTCGAAGGGCAGGGCGAGATCTGGCGCTCCGACGGTGTCAACGAGTCCGTCGTTTCGCTGACCCCGGGCGTATCCATCGACATTCCCGTCGGCACGGCCTTCCAGTACCGGAATTGTGGGAAGGAGCCGCTGAAATTCATCTGCATCTCCATGCCGCCCTGGCCGGGCGACGAGGAAGCGGTCTATGTCGAGGGGGCCTGGCAACCGTCGGTCTGACCGGCGCGGCAATCCCGAAGCGCGGATGCTGCGTATCCTTTCCTGAGCAGGAAGGAGTCTACATGACGGGAAGTGCGGTGGTCATCGGGGCAAGCGGCGGCATCGGCTCCGCAATTGTGCAGGCCTTGCGGCATTCCCGGGAGTATGACGAGGTGCTTGGCTTCGGCCGGGCCACGGATCCGTCGCTGGATCTTCTGGACGAGGACAGCATCCGGGCCTGTGCGGAGCATGTCGCGGCAAGGTCGTCCGACCTCCGTCTTGTCTTCGATGCCACCGGCGCCCTCGCGTTGAAGAACAGTCGTCCGGAGAAAAGCTGGCGGGAGCTCGACCCGGATGCTCTTGTCGGTTCCTTTGCCGTCAATGCCATCGGGCCTGCCTTGCTGATGAAGCATTTCCTGCCGCTCCTGCCGAAAACGGGGCGCAGCGTGTTCGCGACCCTGTCGGCCCGGGTCGGCTCGATCGGCGACAACCGTCTCGGCGGCTGGTATGCCTACCGGGCCTCGAAGGCGGCGCTCAACCAGCTTGTGCGGACAGTGGCCGTCGAACTGGCACGCAAGAAACCCGAGGCGGTCTGCGTTGCCTTGCACCCGGGCACCGTGCGCACGTCCCTGACGGACGGTTTTGCCAAGACCGGGCTTGAGGTCCAGGAACGGGATCTGGCGGCAAAGAGGCTGCTGGGCGTCCTGGAGGGGCTCTCCGCACAAGAGAGCGGTGGTTTCTTCGATTATCTGGGCAAGGCCGTTCCCTGGTGATCCCTGGCGGATTGAATTTCATGCCGGGCAGGTCTTGAATGGGTATCCACAACCCTGCGCGTTCTTCCCTGTTTCAGGAACCTCCCATGTCCAATGCCTTCTTTCATCCCGTCTCCGGCTTCGAGCTGCCGCGCTTTGCCGGCGTGCCGACCTTCATGCGCCTGCCGCATGTGGGCCTTGACAACCCGCGGTTGAAGGATGTCCGGATCGGGTTGATCGGCACGCCCTGGGACGGTGGTACCACCAACCGGCCGGGTCCCCGGCACGGTCCGCGCCAGTTGCGCGACATGTCGACCATGATCCGGGCGCAGAACGGGGCGACCGGTGTCAGGCCGTTCGAGCTGGTCAATTGCGCCGACCTTGGCGATGTCGGACCCAATCCGGCCAGCGTCGACGACAGTCTCACCCGCATGACGGCATTCTATGACCGCGTGGTCGACGCCGGCATTCGGCCGCTTTCCGCCGGCGGCGATCACCTGTGCTCGCTGCCGATCCTGCGGTCTCTGGCCAGAACGCGGCCGCTCGGCATGATTCATTTCGACAGCCACACGGATCTCTACAAGAGCTATTTCGGGGGCATGCTCTATACCCACGGCACACCGTTCCGGCGCGCTGTGGAGGAGGGGCTCCTGGACCCGAAGCGGGTGGTCCAGATCGGCATTCGCGGCACGGCCTATGACAACGAGGACCGGGATTTCGCGGACAGCGTCGGGATCCGGGTGATCGCGATCGAGGAATTCCATGCGCGCGGTGTCGAAGATGTCATGGCGGAGGCGAAGGAGATCGTCGGGACGCAGGAAACCTATGTCTCCTACGACATCGATTTCGTCGATCCGGCCTTTGCGCCGGGCACGGGCACGCCGGAGGTCGGCGGGCCGAATTCCTTCCAGGCGCTTCAGGTCGCCCGACTGCTCGACGGGGTCAACATCGCCGGCGCGGACCTGGTCGAAGTGTCACCGCCATTCGACACCAGCGGCGGCACGGCGTTTCTCGGCGTGTCGATCATGTTCGAAATGCTGTGCAACATGGCTCTGTGCGCGGACCGCATGCCTGCGTGAACCCGGCAAAGCCCTTGATGCCGGTTTGGCGGGGCTGCGGCCTTCGTGTTGCTCAAGTGACCCTACGTGACTCAATCATTGTGTTCGCTGGTCAGTTTGCCCTTGGCGTCACCGGGCGGTACATCGGTCCTGTAGGGCAGCTCATACTCCGTCAAAACCGTCAGGTCTTTGGTTTCCGGGCAGAACAACGAAATGCGAACGAGGAATGATCCGAAAATACCGATCGGATAGAATTGGATTTCTCGTTCCCAAAGACCGTTGTTCAGGCTCATGGACTCCTCTTTGTGATCGGTTTCGCGGAAAATGATGTCGTCGTTCTTTTCGTCGTAAAGGAAATAGCGTTCGGTGATCTGGCAGAGCAGCACGCAGCCCTTTTCCAGCTTGTCCGCTATGCCAGCCCTTTCCGCGTTGACCTGAGGGGCAAAAGTGCCGATTTCCCGGTAAGTCGTCGGATCGATAGTCAGCGCCTCGTAGCGGAGCGCCCGGCGCAGGATCCGTTCTTTTTCGTCAAGTTTCTTGAGGGCTTTGTAGTAGACGGCACCTGTTGTGAACAGCCCCGCGGCGGTGAGTGCCGACACGATCAGCTCGACAATACCAATCCGCTTCAGGACCTTGCCACCGAACTTCTTGGCATATTTCAGGCGCCGCTTTCCGGGTGACGTTCTCTGGGAAGGGGGCAGGACTTCGTCAACCGCTTCGTCCACCTTCATTTTGCCGAGCGTGTCGAAAAAGTCGTCGGCAATTTCCTTTCCCGCCTTTTTCACCAGCAGCTTGAAAAGGACAAGGATGCTCAGACCACCCGCCGCCGTGTAGCCAATGGTCTTCGGATCGACATCGAATACAGATTTGAAGAACTCCGAGAAAGTTTTCTCTGCTTCGGCTTCGACCGCCGTGAGTGCCTTCTTCTTTCGCTCAATTTCAGCCAGGACCACATTGCGGTCTTTCGAGGAATCGTAGGCCGGATCCCCGTTTTTGTCCCAGGCCTTTGCTTCCTTGACCCAGTCCGGCTTCAAGGTTGTCATGAGCCTTACCTCCCATATGCCATACAAAATAGCACAACTCATGAGACAGCCCCACCAACGGGAGGGCAAGCTGTGGTTGTTTCCGGCAAACCGCCCAGGCGAGACGGAGCGCTGACCTTGTCTGCGCGCAATCAATTGACAGCATACCAACTGGTCGGTATGTTTTGATCATGAGCAAGACAGCTACTCGAAAAGGGAAGGATGCGCGGACGAAGCTGCTGGACGCCGCCCTTCGCGTGATCCGTACAAAAGGGTATTCGGCGACCACGGTGGATGATCTGTGCCGGGAGGCGGGGGTGACCAAGGGCGCATTCTTCCATCACTTCAAGTCCAAGGACGATCTTGCGGTCGCGGCGGCGGATTACTGGTCGCAGACCACCGGCGCCTTCTTCGAAGAGGCGCCGTTTCACAAACACGCGGATCCGCTCGACAGGGTTCTCGCCTATCTCGCCTTTCGCAAGGCGATTGTCGCCGGCACGGTGCCTGAATTCACCTGTCTCGTCGGAACCATGGTGCAGGAGGTTTACGAGACCAGTCCGGCGATCCGCGAGGCCTGCAACCGGAGCATTACCGGACATGCGGCGACACTGGTCGGGGACATATCGGAAGCGGCGGCGGCGCGGGGCGTAGTCCTGCCCCAGGGGCCGGAAGGGCTGGCGCTGCACACACAAACGGTCATCCAGGGCGGTTTTGTTCTGGCAAAGGCGGGCAATGATCCACAAATCGCCGTCGACAGCATCGAACATCTGATCCGCTACGTCGAACTGCTGTTCGGTGTGACACAGGGAGGAAACGACAATGAGTGAAGTCCATATTCGCAAGGATGGCCTGACACTGGAACTCAGCCGGGACATTGCTGCGCCACGGCACGCCGTGTGGCGTTGCTGGACGGACGCCGAGCTTCTGAAACAATGGTTCTGCCCGAAGCCCTGGTTCGTTCCGGAGGTCGATCTTGATGTGCGCCCGGGCGGGCGCATGAACACCGTCATGGCGGGACCGAACGGGGAACGCTTCGAAAATACGGGCATGTTCCTGGAAGTGGTCGACGGTGAACGGTTGACCTTCACCGATGCCTTCGCGGAGGGGTACGTGCCGCGTGAAGACGCCTTCATGACCGGCTATGTCGAACTCTCCGACTGTCCGGATGGCGTAACGCGCCTGGTCTGGGGCGCGCGCCATGCGACCGCGGAAGGACGGGACAAGCATCTTGAGATGGGGTTTGAGCCGGGCTGGACGGCCGCGTCCGCGCAGCTTGCCGAACTCGCCGTGTCGATTGCCGAAAAAAGCAACCGAAGCTGTGCCGTACCAGAGCCGAAGGCCAAGGTCAGGACCTGCCTGTTCTTCGGCGAAAAGGGAGAGGAGGCGGCAGACTACTATGTTTCTCTTCTTCCCGGCAGCCGGATGGAAACGATTGTCAGGCCTGTTCCGGGCGGACCTGTTCTCGTGGCCGAGTTCACACTGGCGGGCACGCCCTACATGATCCTGAACGGAAACCCGCAGGTCGAGCCCAGTCATCTGACCTCCATCTCTGTCCTGACCGAAGACCAGGCGGAAACCGACCGGCTGTGGCAGGCCCTTTTGAAAGACGGCGGTGAAGAAGGGCAGTGCGGCTGGCTCAAGGACCGCTTCGGCATTCACTGGCAGATCGTTCCCAGGGCTCTTCCGCGCCTGATGCAGTCCGGAAATCCGGAGAGCGCCGGGCGGGTCAGTGCCGCGCTGATGAAAATGAAGAAGATCGATATATCCGGTCTGGAAGCTGCCGCCTGAGCAGCAAGGAGGACGTCATGGGTTATGTGGATGGATTTGTCGCGGCCGTGCCGACGGCCAACAAGGCGGCCTATCTGGACTTCGTGCGGAAGTCGGCTCCGATCTTCCTCAAACACGGTGCGCTCAAGCTGGTGGAGACCTGGGGAGACGACGTGCCGGATGGCGAGGTCACGTCCTTTCCTCTTGCGGTCAAATGCATGCCGGATGAAACGGTGGTCCTGTCCTGGGTGCTGTGGCCGTCCAAGGAGATACGCGATGTCGGCCTCAGACGGGTTATCGAGGAGCACAATCAGCTCCATCCGTCGGAAGAGATGCCCTTTGATGGCAAGCGCATGGTGTTCGGTGGCTTCGATATCCTGTTCGAAAGCTGAGGCCGATGGTCGGGAAGGGACAGCGGCGCTGTCTCCGGCAAGACCTTTCGCCGTCCCGCGCATTGCCGATTGCAGATAATTCATGGTCTTCTCTTCCGCAAAGAAGGAGAGAGGCCACATGACTGGACTCGCCGTTACCTTTCACCCGCTTACACCCGATCGCTGGGACGATCTGGTCGACCTGTTCGGTCCCCAGCGCGGGGCGAGTTCCGGCTGCTGGTGCATGTGGCCGTTCCTGCGCGCCAAGGACTGGCAGGCGCTCACGCGGGACGAGCGGCGGGACGCCCTGAATGACAAGGTGACCGAAGGACCCGCGCCGGGGCTGCTTGCCTACCATGGCGACCTGCCTGTCGGCTGGATTGCGAGCGGACCGCGCGAACACTATGTCCGGTTTCAGCTCGGCAAGACCTCGAAGCCTCTCGAAACGGATACAGGGGAAATGATCCGTGCAACCCATGCGGTCACGTGTTTCTATATCCGCAGTGGCTACCGGAAAGACGGCCTGATGGCACGGTTGCTTGAGGCCGGCGTCGAACATGTCCGGGCACAGGGCGCGGCCTTCCTCGATGCCTGTCCCATCGAATCGGACAAGCCGCTTCAGTGGGGCGAAGGCTTTGTCGGGATTGCATCCGTGTTCCGGCGCAGCGGATTTGAAGAGATTGCAAGGCGCAGTCCGAAACGGCCATTGATGCGCAGGAAATTTTAGAGACGGGAGCGGGCATGAGCGGCGAAACAGATCTCGACACACTGATTGCGCAGATGCGGCCGATGCTCGACCCGGATCCGTATGTGTTCTGCACCTTCGCGACGAAGTCCCTGGGTGAACTCGCCGAGTATGAGCCGATCGGCCTGTTCGCCGAAACGGAGGGCCTCACCGCGATCCTGCCGGTCGAGCGGGCCCGCGAGCTTGGTCTGGGCGATGCCGAGTGGTTCCGCAGGATCACGCTGACCGTGCATTCGTCTCTGGAGGCTGTCGGGCTGACGGCTGCCGTTGCCTCGGCCCTGGCCGAAAAGGGTATTTCGGCGAATGTCGTTGCCGCCTTTTTCCACGATCATGTTTTCGTGCCGGAGGAACACGCGGAAGACGCGCTGTCCGTGTTGCGGCGGCTTGCCGGAGAGCCTTGACATCCCTTCGGGCACTCGCCGGTCAGGGCGAAAGACGTTTATTTGTCCTTGCAATTTCCCATTGCCCTTCCCATTCCTAGGTGTGTGAGATCAGGGGTAAGAGCATGCAACGGGTCAAGCGGCGTCTGGCGGCCATCATGTGCGCGGACGTTGCACAATATTCCAGGCTCATGGAGCGGGATGAGGATGGTACGCTTGATCGGCTGAAGGCCTACAGGTCGGTGATGTCGTCATTGACCGAGGGCCACAACGGCCGCATCGTCAACACTTGGGGCGATGCCGTCATCATCGAGTTTTCGTCGGTGACGGAAGCCGTGCAGTGCGCGGTGGATATCCAGAACGAGCTTTCCCTGAAAAACGCGGAACTGCCCGACCTCAACCGGATGGAATTCCGGATCGGCATCAATCTCGGCGACGTCATGGTCGAGGGCGACGACATCTATGGCGACGGCGTGAATGTTGCCGCCCGCCTGCAGGAACTCGCTCCCAGGGGCGGTATCATGCTGTCCCAGTCGGTCTATGACCAGGTCAAGACCAGGATGGCCCTGGGCTTCGATCCGCTGGGACCTCAACACGTCAAGAACGTGACGGATCCCGTTGAAACCTATGCCGTGCGGCTTGGCGGGCGGAACGCGCCGCAGGAAGGCGGGGCGCCGCGCGATGGCGACAAAGCTGAGCCGAAAGGGACCATGCCTCCTCCGGATTGGGAACGGGACACTCAGGTTCTCGCAAACGGGTTCGAACAGGCCCGCCGCTGGCTGAGGGCGCAACCGCGCAAGGTGCGCGGTTGTGTATTCATGATCGCGTTCTTCTTTGTGCTCAATCTCCTGACCTCGGGCCTCGGCACACTCTGGTTTGTCTGGCCGTCGCTGCCGTTCGGGCTGATGCTGGTCTGGCATCTGCTTGTCGGCCGGAAGGAAAAGCCGGTCGTCAACCCGTCGCAGCAAGGCGAATGACGGGCCGGTCGTTGCCAATCTGATAACTCTTTTCGCGCTAAGGAGAGCCTCATGATTTGCGAGCGCCCGTCACATCGCTTACACATGATTCAAAGCCGGTGTGGCGGATACGTCCGCCAACCGGAAGAAACTGCCGGTTCGGCCGGTCCAACAGCCAAGGGAGCTTAATCCTGCGCATGAAAAACTATTCGACCACGGTGCCTGCACGCCTCGATGATGACGAGGACGAAAAGGCCAAGAGCCAGCCTTCGATCCAGGTCGACAAGCATCTGTTTGAAGCGCGCACCGTCCTGATCACCGGTCCGGTGAGCCAGGACATGGCCCGCGACGTCTGTGCCCGCCTGCTGGCCCTGGCACAGGTTTCCAACGATCCGATCACCGTTATCGTGTCCTCTCCGGGCGGGCATGTGGAATCGGGCGACATGATCCACGACACCATCAAGTTCATCTCGCCGGAAGTCCGGATTCTGGGAATGGGCTGGGTCGCCAGCGCGGGCGCCCTGATTTACGTGTCGGTTCCCAAGGACAAGCGCTTCTGCACGCCGAATACCCGCTTCCTGCTGCACCAGCCGTCCGGCGGTGCCGGCGGCATGGCGACGGATATCGAGATCCAGGCCAAGGAAATCATCAAGATGCGCGACCGGCTCAACAAGATCTTTGCCGACGCGACCGGTCAGCCGATCGAGCGTATCGAGAAGGATACGGATCGTGACTACTGGATGAGCCCGGAAGAGGGCATCGATTACGGTCTTGTCGGCAAGGTCGTTACCAGCGTCGACGAACTCGGCTGAACGAAACAGTTTCCTGCACATGAAAGACGCCGGCCCCTGGCCGGCGTTTTTTGTCAGATCACGCGCCCTGCATTTCCGGTTCAACGGCAAAGACCTTGACGGGAGCAACCGGCCTGGGGGCGAGCACATGCGGGCGCAACCTGTCCATGAGCATGCGCAGATCGGCCTCGTCGCCGGTTGCCGCCGATCCACCCAGCAGGACGGCGACAAGATGGTCGACAAAACGTGCGTAGACCTCGCGGTCGGTGCAGATAGGCGAGAGCAGGTCACAGATCGGCTTGCCCTCATATATGGGCGCCCCCCCGGACAGGAAGACAAGGAACTCGGTCAGGTCGTCCGACCGCTCCAATTCCTGACGGAAATTGCCCAGGTTGAAACACGGGTCCTGTTCCAGCCGAGACAGCAGATGCGGCATGGCCTGCAGGATCATCTTGCGACCGCCAAGCTTCATGTAGAGAGTCATCTGGCTTTCCTTGATAGTGCCTTCGAAACAATGCCGACAGCGTGCCGTAAGCCGGGCAAATGCCCTGTGACCTTGATCACGGTTCGGACCTTTGTGAAAAACAACAATGATATCTGCAGCGGTCGACAACGGCGCCGGCCGGGGCGGGGTGGCGAACGTGTCGGTAAAATGTGGCGAGAGCTTTACAGAATTATAAAAGTGGCAAGGAAATCACCAGGCTGTCGTGACACATTCACGACTGGCCTCGTTGGCGTCAGGATCGTTCCAGAACAGGCGGAAAGCGCAAGGAAGTGCAGCGCAGTTTCGAGCATTTCCAACGCCTTCAGGGACGATCCTGGGCCAACCCCGAAGGGGCCGTCCGAAAACCGGGTCGTTTCTGCGTCGCCTGTCGTCGAATATGCCCCGCATGTCCGTCCGCCATGCTCCTTGACAAGGCATCCGGTGCGAAAGTCGGTATCCGGTGGACGCCTGGTCAGCCGGCATCTGCCGGCGGCGGAGGGTCAGGTGGGCACTTCCCGTCGCCTGCCGTCATCCTGAAAGGTCTCCGCAAGCTGACCGGCGAGATCGTGTATCAGACACGCGCGTCCCTGTTTCTTGGCGGCATACAGGTTCTGGTCGGCGCGCAGGTAAAGGTTTTCCGGAGTGTCGCCGTCTCGCAGAACGGCCAGGCCGGCACTGGCCGTATAGGCATAGCGCTGCCCATTGGCATGCATCGGTGTCGCATTGATCAGTTCCAGCATCCGGTTGACCACGATCGTCGCCTGCGGGAGGCCGGTTTCCGGCAGGATGAGCGCAAATTCCTCACCGCCGACGCGGCAGAAAACGTCCGTCTGACGCAGGTGTTCCTGGCACCGTTCGGCGAAATGGACAAGCACCTCGTCACCCAGTTGATGGCCGTGTGTGTCGTTGAAAACCTTGAAATGGTCGAGATCGATCAGCGTGATGCAAAAAACGTGACCATATCTGGTGGCGCGGCTGAATTCCTTTTCCAGTTCCCTGTCGAACCCGCGGCGATTGTATACCTTGGTCAGGGGATCGGTGATCGCCAGGCTTTCAAGCTGGGAATTTTCCCGACCGAAATGACGCACCTTGCTGGTCAATGAATAGATGTCGTGATTCAGGGCCGCGAATTTCGCCGACAGGTTCATGCTTTCGTCGAAACGGATCATGACGGCACCGTCGAGTTTGGTCTCGGGGATGGCAAGCCGATGTCCAAAAGCGACGCCCTGGAAGCCGGACTTCAATTGCAGGCGCGTCGGTACCGGCATTGTCGTGGACCGGCACATTTCGAAAAAACCGCTTGCGCGTTCCGCGTCGACAACCTGGTCGAACAGCTTTTGTTTCTCGCTCAGTCCGGCACTTTCCCGCGCACTCGAATTTGCCAGCAGGATGCGACCTGTCGGATCAAGGATGATGATGGGCTGTGGAATGGTTTGTATGGTTGCGGCGATGATCGCGATGGATTGCGGCACGATCAGCGCACCTTGTAAAATTCTTTGCTGCGACTGTCATGTTCCTCGTCGGGAACAAGATGGATTATCACGCGGCATTCGTGGTCTCTCCGGGCAATCGACTTGTCGATGTCCACGCGGGCATAGCCGTTGCTGTCGGCGGCAATTCTGCCGAACACATTTGTGGTCATCATGCAAAGCGCGGGGCGATCGAGAACATTGTCGCCGAAGGGACAGCGCGTGTTCCGCAAGATGATGATCTTGTCATCCTCGTGTTCGACGGTGAATTTACCTTCGATCCGGCGTTTCAGATCGATCAGGACATCCGAGATGTGCTGCTTTGGGATCTGGTCGACATGGAGCGCGTTCTTGTAGTCCGTGTTGATCTGCTCGCCGATCCTGTTGGCAACCAGGGTGATGAAACCTTCGGCCTCGTTCAATCCGACGATATCCTGGAGGGCGCCGGACAATTCCCTGATGATCTGGTTGAAGAATCCGGATGTTTCAAGCGGAATCGATGCCTTTTCCAGTTCCGGAAAATCATGTTCCTTTGCCACTGGCGCGCTCATCGAATTCCTCCGCGTTATACAAGATAACGTAGTGGTATCAGTGTTGTGAATTCATTAAAATGTTGTAATAACTGAAATAAAGGCACAGCCTCACAATTTAATACAATTGTATTCGGAAATACGATGGCGGGAATATTGTCATATCTGTCATGTTGTCGAGTAAATTAACTGGATGGCGGCGGTGTGCGGATTGGGCGGCCGCAGTAATTTACTGTCGGTTGCGGTCTGCGGATTCAAGTCGGGCCGGTGTAGCCTCAAAAAAGGCCGCTTCGCGCGTTCCTCTGCGTGTTCAGGTCGTTAACGGTCGGAGTCTTGATGCTTTTCTACGTCGCAAAGATCGGTGGCTTTCTTTTGCAGCCGTCCAATTTCCTCCTCATCATGATGTTTGCCGGATTGCTTGTGAGCGCGCGCCGCGCCTGGCGCGGAACCGGGCGGGCGCTGATCTGGGCGGCGGCCCTGGGCCTTGCGATCTGCGGTTTTTCGCCAGCAGCGAACTGGCTGATCCTGCCGCTGGAAGACCGGTATTCCCGGCCGGAAAATCTTGCGGGGGTGGACGGCATTATCGTGCTGGGTGGGGCGGTCGACACGATCGTGACCGGCGGGCGCGGCGACACGGCATTGACCACGTCCGCCGAGCGCATCACGATCGCGGCCCGGCTGGCAACGCAACTGCCCGATGCCCTGATCGTTCATACGGGAGGGCAGGGCGTCATCGTCTCCTCGCAGGCCACCGAAGCGGAGGGCGCAGCAAGGTTGTTCGCGGATTTCGGTATCTCGACCGACAGGATCGTTCTGGAAGATGCTTCCAGGAACACCTGGGAGAATGCCGTCCTGGCAAAGGAACTTGTCGGTCCGCTTGCGGGACAGAAATGGCTTCTGGTCACTTCGGCATATCACATGCCCCGGGCAATGGGCGTCTTTGAAACCGCGGGCTGGACCGGGGTTATAGCCTACCCGGTTGACTACCGGACCCGCGGGGAGGAGGACAGCACACTTGGTTTTTCCGGAGCCTCCAAGGGCCTGCGGCGGTTCGACGTTGCCTTTCGCGAATGGGTGGGCCTGATTGCCTACCGGCTGCTCGGCCGGAGCACCGCATTCTTTCCCGCTCCCTGACGCGGCAATTCCCTTTCAACTTTCAACCGCTTTTGAAACGCAACCTCTTTTACGGACAACCAACTGCCACCATATACTGGCGGTTATCCAGGGTTTGAAAGGACGTGGGCAGATGGTCCTCGAAGCGCCGCTTGTTGCGGCTGATGTCGTACAATGGCTTTACAGTGATGCACCCCAGCTCAAGGGAACGCTGGAGATCGTCAGTGAGCTGGGCGATCGCCTGCGGGCGGGCAACGTTCCGGTCGACCGCGTGACCACGGGCATCTGGGTCGTGCATCCGAACGTGCGCGCGGAGGGGTCTATCTGGCTGAGTTCGGGCGAGCCCGAGCTGATCCTCTACACCGCGGATTCGAAAACATCGGACGATTATCTGAAAAGCCCGATCAGGCGGGTTCACGAAACGCAGCAGCCGGTGCGCGTCGCAATCGAGCGCGATCCCGATGCGGCCGCGGAGTTTCCGTTTGTCGAGCAACTGAAGAACGACGGATACTCGGACTATATCGCGTTGCCGATGCCTTTCTCGGACGGGTCCGTGAAGGTGGCCAGCTTCGCCACCAAGGCTCCCGGCGGGTTCACGAACTCCCATATCAGCGTTTTTGACTCCCTGATCAGGCCGCTTGCGCTGGTCTGTGAGCTGAAAACGCTGCGTCGCACTGCTGAGACCGTGCTGGACACCTATGTGGGGCCACGTGCGGGGTCGAAGGTTCTGGACGGGACGACACGCCGCGGCGAGGGCGAGTGGATCAAGGCCGTGGTGTCGTTTGCGGACATCAGGGGCTTCACGCGTCTTTCCAACACGCTGCCGGCGGACAAGATCGTGCTGTTTCTGAACAAGTATTTCGGCGCGATGACCGCCGCGGTCGAGGCGCATGGCGGGGAGGTGCTGAAATTCATCGGCGACGAAGTCATGGCGATCTTCCCTTACGAGTCCGAAGACGATGCCAGGGAAGCGGCCCACAGGGCCCTTTCGGCCGCGCATGACACGCTGACGCGCATTGCCGAGATCAATGCCGGCAACATGTGTGTCCAAACGCCCGACCTGAGTGTCGGCATCGCTCTGCATGCAGGAGACGTGTTCTACGGCAATGTCGGCAGCGAGACGCGACTGGACTTCACCGTGGTGGGGCCTGTGGTCAACCTGGCGGCGCGGATTGCGGAACTGGCCAAGGACCTGCAAAGGCAGGTGCTGGTCTCCGATGCGATCGCCGATCTCATGGGCTGCCGGTCCGGTCTTTTCGGCCGGTATCAGGTGAAGGGGTTCGATGACCCGGTGTCGGTGTATTCCCCGGACCTGTCCGCCGGGTCCAGGCTCGGGTATTGCCCCGACAGCACCGCCGCACGGGCCCTGGACGTGAACTGACGGCGGATCAGCACCAGCAGAACGGCCAGCGTGGTTGCGGCGAAGACATAGGGTCCCGCGAACCAGCCGAGAAAGCCGATCGAGAAGAACAGCGCACGCTGGCCGCGATTGAAGTGGCGGCCGGCGAGCACGTTGAGCTCGCCTGCCTGGGCGGCCATCTTGCGGATGTCATCGTCGGTGGCCCGGCCCTTGTCGGGCACTGCGCCCATGACGATGCTGGCATAGTTGAACAGGCGATAAGCCCAGCCGAACTTGAAGAATCCGTAGGCGAAGATCAGCATAAGGCCGAGCACCTTGACCTCCCACAGCGCACGGCTGTCGGCGACCGGAATGGACAGGTCACCGGCAACCTGGAGAATGCGCTCGGTCGAATCCAGGAGCGCGAAGCCACCCCCGATCGCCAAAAGCGACGTGGACGCGAAAAACGCCGTGCCCTGCTGCAGTCCCGACATGATCGACGTGTCCATGATGCGGACTTCACGCAGGCACATCGATGTCATCCAGCCCCGGCGGTAACCATCCATGGCACTCGACAGGGTCTTCTTGCGCAACGGACTGAAGTCGACAAGGAAATTGAATCCGAACCAGGCGATCAGAAACCAGCCGGCAGCAGCTATGTCCATTTGCGATAGCGCATGCATCGCGGGCCCTTCTATTTTCATGGTGTTCGAATCCCGACCTGCTGCAGTCTTAGCAGAGTTTTTCACCGGTCAGAAGGGATGTGGCCGGACCTTAAGTCCCTGAAATCCGGCGGGGATCGGAGGTCTGCAAAAATGTCTCGGCTGCTGCTCTTTTTTTGCGCTTGCGAAATGGTAAGGGATCGTTTACCTCCTCGCCTCAATGGCGCCATATTTGAGTTCGCAGGGGACCGGCGCCGCACAACACATGTAGGGCTTTTATGGACGAAAACGTGCAGAAATCTTGTTGGAGCGTCACCATTTGGACCGTCGCTGCAGTGGGCATCGCTTTGACGATGGTGCTTCTGTTCAATGACGTGGAAAGTGCTCAACAAGCCGTCGCCGCCGCCAAATAGGCCCGCGGGACGTGACAACATCAAAGGCGCAGCATCGGACTGCGCCTTTTTTGATTCCAGGTCTCACAAGAGGCAGGGAGACGGCCCGCGGCGCGGTGTTCCTCCTGACGTGATTTCAGCGCGTGGGGAAAGGTATTTAGCTGCCGTTGTTGCTGCCCGGCCGACCAGAGGCCGGACGATTGGAACGCTCGGCGACCTGACGAAATTCCATTTGACGGACCACCGTCCTGTTTCCCGGACGGCTGATCAGAAACCCGGCATAGGCGCCGTCGCCGAGCGGCAGCAGCACCATTTGCACCTTGCCCGCGCCGGGCCAGGCCAGGTCCGCGCCCCAGGCCGGAACATCTTCGCCGCCGGTCTTGCCGAACAAGGCCTGAATATCGATGGCGTGCAGCAGCGACGTGCCGTCCGCATTCCATTCCAGGGCCGCCAGCCCGTCTTCCAGAGGATAGAGGTCGAAACGCGTTCCATTGACATCAACACGCAGCCCACCGTCCAGACCCTGTTCGACCCGTGCCGCGCCGACCGTCGTATCCACGGGAAGGGGGGTTCGAACGCCGTTTTCCTGCGTGAAACCCTCGGTGTTCACAACGTCGAAATAGCCTTGTGCAATCTCCGGATCAGCCTTGAGCGGAAGAACCAGGCAGAAAAAAAGCAGGGACGTGCAGAGTAATTTTGACAAGACGCAATCCAGTTTCAGAATTTTTGAAAATTCTAGGCGCCGAAATATTTAGAAAGTCTTTTCCTGATGCTGAGTTTAGGGACGTAGACGTTGCGAGAGGGCGTTATTGTCTATTTTGACAGGGAAACGATGAGATCTTCAACAGTAGAGTGGTCTGGCTGCCAGCTTGTGACGCGTTGTGCGTGGCTGATATCCACGGTTTGAGACAGAGCGTAGCCCGCGCCCCAGTCGGTGTCGGGAGCGGTGCCCGCGGGGTGGTCAAGCGTCACGATGTCAAGAGGATGGCCGTGACGCGCCGAGATGTGCGAGGCCAGGTGGCCAACGGAGATCCCGGGAATGCTGCTGGCGATCAGTGACAGGCGAAAGCGCGACTGTCTGAGCGCGAGCAGGTAGAGAGCCGCCAGATCCCCGGTTTCGACCAAGGGCCACATCGTGTCGGCCGTTGCCCGGGTTTCGAATGGCTTGCCGGCTTTCAAGGCCCTGGTCATGTCGGCGATCGGTCCGTGGTCACGGCCGCAGACAAGCGCCGGATGCACGACCGCCAGGTTGAGGCCGGTGCCGTGCGAGAGCGTGCGGATCGTCTCCGCCATGAACCGGAATGCGGGCAGAGGAGAAAAAGGGGTCTTCTCGGTGATCGGCCGGTCCGCGCCGTTTCCGGGAAACAGCCAGATGCCGCCGGTATAGACGACCTTGAGCGGCTGCTGGCGATGCCTGGCCGCCTGCTTCAGCGCAAGCATCGACTGCCGGTCGACCCGTCCCATCTCGGCGGTAAACGTCGCACCCGTGTGGATCACCGCGTCACAGGCGGCGGCCCGGCCGACCCAGCTTTCCGGCGAGCGCAAGTCGCCCGGATAGGCGCTGGCACCGGCGGCGCGCAGGGTCGCGGCGGCGGCGTCCGAGCGCGCCAGCCCAATGACGGCGGCACCGTCGCGAACCAGTTGCCGGACCACCGCAGCGCCAATGCTGCCGGTGCCACCTGTAACGAACACATCCATCGTGTGAGAGAACCTGTTTCGACGAGACCGCGCAAGCACTACCTCGGCGGACAGGCGCAAAATCCACCGCCCTTTCATCCCCTGATCTTGACCCTGCCGGCAGGCCTGCTACGTCAGGTTCATGACGTTGCATCTCGTAAAACTGTGTGTCGGTGCCGACAGCGTCGAGTCGCTGCAGGCCTGGATCGATTTCCGCATGGAAAACGCGCGGAGCTCCGGGATTCCGGCCGAAACCGTTCATACGACGCGGATGGTGCCCACGCGCCGGGACGAACTTCTCGATGGCGGGTCGCTCTACTGGGTGATCAAGGGCAGGATCCAGGTGCGCCAGCACCTGATCGATATCCGGCCGTTCACCGATGAAGCGGGGATCAAGCGTTGCGACCTCGTCATGGAACCGCGCCTGATCCTGACCCAGTACCAGCCCAAACGACCCTTCCAGGGCTGGCGCTATCTCAAGGCTGCGGACGCGCCGGCGGATCTCAAGACCGGCGGCAGCCTGCAGGCCATGCCGGAAGACATGCGCCGCGACCTCACCGAGCTCTGCCTGCTTTAGACGCCCCCGGATTTCCGGACCGATACGGCCCGTTGCCGGCGCGCGGCTGCCTGGCTGCGCCTGCTTCAGGGTGCCTCTGCAAGTGCCCTGTTCAGGTGAACCAGCAGGCCGTCGAGGGACGGCCAGCCGCCGACAACGCCCGGCTTGTCCTTTTTGCGGGTCATGGACAGGTGGGCATAGCCGTGGACGAGCGACCAGACGAGGATCTCGATTTCTTCGGGCGGTGTTCCGTCCGGTATCAGAGGCGCACAAGTCTCGCGCAGGATAGCGTAGGCGGCCTCAGAATGCGCGTGGAGATCATCGTCGTCCTCGTTGAAGCTCTGTCCCGAGAAAATGAACAGGAACAGCTCCGGGTGCGCGCTCGCGAAATCCAGGTAGCCGTGACAGATCGCGTTGAGCCGGGCCAGCGGGGATGGCGAGGACGCCTCGAGCCGAGCCGTCATCGCCGCGCAGAACAGCCTGAAGCCCCGCGCCGCAATGGCTGTCGAGAGACCGGCAAGGTTTCTGAAATGATAGGCGGGCGCGGCGTGCGACACGCCGGCCATCGCGGCACATTCCCGCAGGGACAGGCCATCGGGACCACGGGCACGCAAAAGCGCGACCCCCGCATCGACGAGATCTGTCCTGAGCGTTCCGTCCCGCCGGCGTCGGGATGAGGGAGCATTCGTCATGGAAATCTCTTTCCTGATTGGCTTGACACTGTCAAGTTTGTTTCTATCTTGACAGTGTCAAGTTAACTTGGGGAGAGGTGGAATGACGCGAGTTGTCAGGACAGGCGGCAGGCTGGCGTTTGTCATCGCCGCGATTTTTTCGGTTTTGATTGCGCTGGTCTCCTACCGGTTTCTGCCCCTGGGTGTTGAAAGCGCCATGGAGTTCATGGCGCATCACCTGGCTGAACGGTCCCTTGCCCTTTATGCGCATATCGGCGTTGCTCCGGTCGCGCTTGCCTTGATGCCCTTCCAGTTCGTGTCCGGCCTCAGGTCCCGACGCCCGGCGCTTCATCGCTGGCTTGGCCGTTTTTATGTCTCGGCCGTCCTTGTGTCGGGTGTCGCTGGCATTCAGCTTGCCTTTTATACCGCAGCCGGATCGTTCGCAGCGACGGGCTTTGCGCTTCTGGCGGTGATCTGGCTGGCGACGACGGGAGCAGCCTTCTATTTTGCAATGACGCGTCAGTTTGACAGGCACCGCGACTGGATGTTGCGTTCGGCCGCGCTGACATTTGCTGCCGTCACCTTGCGCATCTACCTCGCGATTGCCATGGTGGCAGACATCGATTTCGACGTTGCCTATCCGTTGATAAGCTGGCTTGCATGGGTTCCGAACGCGCTTGTGGTGGAAGCCTGGCTCCGGCGGAAGCGCGCACCGTCTCGCCGGTCCTCCTCAACGGAACCGCGGACCGCATGATGGCTGTGCCGGTCGTCGCGGATCACGCTTGCCAAACCGGCCTGCCGGGCCCACTTTGAAGGGCATGTAACGGCAGGAGGAAGCTTCCGTGGTGGCGAAGACCGGCAAACGCGATGGTGACCCGCTCGTTCGGCAAAGGCAGGAGGCAGGCACGCCGTCCGCCGTTTCGGACGTAGCCGCGTTCCTGCAAAAGGCCAGCGAAACGCTGGAGCCCGAAAAGCGCGGCCGGCTGATCTTTGCCCTGGATGCAACCATGAGCCGGCAGCCGACCTGGGACCAGGCCTGTCATATCCAGTCGGAAATGTTCCAGGAAGCCGGAAAGATCGCTGATCTGCAGATCAAGCTCGTCTATTTCCGCGGCTTCGGGGAATGCCGGGCGTCCCGCTGGTTCTCCAGCGGCGCCGAACTCGCTGCCGTGATGAACCGGATTTCCTGCCAGGGGGGACGGACGCAGATCGGCAAGGTTCTGACGGCCGCGCTCAAATCAGCTCAGGAGGAAAAGATTGCCGCGCTGGTTTACGTCGGAGACTGCATGGAAGAGGACGTGGATGCCCTGTGTGACAAGGCCGGCCAGCTCGGCATGCTCGGCGTTCCGGTTTTCCTGTTCCAGGAGGGGCGCGATAGCGTCGCTGAAAAGGCCTTCCGGGAAATCTCGAGACTGACCAACGGCGCCTATTGCCGTTTCGAGGCGGGCGCGGCGCAACAGCTTGCCGACCTGCTCAAAGCGGTTGCCGTTTATGCAAGCGGCGGCCGCAAGGCACTGCAGCAGCTGGAAAGACAGGGCGGCCGCGGAGCCCGGTTGTTGCTGAGCCAGTTGCCCGGCTCCGGTTGAGAGAATGTCTTCGGAACCGGTCAAGACGTTGGATAGTGCCTGAAAGCGATTGTATCTGAACACGTTTCGACAATAGTTGGTTCATGAACAATCGGACGTCCCGCCACAATTGGCGCCTCATCCTGGTTCAGGGGCTTTTCTATTCCTTGAAGCGCAGGCTGGCACCGCCAAAGATCTTTCTTCCCTTCATTTGCGTTGCCGCCGGGGCACCGGTCTTTCTGGCTGCGGTTATTGTACCGCTGTTTACGGTGGCCACCCGGTCATCTGAAGTTCTGTCTGCCCCGCTTGTGTCGGGCGCGCAAAGGCGCAAGTCCTATGCGATGATCGGGATCGGCTGCATTGCCGTGGGGCTGGTGATCGCCATCGTGTCGATTTACGTCAAGGTGCCTCTGGTCACCGCGGCCTGCCTTGCGGGGGCCGCGATCGTCATTGGCATCGGGCGCGGTATCAGCGGCATTGCCTACACATCGTTGCTGCCGAGCCTGTTCGACAGGGAAATCCGGGGGCGGCTCTTGAACCTGGAAGGGATCCTGAGCGCCATTGCCGCGTTGCTGATCGCGCTTGCCGCCTATCACGTTTTCAAGGACAGCGATCCGCTCCGTAGCCACATGGCGCTGGCATGGCTGGCTCTTCTCGTGGCCATTCCGGCAGCTGTTCTGCTTTTCCCGGTGAACGAGCCCGATCGGGCCGTCGCCGCTGGCGGGCCGGCGCCCGAAAGCGGAGGCGCCGCCACGGTCGGGCCGGCCCGTGGCGGCGCCCTGCAGCGGTTTCGCCTGTGCTGGGGCGATGCCTGGTTTCGCAAATACATGACCGCGCGCATCCTGCTGCTGTCGGTTACGCAGGCGATGCCGTTCTATGCCATCCATGCCGCAAGCCTTCACAAGCATCAGTCCGGCTCCTATGCAGCCTTCGTCGTTGCGATGAGCGTCGGCGCGATCCTGAGCGGACCGGTGCTGCACAAGCTTGCCAACCGGTCCGTTGGAACGAACCTGGCTGCCGCCATCTTCTTTGCCATGCTTGCGGCCGCGTTCGCTTTGGTGATCGACGTTGCGGTGCCGGCATCGGAGCTGAAATTCTATCATTATGTGCCGGTATTCGTGCTGGCGGCGCTCGCGGCGCAGGTCGCAACCGTGTCGCTTGCGGTTTATCTCGGCGAAATCGGTTCGGATCACGACCGTGAGTTCTATGTCGCCACGGGCCGCTTTGCGAGTGGCGTTCTGGGGACGGTCGTCGCGGTTGTCCTGGGTGTGCTTGCGCAAATGCACAACGAGGCCATACCCATCGCCATAATTCTTTGTATCAATGCGATTGCCTTCGTATTCGTTCTGAAATCCCTTGGAACACGGACAGGGGAAGGATGACGGCTCTCCGCGCCGGCGGGGCTGCCGGGTTGAATTGGATCGGGGGCTGTCTACATTGCCGGCAGGGTGCGACGCATGGTCAGGAAGAGGAACTGAAAATGAAACGAGGCAGGATCGTGTTTGATCTTCGGAATGTGTCCGCAGAATGATCTACCTGCTTGTCGGCCTTGTTCTGCTCGCCGCGCTGGTTCTGCTGGGGAACCGGTTCGTCTCGGCCAATCCGGCAGCCCTTGCCGGAACGGTGCGCACGATTGCAGGGCTGTTCCTGATCGCGTTGGCGGCGGTCTTCGCGTTGACGGGCCGGGTCGTGCTGGCCGTGCCGCTTCTGGGGCTCGGCCTCGGGGTTCTGGGATATTCCGGGCTGACCAGGCTGACCGGCGGTTACAATCCGCAAAAGGCAGCCGGACAGAGATCCCGGGTACGCACGGCGATGGTGGAAATGGAACTTGACCATGACACGGGTGTCATGTCGGGGACGGTGCTCACTGGCGGTTTTCAGGGCCGCGGCCTGGATGACCTGGATGACCGGGAGCTTGAAGCCTTCTGGCGGGAGACCGCCCAGGACGGTCAGAGCCGGCAGCTAGTCGAAGCTTATCTCGACCGCCGGCTTGCCAGCTGGCGTGAACACTTCCAGCCGGATGGAGCAGAGGGGCAAGGAAGCGCGCCGGGCACGGGCCCCATGACAGATGAGGAGGCCTACCAGATCCTGGGGCTTTCGCCCGATGCCGGGGACGCGGAAATTAGAGCCGCGCACCGCAGGCTTATGATGCGGGTTCATCCCGACCAGGGAGGTTCCGGTTTCCTCGCGGCGAAAATCAACGAGGCTAAAGACACGCTTCTCAGAAGACATTGACGGCATCCGTTACGCGGTTACTGGTAGATGGCGAAGCAGGCGTATTTTGCCTTTTTAAGTGTTTTGCAGGCGTTCCACGCTGCGGTCTTGGTGTCGAAGCCGACGAAGCGCGCCCTGTAGAGGGTCTGTCCGCCGGACTCGACCGGTTCGGTGTAGGGGACGCGGCCGCGCAAGGCGGTTCCGGTCCGGACTTTTGCGTCTTTCAGCATGGCGATCGCCTGGCCTTCGGTTTCGGTTGCCGCGATCTGAACCTGCCAACCCGGTTCCGCCTCGCTGGTGTCACTGGTCGCGACGGTGACGGAATCGCTGTCTGTCTCGGCGGTCTCTGCGGCGTCGGCCGGCATGGTCTCCACGGGTGCCGCAGCGACCGAGATGGTTTGAACCTTGACGTTGCGGGTCGGGACCGGTTGGGTCGTCTGCACCTTGTCGCCGTCCTGCTCGGCACGTGCTGCTTGCAGGAGCTTGGTTCTGGAGATCGAATTGGTGGTCAGCGACGTGTCGGGGCTCTCGGGCGGTATAGGCGGCAAGGCGGTTGCCACGGCAAACGTGCTGTCGAAGCGGCGCTTGATCGCTTTCGGCGGCAAGGGCACGTTTTCGCCGAATCCGGGGACCGGTCCGGGAGAAGCGGTGGCCGCCGCGGTCACGACTTGTCCCTTGGGGACAACCGGCGCGGGGGCAGCCGGCGCGGGCGCGGGCAGGGGCACGGAAGCACCTGTCCCGGTTGCCGTCAGGGCCAGAACCATTGGGGCACCGGTGGCCTTCACGGGCTCGCTTCCCGGTTTCGCAGCCGGAAGGGGCGGGTTCTTCAATGAAGCGGCGACGAAGGTCGGCTGAACCGGACGTGTCGCAATCAGGGGAGCGCTCTTGTGTCCGCGGCTGGCCTTGGGCAGGTAGCGACCGATGAGCTTGGTCATCTGTGCGTTCCTGGAGGCGCCGGTCCGGCCGCCCATCACCACGGCAACAATCTGGCGGCCGCCGGTGTTGACCGAGGTTACCAGGTTGAACCCGGAAGCACGGATGTAACCGGTCTTGATGCCGTCAACGCCCTTGACGCGGCCCAGCAGCTTGTTGTGGTTGCCGTAGGTCCGCCCCTTGTACTTGTAGGCCCTGGTCTTGAAGTAGCCGTAATACTGCGGAAACCGCTCCTGGATGGCGATGCCGAGCGTTGCCATGTCGCGTGCGGTGGTCCGCTGACCATTGTTCGGCAGACCGTGCGGGTTGCGAAAGGTCGTCTTGGACATGCCCATCTGACGCGCGGTGCGGGTCATGCGTTCGGCGAATTTCTTTTCGGAGCCGCCGATGTTTTCCGCAACCACTGTAGCGACGTCGTTTGCCGACTTTGTCACCAATGCCAGGATCGCGTCCTTGACCTTTATGGTGCTGCCGGGCTTCAGCCCCAACTTGGACGGCGGACGACCGGACGCATATTTGGAAACGGTGAAATTCGAGTCCAGCGACAACCGGCCGGCTTCCAGCTCTTCAAAGACGACGTAGAGCGTCATGATCTTGGTGAGCGAAGCCGGGTATCTGTAGGAATCGGCGGACGAGGCGTAAAGCGTCTTGCCTGTCTTGGCGTCGACGACGATGCCCGCATATTTGGAGTTGGCAGTGGCCGTCGCCGGAGCAGCCAGCACCAGCACGCCGAGGGTCAAGATCTTAGCAGTGCGGGTGAATGCCCGTGCATTGCGAAAAAAACGCATCCCAAACACAATGACTATCCCATTCCGGGTTACGCGGTTGGATTTGCGGAGCCGTGCGGATTGGATCTAACCCCCGTGCGATTCAAGCCGCCGCCCCGTTGCTCTCTGGGCTATTTGATGGAAACACGGTTACGAATGTGTAAATGGATGACGTAAAAAGCACTTAAAAAAATAGATTTATGCCAGAGTTAATTTAGTGTTAATTGTCAATCCAAGTATATAATTTTTATGATATTGAAAAAATCGTGTATTGGTGAGGTGGTAATTCGTTAAAGTTTTATTTATTTTGTGATTTCTACTGTTTCATGGTGCGTATAATTGTAATTTGTCTTTGAAGTGTTGCCACTTGTTGCGTGTCGTTGGGCGGGGTTCGACTGCACGATGACGTGGTGGCGGGTGTATTGTCTGTCACTTTGGAGGGATCCGCCAACGGGCGGTCACGTCTCGAGCGTTTCGCGCAAAGGTTGTTTTTGCAATGCAAAATCGCCTTGACACTTATTGTGCAGTGCATTATGACGAAATCTCGTTAGGTAACGCGAATAGCGCGCCGGTGTCACATGTGGGTCGAAACTCGCTCAAAGGAATCCGGTCCGCGGCATGAGGGCAGTGAAAATGATGAACAACTTTGATGAAATCCAGAAGCTGGGCAAAGACAACATGGACATGGCCATGGAGTCGTTCGGCACGGTCAGCAAGGGCTTTCAGGCGATCGCGGCCGAAATGGCCGACTACCAGAAGAAGTCTTTCGAAGAGGGCACCGCAGCTGTCGAGAAGCTCGTCGCCTCCAAGTCTCTGGACAAGGCTTTTGAAGCTCAGGCAGATTACGTCAAGACCGCCTACGAAGGTTTCGTCGGCGAAATGACCAAGCTGGGTGAAATGGTCTCCGACATGTCCAAGGACGCTTACAAGCCTTACGAAGGCGTTCTGGGCAAAGTGGCGAAATAACCACTTGGCATCCCCCGTCGGAAGACGGGATCAGGTTCGAAACCCGGCTCCTTCGAGCCGGGTTTTTTGTATATGCACAGATTTGCCGGAACAGCCTCGCCAAGGGGCGGTCACACATTCGGGATCGGCTGAATTGCGTTAGCCTCCCATCTTTTAATCGCTTTCAGGAAACCTACATTCAGCTTTAGCGGCAATGCAGCGGACACAAATGCGCTGTTATCCGAATGTTGATGAAATCGACCATTGCGCGAGCGCGGCTGGCGCGGCAGGATTACCAGAGAAGATCATCGGTCTGCGGCGCATGCTGCGGTTCGGGAGTGCTCCGGACCGGCTGCTCGTGCCAAGCTGACCGGAATTCGGAACTTGGTGATGGCCGGAGTGATTGAGGCGATAGATACGGCAATGTCGGCGGGCTCTGATTATGACAATGACGGTGGTGACGCCGGAACGGTTGTTGTCACCCGGACAAAAACGGTTACCAAGCGGCCCAACCTCTACCGCGTGCTGCTCTTGAATGACGACTACACGCCGATGGAGTTCGTCATTCATGTTGTGGAGAACTTCTTCCAGAAGAACCGGGAAGAGGCCACCCGCATTATGCTGCATGTACACCATCACGGCGTCGGGGAGTGCGGGATCTTCTCCTACGAGGTCGCGGAAACAAAAGTTACCCAGGTGATGGATTTTGCGCGCAAGCACCAGCATCCGTTGCAATGCGTCATGGAAAAAAAGTGAGGACCAATTCACGTGCCTTCCTTCTCACGCAGTCTTGAAAAAGCGCTTCACCAGGCTCTGGCCTTCGCCAATGAGCGGCAGCAGGAATATGCAACCCTGGAGCATCTTCTCCTGGCCCTGCTGGATGATCAGGATGCGGCGGCCGTCATGCGGGCCTGCAATGTGGATCTGGACACGATCCGCCGGAACCTGGTCGAATATATCGAAACCGAACTCGACAACCTGGTTACCGACAGCGACGAGGATTCCAAGCCGACCGCCGGTTTCCAGCGTGTCATTCAGCGTGCCGTGATTCATGTGCAATCCTCGGGCCGGGAAGAGGTGACCGGCGCCAACGTGCTGGTCGCGATCTTTGCGGAGCGCGAGAGCCACGCGGCCTATTTCCTCCAGGACCAGGACATGACCCGCTATGATGCGGTCAATTACATTTCCCACGGCATTGCCAAGCGGCCCGGCATGTCCGAGACCCGTCCCGTTGACGGCGCGGAAGAGGAAGACGTGCTGCCGGGTGCGGAAACCGACAAGAAATCCAGTCAGAAAACCGATGCGCTGGAAGCGTATTGCGTTAATCTCAACGAGAAGGCCGAGAAGGGCAAGATCGATCCGCTGATCGGCCGCGACAGCGAGATCCAGCGCACGATCCAGATCCTGTGCCGCCGGTCCAAGAACAACCCGCTCTTCGTCGGCGACCCGGGTGTCGGCAAGACCGCGATCGCGGAGGGGCTTGCCCATCGCATCGTCAATGGCGACGTGCCTGATGTTCTCAAGGACGCCACGATCTTTTCGCTCGACATGGGCTCGCTGCTGGCTGGTACCCGCTATCGGGGCGACTTCGAGGAACGCCTGAAACAGGTGGTCAAGGAAGTCGAGGACTATCCGGGCGCGGTGATGTTCATCGACGAGATCCACACGGTGATCGGGGCCGGCGCAACCTCGGGCGGCGCCATGGATGCCTCCAATCTGTTGAAGCCGGCGCTGGCGTCCGGAGCGATCCGCTGCATCGGCTCGACCACCTACAAGGAATACCGGCAGTTTTTCGAAAAGGACCGGGCGCTGGTGCGCCGGTTCCAGAAGATCGATGTCAACGAGCCGTCCATTCCGGATGCCATCGACATCCTGAAGGGGCTGAAGCCCTATTTCGAGGACTTCCACAAGGTTCGCTACACCCAGGATGCGATCAAGACCGCTGTGGAATTGTCAGCGAAATACATTTCCGACCGAAAGCTGCCGGATAAGGCGATCGATGTCCTTGACGAGACGGGTGCTTCCCAGATGCTGGTGCCCGAAGCGCGTCGCCGCAAGACAATCGGCGTCAAGGAGATCGAGAACACCATTGCGACCATGGCGCGGATCCCGCCGAAATCGGTCTCCAAGGACGATGCGGAGGTTCTGGAAAACCTCGGCACCGACCTGAAGCGGGTTGTCTATGGCCAGGACGAGGCCATCGGCACGCTGGCCTCGGCGATCAAGCTGGCCCGTGCGGGGCTGCGTGAGCCTGACAAGCCGATCGGCAGCTACCTGTTCTCCGGCCCAACCGGTGTCGGCAAGACCGAAGTCGCGCGCCAGCTGGCGTCGTCTCTCGGTGTCGAGCTGATCCGTTTCGACATGTCGGAATACATGGAGCGGCACACCGTCTCCCGCCTGATCGGCGCGCCTCCGGGCTATGTCGGGTTCGACCAGGGCGGCCTCCTCACCGATGGCGTCGACCAGCATCCGCATTGCGTGCTGCTGCTTGACGAGATCGAGAAGGCCCATCCGGACCTGTTCAACATCCTGCTGCAGGTCATGGACCACGGCAAACTGACCGATCACAACGGCAAGCAGGTCGATTTCCGCAATGTCATCCTGATCATGACGACCAACGCGGGTGCGGCCGACATGGCGAAGATGCCGGTCGGCTTCAACCGGGTGAAGCGGGAAGGCGACGATGCCGAGGCGATCAACAAGCTGTTCACGCCGGAATTCCGCAACCGCCTCGACGCGATCATTCCGTTCGGCAACCTGCCGATGGAAGTCGTCTACAAGGTGGTCGAGAAATTCGTCATGCAGCTGGAAGTCCAGCTTGCAGACCGCGGCGTGACCTTCGAGTTGACCGAGGATGCCGTGAAATGGCTGGCCGACAAGGGTTATGACAGCCAGATGGGCGCGCGCCCGCTCGGCCGGATCATCCAGGAGCACATCAAGCGGCCGCTCGCCGACGAGGTCCTTTTCGGCAAGCTCAAGAAAGGCGGCATGGTCAAGGTGTCGGTCTCCGAGGACGGCAAGGGTCTGTTGCTCGAAAGCATAGAGGAGCGTGCAACGCCACCGAAGACCAAGGCCAAGGCCAAGACGGACGTCAAGCCGAAACCGAAGCGCAAGCGCAAGCCTGCTGCCAAGGCCGCGGCCGCCAAGGATACGAAGTCTTCGTCAGGCAAGGGCGGCACGGCCAAGAAAAGCCTGGTGCCCAAGGTGCCGCTGGCCGATTGATCTGCCTTTCGCAGTCACAAGAGCCCCGGAGTGATCCGGGGCTTTTTTGTGGGCGGCCGACCCCGATGTCGTCATGCCGGGGCTTCGTTGCGCATCGCGCGGGACGACAAGGAGGCTAGCCATCCCGGCCGACGCTCCGCTGCGGTCTCACCCCGCCGCCAACCAGAAGAACTCCGGCAGGCAGCTCGAAACATCCGGCAAGGAACAATCCGTGGTTCGGGCTGGCACATTCCTCGCCTGATATTCCGGCTGTATTGCCGTGCAGCAGGATGAGGGGCCTCGGCACTCATTCGAGACGCTGATCCGTTTCATTCAGCAAAATCATTTGCGGTTGCAGTTCCGACCGCCTAGCTGTTTTAGGCGAGAAAAGGGAGAAAACAGATGACCGACAAGAAGGTGGCTCTGATCACGGCCGGCGGGTCCGGCATGGGGGCCGACGCTGCGCGGCGCCTTGCAGCGGACGGGTTCCAGGTTGCGATCCTGTCCTCGTCCGGAAAGGGGGAGGCGCTGGCGGGCGAGCTTGGAGGACTGGGGTTCACCGGGTCCAACCTGGTCAATGAAGACCTGAAGTCATTTGTGCACAAATCCCTGGAGGCCTTTGGCAGAATTGATGTTCTTGTGAATTCCTCCGGTCACGGGCCCAAAGGGGACATTCTGGAGATTTCCGACGAGGACTGGCATCTCGGAATGGATTACTACCTGATGAGTGTTGTCCGGCCCAGCCGGCTGGTTGCACCGGTCATGGCCGCGCAAGGCGGCGGTGCCGTGATCAACATTTCCACCTTCGCCACCTTCGAACCGGATCCGCTGTTCCCGACTTCAGGGGTGTTCCGCGCCGGGTTGGCCAGCTTCGCCAAGCTCTTTTCCGACAAGTTCGCGGCGGAAAACGTGCGCATGAACAACGTGCTTCCGGGATTCATCGACAGCCTGCCGGAAAAGGACGACCGCCTGGCGCGCATCCCGATGGGCCGCTATGGCCGCGCCGACGAGGTCTCCAGCCTGATTTCCTATCTCGCCAGCGACGCGGCGGCGTACCTGACCGGGCAGAACATTCGCATCGATGGCGGGCTGACGCGGTCGGTGTAACGCGCCATTTGCCCTTCGGAGCACTGGACAGGCTCATCTCGAAAAGGTAAGGCTTCCTTACTAAATCCCAACCCTTGAGTTTAGCGCCATGACTGCCTCAACCCGGTCCGCGCCCACGCCAGCGCCAGAAGACCCGCCGGAATCCGCGCGGATCTGGATGGCGCGTGGTGCACGCGCGGCGGTGTCGATTCCCGCCCTCATCCTGACGGCCGCCTTTGTCGGCTATGCGGGACTTGCCCGGGAGACCGGACTGACACTGGCCGAAACGCTGGCCATGACCGGCTTGATCTGGGCTTTGCCGTCGATTGTCGTGCTGACCGGTGCGCTGTCATCGGGCATGGGACTGATTCCGGCGGGAATCGCCGTGGCGCTTGCCTCCGTCCGGCTGATGCCGATGACCATGGCGCTGATGCCGTTGGTCAAGGTGCCCGGCAAGACCAGAACCTGGCAATTGCTGATCGCCTCCCACTTCGTGGCCGTGACTGCGTGGGTCTTTGCCATGAAGAACCTGCCGGAAATGAAGCGGGAAGGGCGCTTGCCTTTCTTTGTCGGTTTCGGCGGCGCGGTGACCCTGTTCGTGTTCTGCATGACGGGGCTGGCCTATCTGCTGGTCGAGCGCCTGCCGGACATGGTCGCCGGAGCCCTCGTGCTGCTGACACCGGTCTATTTCCTGTGTTCGCTCTGGGGCGCGGCACGGGTCAATGCGGACAAGGTGGCCATGGCCGCAGGCCTGGTGCTGGGACCGTTGTTTTTCCTTTATCTGCCGGGCCTTGACCTGCTGTGGACCGGGCTTGCCGGTGGCACGGTCGCCTATCTGGGTACACGTGTCCTGCGACGGGGGCTTGGCTGATGGACGGGTTGATGAGCGCCGCGGGACACGGCGACACCTGGTGGTGGCCGTTCGTGATGATCCTGGTCGCCGGCTGGCTGGCAACCGACATCTGGCGCTGGCTGGGCGTTTTCGCCGGCGGCAGGTTGCGCGAGGACGGCGAACTGCTGATCTGGGTACGCTGTGTGGCGACCGCGCTGGTCGCGGGCGTCATTTCCAAGCTGATCCTGTTTCCGCAAGGCATGCTTGCCGAGACACCGCTTTCGCTGAGGTTGGCCGCCGCCGGGGTCGGCTTTGCCGCATTTCTGCTCTCGAAGCAGCGGGTCATTGTCGGCGTTCTGGCTGCGGAAGCGTTTCTCATCGCCGGCTGGTTTGGCCTCAACGCTCTCTCGGGTCTCGGCTGACTTCTGCAGCCCTCGTGGTTCGTGACCTGTCTGGGCAGCTTCCGCGGCACACCAGCACGCCCCCCTTGAGCCCGGTCAGCAGCAAGACGTTGGGCGCATGTCGTGGCAAAACGCGACTGACGTCTCCGGGTCCGGATCGTCGACGGATCGAGACAGCCTGTGGCTGCGGCAAACGGGATGCGGTAAGTTGTCGGAAAGGGAACCGCAATCCTGCGTAAGGAGAGGACAATGGCCGACCAGGTGGAACTGTTCTACGCGCCGCAAACAAGGGCAACCGGTGTACGTGTCCTTCTGGAGGAACTCGGCGCGCCCTACAAACTCAACGTCTTGAATTTCAAGCTGGGCGAAAACAGGCGCCCGGATTACCTCGCCGTCAATCCGGCGGGGAAAGTGCCGGCACTGCGTCACGGTCCGGCGGTGATCACCGAACAGGTGGCGATCTATCTCTATCTTGCCGATCTCTTTCCGGACAACGGACTGACACCCTCGTTGAACGATCCGCTTCGCGGCCCGTACCTGCGCTGGTTTGTCCATATGGCTTCCTGTTTCGAACCGGCGCTGGTTGACCGGGCGCTGAAACGCGAGGAACCGCCGCAATCCATGTCGCCCTACGGCAGCTTCGACACGGTGATGGAGAACATGCGCGCGCAGCTTGCCTCCGGCCCCTTTGTGCTCGGCGCGCGGATGACCGCGGTCGACGTTCTCTGGGGCATGGGCCTCAGGTGGGGCATGGCCTTCGGCATCGTGCCGGAACTGGAGGAGTTCAAGGCCTATACGGACCGGTTCATGGAACGGCCGGCCGTGGTGAAAGTGCTTCAGGAAGACCAGAACATGGCCAAGGAGCAGGAAGACGCCGCCATTCATGCCGGTGTTGCCTGACACCCGGGCGGCGAGCAATTTTTGCGCCCATTTCGGCGAAAAGACGTTTTTAGAGCAGAAAACTTCGAATGGAGCACCCTTGAAAGTTCTGACAATCCCACAAAATCGGACTTGAACACCAATACGACGCTAGAGGGCAGACATCGACAGGAGAGGTAATTCAACCATGACCGGAAAATCCAGGAACAAGGACATGCTGGACCGCCTGGCACGGGCGGCACAGTCAGGTGGCATTTCACGCCGGGATTTCCTGAACTATTCCATGGCGGCCGGGGTCACGGCATCGGCCGCGACGGGCCTTTGGACAACGAGCGCCAAGGCACAGCCCAAGCAGGGCGGCACGTTCAAGGTGGGGATCCACGACGGCAACACCTCAGACACCCACGATCCGGGAACCTATCTGACGATCGCCATGATCGTGCTGGCGCACACGCACCGAAGCTACCTCACCTTGATCGAACCGGACGGGTCGCTCGGACCCGACATTGCCACCGAATGGTCGGCCAACGCGGATGCCACGGAATGGACCTTCAAGCTGAACGAGAATGTCAGCTTCCACTCCGGCAGGAAGATGACCGCGGATGATGTCATCGCATCCATGAACCACCATCGCGGCGACAAGACCACGTCGGCCGCCAAGGCTCTGCTGACGGATGTCTCCGATATCGTCAAGGACGGGGACCACACGGTGGTCTTCAAGCTGTCTTCCGGCAACGCGGACCTTCCCTGGCTGATGACCGATTACCACCTGGCGATCTGTCCGGCGAATGACGACGGCACGATTGACTGGCAGTCCGGCGACGGCACCGGCCCCTACAAGATTGACGACGGCGAGTTCGGGGTCCGCTTCGCCCTGACACGTCATGACGGCTGGCATCTGGACGGGGCTCATTTCGACGGGGTCGAGCTGATCATCCTCGCCGACCCGAACGCGCGCCAGACAGCGCTTGTGACGGGGGATGTCGACGCGGTGTCGCTGATCGACCTGAAGACCATGGGACTGCTGCAGCGCAATCCGAGCCTGGTCATCGACAACGTGCCGTCCGCTTCGACGATCACGATGCCGATGTTCTGCGACACGGCGCCGTTCGACAACAAGGACGTGCGCAACGCGCTGAAGCTGGCCATGAACCGCGACGAGATCATCCAGAAGATCGCGTTCGGGGCGGCGACCAAGGCGAACGACTTCCACCATTCGCCGGCCATGCCGTACTGGCCCGATGACATTCCCCAGCACGACTATGATCCGGACCAGGCCAGGTCCCTGCTGAAGAAGGCGGGCGCGGAAGGCCTGTCCATCAACATTTCCTCGGCAGAGTCGATCTATTCCGGCGCGGTCGACCTGTGCGTGCTCTATGCGGAGCACGCCAAGGCGGCGGGCATCAACCTCAACGTGGTGCGGGAGCCCAATGACGGCTACTACTCGGATGTCTGGCTGAAAAAACCGTTCTGCGTGGTTGCCTGGGGTGCGCGCCCGACGCCGGACGTGATGTATTCGCTCGCCTACAAGGACGATGCCGCCTGGAACGAGAGCCGCTGGAAAAATCCGCGCTTCAACGAATTGCTGCTGATGGCCAAGGCGGAACTGGACGACGCCAAACGGGCAGAGATGTACCGTGAAATGGCGCTCCTGGCCCATGATGACGGCGGCACGATCATCCCGTTCTTCCGAAACTTCGTCTATGCCCGCCGCAGCAACGTTCAGCATGGCGAACAGCTGGCAGCGAGCTGGGAGCTTGACGGCGCCCGTGCCTGCAGCCGCTGGTGGTTCGACGGCTGATCATCCAGGCGGGAAAACCAGGCCGCGCCCGCCTTGCCGCGGGCGCGGCTTTTTTGTCAGGTGAGAACCGCGCGGATCTTTTCCGCCTGGCCGGCGAGCAGGTCGTTGTCGGCCATCGCGCCGGTATGCGGCTTCAGCGACACGCCTTCAAAGCGTGGAATGACATGTACATGGGTGTGAAACACCACCTGGCCACCGGCCGGTTCGGAGAACTGCTGGATCGTGGTGCCGTCCGCGCCGAAGGCCTTGACCACTGCACCTGCCATCTTCTGCACGGTTGCCATCACCGCATTGAGATCGTCGGTCGCAATGTCGAAAATGTTGCGCGAGGGCGCCTTCGGGATCACCAGGATGTGGCCGTCGCCGCGGGGCATGATGTCCATGATCACCAGGGTCTTGTCGTCTTCGAAAACCTTGTGGCTCGGCAGTTCGCCGCGCAGGATCTTGGCAAAGACGTTTTGGTCGTCATAGGCGGGCGTGGACATGGTCTGAACTTCCTGTGAGATGAAAACAAGGGGCCGCAACGGTCGCTGGCGCGAGACTAATCCGTGAAGTCGTGCCACCGCAAGCCATCCCTTCAGGCAAGCGGTTCGGGTGCCGAAATGCCGGTGGCAACAAGGATCAGGTGCCGGTTTCGGAGGCAGACGTCAGGGACAGCCCGAGCTCGGAGAGCTTCTGCCGGTCGGGCTTGTAGAACATCCAGTTGCCGATCCTCTTGCCGCTCACCAGGCCAGCTTCCGACAGTTTCTTCATGTGCGAACTGACGGTCGGCTGGCTCAGGCCGACCTTGTCCGTGATGAAGCCGACGCAGACGCCGTCATCGACGAGGTCGCCGTCCCGCTGAGGTGGAAAATGGGGCCGGGGATCGAGCAGCCACAAAAGGATCTGCAGCCGGACGGGGCTCGACAGGGCAGACATGGCCGTGGCGCTTGACTTCACATCTATATTGATATTCATCTATATAGATACTCTTCAATATGGATTGGCGAACAGACCATGCAAACTAGCCTTCTTGATCTTCAGGCGGAAGCCTTTTCCAGCGGGGCGGATCGCGGCGCACGCTATCTCAGAACGCTCAAGGAACGCCAGGTCAATCCGGATGTCCACCGTCTTGGTGCCCTGGCTCCGGATCTTCCGGACAACGGCCTCGACGTGGAAGCCATCCTGGATCTTATGGAGACGGTTGGCGGGGAGGGCACGGTCGCGTCCGCCGCAGGCCGCTATTTCGGTTATGTGATCGGCGGCGCGTTGCCGGCGGCCTCGGCCGCCCGCGCCTTGCTGTCCGCCTGGGACCAGACTGCCGATGATCTTACCGGACCGTCCGTGATCCGGATGGAGGAGGCTGCGATTTCCTGGATCAGGGATCTTCTGGCCCTGCCTGCGGAAACGGACGGGGCATTTACCACCGGGGCGACCATGGCCAACATGACGTTGCTGGTGACGGCCCGCGACGCGTTGCTGGCCCGGCTCGGACATCAACGGGGGGACGGTCTCTTCGGGGCTCCGAAACTGCGCATCGTCGCCAGCGCGGAAATTCATGCAACCGTGCTGAAATCCGTGCGCATGGCGGGACTTGGCACGAAGGACATAGAATGGGTACCAACCGATGAGGAAGGGCGGATGCGCGCCGACAGCCTGCCCGAGCTTGACGAACGCACGCTGGTTCTTGCCCAGGCCGGCAATGTCTGCACGGGGGCCTTCGATCCCTTTGACGAACTGGGTGAGCGGTGCCGTCAGGCCGGCGCCTGGCTGCATGTCGACGGCGCGTTCGGCCTGTGGGCCCGCACCAGCCCGTCCCTGAACGTGGCATTGTCCGGACTGGAGAAGGCAGACAGCTGGGTCGTCGACAGCCACAAGACCCTCAACACCCCCTATGATTCCGGGCTGGCGATGTGCCGTCACCCGGAAGAGATGCAGGCGTCGATGGCGATCGGGGCCGCCTATCTGCCGGAAACCGCGGCCAACCCGGCCATGCGGGCGCCGGAATTCAGCCGGTCTGCCCGCGGGGCCGAAACCTGGGCCGCGCTGCTGTCGCTGGGACGCACGGGCGTGGCGGAGATGGTTGACCGGTTCCACGGGCATGCCGTGCGGATTGCGCGAGACCTGCGCGGTCTCGGCTTCGAGGTTCCGCATCAGGTGCATTTCAACCAGGTATTCGCGACCCTCCCGGACGATGAGGAGGCCTGTGCCCGGATCGCGGAACATGTCCAGTCTTCCGGGGAGGCCTGGTTCGGCCAGGCCTCCTGGAAGGGCAGGAAAGGCTTTCGCATCAGCGTGTCGAACTGGTCGACCCGTCAGGACGATGTCGACAGGCTCGTTGCGGCGGTGGAAAGAGCGAAGGACGAGGTGGCCGTTCCCGCTTGACGGAGAAACGTGCCCCCGCAAGTGTCCCCCGTCCCGGACATGGCATGTCCGGGACGGGGACTTGATCAGGCGGCGCTCTTCACGCCAGCGCCCTGTTCGACCAGCCGGTTGATGCCGGCAAAGTCGAGTTTGCCGGATCCAAGAACCGGTACGCCTTCGACGACACGGACTTCGGCGGGGATCATCAGGTCCTGGGCACCGCGTTCCTTGGCCCCTGCCACAAAGGCGGCACGGTCGGCCTCGGGGTTCTCTGTGATCAGCACGAGCTTTTCGCCCTTGCGGTCGTCCTTGATCGCGGCCACGGCAGACAGGTGTTCCGGCCAGATCTGCCCGGCCAGTGCCTCGACGGCCGCGAGGGACACCATCTCGCCTCCGATCTTGGCGAACCGCTTGGCCCGGCCCTTGATGACGAGATAGCCCTCGGCATCGATCTCGACGATGTCGCCCGTGTCGTGCCAGCCATCGACGAGCGGTGCGACGACGCCAGGATTGTCCTCGGTCAGATAGCCGACCATCACGTTGGGACCGGAGACGAACAGGCGGCCGCCGCCTTCGACGCCGGGCACCGGCTCCAGTCGGGCCTCCATTCCGGGCATCAGTTGTCCAACGGTTCCCGGCTTGTTGAACATCGGTGTGTTCAGGGCAATCACGGGGGCCGTTTCGGTGACGCCGTAGCCTTCCAGGACGCGCAGACCGAACTTTTCCATGTAGGTTTCCCGGGTTGACGGCTTGACCGGTTCGGCACCGGCAAAACAGTAGCGCAGGGACCGGAAGTCATAGGCATGCGCCGTGCGCGCATAGCCGTTCAGGAACGTGTCCGTGCCGAACAGGATGGTGGCGTTGGAGGCGTAGATCAACTCCGGCACGATCCTGTAATGCAGCGGCGAGGGATAGAGATAGACCGGAACGCCGGAGGTCAGCGGCAGGATGGTCCCGGCCGTCAGGCCGAAGGAATGGAACATCGGCAGGACGTTGAACACCTTGTCCGAAGGCGTGAAATCTATCCGGGCTGCGGCCTGTGCGGCATTGGCCAGAATGTTCCTGTGGGTCAGCACCACCCCCTTGGGCTTGCCCTCGGATCCGGAGGTGAACAGGATCACCGCAGTGTCCTCGGCCTCTTGGGGGACCAGCGGGCGGGTACGGGTCGCCAGGCCGCGCAATTTGTCCAACAGGCCGATTTCGGTGCGCACCTCGTCCAGCCAGACGATGCGGACATGATCTTTCAACCCGTCGACCAGTTGCTCCAGCCTGGCCTGCTTGATGAAGGCCCGTGACGAGAATACCGTTTTGACCTTGGCTGCCCGGCAAGCCGACAGGATGTTCTCCTGGCCGGCGGTGAAATTGAGCATTGCGGGCACCTTGCCGGCAGACATGGTGGCCAGAAAGGCGACGGCCGCACCATTGGCATTCGGCAACAGGAGGCCGATCGTCTCCTCGCCCTTCGTCCGCCTGCGGATCGTGCGGGCAAGAACAGCCACACCGGTCAGCAGCTTGCCGTAGCTGAGCGTGCCGGCCACCGGGTCTTCCAGGGCTGTTGTCGAATTGCCGCGGTCACGGGCGGTCGCGATGACCTGTTCCAGAATGGTCCGGTTGCTTTCCAGGCTGGTTCTGAACATCAAGTCCGACATGGTCTTGTAGAGTTTGGCACCGGCGGCGGCACGCCGTTTGCGGCCTTTCAGATCGTCGGGCAGGCTGAGTTTTCTCGGTTCCATGATGGTCACCTTCACTTTCGGAAACAAGTTTTTTCGGATCTGACCGGACTTCAGGTAGGAAAACGGCGTGCGTTCCAGTCCGTCGATGCGGACAGGCACGATCATCGCGCCGGTCTTGTCGGCGACCATGGCGGCACCGTCATAGATCTTCATCAGGCTGCCTGTGACCGTCAGGCGGCCTTCGGGGAAAATCACCATGGGTTCGCCGGAACTGACCACCCTGATCAGCGTGCGCGTGGCCATCGGCTTGGCCGGGTTGATCGGCAGGGCGTTGGCGATGCGCAGGAAGGGTTTCACCCACCAGCGCTGGGCAATGCCGTGGTCCACCGCGAAGGTGGGTGCCTTGTCGGTCAGCGTCAGGGCAAGGCCGGCATCAAGGAGACTGACATGGTTCAGGGCCAGGATCGGTGCTTCACCGGCCTTCTCCAGGTTTTCAAGCCCCCGGACCTCCATGCGGAACACCGCGCGGTAGATGATGGAGACCAGATCCCTGAGCGGGCTGGTCGGCAGGAACTTCAGCATTGCCGTGCAGGCAAGGGCATTCAACACGGCCAGGGCCGCCAGGATGGCCGGTGTGGAAACGCCGACCTTCTGTGCCCCGGCAAGGGCGAGGCCGCCAAGGGTCATCAAGGCTGCTCCAAGCGCATTGGTCGCGGCCAGGCGCCGGGCACGAACCTTCGGGTCGGCCCAGGTCTGCAGGGCGGTAAAGGTCGGCACCGCCAGCAGGCCGCCGGAAATCGCGAGACCGGCCATGTCGATGCTCAGGCGCAGGACGCCCTCCCGGGCGAGAAATTCGGTCAGCGATCCTGTCGGCGTGAAGGTTTCAAGGCCGGCCACGAGAAAAGCCGCGTCAAGACAGAACAAGGCCATCAGGGCGGTTGCCACCGGGGCCGGCAGCAACACGACCCGTCCGGCGGACAGCCAGGCAGCCAGGGCCGAACCGATCCCGATCGAGACGGCGAAGACGGTCAGGAACCAGGTCACCGCGGTTTCGTCACCGCCCAGGTGGGTCTTGACCAGAACCGGCAGGATCGACAGCACCATGGCGCCGACCAGCCAGAACCAGGCATTCATCAGGGCGACGCGAAACAGGCGCCGGTCCGCGGCAAGATCCGCCAGGACACGCCACGTTGAGGTGGCTATATTCCAGTCGATCTTGAGATCGGGTGCCGCGGCGGCGGCTGCCGGGATCTGCCGGCTGCAGGCGTAGCAGGCCAGCGCCAGGGCGATCATGAGCGGTGCGAAGACAAGGGCCGGGGCCTCGGCCGCGAACAGCAGGCCGGCGGAAATGGTACCGCACAAAATCGCCAGAAACGTTCCGGCCTCCACCCAGGCATTGGCGCGCGGCAGGTCCGACGGCGCAAGATGATCGGGCAACAGGCCGTATTTGGCCGGGCTGAACAGGGCGGACATGGCACCGAACACGAACAGGGCAAGAAACAGAAGAGGCAGCGACCCGAGGCTCATGCCGGCAACCGCAATGACCGCGCCGCCCACCTCCACGCCTTTCGTGATCCGGGCCAGCCGCGCCTTGTCGTGACGGTCCGCCAACTCGCCGCCGAGCGCGGACAGGAACAGGAAAGGTGCGATGAACACGGCTCCCGCAAGCGCGATCAGGGCGCCGGTCTGCGCGGACGCGACCTCAAACAGCATCAGGAACACCAGCGCGTTTTTCAGGAAGTTGTCGTTGAATGCCGACAGGAACTGGGTCCAGAAAAGCGGGGCAAAGCGCCTGGACGTCATCAGGGTTGTGGACATGCGTTCCTCCTTCGGAGACGCCAGAGGGCGTTCCGTCCGTGTCTTCCGATCCGGATCCCGGCAGGGGGCCGGGACCCGTCAATGTCTCGGGGTCAGATCAGACGTTGTCCGACTTGCTGACATCCATCAGCAGCTTTTCGGTCTTGGCGTCTTCCAGGCGGTTGTAGAACTTGTCCGCCTCGTCGCGGTCCCTGAGTGTCTTCGTCAGGGTTACGGCGGTGTGCACCAGCATGATCGCCGACATGGCGTAGAAGCCCTTGGCGGAAAAGCTGGCTTCCAGGTTGTAGATGCCGAGCGCCATCATGATGGCGGCGACGCCGAAGCTGGCGGCGGTGAAGAACATCCAGTTGTTGGAATGCTTGATCGTCGGTTCCTGCATGGGATGGTCCTTTCTCAACGGTTTGCTTCAAGCAGGCAGGGAAGGTCCGATTTCAACCGCGCCAGGACGTCATCGGCACGGGTCTTCACGGGGGCGCCGCAGCCGGCGTCTCCCAGTTTCTCGATCAGGACCTCGGGACGGTCCGCGACGGCCAGCGCCGCATATTCGCGTTCCGCAAGCCGGTCACGCTCCTGTTGGTGGCGGATGTCCTCCAGACAGGTTTCGGCGGCGGCCAGCGCCGACTGGCCCTGGCCCGTATCGAAGGACTGGGCCTTGAGGACGTGGGCACGCACATCGACACTGCGTTCGCCGCGCTTCAGGGCCCGAAGGCGCGACTGCGCCCGGTGCAATGTCTCCGTGAGCGCCGCAAGGTCCTCGTCGAAAGCGGTTGTCGCGGTCTCCAGCGCGGCCTTCTCGTCTTCGAGCAAGGCGATGGCTTCCGCGGCTTCCCGTGCGAGTGCCTCGCTTCCCTTCAGCAACGCGTTTCTGGCGCGGTTTTCCAGGTCCTCGATGGAGGCCCTGATCTGTTGCAGACGCTTGCGGTCCTGCTGCTGTTCGGCCCGGGCACGCGCCAGGGCAATCCGGGCGGCACGGACGGAAGCGGCGGCTTCACGCAGGTTGACGGCAAGCGCCGCCCGGGATGGCCGGGTGTCACCAGCCGGGAAGCTGCCCTGGAGCAACGTCCTCAATTGGGTCATGAATGGTTCAAACATGGTCTCTCCCTAAAAGTGAACACCGTTCACTATTTGACAAAGCCATAACAATCAGGTTAGGTCAAGAAAAAAATGAACAGAGTTCACTTTTAGAAGGTGTGCCGGAATGGCGGGACTGCAGAAAGCAAAGAGCGAAGAAACGCGCCGGCGGGTGCTGGAGGCAGCCACTGCCGCGGTTGAGGCAGGGGGCATGGACGCGGTCAATATCCGCAACATTGCCGCGGACGCCGGTTACTCGGTCGGATCGGTCTACAAGCATTTCGCCGATCTGGACGCGCTGCTGATCGCCGTCAATTCCGTCACGCTGGCACGTATCAAGGAAGTGATGGGCGAGGCGGTGGAGGAGATCGATGATCCGCTGGCGCAGCTCAAGGTTCTGGCGCAGGCCTATCTGGAGTTTGCCCGCGCCAACAGGAACCTCTGGATCACCCTTTTCAGCCACCAGGTGCCGGACGGCAAGCCGGTGCCGGAATGGCATATCCAGGAGAATATCGCCCTGCTCGGTTTCATTGCCACGCCCCTGCGCCTTCTGAACCCGGATCTCGGCGAGGAGGCCCTGGCGGCCCGTTCGCGCACGTGCTTTGCCGCTGTGCACGGCCTTGTCACCATCAGCCTGGAGGCCCGGTTTGTCGGGCTGGGTGAAGGCACGCTGGAAAGCGAAATGGACTTCCTGGTCGAGCGGCTGGCCGGGTAGGGGGACCCGTGTTGGCGGTCCGTGCAATATCACATCCGTCGCCCAACACCGGAACGGATCGGCGCGACACACGACCGGATTGTCGGCAGACCGCTGGTGACAGCCAATTGTCGTAAAAGCAAGGCGAGATGCACGTTATGTGTGCGTGTTCCCGCAATATACTCCTGGATTGCATTGCCTGTTCGAGCCTGTCTATTCTGTTTTCCTGTTATTGCCGGTTTAGGGGTCTTGACCCTGGCTTTTGGGGGAAATCGCATGGGAAAGCTTGGATTGATTGCCATTCACGGTATGGGAAAAACTGAGAGAACATTTGCAGATCAATTTTTCGAAGATGTACGCGATCGCTTGTCGAACAGTCAGCGCTCCAGGATGGAAACTACTACGGTCTATTATCAGGATATTCTGCAGCCGCACGAGGAAGCCTATTTTTCAAAATCGAAGCGAAAGCTCGACTGGCTGGAATTGCGACAGTTCGTGCTTTACGGATTCTGTGATGCTGCGAGCTTGGAATCCCGGAAGGAAGGGACAGAAAGTCCCTATTATCTGGCTCAGAAGGAGATCCTCAACGCGTTTCGTCGGCTCTTTCAGCTGAATGGGGCCGATGCGCCAATCGTTGTCGTGGCGCAGTCTCTCGGCGGGCAAGTCCTGTCCAATTATCTCTGGGACGCCCTCAAGGACGGCACTCCGAAAAACGGTATCTGGTCTGTGCCACCGACTCTGTCGACGGAAGAGGAGAAGGTCTGCCGGGGAAGGACGGTCGAGCGTTTGTTCACCACCGGCTGCAACATTCCCGTTTTTGTCGCCGGTCACCCGTCCGACCGCATCAGGCCCATTCCCAGGCCAAACGAAAATTTTCGCTGGGAGAACTACTATGACAAAGACGACGTTCTTGGTTGGCCATTGCAAACACTGAGTGAAGACTACAAGCGTCTCGTCAAAGACAGACAGATTAATGCCGGATTCTTTTCCGGCATCACGCCGTTCAGCCATACGAGGTACTGGAAAGATCGCGATTTTCTGAAACCGCTGGTCAGGCATATCAAGCAGCTTATCTGATCAATGTGATCAAAGGTGAACTTCGGAAGACCTACCATGCGTTCACGCGCTTTTCCGGCGGCAGCCACATCGGATCACCTTCCTCGATGCCGAATGTATCGTAGAAGGCATCGACGTGCTGAAGCGCCGAGACGGCACGGTAGGAGCTCGGCGGATGGCCATCGCCGGCGACCAGCATGCGCAACAGTTGCTCCGAAGTCTTGGCCGTCCAGAACTGTGCCCAGCCGACAAAGCAGCGCTCGGCCGGTGACATTCCGTCGATCTCGACATTTTCTTCCGGGTGTTCGGCCAGATAGTCCTCCAGTGCTTCATAGGCCAGGGTGATGCCGCCGACATCGGCCATGTTTTCGCGGACATTCAACTCGCCGTTGGCCTGCAGCCCGGGCAGGACCTCGAAGGCATTCGCCTGGTCGATCAGCTTCTGCGCCTCCGCGTCGAAGGCCTGCGCGTCTTCCGCCGTCCACCAGTCGCGGAAGTTGCCCTCCGCGTCGTAGCGGCGGCCTCCGCTGTCAAATCCATGGGTCATTTCGTGACCGATGACCGCGCCGATCCGGCAGAAGCGCAAGGGGGCGTCCATGTCGTGGCTGTAGGCCGGCGGCTGGGTGATGGCCGCGTTGACCTCGAAGCCGTTGATGGAAGGCGTGTAGGCGGCATTGATGACGATCGGCAGTGTCGACTGGGTGTTGAATTCCTCGTGTTCGACCGGCCTGGTGATCTTGTCGAGCATGCGGTTCAATGAAAAGGTGCCAAGATTGCGCATGTTCGCAACGGGATCGGCTCCGATCTCGAGACTGGAATAATCGACCCAATGGTCGGGATAGCCGACCTTTTAATAGAAGCTGTCGATCTTTTTCAGGGCCTCGGCGCGGGTATCTTCCGACAACCAGTCCCGAGTCTCGACCCGCTCGCGAAACTTGGCATGAATGCGTTCGACCATGTCCAGAACTTCGGCCCTGGTTTCGTCGGAATAGTAGGTTTCGACAAAGAGTTTGCTGGCGGGCTGGCCGAGATTTTCTTTCAGGAGATCATACATGTGCTCCTGGCGGGGGCGATCCTGCCTGGCGCCGGTCAGGACAAGATTGAAGTCCTTGACCGGTTCCTCGAAGGCCGGGGTCAGGAACTGCTTGTATTTGTTGATGACACGGAAGGCGGCGTAGTCCTTCAGGTCGTCAAGCGGAGTTTCCTTCAGGAGTTTCGAGAGCACCGGCAGCGCGCGTGGTTCAAACAGATAGACCGTTTCAGGAATGTCAAAGCCGACAATCCTGAAATAGGCATCCAGGTCGAACTCCGGGACCTGGGCTTGCACTTCGTCGAAGCCCAGCTTGCCGTAACGGTTTCGAGGGTCATTGCCTTCTTCCGGCGTCAGCATGCCCTCGTAAAGTGCGCTTTCGATCCGGAGGGTGATATCCGCAATCCGGTCGGATTCCTCTTCGCTGTAACCTTCAATTTTCATGATTTCCGTCACGTAGGTGCGGTACGCCGGTATGCGCGGGTCGCCCTCCTTGTTGCGTAACAGTTCAAGATGATGGTCTTCGACGGCAAAGGAGGGACCGGCGGAGAAGATCGCGAAGTGCTTGCTGTCTTGCGGATCCGCGCTCGGTGCGAAAATCGCAAACAGGGCCGGACCCGAAGTACTTGCCTGTTCGGCCATGAACCGCGTCAGATCCTCAAGCGAGTGAATCTCGTCGATCCGATCCAGTTCAGCGCGGACCGGCTCGATCCCGGCGGCCTCCATCGCCTCGACATTCATGTAGGCCTTGTAGAAGTCGCCAACGAGTTGCGTGTTGCTTCCCTTCGGCGCGTCCGCGGATGTTTCGCCGGCTGTTTCGGCAACGATCGCAAGCTGCTTGATCAGCCGTTCGCCAATAATCGTAAAGATGTCCCAGCGCGCCTTGTCTTCCGGTCGCTCGACCCGGTCAAGCCACTTGCCTGACGCGTAGCGATAGAAATCCTCTCCCGGATCAACGGAGGTGTCCATGTTGCTTGCCGAAAACTGCAGATCATCTGGAGTAAGTGGCGGCAAACCGGTGTCCTGTGCCTGCGAGGCGTGAGCCAGTACGGCAGTTGAGAGCACCACGGATGCAAGAAGAGAGGGGATGGGGTTCATGTTTTTGCTCCTCCAGGCAGATCAAGTGCCTGTTTCAACGAGTGCCTCAGGCGGACTCCCAATGAAACGGACATCTGCGGTCGGTATGGATGACAGCGCAGCAAACAAAAGCGCCACGACAACGCCCTGGAAAACTCTTGAACTAAATCGCATGAGTGAAGTGCTCCACCCTGGGTACGTATCTTCCCTTAGGTGAGGTTAGCACACCGCTGCTGAATGACAATGTGCTGGCGGTTCAGCGTCTGATTGTTCTTTGCGGTGAAAATGACTGGTTTGGGACCGTGTCAGGTTCCGCAGAACGTCCGGTAGGGACCGAAACTGTCCGGTGCGGGGTCTGCATAAGCCTCTTGACCGGGCTGCTCCCTGAACGGGGACGCGAGCACCTGAAGCAGCGCCCTGACCGGTGCAAAGTCGCCATTCTCGGCGGCTTCCAGAGCCTCTTCCACCTTGTGGTTGCGCGGTATGTAGAGTGGGTTTGCACCATCCATGGCGGTCTTGACCTGCTCGGCAGGAAGTCCTTCCTGCGCACGTCTCCGGTTCCAGCGAGCCAGCCAGGGATCGATCGCTGTCGGGTCGACAAACAGGTCCCGCAACGGCTCTGGCGACCCGGTTGCTGCATCGGATAGCCGGCGGAAACACAGCGTGTAATCGGCGCCCTGCTGGTGCATCACCGACAGAAGATCCTCGAACAGCGCCTGGTCGTCGCCGGTTTCGGTCTGCAGTCCGAGCTTGGCGCGCATGCCATCGAGCCAATGGGTCTTGTAGAGGTCTGGAAAGCGGCCGAGTTCAGCGCTGGCCAACTCCACGGCCTTGTCGAGATCTTCGGGTTCGATCAGGGCCAGAAGAGCCTCGGCGAGACGGGCGAGGTTCCATTGCATGATCGCGGGCTGCCGGCCAAAGGCATAGCGGCCGCCATGGTCGATGGAACTGAACACCGCCGCCGGGTCATAGGCATCGATGAACGCGCAGGGGCCATAGTCGATGGTTTCGCCGGAAATGGCGGTGTTGTCCGTGTTCATGACCCCGTGAACGAAGCCAACGAGGACCCATCGGGCGACCAGTGCCGCCTGGCGCTCGATCACGCGCCGGAAGAGGTGGAGGTACCGATCCTCGGCGCCGGCAAGGTCCGGATCGTGACGTGTGATCGCGTAATCCGCGAGCTGGCGCACCTTGTCGGTCTCGCCGCGGGCGGCAAAATACTGGAATGTGCCGACCCTGAGATGGCTGGCCGCGACGCGGGTCAGCACCGCGCCGGGTTTCGGGCCATCACGGTAGATGGTCTCTCCGGTGCTGACGGCGGCAAGCGCGCGTGTCGTGGGAACTCCGAGTGCATGCATGGCCTCGCCGAGGACATATTCCCGCAGGACAGGTCCGATCACGGCCTTGCCGTCGCCGCCGCGTGAGAACGGCGTGGGGCCCGAGCCTTTCAGCTGGATGTCCCGCCGTTTGCCGTGCCGGTCGACCACCTCGCCGAGGAGAAGGGCCCGGCCGTCGCCAAGTTGAGGCGAGAAACCGCCGAACTGGTGTCCGGCATAGACCTGGGCCAGCGGAGAAGCGCCGTTCGGCAAACGGACACCCGCAAAGATTTCTGCACCTTTCGGCGTTTCGAGTGCGTCCGCCTCGAGGCCGAGCTCCTCAGCCAGCGCTCTGTTGAACAGCACCAGTTCGGGCGCGGGAACCTTCGCGCCTTCCCAGGTCACGTAAAATCCGGGCAGGTCCCGGGCGTAGGAATTGTCGAACTCAAAAATGGAAGATGTGGCGGTCATGGCGTCTGGCATAACAGGTTTCTGCATAAGCATGTAGGGGGACCGGGCACTCCGGTCCAGTGGCTGGCTCCTTCTCAACATAACCGGGGCGCCTGCAATGCGTGTCCGCATCCTGTTGGGTGGTGGCGACGACGACAAAGGACATTGGTGTCTCCTCCGACGATGTCATCCGGCCGAGACTGTCGCGCGCCTCCAAGGCGCCGGGTCCGGGACCATTCTCGCCGGCACCCAGGCTGTCCGGGTCCTGGACAGTCAGCCGCAACACGGCCGCCTCCCTTGTGTTCCAGGTCCGGCCAAGGTCCCGGCACCGGAATTGCGCCATGGCATATCCGCAGGGCAGAAAGGTTTCGACATTCGGGGTTTGCCGTGGCTCACTCCCATTCAACGGATTCGCAGTTCCGCTTTGGGGATTTTTTACAAGGCGACACTATTTTTCGTGCCATTGTTCCAATCGGTCGACGGTTCGATCGCAGTCCAGTCCATTCGTAATTCAAGCACCAGCTCATGCCGATCCCACCCAAAACGCTCCATTTTCTCAAGAAGCTCAAGTCGACCGCATCACCGGTGGAGATCGCCGCCCGGCTGAAACCGCGCGATGGTGCGCCGACACCGTTGATGACGCTGCCGAAACCGTCCGCCGCAGCCATCGAAAGGATCTGGGCACGGATGATCAAGGCCGGTGTAAAGCAATCCGCGCGGGCGGTGCTCGCCGATGAACGCACGCTCGCGGAGGCGGAAGCCTATGCCGGGAACATCGAGAACATGGTCGGCACGGTGAAGGTGCCGGTCGGCGTGGTCGGGCCGCTGCGGATCAACGGTGTTTTCGCCCATGATGATTATTTCGTGCCGCTGGCGACCACGGAAGCCGCATTGGTGGCATCCTACGCCCGCGGCGCCAGGGCTGTCGGCAAATCCGGCGGTGTCAGCGTGGCAACGCTCGGGGAAGGGGTGCTCAGAACACCGGCGTTCCGGTTTGTCACGATTGCCGAGGCAGGCCTTTTTGTCGAATGGGCGGTGTCGTCGGTCCAAGGCCTGATCGCGGCAGCGGAAGCAACCACGCGCCACGGCAAACTGCTTTCCATCGATCCCGTTATCGACGGCGAGATCGTTTTCCTGATGTGCCGCTATGAAACCGGCGATGCCTCCGGCCAGAACATGGTGACCTTCGCGACGGAGGCGTTGTGCGCGCACGCCCTGGAACAGTCGCCCGTGCAGCCCCGGTCCTGGTTCCTGGAAGCGAATTTCTCCGGCGACAAGAAGGCAAGCTTTCTTGGAACCATGCTCGGCCGCGGGCGCCGGGTGACCGCGCAGGTCGACATGCCGCGCGAGGTGGTCGAAAGCGTGCTCGGCGCCTCGATCGACCAGGTCCTGGAATATGGCCGCATCGCCAATCTCGGCGCGCTGATGACCGGGCAGGTGGGCGCCCAGGCCCACTTCGCCAATGGCCTCGCCGCGCTTTATCTGGCGACCGGCCAGGACGTCGCCTGCGTGGCCGAGTCGGCTGTCGGGTTTACCCGGATGGAACAAAGTGAAACCGGCCTTCTGGTGACGGTGACCTTGCCGAACCTGATCCTGGGTACCGTGGGGGGCGGCACGGGCTTGCCGTCGCAGGCGGCCGGGCTCGACATTCTTGGCCTGAAAGGCGGTGGAAACGCTACGGCGCTGGCCGAAGTCGCCGCTGCGCTGTGCCTGTGCGGTGAACTTTCCCTGACGGCGGCCGTTGCCGGCGGGCAGTTCGGCAGTGCGCACAAGCGTCTTGCCCGGGGCGGCAAGTCGTGAGCGTGCGCCCGGAGCAGGACATGTCCCTGCCGGCGCGGCTGTGGAGATATCAGGCCGAGCGGTTTCCGCTGGTGCAGACCGTTCCTCTTCTCGGCGCCTTTTCCGCCGCTTCGGTGACGGCCTCGGCCCGGCTCGCCGACCGGCCGCTGCCCGGTGTCACTGCATATCTGGTGGCTTTCCTGATCGTGATGGTCTTTTTCTGGCAGATGCGCGCACTGGACGAGGTCAAGGACGCGGACACGGACCGCCGCTACAGGCCCGAGCGGCCGATCCCGCGCGGGCTGGTGTCCCTGAAGCTGATCCTGTCGCTGGCGGGCATTGCGGCGGTTCCCGCTGCCCTTGCCGCCTTTGTCCTGTCGCCGTTCGTGTTGGTTCTCGTCATCATCGCCTGGGTCTGGCTCGCCCTGATGAGCGTCGAGTTCTTTGCATCGGAGTTTCTGCACCGTTCACCGGCGCTCTACCTGGTCTCGCACATGGCGATCATGCCGCTGATCGACCTCGTACTGACCGGATGCGAGTGGGTGCCGGCCGGGTCTGTTCCGAGCGGGATCTGGACCTTCCTCCTGATGAGTTTCGCCAATGGCTGCGTCATCGAGTTCGGGCGCAAGATCTGGGCGCCCGAAAACGAGCGCGAGGGCGTGGAGACCTATTCCTCCGCCTGGGGAATTCACCGCTCATTGATCGCGCTCGCGGTGATGACGGCTATCGCCTTCCTCGCGCTCGTCATCTGCGGCGTCTACCTGCAGCGTCCTCTGGTCACGGCGCTGTGCGGCCTGGCGGTCCTGTTGCCATTTGCCTGGACCCTTTTTGATTTCGCGCGCAATCCCGATCTAAAACGCCAGAAACGTCTTGAAACCCTGTCGGGGGTCTGGGTGCTGGCCTGTTATCTTGCGGCTGCGTTCGCGCCGTCGCTGGGAGGGGCATCGTGACCGGGCCGATCAGGTTGGATGAGGCCGTTGCCGCGTCGGCGCAAATTGTCGGCGGCAAGGCCTTCGTGCTGGCGGAACTTGCTGCAAGCGGCTTCAAGGTGCCACCGTTTGTCGTGATCCCGCCCGAGACCTTTCGGGACGGCCGTCTCGATCCGGACAGCCGCGCTGCACTTGCCGAAGCCGTCGCTGCGCTGTCGGGATCGGCATTTGCCGTGCGCTCGTCCGGGCGCGCCGAGGACGGGGCCGCCGATTCCCATGCCGGACAGTTCCTGACACTGCTCAAGGTCGCAGCGGACGGCGTTCCGGAGGCCGCCGAAAGGGTTTTTGCCTCCGGGCTGGCGGACAGCGTGACCGCCTACCGGAGTGCGCGCGGCCTGAGCGAAACGGACATGCCTTCGGTCATCGTCCAGGTTATGATCGCGGCCCGGGCGGCCGGGGTTGCCTTTGCCGGCGATCCGGTCAGCGGGCGGCGCGACCAGGTCCTCGTTTCGGCGACGGCGGGTCTCGGGGAGGCCCTGGTTTCTGGTGAGGTCAGCGGCGAGACCTGGCGGTTCTCAAGACCAGAATTCGAAACCCTCGAAATGCCGGCTGGCGACTGTGCGCTCGGCGAGGAAGATGCCCGAAGGGTCGCGAAACTGTGCATGGACGTCACCGCCGCCAGAGGTGCGCCGCAGGACATCGAATGGGCCTTTGACGAGAAAGCGGTGGAGCCGCATCTTCTCCAGGCCCGTCCGATCACGACACAGCTTCTGCCGGAAGGAGCGACGGAGACCCGGCTGCTGGTGTTCGACAACTCCAACATCGTCGAAAGCTATCCGGGGCTGGTGTCACCGCTGACCTTCAGTTTTGCGGTGACGGCCTATGCGCGGGTCTATCGCACGTTCCTCGACATGATCGGCATTCCGGAGCCGGTGGTGCGGGCGCACGGGCCGGAACTTGCCAACATGCTCGCGCGTATCGACGGGCGCATGTACTACAACCTCGGCAACTGGTACCGGCTGCTGTCGCTGCTGCCGTTCTTCTCCAGCAACCGGCAGCACATGGAAACCATGATGGGGGTGTCCGAACCGCTGCCCGATGAGGTGATGGAGGGGATCGCGCCCTCCAGGGGGTTCACTTCGGCGGCCCGGATGGTTGCCGGGCTCGCCCTGGCGGCCCTGCGCCTCAAAAAGACCCGGGCCGGATTCATGAAACGCATCGGCGAGACCGTGCCGCCGCGTGATACGTGGAGCGGTTTGAACCGGCGCCCGCTTTCGGAACTTGCCGGAGAATTCCGCCGCGTCGAGCTGGCGCTTCTGGATGACTGGGACGCGCCGATCGTCAATGATTTCATGTGCATGATGGCCTTTGGCGGCTCGCGTGCACTGCTTGAGAAATGGGCGGGCGATGCCGGTCTGGCACTGCATAACGACGTCATGATCGGGCAGGGCGATATCGTGTCGGCGGAACCAGCACGTCTGATCCGGCAGATGGGCGAGGTCGTGCGGGCGACACCGGGCGCCGCGGAAACGCTGGCCGAAGGCGACCGGGACGGGATTTTCGCTCTGCCGGAGCTCGGGCCGTTGCTCAGGGACTATCTGGACCGCTTCGGGGATCGTCGCATCGGCGAGTTGAAACTGGAGGAGCCGACCCTTGACGAAGAACCGGGCGCGCTGTTCCGGGCCGTGCTGGCCTCGGCGTCCCACACGGCGGAAAAACACGAGCGCACCGCCCCGGACGCCGAACTGAAACGGCTATTCCGAAGCCGGCCGCTTCGGCGCTTTCTCGCCGGGCGCGTGCTTTCCTATGCCAAGGCCCGCGTGCGTGACCGGGAGAACCTGCGCTTCGAGCGCACGCGCATCTTCGGTTACGCCAGGCGGGTGTTTCGCGCCATGGGATCTTCGCTTGCCGCGACCGGCCATCTGGAGACCGCGGACGATGTCTTTTTCCTCACGCTGGAGGAGCTGCTTGCCATTGCAGAAGGTGCGGCCCCCGGTGACAACATCGCCGGCCTGGTAGCGCTGCGCCGTGGCGAGCAGGACGCGGCAAGGCGTCTGCCGGACCCGCCGGAGCGGATCCTGGTGCGCGGATCGGTCATCGACCGTGCACGGCGCCTGGCAACCACGCAGGAGGCCGATCCGGGCGAAACCGAAACCGAACGCCGCGGCACTGCCTGTGGCGGCGGCGTTGTGACAGGCATTGCCCGTGTCATCCACGATCCTGCGGAACAGCAGGTCCAGGCGGGCGAGATCCTCGTTGCCCGCCACACCGATCCGGGCTGGATTTCCCATTTTGCCAATGCCGCTGCGGTGATCGGCGAGCGCGGCAGCGTGCTCTCCCACTCTGCCATCGTCTCGCGGGAACTCGGCATCCCCTGCGTGGTCGCGGTTCGAGACGCGTGCAACTGGATCGAGACGGGTGACAGGGTCGAGGTCGACGGTTCCAACGGCTGGGTGAAGAAACTTCCATGACACAATCCATTGACCAGCGCGCCAGTTTCGACGCCATTCGCTACGCCCGGGCCTGGGAGGATGCCGACGTGCTTCTGGGCGCCATGCATCCGCGGCCCGGCCAGCGTTTCCTGTCGATCTGCGCGGCCGGGGACAATGTGCTGTCCCTGTTGCTGCTCGACCCGAAGAAGATTGTCGCGGCGGACCTGTCGCCGGCGCAGATCGCCTGCCTGAAGCTGCGCATCGCAGCCTTTCGTGCGCTCACCCATCCGGAGTTCCTCGAGCTGATCGGCGTCCTGCCGTCGACGCGGCGAGGGGAACTGCTTTCCCGCGTGACCGCCGACTGCGATCCGCAAACCCGTTCGTTCTGGCAGGGGCTTGCGCCTGATGTCGACCGGTTCGGTGCCGGAAATGTCGGCAAGTTCGAGAACTATTTCCGCCTTTTCCGCCGCTATATCCTGCCGCTGATCCATTCTCGAAAAACCATCGAAAGCGTTTTTGTCGCGCGCGAGGAAGCCGCGCGCGGTCGTTTTTTCGAGGACCGCTGGAACAATGGCCGCTGGAAGCTGGCGACCAGCCTGTTCTTTTCGCGAACGGTGATGGGTTGGCTCGGCAGGGATCCCGCCTTCTTCGATCATGTCGAGGGCAGCGCCGGAGCCCATGTCCGGCGCAAGGTCCGCTTCGCCGCGGTCGACCAGGACCCGAGCCGGAACCCCTATATGCGCCATATCCTGACGGGCACGAATGACGGGGTGCTGCCGACGGCGTGGCGACCCGAGAATTACGATACGATTGCCGCCCGCGTTGACCGGATCACTCTGGTGCAGGGACCGGTTGACCAGGTCGAGACGGGCGCGTTCGACGGCTTCAATCTCTCCGACATCTTCGAGTACATGTCCCTGGAAGAGACCGCGCAGGTCTATGGCCGGTTGCTGCAGCGGGCCGCGCCGGGTGCTCGCTTCGTTTACTGGAACATGATGGCGCCGCGTTCCGCGCCGGCGGCGTTCGGTGACCGGGTCCACCGATTGCCGGAGTTGGAGGCGCGAATGAAGCTGGTCGACAAGGCGTTCTTCTATGCCGACCTCGTCATCGAGGAAGTGGCCCCGTGACCGCGCAGGTTCTGATTGCCGTTGCCTCGGTGATTGCGTTGTTCGCCCTGGCGGCGATCATTCGCAAGATTGCCGAGCGGTTTGTGATCGGTGCCGAAAGCCAGCGCAAGGTGGTTCATGTCGGCGTCGGCGTGCACGCGATGGTACTGCCGCTTTTGCTGACCCGGGAGGGTTTCCTGGTCTTTGCAGGTCTGGCGGCTGCGGCGCTTCTGGTGCTGCGCATTCCCGGGATCGCATCCGAGGGCATCGGCGCGTCACTGCATTCGGTGGAACGCCGCTCCTGGGGCGACTTCCTGTTCCTTGTGGCCGTCACCGTGCTGTTCGTGCTCTCGCCCGGCCATCCCGCGCTCTACATCTTGCCGATCGCGGTCCTGACCCTGTCCGATGCCGCCGCCGCTCTCGTTGGTACGGAATACGGCCGGCTGCGCTTCGGCGACGGCGACAGGGTCAAGAGCGTCGAGGGCAGCGTCGCCTTCTTCGTCGTGACCTGGATCACCGCCGTGGTGATCATGCAACTGGCAACGGAGATCCCGCGACCCAACGTGATCCTGCTGGCGACGCTGGTGTCGGTGTTTGCGACCTATGTCGAGGCCGACAGCTGGCGTGGTCTCGACAATCTCTTTGTCCCGGTCGGCATTTTCGTGCTGCTGAGCACCTGGGCGCAGTCCGCACCCGTTGTTCTGACGGCGCTGACCGTCGGCTGGCTTGTATTGCTGCTGCTGGCCAGGCTTTCGGCGTCGCATCTCGGCATGACGCCCCATGCCGCGCGGTCCGCTGCCGTCGCGCTGTTCCTGTCCGCCATCGTGGCTTCGCCGATCAATTCGGTGATGCCCGTGCTGGCCTTTGCTGCCGCACTTTTGGCTCGCTCCACGGAAGGTGACACGGAATCGATCCTGGATTTCGTCGCAACACTGATCATGACGGGCGTTGCCTGGTTGGTCATCGGCAATGTCTTCGGTGTCAACGCCATTGCCTTCTACGCGGCGAGTTTCGTGGGTATCGGCGCCGGCTACGCGACCTTTGCCTTACGCGAGAGCCGGTTCAGGTCTCCCGGGAGCGCCGCCGCGCTGGCCGTCTTTCTGCTGGCCTACTGGTTGCTGCTGCCCGGCATGATCGGCTTCATGAACTGGGTTCCGCAACTGCCGCTGTTTGCCGTTGTGGCGACGGTGAGCACCATGGTGGTGCTCGTCGAAATGCTGTGCCCCCGGACCTGGCAGGCGCGGCCGCCAGGCTTGCGGCTTGCCATTTCCGCTCTCGTGATGCTCGTTCCCGTCTATCTCTATGAGGTCCTTTCATGACGTTGCCGAAGATTCACCGTGACGTGCCCTCCTGGAACGGGCGGCGCACCGCATCCATCGGCTGCGGGACGTTCGCAGACGCGGAGGTCGGCGCCATCTTCCTGAGAGAGGCTTGCGACAAGCTGCGTGGTGAAGGTTTCGAGGCCGTTGTCGGGCCGATGGACGGTTCGACCTGGGGCGCCTACCGCCTGCCGGTCTGGTCAGACGGTAGCCCGGAATTTTTCATGGAGCCTTCCGCCGGTCCGCATGATCTCGCTGCCTACGAGGCGGCCGGGTTCGAGGTTGCCGAACTGCATGTCTCGTCGACGGCCGCGCCCGGATCCCGCGGTTATGCGGGCCTGGTGCCCGGCCTCGGCGTCGACAGCTGGGACGGCACCGAGCCGGAAAAGCTGCTCGCCAGCGCGCACGCGCTGGTCATGGCGGGTTTTGCGAAAACCCCGTTCTTCACACCGGTGCCGGAAGAGATGTTCATCGCGCGCTACGCACCGCTGCTTGCCCATGCCGATCCGCGCCTGATCCTGCGGGCAACCGACGAGGCCGGTGCGGTCAAGGGGCTGACGCTCGCCTTTCCCGATCCGATGCGCAAGGGCGCGGTGGTGCTGAAGACCTATGTCGGCGCGGTGCCGGGCGCCGGCCGGGTGATGGCTGACCGCGTGCACGAACTCGCGGGCGAACTCGGCTATCGTGAAGTGATCCACGCCCTGATGCGCGAGGGCATCGCCTCGGAGGCCCAGAGCCGCAAGTTCGGCGGCACGGTCTTCCGCCGCTATGCCCTGATGGGACGGGTCCTTTGAACCTCATCGAGGACTTCCTTGCCGAGGCGGTCCGCCGGCCGGAGCGCACCGCGATCATCGACAAGGCCGGCACGGCGATTTCCTATGGCGATCTTGAGACCCGTTCGGCCCGGCTCGCCGCCGGATTTGCCGCGAAGGGGATCGGAGAAGGCGACCGGGTGCTGATCGGGTTGTTTCCCGGTCTGGACCTTTATGCCGGGCTTGCGGCCCTGTGGCGGCTGGGAGCGGTGGCGGTTTTTCCCGAACCGGCCATGGGCCTTGCCGGGTTCCGGCATGCGGCTGGGGCAACCCGGCCGAAAGCGCTGCTCGCGGCAACGCTGGTCGGTCTGATCGCGCGTATTCTGCCGGAGACGCGGCGCATTCCCGTGCGCCTGTCGCCTTCGGGGGACTGGCCGGAGGGGCGAAGTGACTGCGCCCCACGCGGGGAAAACGATCCGGCACTGATCTCCTTCACCAGCGGCAGTACCGGTGAACCGAAAGCCATCGAGCGCTCGCATGGCCTGATGCGGGCCCAGCACGCGGCGCTAGCGCCGTTGATTGCCTCGGATCGCGACGAGATCGACATCGTCGCCTTTCCCGCCTTTGTGCTCACCTGCATCGGCCACGGCACCACCGCCGTGATGCCAAACTGGAACCTGCGACGGCACGACCGCATGCCGCCTGAGGCCCTTGTGAAGCTCGTCAAGGCAACCGGCGCGACCCGGCTGCTGGTGCCGCCGGTGGTTGTCTCGAGGCTCATCGGCACAGACCTGCCGGAGACCGTACGCAGGGTGATGACGGGTGGCGGTCCGCTTTATCCGGACGTTGCGCGGCGCTTCCTGGACGCCCATCCTGGCATCGGGCTGACCAATGTCTACGGTTCCACGGAAGCCGAGCCGATTGCCCATGCACATCTGGAGTGTTTGAGCGACACGGACTGGGAGGTAGCTGCCTCCGGCGGCGGGCTGCCGGTCGGAAGGCCGGTTGCGGAGGCGTCTGTGAAATTCGTCGACGATGAAATCCTGGTCTCCGGCCCGCATGTCAATCGCGGCTATCTCGATCCGGCGCGCAATGCGGAAACCAAGCTGATCGAGGGCGATACCGTCTGGCACCGTACCGGCGACGCCGGCCGTCTCGACGATCAGGGGCGTCTCTGGCTGCTCGGCCGCCACGGCGCGGCGACGGACGGCCTGTTCGCTTTTGCTGTCGAGACCGCCGCCCGCCTGTGGCCGGGCGTCACCGCCGCCGCCTTCGCGGTGGATGGCAAGGGCAGACCGGTCCTGTTTCTTTCGGGCGATACTGCCAACCTGCCGGACTGGCGTGAAAGAGCCGAGGCGCTCGGTGCGCTGGACGTGCTTTGCGTTGATGCCATCCCGATGGACCGTCGGCACCGCTCGAAGCCCGATACACGGCAGTTGCTGAAGCGGTTCGGCCGGGGGTAGGGGGCTCGCTGCGGCGAACCTCTTTCAAGACCGGTCATGCAGAGACGGTATCGTATGGCCGTATCCGATTGCGCAGCCACATGCAGGTGCCGGACAGTTATGCCGTGATGTGCAATTGGCTCCCGCCTGTCGAGTGTCTTGCGGTTCTCAGTTCACGACGTCCATGCCGGCTTGGCGAAAGGCCGCTATCTCTTCTGCCGAGGCCGCCTTGTTTGTCACCAGCCTGCCGATCTCTCCAGTTTCCCAGGACTGAACCCTGCTGGTTTTGCCAAGCTTGCTCTGGTCGGCCAGGATGACTGTCTGTTGGGCCTGTGCCGCCATGGCGATGGAGATTTCGGCTTCCTGCAGGTCGTAGAAGAACGCGCCCTTGGTCGGATGCACGGCGACCGGAGCCGAGAAGCACAGGTCGACCCGGAACCGGCGGATCTCGGACAGGGTAAGCTCGCCCACCGTTGCCGGGACGTCGGCGGCCATCCGGCCACCGAGCAGCAGCACATCCTTGCCTGCCCCCTGCAGCGTGGTGGCAATATCGATCGAGTTGGTGATCACAGACAGATCCGACAGCTTGGCCAGTTCACGGGCAAACAGGGCTGTGGTGGTGCCCGCGTCCACAAGGATTGTCTGCCCGGGCTGGATCAGACCGGCGGCCTTGCGGGCAATCTCGGACTTTGCCCGTATCTGTTTCGTCATCCGTTGGCGGAAGGGCTCCTCCGACCGCGGCTCTGGCAGGACCGCGCCGCCGTGGACGCGGTTGACCTGTCCGGATTGCTCGAGGTCCAGCAGGTCGCGGCGCACGGTCTCGCGAGAGACGTTCAGCATTTGCGCCAGGTCGTTGGCGCTCACCTGCTGGCTTGCGTTCAGCATCGACAGGATGAGCCGGTGACGTTCCTTTGCCCACATCAGGCCGACCCCTTGATCCGGTTGCGGTGTCCCATCAATGCCAGCGTTCCCTTCATGCCCAGGAGCGCGATGCTGACGACAGCCATCACGCAGGTGGAGAAGGCCGCCGCCTGCGAGGTCAGGCCGGCATCGTCAAGCCGCATGATCGTGACTGCCGCGACGCTCAGGTCCGGTGTGGTGAGGAAGACGACCGCCGACAGGGTCACCATGGATCGCATGAACAGGAAGTAGAACACCGAGACGAGCATGGGCGCAATGAAGGGCGCGACGATATCGACGGCTGTTCGCGCAAGGCCTGCGCCAAGGCTGTCCGCCGCTTCCTCAAGTGCGCGGGGCAACTGGCGGAAGCCGGTCATCACCGTCAGAAAGCCCTGTGTGTGATAGTGGTAGAAGTTGACGATCGCGATGAGGGCGGCCGTGCCATAGAGAAGGTAGAGCGGCGTCGCCGTTGAATTGAAGGTCAGGATATAGGCAAGCCCCAGAACCATCCCGGGCACCGCGGCCGGCATGGCGGCCAGCATCTGGATCGGCTGGGCCACACTGCGTGGAAGGCGGCGCAGGCCCAGGCACAGCAGGAAGACGGCAAGGGTTCCACCGGCCGCTGCCATCAGCGATATCACGATGGTTATCCAGAGCGAGGAATAGCCACCGGCGAGCGTGATGTCGTAGTGCTTGAACGACAGGGCCATGTTGTAGGGCCACAGGGTGACGAAGCTTGCGTAGACGACGATGCCGATGACCGCGACGATCCCGGCGCAGATCACCAGCGACAGGAAGGCCATGACCGTGTCGCGGACCGGCGCGAAGGATGGCCGGTACGGTACCTGGCCGGCGGGCTGTCCATGCTGTTGCCGTTTCATCGCCTGGCGCTCGATGGCGTAGGAAATGACGGTCGGCAGCAACAGCATGATGCCGACCACGGCCCCCATGTTGAAGTTCCGCTGTCCGACCACCTGGGAGTAGATTTCGGTTGCCAGAACCGAATAGTCCCCGCCGATCACCGCAGCGTTGCCGAAATCGGTGATCGTGATCGTGAAGCAGACGAATGCCGCGTTCAGGATCCCGAAGCGTGCCGCGGGCAGGGTCAGGTCGCGGAACTGGCGTGACGGCGAGGCGCCGATGACTTCCGCTGCTTCGTAGACGCGGGCATCCAGCAGGACCAGCGCCGCTCCGATGATCATCACCGCCTGTGGCAATGCGTAAAGCGTGTTGGCGATCAGCAGACCCCAGAACCCGTAGATCTCGATCTCGACACCCAGGGCGCGGCTGAGAACACCGTTGCGCCCCAGAAGAAAGATAAGCCCGAGTGCCTGCACCAGGGACGGTGCCAGCAGCGGCAGGACAATCACACCGCGGATCAGCCACTTGCCCCGGAAGGCGCAGCGATGGAGCCCGTGCGCGATGACGAAACCCAGGAAAACGCTGAGGAGCGTCGTCGCGCCTCCCATGATCAGGGAATGTTCGGTCGCGCGCCAGAAACCCGTCGAGCCCAGAACCCGCGTGTAGTTGGCAAGCCCATAGCCGTCATCAACCGTCAGGGAGCGCAAGAACACGATCGCCATCGGGTAGAGGAAAAAGAGGACGAGCCCGAGCAGCGGCAGTCCGACACAGACAAGCGTCAGCAGTCGGTCCGCATCCGGTTGTCTGCTGCGCACGGACGTGATCATCGGCTCCACAGCGCTCATGCGTGGGTCCCGGCCGGCTCGCGGGCCATGTCGTCAGCCACCCAGGTGCAGGCCTCCGGCGGTATGTTCACATTGACGCGGTCGCCTTCGCGATAGGGATTGCTTCCGTGGGTCTCCACGACCAGCGGGCCAATTGCGCTGTCCACCTCGAGCCGCCGCAGATTGCCGAGGAAACTGATACTTCGCACGGTGGCGCTGCCTTCCTGCGCCGGGGTCAGGCCGATCTGTTCCGGGCGTATGCAGGCAACATGTGCCGCGTCCGTCTCCTCCGGTCGATTTGCCATCAGATCCGGAAATGCGCGACGGATCGGGTCGGCGGGGACGAGGTTGCTGATCCCCATGAAATCCGCGACGAAGCGCGTTGCCGGACGGTGATAGAGATCTTCCGGCGTTCCAGCCTGCACCACGACACCGTGGTTCATGCAGATGATCTTGTCCGCCAGCGCCAGCGCCTCTTCCTGGTCGTGCGTCACCATCAGGGTCGGAATGCCGAGCGAACGCTGAACCTGGCGGATCTCGCCGCGAAGTTCCGCCCGCACCTTCGCGTCCAGCGCGGACAGGGGTTCGTCCAGCAGCAACACGCGCGGGTCGACGGCGATGGCCCTGGCCAGCGCGATGCGCTGCTGCTGTCCACCAGACAATTGACCGGGAAACTTGTTAGCGACCTGTGGCAACTTCACCAGTTCCAAAAGCTCGGTCACGCGCTGCGAGATCTCGGGTCGCGGCGTGCCACGTATCTTCAACCCGTAACCGATGTTCTCGGCCACCGTCATGTTGGGAAAGAGCGAGTAGGACTGGAACACGATCCCGAAACCCCGCTTGCGTGCGGGAAGGTTCGAAAGCGCTGCCCCCTCCAGAAGGATTTCGCCGTTGTCCAGATCCGACAGCCCTGCGATCAGCCGCAGGAGCGTCGTCTTTCCGCAGCCCGACGGGCCCAGCAGGCAGACGAATTCCCCACGGTCGATCTCGATCGAGACATTGTCGAGCGCAGTGAAGGACCCGAAGGTCTTGGTGGCGTTGCGGACGGTCAGATACACGGCGGGTCAGGTCTCCTGTCATGGGGACGCGCGCCTCCGGTGAAGGCCCGCGCGCAGGCCGGGGCAGCTTTTGCCGCCCCGGGGAACGATCAGCGGCCCAGCTTTTCCTTCCAGGTCTCCTTGACGGCCGTCTGGTTTTGGGCGGCCTCGACGAAGTCGATATCCGCCAGCACGGACGAAATGTCCGCCGGCAGGCCGGCTTTTTCGGCCGCTTGCGACGCATCCACACCCGGAATCGTAATCAATGCCTTGTACTTCTGATAGAGGTCGATGGCCTCGTCCGACATTGTCCAGTCGAGGAAGGCCTTGGCCGCCGCCTTGTTGTCGGAGCTTTCCATCAGGCCGGAAGCTTCCAGTTCATAGCCAACGCCTTCTTCGGGGAAGACCATGGCAAGCGGGTAGCCTTCCTCGATGGACTGCATCGCGGTGAATGCCAGGGAGATGCCGACGGTGTATTCGCCGACCCGGGCGGACTTGCAGGGCTTGGATCCGGACGAGGTATATTGCGCCATGTTCGGATCGACGGCTTCGAGCTGCGCCCAACCGGCCTCTTCGCCCATGGTTTGCAGAACCGCGTTGACGTGCAGGTATCCGGTGCCGGAGGAATTCGGGTCGGGCATCAGCACTTCGCCCTTGAAGTCCGGGTTCTCCAGATCCTTCCAGCTCTTGGGCATGGGCAGACCCTTTTCCTCAAGACGTGCGGTGTTCACGCAAAATGCACCCATGTATCCGATCGGAGCGAACCACTTGCCGTCTTCCGCGCGGAATGTGGCGGGCAGGACATCGGCACCCTTGGCCGCGTAGGGTTCGAGCATCTTCAGGATCTGCGGGTCCATCATGGCGCTGACGGCCCATCCCCAGATCACGTCGGCCTGCGGGTTCCCCGCTTCGGCCAGGAGGCGCGCACCCAGCTTGCCCGTGGACAGGCGCAGCACGTTGATCTCGGTTTCGGGCATCGCCTTCTTGGCTGCCTCGACATAGGCAGCAATCTCTTCTTCCTCAAGCGCCGTGTAGACGGTGATTTCGTCGGCGGAGGCATTTGCCGCCATGCCGACGGCAAACAGCGAAGCCAAGGTGAATTTGGTCCAGGTCTTCATGTCGTCTCTCCTTGTTGATCCACGTGTTCCTTTGCCAGTGCCTGCCCCGGATCGGATCCTCCCGAGACCCATTCTGATTGCCGCGCCCTCTGCGCACGGACTTGGGGATTTTTGTGTAGTCTTGCACTTTTGTGGATTTTGTCTACAGTTAATTTTGCTGGCTAACCGCCTTGGCCGGCCAAAATCCCGCAGACTAAGGACATTTCATGCAGAGCTCCACGACGCTGCCCGACACAGAGATTCTGGCGCGTTTTGCCCAAGGGGTCGCCGATGCGGCCGACGCCATGGCGATGACCTACTTCCGCAAACCATTGGACGTGGAGCAAAAGTCCGACCTCTCGCCGGTCACGCAGGCTGACCGCGCGATCGAGGCGGCCATGCGGGAAAGCATCGCCCAACGCTTTCCCACCCACGGCATCCTTGGCGAAGAGCACGAGGACGCCCGCCTGGGAGCCGACTATGTCTGGGTGCTCGACCCGATTGACGGCACGAAGAGCTTCGTTTCCGGGATGCCGACCTTCGGCACGCTGATCGCCTGCCTTCACAGCGGGACGCCGGAGCTCGGCATCATCTCGATACCGCCGACCGGCGAACGCTGGACGGGACTTCGCGGCAAACCCTCGACATTCAATGGTGCGCCTTGCCGCAGTAGCGGCCGGACCCGGCTGGCCGACGCGATCCTTTACGCGACCACGCCCGACACGTTCGACACGGAAGGCAGCGCGCAGTTCGAGGCGCTCTCAGGCAAGGTCGCCATGCGCCGCTTCGGGGGCGACTGCTACGCTTACGGGCTGCTGGCTTCGGGCCACATTGATCTGGTCTTTGAAATGAACCTGCATCCCTATGACTACATGGCCCTGGTGCCGGTGATCGAGGGGGCGGGAGGCGTGATCACGGACTGGAGGGGCGAGACCCTTGGCCTGCAGTCGGAGGGCAAGGTCCTTGCCGCGGCCAACCCGGCCCTGCACGCCGAGGCCCTTGCCGCCTTGTCCTGACCCGAGAGGGTTCCCAAAAAAACAGCACTCCCTGTTCGAAGGTGGGACCCTTCCGGCTTGAACGGCGCAGTCTCTCTGCCGCCGTGTGGTCGGTGTTTCCCGCGCGCGGTGCTGCCGGTTCAGGAATCGGCTGTCCTGACTCGCGCTGCTGCGCGCCCGGGGCACTAACGGCTTCTACACACGCCCCTGAGTTTGTCTGAGATCTGCATGGATCTGCCTTGCGTTTTTGCGATCAGACCAGGTTTCTCTGCGTTGATTTCCGGTCGTCGGCAAGGTTCCCGAGGTGATGTTCCGGGATGTCGGGACGCGACCCGGAACACTTCCTCATATTTCAATCGATTAGTCTTCAAACGGCTTATGGACATTGCGTTTGTACAAGAGCTAAAAGCCCGTGCGCAGGTTAAAGACTTGCCAATCGGTGCGCTGAAAAGACCATAAGGAGTTGTTGAATATGGCGGCTATGGATAATCACTTCGATAACTGGAAGGAACAACAATCCGCCGCCGAGCAGATGATCCCGCTGGTTGGTCATCTCTACCGTGACTACGGCATCAACATCCGGATTTTCGGACGGCGCCTGCTGAACAACTCCGCAATCGAGATCATCAAGGCGCACCGGTATGCCCTGCAGATTACCGGGCAGGAGCTGGAAGTTTCCAAAAGCCTCGAAATCGTCAAGGCCATGCTCGAGATGGACCTTGCCGCCTCCCGTGTCGACCTCGGCAAGCTGTGTCACCGCTACATGGAGCAGGGCGGCGATGTGAAGAGCTTCCTGGAAGAGCAGCTTGCCGGCATCAACACCGGCAAGACCTCCATTCTGCAGGAACCGCAGGACGTCGTACTTTACGGGTTCGGGCGCATTGGCCGTCTTCTTGCCCGCATGCTGATCGAGCGCGTCGGTGCCGGGAACAAGATGCGCCTGCGCGCAATTGTCGTGCGCGGCGGCAAGGAAGGCGATCTCAGGAAACGCTCCAGCCTGCTGCGGCGCGATTCCGTCCACGGTGCGTTCAGCGGATCGATCACGGTTGACGAAGACCAGAACGCGATCATCGCAAACGGCAACTACATCCAGGTGATCTACGCCAACTCGCCCGCCGAGGTCGACTACACCAAATACGGCATCAAGAATGCGCTGGTGGTCGACAACACGGGGATGTGGCGCGACGAGGACGGCCTCGGCCAGCACCTGAAATGCCCGGGCGCATCGAAGGTCATTCTGACCGCGCCGGGAAAGGGCAACATCAAGAATGTCGTCTTTGGCGTGAACCATGGTGACATTACCGAAGACGACGACATCCTGAGCGCGGCCTCGTGCACCACCAACGCGATCACGCCGGTGCTCAAGGTGATCAACGACGAGTTCGGGGTCGAGAACGGCCACGTGGAAACCATCCACTCCTATACCAACGACCAGAACCTGATCGACAACTACCACAAGGGAGACCGCCGTGGACGCTCCGCACCCTTGAACATGGTGCTGACGAGCACGGGCGCGGCAAGTGCCGTTGCCAAGTGCCTGCCTGAAATGAAGGGCAAGCTGACCGGCAACGCGGTTCGTGTGCCGACCCCCAATGTCTCCATGGCCATCCTCAACCTGAACCTCAAGCGCGAGACGACGGCCGGGGAAATGAACGACTACCTGCGCAGGATTTCCGTGCAGTCCCCGTTCCAGGACCAGATCGACTACACGGCCTCGACCGAGCTGGTTTCCTCCGACCTGGTTGGCTCCACCCATGCCGGCGTGGTCGACAGCCAGGCCACGATCGTCGACGGCAACCGCCTTGTCCTTTACGTCTGGTACGACAACGAGGCGGGATACAGCACCCAGGTGATCCGGTTGATGCAGGAAGTCGCCGGCATGAAATACCCCTCTGTCCCCGCTTGATGCAGGTGCATTTTCCGACGGTTGCGTGCGGTCCCGCCCTGTCGACATGACGGCCGGACGTGCTAATGGGAAAGCCTGATCGGGAGATGTACATGAGCGAACCGAGGGTACTCATCGCCGGCGGCGGGATCGGGGGATTGTCCCTGGCGCTGACGCTGCACCAGATTGGCGTTGACTGCGTCGTCTTCGAAGCCGTGCGCGAGCTGAAACCGCTCGGGGTCGGCATCAACCTGCAGCCCAACGCCGTCCGGGAACTGATGGACATGGGCTTCACCGAGGCCGACCTGGATTCCTTCGGCGTCCCGGCCAGGGAATGGGCCCTGGTGGGCCGCAAGGGGCAGGAAATCTACTCCGAACCGCGCGGCCGCTTCGCCGGCTACAACTGGCCGCAATATGCCGTTCACCGCGGCGAGTTCCACATGGCGCTCTACCGCCGGTTCCGCGATCTTGCCGGCGCGGACAGGGTCCGTGCCGGTCACAGGGCGCAAGGCTACGAGATCAACCCCGACGGCACGGTGACGCTGACCCTTGAGGCAAACGGCGAGCTTGTCCGGGAAACCGGGACGGTGCTGATCGGCGCGGACGGCATTCACTCCGCGATCCGCGCGCAGATGCATCCGGGTCAGCCGCCGATCCACTGGGGCGGTGCCGTGATGTGGCGCGGCACGACCCGGGCGAAACCGGTCAGGACCGGATCCTCCTTCGTCGGTCTTGGAACCCATCGGCAGCGCATGGTGATCTATCCGATCTCGGCACCCGATCCCGACACCGGGCTGGCCCTGATCAACTGGATTGCCGAGGTCACCTATGACGACCCGTCAGAGCACGAGACCATGGGCTGGTTCCGGCAGGTCGGGATCGACGATTTCCTCCACCATTTCAAGGACTGGACCTATGACTGGCTGGATGTCCCGGCGCTGATCCAGGGCTCGGACGTCGCCTATGAAAACCCGATGATCGACCGGGACCCGGTTCCGACCTGGGTGGACGGGCCGGTCGCCCTGATGGGGGACGCCGCCCATGCGATGTATCCGACCGGGTCGAACGGTGCCAGCCAGGCGGTGATCGATGCCCGCACGCTGGGACAGAAATTCATCGAGAACGGGGTCGGGGCCGCTGCGCTCGCCGGTTTTAACGACCAGCTCTGCGGTCCGGTGTCCGAGCTGATCCTGCGCAACCGCGGCGCCGGCCCGTTCGGTCTTCTGAACATGGTCAACGACCGCTGCGAAGGCGAGTTCGACGCCATCGACGATGTCATTCCCGAGGCCGAGCGCAGGGACTTCATGGCGAGATACCAGCAGGCCGCGGGCTTTGCCCGCGACGCCCTCAACGCCGCCGGGCCGACGATCCCGGCCGGCGCGAAGGTGGGCTGACGGTTTTCTGGCGCATGGGCCATGTGCCCGTGGGCCTGATGTGTCCGGTTTTGTCGCCTTGGCCGCGTGGTCAGGCGCTTGTTCGTTGACCGCGGCCGGTGCCGGTCTGTATAGACCGGTTTGGAAAGATGCGGGCGGGAGGAGATGCTCTGATGTTTCACGGCAAGGTACTGGTCGCCCAGGGCGGCGGTCCGACGGCGGTTATCAACCAGTCCATGGTGGGGGCGGTCCTGGAATCGCGCAAGTTCCGCTCCGTCGAACTGATCTACGGCGCCGTGCACGGCGTGCGCGGCATCCTGGACGAGGATTTCTACGATCTGACCCAGGAGACCACCCACAATCTGGAGATGGTCGCCAACACGCCGTCTTCCGCGCTCGGATCGACGCGCGACAAGCCGGATCTGAAATACTGCCAGGAAATCTTCAAGGTCCTGCGGGCGCACCAGATCGGCTATTTCTTCTACACCGGCGGCAATGATTCCTCCGACACCGTTCGCATCGTCAACGACGAGGCGCGCAAGGCGGGTTACGATCTGCGCTGCATCCACATTCCCAAGACCATCGACAACGACCTGGTCGAAAACGACCACACGCCGGGCTTCCCCTCGGCCGCGCGCTATGTGGCCCAGGCGTTCATGGGGATCAATCTGGACAATGCCGCACTGACCGGCGTCTATATCGGTGTCGTCATGGGGCGCCATGCGGGCTTTCTCACCGCCGCCTCGGCCTTGGGAAAGAAATTCTCGGATGACGGGCCGCATCTCATCTACATGCCCGAGCGGACCTTCGAGATCGACCAGTTCCTGAAGGACGTCAAGCAGGTGTATGACCGCCACGGGCGCTGCGTGGTCGCCGTCAGCGAAGGCATCCATGACGGCTCGGGCCAGCCGATCATCGCCAAGCTGGCCAAGGAGGTCGAGCGCGACGCGCACGGCAACGTGCAATTGTCCGGCAGCGGCGCGCTGGCCGACCTTTTGACGCAGAAGGTCAAGGACGCGCTGCAGATCACGCGGGTCCGGGGCGACACGCTCGGCTATATCCAGCGCAGCTTCGTCGGATGCGTCTCCGATGTCGACCAGAACGAAGCCCGCGAAGTCGGCGAAAAGGCCGTCCAGTACGGCATGTTCGGCGACCGCGACGGATCGGTGACGATCAAGCGGACAGGCCACTACTCGGTCGACTACGAACTGGTGCCGCTGGAACGGGTCGCGGGAAAGACCCGGATCATGCCCGACGACTTCATCGCTGCGTCCGGTCACGACGTGACCGACGCCTTCCGGCTGTATCTGCGCCCCCTCCTGGGCAGCGGCATGCCCGACGCCCATCGCCTGCGGCCGAACAAGGTGCCGAAGATCCTGGCGCGGTGACGGGAAACGCCTCAAGCAGGTGAGGGCGGCCCCGCCGCGGCCGGGCAGGCGCAAGCCGGATTGCGCTTGATGGGGCGGAACCCGCGCGACAACATCTCACCGTGGTTCCCCCAAAGAGTGGCAGGGCAATCGCATTTGGCAGAGCATGGCTCCCTCTCTCTGTGGGAGAGGTAAATTTGGTGACTGCGGACAGGAGGTTAGGCTGTAGTGACAAATTAACGACTGGCGTCGTTGGGGTCAGGATCGTTCCTGAACAGGCGGAAAGCGCAAGGAAGTGCAGCGCACTTTCGAGCATTTCCAACGCTTTCAGGGACGATCCTGGACCAACCCCGAAGGGGCCGTCCGAAAATTGGGTCCTTTCAGCGTCGCATGTCGTCGAATATGCCCCGCATGTCCGTCCTCCACGCTCCTTTAAATGACCCAATTTCCGGGCGGCGCTGCCAATCGTTAATTTGTCACTACAGCCTAGTCAAATGCGATTGCCCTGCCTCCGGCCGGCCGCTTCCGTGCAATCAGAAATTATGGTATGCTTGGCACTATATCTATGAGTGTTTCAGGCGCGTGCGATTGTTTTCATAAGCACCCGAAATTTTTTTAAAGCGCATGCCCGCATTTGATTGGGAGGACATCATGAAAAAATCCCGTCGCAAGGGAGAGGCGCCGCGTGTCGCGCTGGATCCCGGCAGTTTTGTGCCGCCAGCGGGCTACAGGCCCGGCAGCGGCCGTCACGGACATCAAAAGAGCTTCACCTCCACGCGCGAGGCACTGCACCGGGGCCACAGGATCAAGGTCAGGACCACCTATGTCATCGAGATCGACGACGAGCCGCTGACCGTCCACACGATGGTCATGGATGACGGCTCCGTTCAATGTCACGGCTTGCCGAACTACGCGTTCACCTCCGCAATCGACATGGTCCGGGCCATTGTCGATGCGGAACGGCTGACGAGTTATGCGCGTGACGATCTCGGCGCAGGCGCGGGTGGCCATGATGGCGCTCACAACGCATCGCACGAGGGAGACAGGTGATGGCCGGAACGCGCGAGAACATCTTCGTCAGCACACAGGTGCGCGACGCTTTTCTTCAGGCCATGGTGGCGCTCGATCAGCCGAACTCCGGCGTGATGGCCAGCGACCTGGCGAATTTCCTGCAAGCCAACAATCTGCCGATGACCATGATTGGAGAGGAGCAGGAGCTTTCGATCTACGACATTTTCGTCTTTTGGCACGTCCTTGCCATGAACCTGGATCTTTCCGTCGGCAATGCCGCCCACGGCGGGCCGATCTTCCTGCCCTGGCATCGCATGTACATGATCCGGCTGGAGCAAATGTGCCAGCAGGTCCTGGGCGATCCAGATTTCGGGCTGCCCTACTGGGACTGGGCCGCGGACGGCGAATTGCCCGTTCAGGAGCAGTGGCGGACGGATCTCTGGTCGGCGGACTATCTCGGCGAGGCGCGCGGCCGGGTCCGCAGCGGTCCGCTTGCGCAAATGCAGGTGCGCCTTGTCGCGGGCGCAAGACGGCGGGAGATTGCCTCGGTGACCCCGAGACCCGTCTTCCGGCAAGCCGGCATGGACCGGCGCTGGCCGGATCTGCCGACGCAGGCCCAGGTGGACGCGGCGCTCGACCAGACCGAGTATGATGTCAGTCCCTGGGGGCGGGGCGTGATCAGCCACCGGAACATCCTGGAAGGCTGGGTCCAGGGGCCGCAGCTTCACAACCGCGTTCACACGTGGATCGGCGGCGACATGGCGCCGGGAACCTCTCCCAACGACCCGGCCTTTTTCCTCAACCACTGCAATGTCGACCGCATCTGGGAACTCTGGATGGGTCAGCACGGACTTGCCTATGCCCCCGGCCGGAACCGGGGTCCGCAAGGGCACAGGATCGACAGTACGATGTTCTCGATCATCGGGCAGGCCCTGACCCCCGAGCAGATTCTCGATCCCTCCGCCTGGTATGCCTATGACCATCAGCTGATCGCGTGACGGGGGATTGTCCGGTTGTTCAGGCGGCGGGGGCGGCGCTGGCCCGAGGCGCGCGCGCTCGCTGCTGAAGGCCGGTATTCATTCCACAAGTGCCTCGTTCCGGGTGCGCCTTTGCGCCTGCAGGGCAAGCCTTTCGCGGTTGAGGGTATAAAGGCCGGTCGCCACGATGATCGCGGCGCCCGCCCAGGTCCATCCGTCCGGCAGCTGCCCGAACACGAGGAAACCATAAAGGGTCCCCCAGATCAGCAGGCTGTACTGGACGGGCGCGACGACAACCGCCTGGGCGGCGTCCAGCGCCATGATCACGAGGGTCTCGCCGATCGCCGCCAGGACGGCCATGGCAAGCAGCAGGCCGAGCTCCAGTGCACCCGATGGCGTCTGCCAGATGAACGGCAAGGGAAGCGTCAGAAGGCCCCAGGACACGATGGCGGTATAGGCGACCGTGGTGCGTGTCCTGTCTTCGCCGGCAAGGATACGCGACAGGACCTGGCGCAGGGCGAAGGCGGAGGCCGCGACGACCAGTAGGAGGGCTGCGGGATGAACGACGCCCATGCCGGGCCGGATGACGAGCAGGGTGCCCAGGAAACCGATCACGACGGCGGACCACCTGCGGATGCCCACCGGCTCGCGCAGGATCAGGGCCCCCATGACGGTGACCATGAAGGGCGCCACGAAGGTGATCGCGACGGCATCGGCAAGGGGAACATAGCCGACGCCGACGATGAAGAGCGTCGCCGAACAGGCCGCCAGAGCGCCGCGTCCGATCTGCAGTTTTGGGTTGGACGATTTCAGGAGGGACCGGCCCTGAAGAGCGATCAGGACGAGTACGCCCAAGAGCAGTCCGCTCTGGCGAAACCACACGATCTGGACGGGATGGACCGTTTCGGTCAGGAACTTTCCCATCGTGTCGACGCCGGAAAACAGGAACATGCCCATTGCCATCAGCGCGATGCCGCGCAGGCTGTCGGTGCGGCGGGCGGACGGCACCTGCCTGTTCTGAATAATCGGGGTGATTGCCATGGGGGAGTCCAATAGAGCAGGGACGGGGATGAGGCGAGGGAAATCTGCCGGGTGGCGGGATTTGGGGTTCGGGGGTGAGGCTGGGTGTCACGCCTGGGCGGTGTCATAGGACACGTTGTGCGAATAAGTGGGGTAGGGATTCAGGTCACACCAATTCGTTTGGAGTGGGGAATTGCGATCACATTCCGTTGCAAGTTCTTCTCCGAGCGAATGACCGCTTTGCAGCCTCAGGTCGGAAGTTTTCAGGATTTCGGTCTGGTCTGCAAAGCTGCCGTTCGCTGCATGCTGATCCAATGCCTTGAAAGGGCGGAGAGCGGACTTTCGTTTCATTTTGAACGAATGACAGTAATGGGCCGGTGTTGCCGCCGGCCACTTCGTCATATCTCTACGCCTTCAGAGATCGTTAGCGCGTCTTCGAGTTCCACGCCGAGGTATCGGACGGTGCTGTCCATCTTCGTGTGGCCGAGAAGAAGCTGAACCGCTCGAAGGTTGCCGGTCTATTTATAGATTTGGGCGACCTTGGTGCGTCTCATGGAATGCGTGCCAAACGCGCTCGGTTCCAAACCGATCGAGCGCACCCAGTCTTTCAAGAGACGAGCGTATTGCCGCGTTGAAATATGCGGGCGATCGTGGAAACGGTCGGGCCAGAGGTATTCGTGGCCGGTCATCACCGGATTGCTGATCCACTCCATAAGGGCCTTGCGGGTGCCCTCGGTGATCTCGAACCGGACCGGCGATTTTGTCTTGCTCTGCAAGATTGAGGTTCGTTCCTTGACAGCGCCAGCCGAGAAAACGTCTGCGACTTTCAGCCGGACCAAATCGCAGCCACGCAGTTTGCTATCGACTGCCATATTGAAGAGCGCCAGATCACGGACGGCGCCAGCCAATTCGAGCCTAACACGGATCGCCCAGACATGCTTTGGGAGCAGTGGCCTCTTCTGACCGATAATGCGACCGTGGTTCCATGCCTTCTTGGCGGGCACCACCATCGGCAAGTTGAAAGCAGACATAGCGGTTGCTCCGAACCACTCCTACCCACCGCAACACTCGTGATATTCGAGCAAGCAATGATATGTCGCTTCCTGGTGAAAGGGGGCAACGGCAGCTTCGAACCCGCTTCAGGCCTTGATCCAGATCAGATACATCTGCCCCAGCCTATGCAATTTTGCGTGTCCAGAAGAGGTGCGAAGCTATGTTCAGAAAGATCTTCACGGCAATCCTCGTCGTGCAGGCATACGCCGGGAGTGCCGGCGCGCAGTCCTTCGGGGACACCCCTGATGCCTTTCTGGAAGCGCGCGAGACCCCGGTCACCCTCAACAATTTTGTGCGGGTCGCGACGGACATAGAAATCGACAAGTACGTCGCGCTCGCGGGCGGTGTGAACCGCTTCTTCCATTTTCGCGAGCCGACGCCCGTGGAAAATCAGCCCACCATCCGGATGAATCGCGACACGCTCTACAGCACGGTAGTCGTCGACATCTCCGAGGGCGCGACGCTCACCCTGCCGGAGGCGGGCCACCGCTACATGTCGGCGATGGTCATCAACCAGGATCACTACATCAACGAGGTCTTCCATGGCGGCGGTACCTACACGCTCGACATGGAGACCTTCGACACCCCCTACGTGATCATCTTCATGCGCACGCTGGTCGATGCCGACGATCCCGACGACGTCGCGGAGGTCAATGCGCTTCAGGACCAGATGACCATCAAGGCGGCGTCTGCCGATCCCTTCATTTTGCCCGATTACGACGAGGAGAGTTTCGAAGGGATCGTCCAGGCCGCGCTGGAGCTTGAACGCTACGCCGCGGGCAGCGCGGGCGCCGCCGGATCAAAAAACGAGGTCAACGCCGTTCTGCATTTTATCGTCACGGCTGCGGGCTGGGGCCTGCTTCCTGAAGACGAGGCATTTTATCTCGGCGTCACGCCGCGACTGCCGGTCGGTGAATACAAGATAGAAGTGCCCGCCGATGTCCCGGTGGGCGCTTTCTGGTCCGTCAGCCTCTACAACGCCAACGGCTTTTTCGAGCCGAACCAGCTCGACGCTTACGTCGTCAATTCGGTTATGGGCGAGCGCAGCGATGACGGCTCCATGACAATCCATCTGGGCGGCTGCGAAGACGGGCGGGTGAACTGCCTGCCGATCATGGAAGGTTGGAACTACACCGTGCGGATGTACCAGCCGGGTCCGGAAATCATCGACGGAAGCTGGACCTTCCCGGATGTGGAGCCCGTGAAATAAACCGAGAGAAAATCAACCATGTGCGAAAAATGCCTGAGCGTGACCCGCCGCGATTTGCTGACGTCCACTGCCGGGCTTGTAGCCGTGTCCGCGACCGGCGCTTTGGTTCCCTCCGCCGCCGCCGCCCGCTCGCCCGGTTCATGGGAGCTCTCGACGTCCACGGCTCAAATCGACGCATACATGGGCGCTCCGGTCGAACTGGCGACAGCAAAGAACGGTGCGATAACCAACAAGCGACTTCTCGACGGGATCGATACCGTTGCCTGGCCCGAACCCACCATCGAAACCCCTGCGGAAGGGGTCTGGGTCTTCGGCGGCTACGGCCTCGCCCCTATGGCGGTGATCGACACCCCGGACGGGCTGATTGCCTTCGACACCGGCGACACCAGGCATGACGGCGAGTTGATGTTTGAGGCGCTGCGCACCGTATCCGACAAGCCGGTCAAGGCGATCATCTACGGTCATTCGCATACCTGTTTCGGGGCAGGCGTCCTGGCCGAGGGGAACGACGATATCATGGTGATCGGTCACCCTGATCTGAACGATGTGGTCGAGAAGAACGCAGGCGGGGCACCAGCCTATTTCCCGGAAATCGGGCCCTATCTGACGGCGCGTGTAATGATCCAGTTCAATACGTTCATGCCCAGCGAGGGACCGGACGCTTGGGTCGTCCCCACCAATCTGGAACCCGACGAGGGCGCCTTCATCCCGGTCAACACGCCAGTCGAGGACGGTCAGGAAATGGACGTGCTCGGTGTAAAAATGCAGTTCTTCACAAAGTACGGCTCGGACGACAAGGTGCACACCACTGTCTGGCTGCCGGAGCGCGAAATCCTGATGACCACCATGTTATGGTCGAGTCCGCCGCAGCTTTACTCGGTGCGGGGCGACGTGTTTCGCGACCCGCGTGAGTGGATCGCCGGTCTCAAGCAGAACCGCGATCTGCGGCCCGAGGTGCTGATCTCTGCCGCCACCCGCCCGCTCGTGGGCAAGGAAAATATCCAGAGGACTCTGGAGGGCTATCTCGACGGTGCGAGCTTCGTGCTCGATCAGAGCCTGCGGGGTATTCTCGGCGGGAAAGGTCCGAACGAACTCCGGCACCTTGTCACCTTCCCCGAGTACCTCAACGAGACGCCGCACAACCTTCAGAATTATGGAGAAATTTCAAGCTACTCGCCCGCCATCCACTATCAATGCGTCGGCTGGTACGACAACGACGCCGCCAACCTGAAGCCGGTCGCCCCGTGGGACGAGGCCGAGCGGATGGTGCCGCTGATGGGTGGGCGAGAGGCGGTGCTGGTGGCGGCGGCGGATGCGATGGAGAAGAAGGAATACGCCTGGGCCGCGCAACTGGTGAATTATCTCTATCGGCTCGACCCGCAAGATGCCGAGGTGCGGCAGGCCAAGGCCGATGCGCTGCGCCAGATGGCTTATGTCGCGACCGGAGCCAATGATCGCGCCCACCTGATGTCGCAAGCCCTGGCGCTGGAAGGCAAGGTGACGCTACCCAAGGTCATCCCGCCCGCCCCCGAGGTCATCGCAGCCGATCCGACGACTTATGTTGACCACTTTCGGATCCGAATTAATCCGGAGCTCAGTGGCAACACCGAAGCGATGATGCGTTTTGACTTCTCAGACGATAGAAGCGTGGGCCTGCACATCCGCCGAGCGGTGGCCGAGTTCGTGGCAGAACCCGACCAGCACTATCGGGATCCTGATCTGGTGCTGAGAATGGCGGGAGAGACGTGGGCCAAGGTCTTTGTCAGCTCAGAGACACCCGAGGCGCTAATCTCCAGCGGAGAAATTGAAGTTATGGGCGATGCAGAGGAAGCTGCACGGCTGATCGATCTTTTCGGCCGCTATATACCTGAAAAAGCTGTGGTCGTGCCTGTTGGGGCGTTGTTCCACAATCACTGAAGCGCTTTGCGCCGTGAACCTGTCAACAGGTAATGGCGCAAAGCGTATTGTCTACGAAGGAAACACCATGAGATTTCTTCTAGCCCTCGCGCTCTGCGCCCCCACCCTCGCATTCGCCGAGGATGTCACTCTCGACAACCTTGTGCGGGCGGAGACGGATCACATGATCCGCGCCAACATGAAGGCCTTCGGGCTGGAGATTGGACAACTCGTTCACCAACGGGAGACGGTTGATGTCGACAACCAGCCGGTGATCCGGATGAACGTGGACACAGTCTACTCCTCGCTGATGCTGGATTTGTCCGAGCCTGTAGGGGTCGCGCTGCCCGAGATCGGCGGGCGCTATCAGTCGATGCAGGTCATCAACCAGGATCACTACATGTTTGTTGAAGCCGCACCCGGCACATACCGCTTGACCGAGAACAGGGTGGGGACCCGCTTCGCCGCCGTGGTGTTCCGCACCTTCATTGACCCGACGGATCCCGAAGACGTAGCCGCCGCCCATGCCGCGCAAGACGGGATTTCCGTTTCCGGCGGAGGCGCGGGTCCGTTTGACGCGCCGGACTGGGACCTTTCGAAACTGGCCACCGCGCGCAAGGCCATGAATGATCTTGCGGCGGATATCGGCTTCAACGCCCGCCATGCCTTCGGGCTCGAAGATGAGGTCCGCCCGGTAGACTACATGGTTGGTGCCATGGTCGGCTGGGGCGGACTGCCGGCGAACGCCGCCATGTATGTTGTCGACAGCGTTGAACAGAACGATGGCGAGACACCCTTCGCCGTGACGGCAAAAGACGTGCCGGTCGATGCATTCTGGTCGATTACCGTTTACAACGCGGACGGATACATGGAACCAAATGAGCTCGGTCGGAACAATTTCAACAACGTCACCGCCGAGCCGAACGATGATGGCTCCCGCACCATTCATTTCGGCGCATGCGATGACGGTCGTATCAACTGCATCCCCATCACACCCGGCTGGAACTACGCCATCCGGCTCTATGAGCCAACAGAGGAAATACTGAACGGTAGCTGGACGTTCCCGAGCTTCGAAAAAGTCAACTGAATACAAGGCAGTTCTTTCCATGCGGCGCCGAATATCCAACAACTGTGCTCATGCGACGAGGGCGGCCGCGATCCTGTTCTCTCCCGCTTCTTGCGGAGTGGGCCGGTCTCTATTGGGTGCAAGACGGAAGCGACTGCGTTTGCTGAAAAGCACAGGTTGCGAGGTATAGCGCCAAGAAAAGGGGTCATTTCGATGCATTTGTTCCAACACGTACTGAATGGTCATTTCAACCTTCGGAATTGTCTGGCGGCCGCAGCAATCGGCGTTCCTTTCGTTTTCGTACCAACGAATGCGACGTTGCACGCAGCTGACTTGCAGGAAACAACAACGCCAATGCAAGAGCCGGTTGAGCGTATCAATCGCACTTGGGAGTTTCTGTTCGCGCCATATTTATTCGGGGCAAACATTACGGGTACCTCACAGGTAGGCCGTCTGCCGAACACGCCTTTAGATGTGGGTTTTGACGATATCCTGAACAATATGCGCTTTGCGGCGATGGCGCGCGCCGAAGCGCTGTACCGCCAGAAAGTGGGCGTGATTGTCGATCTTTCCTACACCAACCTTGGAAACGCCACGGACACGCCTCTGACGGGCGGTCGCGCGCGGTTTGATGTGAAGCAGACGATTATCGAAGGACTTCTGAGCTATCGGGCGTTCGCCGGTCAAAAAGGGTCAGTCGATGTCTACGGTGGTGCGCGCTACTGGGATGTTTCCTTGGGACTGAATGCCACGGGAACGATTGCGGGCAACTTCAACGTCAGCCGCGGAGATAGCTGGGTGGATCCGGTAATCGGTTTGCGGGGCTTCTACCAGATGACCGAAAAATGGTCGGTGAATGCCCGCGGTGATGTCGGCGGCTTTGGTGTTGGTTCTGATTTCACCTGGAATGTTCAGGGTGGAATTGGCTACCACTTCAATGAAACATGGTCGACGCATGTACAGTACAAGGCGCTAGGCGTGGATTTCGACAATGGTCGAACCGGCACCGGAAGCTTTGCCTATGACACGGTCACACACGGTCCGTTGCTTGGGCTTGTAGCGAGGTTCTGAACACGTTGTAGGAAGAAGCATTATAGGTCTGCCGACCGGTTCTGCTAACACAGATAGGGACGGCTTTGGCTGATCCTGAGACTTTGATTTTTACCGCAGCGATTGTCTGCTTTCAGTATCAGATCAGCAAACTGCATTCGACCGAATCTGGGGGCGCAAAGCCGCCACTGATTGGTAAGGTGCCTAATGTCAGCTCCGGGCCGGAACCGCCACCACAATCTGAGCCGATTAGTGTCAGCTGATGACGGTCGGAGTACGTAAGCCGACAAGTCTCTTACCGGCCCCGCTCAAGCATTCGCCAAGACGCACTTCTTGCCCCGTCAGCGCCCGGAGCTGAAAACAGAGCCGCAGACACAAAAAAAACCGCCCACCGTCTCCGGCAAGCGGGTTTTCTTGTTGTCTGGGCGCCGGGAGCCGCGCTGAGGCCGGTGGACTGACCGGCCTGGGCGAACTCCCGGCTAAGCTTGTGTCAGCCGAAGCAATCAGGCCTCCGTTTGAGCGGAGACCTGTTGATCCTTAGCTGCAGCCGCTGGTCGAGCCGCAGGTGTCGCATTTCAGGCAGGTGCCGTTGCGGACCATGGTGAAGTTGCCGCATTCGCCGCAGCTTTCGCCTTCATAGCCCTTCATGCGCGCCTGGGCGATCTGCTGTGCGGCGGTCTTGGCCGGGGCGGTGGAGACTTCCACGGCTGCCGCCGCGCCGCCTTCCGAACCGCGGGCGAAGGCCGTGGCCACCGCCGAGGTCTGCGCCGAGACGGAGCCCGCCAGTTCGACCTTTACCGCTTCGGTGATCTCGCCGGCCGGCTCGGAGCCGGAGACGAGGCGGAAGCGCTCGGTCTGGCCGCGCACCAGGCCGTGGGAGACGACGCCGCCCGAGGAGCCCTTGTCCATGTTCTTGACCGCGCCCGCGCTGACCGGGCCGTTGAAGGCTTCCGGCGGCACATGGGCAAGGTCGTGGCGGCCGAGATAGGAGACCGCCAGTTCGCGGAAGACATAGTCGAGGATCGACGTCGCGTTCTTGATCGCGTCGTTGCCCTGGACCATGCCGGCCGGCTCGAACTTGGTAAAGGTGAAGGCGTCGACATATTCCTCCAGCGGCACGCCGTATTGCAGGCCGAGCGAGACGGAGATGGCGAAGTTGTTGATGAAGGCGCGCAGGGCCGAGCCTTCCTTGTTCATGTCCAGGAAGATCTCGCCGAGACGGCCGTCGTCATATTCGCCGGTGCGCAAGAACACCGTGTGGCCGCCGATCTTGGCCTTCTGGGTGTAGCCCTTGCGGCGTGCGGGCAGCTTTTCCTGTTCGCGTACGACCCGCTCGACGATGCGCTCGACGATGCGTTCGGCGACAACCTCGGCCTTGGCGGCGGCCGGCTTGGCGGCCAGATCCTCGATGGCCTCGTCTTCGTCCTCGTCCTCATCGGCCAGAAGCTGGGCGTTGAGCGGCTGGCTGAGCTTGGAGCCGTCGCGGTAGAGCGCGTTGGCCTTCAGCGCCAGCTTCCAGGACAGCATGTAGGCTTCCTTGCAGTCCTCGACCGTCGCATCGTTCGGCATGTTGATCGTCTTGGAGATCGCGCCGGAGATGAACGGCTGGGCCGCGGCCATCATGCGGATGTGGCTTTCGACCGACAGGAAGCGCTTGCCGATGCGGCCGCACGGGTTGGCGCAGTCGAAGACGGGCAGGTGCTCTTGCTTGAGGAAGGGTGCGCCTTCCAGGGTCATGGCGCCGCAGACATGGGTGTTGGCGGCCTCGATCTCAGACTTCGAGTAGCCGAGGAAGGTCAACAGGTCGAATTCCGGATCCTCCAGCTGCTCGTCGGTGACGCCGAGCGCCTTCATCTGCTCGTCGCCGAGGGTCCAGCGGTTGAAGACGAACTTGATGTCGAAGGCCGACTTCATGCCGTCCTTCAGCTTGGTCAGGCTCTCGTCGGTGAAGCCCTTGGCTGTGAGCGCCGACGGGTTGACGCCCGGGGCCTGGTCGAGGGAGCCGTGGCCGACCGCATAGGCCTCGATCTCGCCGATTTCGGCTTCCGAATAGCCGAGCACGCGCAGGGCTTCGGGAACGGCGCGGTTGATGATCTTGAAGTAGCCGCCGCCGGCCAGCTTCTTGAACTTCACCAGCGCGAAGTCCGGTTCGATGCCGGTGGTGTCGCAGTCCATGACCAGGCCGATCGTACCGGTCGGCGCGATCACCGTGGACTGGGCGTTGCGGTAGCCGTTCTTTTCACCGAGCTCCAGGGCGCGGTCCCAGGCCTTCCTGGCCCGCTCGACGATGATCGGGTCCGGGCAGGAGGCATGGTCGAGGGCGACCGGGTTGGTGTTCAGGTCCTCGTAGCCGTCCGCTTCGCCGTGGGCGGCGCGGCGGTGGTTGCGGATGACCTTGAGCATGTGCTTGGCGTTTTTCTTGTAGCCCGGGAACGAGCCGAGCTCGCCGGCCATCTCGGCCGAAGTCGCATAGGCGACACCGGTCATGACGGCGGTCAGCGCACCGCAAAGCGCGCGGCCTTCATCCGAATCGTAGGAAATGCCGGAGGTCATCAGGAGGCCGCCGATATTGGCGTAGCCGAGGCCGAGCGTGCGGAACTTGTAGGAGAGTTCCGCGATTTCCTTCGACGGGAACTGCGCCATCAGCACCGAGATTTCCAGAACGATGGTCCAAAGCCGGACGGCGTGCTCGTAGTTGTCGATGTCGAAGGAGCGGTCCTCGCGGCGGAACTGCATCAGGTTCAGCGACGCCAGGTTACAGGCCGTGTCGTCGAGGAACATGTATTCCGAGCAGGGGTTGGACGCGCGGATTTCGCCATCGGCCAGGCAGGTGTGCCAGTCGTTGATGGTGGTGTGGTACTGCAGGCCCGGATCGGCGGAGGCCCAGGCGGCATAGCCGATCTGTTCCCACAGCTCCTTGGCCTTGACGGTCTTCAGCACGCCGCCGTTCTTGCGGGCGGTCAGGTCCCAGTCGCTGTCGGCGACGACCGCATTGAGGAAGCCGTCGGTGACGCGCACCGAGTTGTTGGAATTCTGGCCGGCCACCGTCAGGTAGGCTTCACTGTCCCAATCCGTGTTGTAGGTCGGGAAGTCGATCTTGGAAAAGCCCTGTTTGGCGAACTGGATGACGCGCTGGATGTAGTTCTCCGGCACCATCATCTTCTTGGCGGCGCGGATCTCGCGCTTCAGCGCCGGGTTCTTGGCCGGGTCGAAGCAGTCGCCATTGTCGGCCTCGCAATTGACGCAGGCGCGCATGATCGCGGTCAGGTGCTTCTGGCAGATCTTCGAGCCGGTGACGAGGGCGGCCACCTTCTGCTCTTCCTTGACCTTCCAGTTGACATATTCCTCGATATCCGGGTGATCGACGTCAACGACGACCATCTTGGCCGCGCGGCGGGTGGTGCCGCCGGACTTGATCGCGCCGGCTGCCCGGTCACCGATCTTCAGGAAGCTCATCAGGCCGGAGGACTTGCCGCCGCCGGAAAGCTTTTCGCCCTCGGAGCGCACATGGGAGAAGTTGGAGCCGGTGCCGGAGCCGTATTTGAACAGGCGCGCCTCACGGACCCACAGGTCCATGATGCCGCCTTCATTGACCAGGTCGTCGCCGACGGACTGGATGAAGCAGGCATGGGGCTGCGGGTGCTCGTAGGCGCTCTTGGACTTGGTGAGCTTGCCGGTCTGGAAGTCGACATAGAAGTGACCCTGGCCCGGACCGTCGATGCCATAGGCCCAGTGCAGGCCGGTGTTGAACCATTGCGGGGAGTTCGGCGCCACCTTCTGGGTCGCCAGCATGTAACGCAGTTCGTCATAGAAGGCCTGGGCGTCGGCTTCCTTGTCGAAATAGCCGCCCTTCCAGCCCCAGTAGGTCCAGGTGCCGGCGAGACGGTCGAAGACCTGGCGGCCGTCGATTTCCGAGCCGTACTGCTCGTCCTCGGGCAGATCGGCCAGGGCGGCCTCGTCGGCCTCGTGGCGCCACAGCCAGGACGGGACGGTGTTTTCCTCGACCGGCTTCAGCTTGGCCGGCACGCCTGCCTTGCGGAAATATTTCTGCGCCAGGATGTCGGACGCGACCTGGGAGAACTGTGCCGGGACCTGGATGTTCTCCAGCCGGAACACGATGGAGCCGTCCGGATTCCGGATTTCGCTGGTCGCGTTCCGAAATTCGATGCTTGCGTAAGGCGATTGACCTTCCTTGGTGTAGCGCCGCTCGATCCGCATTCTCAAAGTCCCCTTTAGATCCCCGCCGGTTCCCCCGAACCGGACTTTACCGCATCTCACCCGGCGTGGCGTTACCGCCTGCCTCGTTACCGGATGTCGCCCTGCATGCTACAGGCTTGTCGATCCTGTATGTAGCGTATCTCGTATGTTGATCCACTATATATAGTGTTCATCAACAGGTTTGTCACGATATGCGCCGGAAACTCGGCACACAAAAACCCGTCTCCCGGCTTCGGTTAAAAAGACCCGGAACGGTACTCGGATACTGGTGGTTTTGGATGACGGGAGCGCCCGGCAGGGCTTCCGACTACGCACATCGCAATGATTAGGAAACTAATGTAAATGAATTCTTAAGGTCAAGGCGTGAGTGACAACAGGTAGTGCCGAGATTGTGGGCAAACGCAAAATATTGTGTGCCGGTGTGGATAGTGGGGAGCGGAGTGGGGACGGCTGAAGCGCAAGGAAAATAGCGCTTGCTTTCCAGGCGAAGGAGTGCCCGATCCGGCGCTGAGAAACCCTGTGGATGAGGGTAGATCGAATTTTATGAAAATTTGAAGAAAATGGCGCGGACCGATTTCAACCGGGTTTAAGCCGGGTCTGGTTTCATGCGGGCTGGTTAGGGAAAAGGGTCCGCATTTCATGAAACATCACGCCGCATTCGGACTGGCCATGGAGGATATCGATGCTGTTGTCGTTGAAGACAGCAAGCCGATGCAAACGATTCTCCGTTCGATTCTGCTCAGCTTCAAGGTGTCACGGGTGCGGGTCTATGATTCGGTCGATGAAGCACTGGAAGCCAGCCTCGCCGAACCGCCCAACGTGATTCTCACGGACTGGCGCATGGCGCCGACCTCCGGTTACCAGTTCCTGCGCCTGGTCCGGCACCGGCACATGGAACCCCTGTGCTATGTCCCGATCCTGTTCATCACGGCCCACGGAACGCGGCCGCTGGTGGACAAGGCCTTGAGGGCCGGGGCCCATCATGTCCTGGTCAAGCCGGTGTCGCCCTCGACCCTCTACAAGCGCCTGCGCTGGCTTTTGAACGACGACCGGCCGATGATCCTGGAGAATTCCGGCTTCTACAACATCTATGGCATCCAGAAGACCATGGACGACCAGGCCGAAAAGATGCAGTCGCTGGCCGGGGCGCGGCTTCATCACCGAATCGCGGTGCAGAAGCGGGCCGAAGTGGAAGATGCGGTCGAGGCGGCGTTCGACAAGAAAGAGCCCGAGACGCCCAAGGCCTATGCGCGCCCGCGCAAGACCAAGGCCGAGGAAGAGCCGAAGGAAGCGAAGAAGCACTCCGCCGCGGCCAAGCATATCCGCAACGCCAGCTTTGCCGCCGTCAAGGGCGTGAAGATCCACTGAAGATCCGCGCGCTGGCGGCGGCACGCCGGCCGGTCTCCTCCTGACTGCGGCATAGGGACCGGCCCGCGGCAATCCCGCGATTTTTGCTGACTGAACTCTGGACAGACACGGACGTTGACGCCATAGTCCGCAAAACTTCGCGCAGGCCTGCCCGCGCGGAGCGTACGTTCATGTGACCGGCAATTTTGCTGCCGGCAATCAAGGGACCTTCATCGGGCCATGAAAACTCTGCTGCTTGAACTTTTCACCTGGTGGAACAGCCAGACCATGGGCACCCGCTTCTTCACCTGGCGCAAGGGGGAGTTTGTCGGCGAGGACGAGTTCGGCAACAAGTACTACAAGGAACGGGCCGGCAAGAAGCGCTGGGTGATCTACAACGGTCTCGCGGAAGCCTCTTCCATTCCTCCGGGCTGGCACGGCTGGATGCATCACCGTGTCGACACGCCGCCGAGCGAGGAAACCTACCATGCCAAGCACTGGCAGCAGGGCCACAAGGCGAATCCGACAGGCACGCCCGCGGCCTACCGCCCGCACGGCTCGATCCTGACCCCGGAAAAACGCCCGGATGTCACCGGCGATTACGAGGCCTGGACGCCGGGCAACTGATCGGCGCAAGACTGCATATTTGGATTGGAGAGCCCCGCATGCGCGGGGCTTTTTTGTTGTCGTTTCTTATCGTCATCCCATGGCTTGACCCACTGCTGTCCGGTTTAACTCGGCTCAGTTACAACAGGTCATTGATTTCTTGTCGATATTTACGCTTCTCCCGATCCGGGACACGCAGTGCCTTGCCACTTGCGCCCCTCTCCCCCCTTGCGGGGGAGATGTCCGGGAACCGGACAGAGGGGGGGCGCAGCGGTTCCTCGTATTCGGAAAAGGCCTTGTATGCCGAGAGGTTGAGCCCCCCCTCTGTCTCCTTCCGGAGACATCTCCCCCTCAAGGGGGGAGAGGGGAACAAGCGGCGAAACCTGTTTGCATACAGAGGCTCCTGCTTAACCGGACAGCAGTGGGTCAAGCCCTGCAATGACGAAGGGTGGAGTATTGGGCTACGGATGGCCCGCCTAACCGAACCACGCCCGCAATTTTCATCCCGGACGTCGCGCAGCGACAAGCCGGGACCCAGGACTCCCGGGCGGGGGCGATATACATCCGAGACGTCGTACGAAGAGTCCTGGGTCCCCGCTTGCGAACGGATGACACATGCGGGACCGGCCTTACCGCGCCGGCCAGTTGTCGAGGACGTCCAGCACTTCCTGGCCGCAGGCCTGCGGGGAGAGGGCGTAGAAGTCCGTTTCGAGTTTGAGCGCTTCCGACAGCCTCGTGTTGTAGTCGGCCTGGGAGACTTCCATCGTGCCGAACTTGCTGAGGTGCTCCGTCACGAATTGCGTGTCGAGCAGGGAATAGCCGCCGACGATCAGCCGGGCGACCAGATGTGCCAGGCAGACCTTGGAGGCGTCGGTGCGGAACGTGAACATGCTTTCGCCGAAGAACGCCCCGTTCAGGCTGACACCATAAAGGCCGCCGACCAGCTCGCCGTCCTGCCAGGCTTCGACCGTGTGGCAATAGCCCATCTCGAAGAGTTCGCCGTAAAGGCGGCGGATCTCTTTGTTGATCCAGGTTTTCTGCCGTCCGGGCATCGGTTCGGAGCAGCCGTCGATGACGCCCTGGAAGTCGGTGCTTACCCGGATTTCAAAGACGTCATTGCGGATCGTCCGGCGCAGGCGCCGGGGCAGGTGGAATCCGTCAAGGGGAAGAATGCCGCGGCGTTCCGGTTCCAGCCAGAACAGACCGGGGTCGTCCGCGGATTCGGCCATGGGAAACAGGCCGCAGGCATAGGCCTTCAGAAGCACCTGCGGGGTAATTTCCATCACGATGTCGTCTTTGTAACCAGCCATAAGGCCTCACTGTCCAGGCGCCAAGGGGCCCGGCCCCTTGGCCTTCAGCGGTCAGCTCGACTTTTCAGCCAGGTGTTTTTCCAGCCAGTGGATGTCGTACTGACCGTTCGCTATGTCCTGATTGTCCACCAGATCGCGGAAAAGCGGAATAGTCGACTTGATTTCGTCAACGACAAATTCGTCCAGGCACCGGCGCAGGCGCATCATGCACTCCACGCGGTTGCGGCCGTGCACGATCAGCTTGCCGATCAGGCTGTCGTAATAGGGCGGGATCTTGTAGCCCTGATAGACGCCGGAATCGACCCGCACCCCCAGTCCGCCCGGCGGATGGTAATAGGTGATCGTGCCCGGGGAAGGGGTGAAATTGACCGGGTCTTCCGCGTTGATACGGCATTCGATGGCATGGCCCTCGAACGTTATGTCGTCCTGGGTCATGTCCAGATCGCCGCCCGCGGCAATGCGGATCTGCTCGTTGACCAGGTCGATGCCGGTGATCATCTCGGTGACCGGGTGTTCCACCTGCAGACGGGTGTTCATCTCGATGAAATAGAACTCGCCGTTCTCGTAGAGGAACTCGACCGTGCCGACGCCGCGGTATTTCAGCTTGCGCATCGCAGTGGCGACGATTTCGCCGATCTCGTTGCGCTGGTCGGCATTGAGGCTCGGAGACGGGGCTTCCTCGAGGACCTTCTGGTGGCGACGCTGCAGGGAACAGTCGCGTTCGCCCAGATGGACCGCGTTGCCCTTGCCGTCACCCAGAACCTGGATCTCGATGTGCCTCGGCTTGCCGAGATACTTTTCCATGTAGAGCGCGTCGTCGCCGAAGGCAGCCTTTGCCTCGGAACGGGCGGTCGACAGGGCCGTGTCCAGCTCCGCTTCGCTCCTGGCTACCTTCATGCCGCGGCCACCGCCGCCGGCGGCGGCCTTGACCAGAACCGGATAGCCGATTTCACGGGCAATGGCATGCGCGTCATCGCTGAGCGTCACGGCACCGTCCGACCCCGGGACGACCGGAATGCCCAGGTCCTTTGCCGTCTGCTTGGCCTGGATCTTGTCACCCATGATGCGGATATGCTCCGCGGTCGGGCCGATGAACTCGATGTTATGAGCCTCAAGGATCTCGGCGAAACGGGCGTTTTCGGACAGGAAACCGTAACCCGGGTGGACTGCATCGGCGCCGGTGATCTCGCATGCGGCCAGAAGCTGCGGGATGTTCAGGTAGCTGTCACGTGCCGCGGGCGGACCGATGCACACGCTTTCGTCGGCAAGGCGCACATGCATGGCGTCGGCATCCGCAGTCGAATGCACGGCCACCGTCGAGATGCCGAGTTCCTTGCAGGCACGCAGGATGCGCAGCGCGATCTCGCCGCGATTGGCAATGAGAATTTTGGAGAACATGGCCACATCGGCTCCTTATTCGACGATGATGAGCGGTTCGCCGAATTCCACCGGCTGGGCATCGTCAACCAGGATCTGCTTCACGGTGCCGGACTTGGTGGAGGGAATGTGGTTCATGGTCTTCATGGCTTCGATGATCAGGATCGTCTGGCCCTCGGTGACCTTGTCGCCAACCTGAATGAACACGGGGGCACCGGGTTCCGGTGCAAGATAGGCCGTGCCCACCATCGGTGACGACACGGTGGTCCCCGACGAGGCCGGTTCCGCGGGAGCTGCGGGCGCAGCGGCCGGGGCCGCGGCTGCGGGAGCTGCGGCAGGTGCCGCCGGAGGCGCGACATTGACCGGCGCACTGATCGTCATCTGCCGGGCCACGCGAATGCGGGTGTCACCCTGTTCCAGTTCGATTTCCGAGAGATTTGTCTCGTCCAGCAGGACGGCGAGATCCCGGATCAGGGCCGTGTCGAATTTCTTGTTATCATTACGCATCATGTCGTTTGGCTCTCATACTCGGTCCGCAAGCAGCGCGGCAGGCCGGTCCACGGGATGACCGCTCCATGTGTTCATGGGGTCTGTCCCGTCTGTTCCGGAGCCCTCTGTCCTGCAGGGCTGTCAGAAACTTCCCGGTGAAACCGCGCTCCTTGCGCCGTCGCTTCCGGACGGACAAAGATCTTTTGGCCCGTCTCCTCACGGGAGGCGGGCCAAGCTTCTTATAGGGATTCAATTGTATCAGGAAAACCCCCGATTTCTCATTGACATCGAGGTTACGACGTTTCCAACAGCCTAATACCGGGCGCTCCGGTTCAGCAGGTGGTCTGATCGCAATTCAAAAGCGCATCGATTTTCTCGTTGAGAGCGTCATAGCCGACGGCTCCCATGACAACCTCGTTGCCGATCACATAGGACGGTGTGCCTGTCAGGCCGAGCCGGTTGGCAAGGGCATAGACTTCCTCGATGGTTTGTCCTGCCTCATCCGTTTTCATGGCGGCGAGCAGGTCTTCCTCGGCGATGCCGACAGAGCTGGCGGCTTCCAGGGCACTGGCCTGGTTGGCCTGACCGCGGCTGAGCAGCAGTTCCTCGTGGAAGTCGGCGTATTTTTCCGGCGCTACGGAGTTCACCGCCACGGCGACCTGTGCGGCTTCGACCGAGCCCTGACCCAGGACCGGGAATTCCTTCAGGACCACTTTCAGATCGGGATTGCCTTCAATCAGCTTGACCATGTCGCCATGGGCGCGTTTGCAGTAGCCGCAATTGTAGTCAAAGAACTCGACAAGCGTGACGGATCCTTCCGGATTGCCGAGCACGACCTGGCGTGTGGAGTTGAACAGAATGTCGGCACTGTCGGTCAGGGTCTGCAGGCGCGCGGCTTCGGCGGCTTCCTTCTCGCGGCGGTCCAGTTCCGTCAGGGCCTCGGCAATCACTTCCGGGTTTGCCAGAAGATACTCCCGTACGATCTTTTCGATCTCCGCGCGGTCGCGGTCCTGTGCGGAAGCGGGCAGGGCCAGGAGGGACAGAAGCAGCGCGCAGATCGAAAGGATGCGCATCAGCACCGGCGGATAAAGGGGCCGGATCGTTTGCAGTGAGTTGGTCATCAGGGGCTCCTCGGGCGGCGTTTTCGTTTCCGTGGGATCCGCCGCCATGCGTGTCACAGGTCTTATCGGCGATTCGGTAGATTAGGTGGGTTGTACGCGACAATGTCGTCCGCTTGAAGCCATGCCGGCGATCCGCGCTTCAAACTTTTTTGAGCACGGGCCGCGTAACGCTTCGCGGCCTGGAAATCGCCGGTGACCATGAGCCCCCTCGCGGTCGCCAGATCCGCCTCGGCGCGCTCGCCCTGCCGGCCATGCGCAATCGCCAGCTGACTGTAGGCCACGCCCGAGTTGGGGTCGCGTTGAATGGCCTGTTTCAGGATCCGTTCGGCCTCTGGCAGCCTCGCGTTGTCATTCGAGGCGACCAGCGCATAACCCAGCCAGACCAGGAACTGGGGCTCGTTCGGCTTGAAGGAAAGTGCCTTGCGGAAAGGCGCGATGGCGCGCTTGGGATCCCCGCCTTCCAGAAGGGCCTGGCCTTTGAGTTCGTAATAGTAGGGATTGTTCGGCTGGCTGCGGATCAGTGCGTCGATTTCCTTGACCGCTCCCTTGCCGCGGCTCTTCATCGTGGCGATCGCACGAGCGTATTGGGCGGCCGGGCTCTTGTCGCTGCGCGGGTAGGCCCTGAGGGTTGCGGACGGATGGCTGGTGTAGGCGAAGAGCTTTGCGCGCACCTGCTCGTGCCGGTATTGCAGGACATAGTCCTCCGGCTGATCAAAATATTTCGATTTCTGGGCGTCGCGCAGGAGACCGTTGTAGCGGTCCTGGGCCATCGGGTGGCTTTGTGCGTAAGGGTCCGCATACTGGCTCTTGAACATTTGCTGTTCGGACATGCGCTGGAAGGTCTTGAGCATGCCGCGGGCACTCTGGCCGGTGGCATTCAGGTAGCGCAAGGCGGCCCGGTCAGCGGCGGCTTCCTCGCCGCGCTGGTAGGACAGAAGGGAACGCTGGCCCACAGAACCGGCGCCGACGATCAGGGCACCACCACCCGAGGCCACGCCGCCGGAGCCGGAAGCCGCACCGGCCGCAGCGGCACCGGCCCCGACGATCATGCCGATCACGGACATGATCTGGGCATTCGCGGCCGCGCTGCGCAGACGCACAAGGTGGCGCCCCGCGATATGGCCGGTTTCATGTGCGATGACGCCGATGACCTCGCTGGGAGTGTCGGCTTCCATCAGGACGCCGATGTTTATGAACATGCGCCGGCTGTTCGGGACAAAAGCGTTGAAGCTCTTGTCATTGACCAGGATGATCTCAGGTTCCGAGTTGGCAATTCCTGCTGCCTTGAAGATCGGTTTGGCATAGTCGCGCAGCAGGGCTTCCGCCTCCGCGTCCCGCACGAGGGGCAGTTTTCCGCGTTGCGCCGCAGCCGGCGTGATTGCCAGCGGCAGCAGCAGTGCCATGGACAGGACGGAGGCCATGGTTTTCCGGACTGGACTGAAACCGGACTTGGGTCGCAACGGGGTGGAACCAGACAGGGTGCGCGGCAAGGTTCGTATTCTCCACTGATCTCAAGGAGCGCCATCCACGCTCATCGTTCTTTTCTGTGGCGAAGGTATGGAGTGCCGTGGTTCGGGTCAAGAATACCCGGATTACAAACAGGTCAGAAACGGTGCCGGAGGGCGGCGATACCGGCACATGCGGCGACCATTCGCGTTGCATCGCGCCGGAAAATTCGCGATAGGGGAGGTCCCTTCGAGCCGTATCAGCAGGACACCATGACCAAAAGCGCGTTTCAGCCCTCCCGCCGCAGCGATGTCGCCCCCTTCATTGCCATGGATGTTCTGGCCGAAGCGGCAAGACTGGAGGCCGAGGGGCGCAAGATCATACACATGGAAGTGGGCCAGCCCTCGGCGCCGGCACCGGGGGCCGCCCTGGAGGCCGCCCGCCTGGCCCTGGAACACGGCCGGCTCGGCTATACGGAGGCTCTCGGGATCGCGCCGCTGCGCCAGGCGCTTGCAGTTCATTACAGGAGCACCTACGGGGTCGATGTTCCCGTCGAACGGATCATGGCGACGACCGGTTCCTCGGCCGGCTTCAACCTGGCGTTTCTCGCCGCCTTCGACCCGGGAGACAGGGTGGTCCTGACCGCGCCCGGGTATCCTGCCTATCGCAACATCCTGAAAGCCCTCGGACTGGTGCCGGTGGAGATCGAGGTAGGTGCGGAAACGCGCTGGAGCCTGACACCGGATCTTCTGGACAGGGCACAGGCGGAAGGCCCCGTGAAAGGCGTGCTGGTGGCAAGTCCCGCCAATCCGACGGGGACCATGATGACCCCGGAAGCGCTGGATGATCTTGTCCGCTATTGCGAAGAGGCCGGCATCTGGTTCATCTCGGACGAGATCTATCATGGCCTGGACTATGCGGCGGGCCAGAAAAGCGCGCTGGAAACGTCGGACAACGTCATCGTCATCAACAGCTTCTCGAAATATTACTGCATGACGGGATGGCGCATCGGCTGGATGGTTCTGCCGGAACAACTGGTTCGTCCGGCCGAGCGAATTGCTCAGAGCCTCTATATCTCGCCGCCTGAACTCTCGCAGATCGCGGCCACCGCAGCTCTTGGCGCCGTGCAGGAACTGGAAGCCGTCAAGGCCGTCTACGCGGCCAATCGCGATCTTCTGGTGTCCGGACTGCCGCGCGTAGGGCTCGACAGGCTGTTGCCGGTCGACGGGGCGTTCTACATCTATGCCGATATCAGCCGGTTCAGCTCCGACAGCCTCGCATTCGCCCGGCAGATCCTCCAGGAAGCCGGTGTCGCGGCAACGCCCGGCGTTGATTTCGACCCGGTCCACGGTCACGATTTCCTGAGGTTCTCGTTCGCCGGTGCGCATGAGGACATGCAGGAGGCGTTGCAGCGCCTGTCCCGTTTCCTCACCTGACGGCCGGATGGTTCGGCGCAAGCCGGAACCAGACAGAAAAGGCGGCCGGTGGCCGCCTTTTCCTCTTGTCAGATAAACCTCAGGCTCAGAAGAACGAGCGGCCGCGTTGCCACCAGCCGACGCGCTTCGGCTTGTCTTCTTCCTGCTCGTTACCGGAAGTTTCGCTGGTCACGACCGGTTCGGCCGACGCTGCTTCCTCGGCCTTTTCCGCGGTCTCGTTGGCGACTGGCTGTTCGGAGGTCGGTGTCTCCACGACAATCGTGCCTTGATCGCCGTCCTCTTCTCCTGCGGTAGCAACCTCACCATCGCGTTCGGACTCCGCGGCAACTTCCCCTTCGGTCGGGGACGCATCCGTGGTGGCGTCTGCCGGAGACTCCGAAGGGGCTTCGTTGCCTTCTTCCGAAGAGGCCGCGCTTGCTGCATCTGCGTCCTCGACGGCCGGTGCCGGGGGCTCGGCCGACTGCTCGGATGCATCCATTTCCGCTGCGACGGCGGGTTCGGCTTCATCCTGCGGCTGTTCGGCGTCGGCATTGCTGTCGTCGGCGGACTGTGCGTCACCGGCCTCGGCTGCAGCGTTGTCACCTTCGCCGTTGCGGCGGCCACGACGACCGCCCCGGCGGCCACGACGGCGCTTGCGGCGGGGCTCGTCGTCCGAGCTGTCGTCGTCTTCCGAGCGGGCGTCCTGAGTCTGAGCGCTGTCGGAGTCGGTTTCGTCGTCACCCGCGGACGCCTGACGGTTGTCACCATCGTCCTGCTGATTGTCCGAACCGCCTCTCCGGCGCTTGCGGCGGCGGCGGCGGCGGCGGCCATCGCCCTCGGAATCGTCGTCCTGTGCGCTCTCCAGGTAGTCGTCGGGCTGTTCGGTTTCCTCGTCGATGATCTCGATCGTGTCGGGTTGAACCGTCGGCGAAGGAGTGGGGAAACGGTCCCGGTCGACCGCAGCACCACGCTCGAGCACATAAAGCTGGCCGTTGACCATATCGTCGGCGTGCACCTCGATCTCGATCGCGAAACGGGTCTCGAGATCGACCAGGTTGGTGCGCTTCTGGTTGAGAATGTAGAGCGCCACCTGGGTGGTGGTGCGGATGATCAGGTTGTGCGAGGCCCCCTTGAGGAGGTTGTCCTCGATCGACCGCAGCACATGCAGGGCAACCGATTCCACCGAGCGGATCATGCCGGTGCCCTGGCAATGCGGACAGGGTGTCGTCGAGCTTTCCAGAACGCCCGTGCGAATACGCTGGCGGGACATTTCCAGAAGGCCGAAATGAGAGATCCGGCCGACCTGGATGCGGGCCCGGTCGTTCTTCAGGCAATCCTTGAGCTTGCGTTCGACGGACCGGTTGTTCTTCGACTCTTCCATGTCGATGAAGTCGATCACGACGAGGCCGGCCAGATCACGCAGACGCAACTGCCGGGTAACCTCTTCCGCGGCCTCCAGGTTGGTCTGAAGTGCCGTGTCCTCGATATTGTGCTCGCGGGTCGACTTGCCGGAGTTCACGTCGATCGAGACCAGCGCCTCGGTCTGGTTGATGACAATGTAGCCGCCGGACTTGAGCGTCACCTGTGGCGAGAACATCGCGTCGAGCTGTGGTTCGACGCCATAGCGGATGAACAGGGGCGAGGGGTCCCGGTAGGGCTGGACGTTCTTGGCATGGCTCGGCATGAGCATGCGCATGAAGTCCTTCGCCTCGCGGTAGCCCTCGTCACCGGCCACAAGGACTTCGTTGATGTCCTTGTTGTAAAGGTCGCGGATCGAGCGCTTGACCAGGCTGCCCTCCTCGTAGACGAGGCTTGGGGCGCTCGATTTGAGGGTCAACTCCCGGACATTTTCCCAGAGCCGCATCAGGTATTCGAAATCGCGCTTGATTTCGGCCTTCGTGCGGCTGGCACCGGCGGTGCGCAGGATCACGCCCATGCCTTCCGGCACCTCCAGTTCCGAGGCGATCTTCTTGAGACGCTTGCGGTCGGTCGGCTGGGTGATCTTGCGGGAAATGCCGCCGCCACGCGCGGTGTTCGGCATGAGCACGGAATAGCGGCCGGCCAGGGACAGGTAGGTTGTCAGGGCCGCGCCCTTGTTGCCGCGTTCTTCCTTGACGACCTGCACCAGAATGATCTGGCGGCGCTTGATGACTTCCTGGATCTTGTACTGCTTGCGCATCGGTACGACACGCTCCGGAACTTCTTCCATGGCGTCTTCGGCACCGACAGACTCGACCGCGTCGTCATCGGATTCGCCGTCATCGTCGTCATCGTTCTTGCGGCGGCGGCGGCGACCACGTGCCCGGGTCGGAGCCGCTTCGACCTCTTCGGTGTCGTCTTCGTCTTCCTGGGCGCTGGCGTCGGCGTCGTCCTCGTCGGCGTCGCCGGTTTCGTCGTCGGAACGCGCACTCACGGACGCATCTTCGGCTTCGTCACCGGATGCGGCTTGTTCGTTCACATCGCTGGTGCCGTTTTCGTCACCGGCGGCGTCTGCGGTGCCGTCCGCGTCCTCGGACGCGTCGTCTTCAATTTTTTCGCTGGCGACGGTCTCGGCGGCTGCCTCGTTCTTCGCGGCGCGGGAACGGCGCCGGCGCTTCGGTTTCTCGTCCGCGTCCGAATCGTCACGCTGACGATCGGCAGCCTCGGCCGCGAGCAGGGCTTCGCGGTCGGCGACCGGGATCTGGTAATAGTCTGGATGAATTTCGCTGAAAGCGAGGAACCCGTGCCGGTTTCCACCATACTCGACGAAAGCTGCCTGAAGCGAAGGCTCGACCCGCGTTACTTTCGCCAGATAGATATTCCCGCGCAGCTGCTTTCGGTTTGCTGCCTCGAAGTCGAATTCTTCAACCCGATTGCCACGCACGACGACAACCCGGGTCTCTTCCGGGTGGCCCGCGTCGATCAGCATTTTGTTTGCCATTATTGAACGTCTCCACGGCAGCGCTCATGGGCGCGTATGCAAAACGCGCATCGCCCGAAAGGAGGATGGCTGCCGTACTTGTTTTGCTAAGATGTGCAAGGGCGTCTGCGCCCGGCGCGGTCGTATGATCAACGCAAGCGGCCGCAAAAGCGGTTCCTTGCTGAATGTCGATCACCATGTGCATCGCGCGGGTCCTTCGGGGCAACGCAGGCCCTTGAGTTAAGTCGTTGTACTGTTGTCCGGTGTGCAGGTTTGGCTTCGCCGCTTGACCTGCATCCGGTTTCGGAAGGGTTCGCCCTTTTTCATATCCGCCGCGAACCTCGCCGGAAAAACTGCCAATTGATCAGGGCATCACGTTGCGAGGCGGGGCGGTCTCAAAGAGGTGCCGATACCTTTTCCGCCGCCTTCCAGACGCTGTCGCGGAGCATCAGGACGGCCTCTGTCCTGCTGCCCGGAAGCCTGGGAATGCGATGACGTTGTGGATAGACACCCATGTCCGCCATCCGGGAAGGTATCGGTATCAAACCGAAATCCGTAAGGTACTATTACGTTCCGCCGCGCCGCATTGCAAGCAATGTGAATTGGATAAGGCATTTTCCTCTGGTCGCGGTTGGCGTATGACAGGGCGGGCGTGTTCTCCGCCACACGGTTCAAAAGCATGATGGCCGGAACAATTGAATTGATACGTGATACAAAACCCCAGGTGGATCTTGGTCTGATGAGCGGTGGACGTCTGTTGAGACGCTTGGCGATGGTCCTCGCCCTGCTGGCGGCTGCCATATCGGCACAGGCGGGGCCGGCGGTTGCCGAGGCGGACAAGCCGGTCGTCACCGGGGCTCGGGTGGCCGGCGACGAGTCGCGGACGCGATTCGTGCTCGACATGGACCGTCAGGTCACACCTGTTATCTCGGGACTGCCCAGCCCGTACCGGCTGATCATCGACCTGCCGGAGGTGACCTTCTCCCTTCCGGCCGATGCCGGCAAGGAGGGGCGGGGCCTTGTCGGCGACTGGCGTTTCGGCCTTTTCGCGACCGGCAAGTCGCGCGTCGTCATGGATCTGACCGGCCCGGTCAAGGTCGACAAGACCTTCTTTCTGCCTGCCGTTGACGATCAGCCGGCCCGCCTGGTCGTGGATCTTGTGCGTTCGTCCGCGAAGGATTTCGACGCATTTGTCGAATCATCGAAGGTGAAGAAAAGCGCCCAGGTCACGAAACCTGCGCCGAAGAGCGACCGGTTGACGGATCCAAAGGAAAAGGACAAGCCGCTGATTGTCCTTGATCCCGGCCATGGCGGCATCGACAGCGGCGCAACCGGCGTTCATGGAGCGCTGGAAAAGGCGATCGTGCTGGACTTCGCAAATCTGTTGAAGGCGAAACTCGACGAAAGCGGGCTTTACACGGTGGAACTGACGCGCGATGACGACACGTTCGTGCCGCTGTCGCGCCGTGTGGAGATCGGTCACGAGCTGGAAGCGGACCTGTTCATCTCGATCCATGCCGATTCCGTGCGCCGCGGGCAGAAATTCGCGCGTGGTGCGACGGTCTACACAATCTCGGACAAGGCCTCCGACCAGCTTTCCGAGGATCTCGCCGTTTCGGAAAACATGTCTGACGTGATCGCAGGTGTCGATCTGGACGAGGAGCCTACCGATGTCACCGATATCCTGCTGGACCTTGCGCGCCGGGAGACGCGGTCATTCTCGGTCTATTTCGCGCGGTCTCTCGTCAGCGAGCTGGAAAGTGCCGTCCGGCTGATCAACAATCCGCACAGGTCGGCGGGTTTCCGGGTGCTGAAGGCGCACGACGTGCCTTCCGTTCTCGTGGAGCTCGGCTACCTGTCGAACGAACATGACGAGAAACTTCTGATCTCAGACGAATGGCGCGAGCGCATGGCCAGTGCCATGACGGAGGCCGTGCACGGGTTTTTCAGGCCCCGGCTGGCCCGACAGCAAGAGGCACCATCGCAGTAAAAACATTGAATTGCCTTGTAAAACCGGAGGGTCGTGCCGGAATTGCCTCAGCATCGCCATATTAGTGCACGAGGAAGGCGGACAAGTTTGTGCGACAGTCGGTATCTGGGCGTGCCGTGTTCAGGTTTCCGTGTTAAAAGCCGGAGACGACTGAGCGCAACGATCTCAGACTGATTCAAAGACGGGGAAAGACGAGCCCGCGGTATGAAATTCCTGGTGAAGTTTTTTGGCTACCTGTTCGGAATCGGGGCGGTGTTCGCGCTTCTGATTGCGGCCGGCGTGTGGATGTATCTGCAGACCCTTTCAGAGGATCTGCCGGACTATACAGCGCTGAAGAATTACGAGCCTCCGGTCATGACCCGCGTTCATGCCGCGGACGGCAGCCTGATGGCCGAATACGCGACACAGAGGCGCATGTTCCTGCCGATCCAGGCGATTCCAGACCGGGTGAAGCAGGCGTTCATCGCGGCGGAAGACAAGAACTTCTACAAACATATCGGGGTGGACCCGGAAGGCATTGCCCGTGCGGTCGTGAGGCTCGTTCAGAACTACGGCTCCGGACGGCGCCCGGAAGGCGCTTCGACCATCACCCAGCAGGTGGCGAAGAACTTTCTCCTGTCGGACCTCGTGAGCGAAGAGCGCCAACGCCGTTCCGCCGCCTACGAGCGCAAGGTCAAGGAAGCGATCCTCTCGCTCAGGATCGAGCAGGCCTACACCAAGGACGAGATTCTCGAACTCTATCTCAACGAGATCTATTTCGGCTTCGGCGCCTACGGCGTGGCCGCTGCCTCGCTGATCTATTTCGACAAGTCGGTGCATGAACTGACGCTCGAAGAGATCGCCTACATGGCGGCGTTGCCCAAGGGGCCGAGCAACTATCATCCCTACCGGAAGACCGAAGCGGCGATCGCGCGCCGCAACTACGTGCTCGACCGCATGATGGCCGATGGCTACATCAGCACGGAGGACGGCGAGGAAGCCAAGCAGAAGCCGATCGTGGTCAAGCCGCGCGAAACCGGCTCGCGGCTGTTTGCCGCCGAGTATTTCACCGAGGAGGTCCGGCGCGAAGTTGCCGATATCTTTGGCGACAAGCGTCTCTACGAGGGCGGGCTGTCGGTGCGCTCGACCCTGGATCCGGAAATGCAGAAACTGGCGCGCAAGTCGCTGATGGACGGCCTGATCGATTTCGATCACAAGCGCGGCAGCTGGAGGGGACCGGTCGACCGGATCACTCTTGGCGCCGACTGGGGCGTGGACCTTGCCAAGGTCGAGGCGCTCAGCGACATTCCCGAGTGGCAGCTCGCCGTGGTTCTGGAAAGCGGCAGCGACCAGGCACAGGTTGGCATTCAGCCGAAAAACCTGGTCAGCGGAAAGCTGTCCGACGAACGCCAGACCGGTGCGCTGTTTCTTGAAACCATGAAATGGGCCCGGGTCAACGGGAGGGCGCCAGGTTCCGTGTCCGACGTTCTTGCGCCGGGCGATGTGGTCTACGTTCAGGAAAGCGATGTCGCGCCCGGCACCTTCGAGTTGCGCCAGATCCCGAAGGTCTCCGGCGCGCTGGTTGCGATGGATCCCTATACCGGGCGTGTTCTGGCACTCGTCGGTGGCTTCAGCTTCGCGCAGAGCGAATTCAACCGCGCCACCCAAGCCTACCGCCAGCCCGGTTCGTCCTTCAAGCCGTTCCTTTATGCAGCGGCTCTCGACAACGGCTACACACCGTCTTCGGTGATCATGGACGCGCCGCTGGAAATCAGCCAGGGGCCGGGCCTGGGAACCTGGCGTCCGCAGAATTATGGCGGCAAATTCTACGGTCCGTCGACTTTGCGCACGGGCATCGAACTGTCCAGAAACGTCATGACGGTGCGTCTTGCCCAGGACATGGGCATGCCGCTGGTGGCCGAGTATGCCAAGCGGTTCGGTATCTACGACAACATGCTTCCGGTGCTGTCCATGTCGCTGGGAGCCGGGGAAACCACGGTGCTGCGTCTGACCACCGCCTATGCGACCATCGCAAATGGCGGCAAGAAGGTGCGTCCGACCCTGATCGACAGGATCCAGGATCGCTATGGACGCACGATCTACAAGCATGACAGCCGCATCTGCGACGGCTGCACCCAGGACATCTGGGAAGGGCAGGGCGAACCGTCGCTGATCGATGACCGGGAGCAGGTACTCGATCCGATGACGGCCTACCAGATCACCTCGATGATGGAAGGCGTGGTCCAGCGCGGCACGGCAACGCGTGTTCGCGCCGTCGGACGCCCGGTCGCCGGCAAGACGGGAACCACCAACGACGAGAAAGACGCCTGGTTCATGGGGTTCACCCCGGATCTCGCGGTCGGTGTGTTCGTCGGCTACGACAATCCCAAGCCGATGGGACGTGGTGCCACAGGCGGCCAGGTTGCCGCTCCGATCTTCGTGAACTTCGTCAAGCAGGCGCTCGCGGAAAAACCGCCGGTGGAGTTCCGCGTGCCCAAGGGACTTCAGCTGATCGCCATCAACCGCAGGACGGGCCAAAGGGCTGCACCGGGGACACCTGGTGCGATTCTGGAAGCGTTCAAGCCGGGAATGGCTCCGAACGACAGTTATTCGGTGATCGATTTCCAGAGCTCCATGGGTGTGCCCACCGCAGTGTCGCCGGAAGCCGCCGGCGCCGTCTTCAACGGAACAAGCGGGCTTTACTGATCCCGGATTTCAACGGGGCGGCGCCGCGTTCTCGCGGAGGCCGCCCCGACTGTTTACAGGGACATGCCACGCGGGTAATGTCCCGCTCCAATTCGCGGCCCGACGTCCTGTTGTTGGACGGGCGGGCCGAATCCAGAACAACAAGCGAGGTATCCGATGCGCGCCGAAATGGAAGCGATCGTCGATGAAATCAAGCAGGCCATAAGCCTGCTGAGGAGGCATCTTTGACTGGGACCAGGCTCTTGTCCGTCTGGACGAACTGAATGCCCTGTCGGAGGATCCCGACCTCTGGAACGATCCGGGCAAAGCGCAGAAGCTGATGCGCGAACGCCAGCAGCTTGATGACGGTATCAGCGGCGTCAGGGAGCTGGAACAGGATCTGTCCGACAATGTCGAGCTGATCGAACTCGGCGAAATGGAAGACGACAAGTCCGTTGTCGAGGACGCGGAGGCGGCGCTGCGCGGCCTGAAGGACAAGGTCAACAAGCTTCAGCTCCAGTCCCTCCTTTCCGGCGAGGCCGACGCAAACGATACCTATCTTGAAATCAACTCCGGCGCGGGTGGCACGGAAAGCCAGGACTGGGCTTCTATGCTGTTGCGCATGTATCGCCGCTGGGCCGAGAAACATGGCTTCAAGGTCGAGGTGCTGGAATACCACGACGGCGAAGAAGCGGGCATCAAGTCGGCGACTCTGCTGATCAAGGGCGAAAACGCCTATGGCTGGCTGAAGACCGAATCCGGTGTTCACCGGCTGGTACGGATCTCGCCCTATGACAGCAACGCCCGCCGTCATACCAGCTTCTCCAGCGCCTGGGTCTATCCGGTGATCGACGACAGCATCGAAATCGATGTGAACGAAAGCGATTGCCGTATCGATACCTACCGGGCCTCCGGTGCGGGCGGACAGCACGTCAACACGACGGATTCGGCCGTGCGTATCACGCACCAGCCGACCGGGATCGTGGTCCAGTGCCAGTCGGAGCGTTCGCAACACAAGAACCGGGCAACCGCCTGGGGCATGCTGAAGGCGCGGCTCTACGAAGCCGAGCTGAAAAAGCGGGAGGAAGCGGCCAATGCAGAGGCGGCTTCCAAGACCGACATCGGCTGGGGACACCAGATCCGCTCCTACGTCCTGCAGCCCTATCAGCTGGTCAAGGACCTGCGCACGGGGGTCGAAAGCACGTCGCCGGGCGATGTGCTGGACGGAGACCTTGATGCGTTCATGGAAGCGGCGCTGGCCCAAAGGGTTTTTGGCGGCGACCCCGTCGAGGTGGAAGACGTCGAATAGGGTGCTGGTTCAGGACAAACGAAAACGGGGCCGATCGGCCCCGTTCTTGTTTCTGTGGCGGTTCAAAGGGAAAGCTCGGCCAGCTTGTCTCCGGCGGCCAGGAAGGCCGCGGGGTTGCTGGGCTTTTCATGCCTGCGGATTTCGTAGTGCAGATGCGGGCCGGTGGACCGTCCCGTCGATCCGACATTTCCGATCAGATCGCCGGCAAGAACATGGTCGCCCGCGGAGACCTGGATGCGGCTGAGGTGGGCGTATCGCGTGACAAAGCCGTTGGCGTGGCGGATCTCGACCATCTTGCCGTAACCGCCGTGGCGTTCAGCGCTCAGGATTGTTCCGGGAGCAGTGGCAAACACACGGGCGCCGTAGGGGGCCTTGAAGTCGATGCCGGTGTGCAGGGCCAGTTGCCCCAGGAAGGGGTCAACACGCGGACCGTAGCTGCTGGAAACGGATCCGTTGCGGATCGGCCGCTTCACAGGCAGGCGCAGCGCGGTGAATTTGACCCGGCGCAACGCCGTCAGTGCCACCCTGGCGCGTTCAAGGCGGTCCGGAAAGTTTTCTTCCGTAATCGGCTGGAAGGGGCCGCCAATGGCAGTCTGCTCCCGTAGCGCTTTGTTGACGCCCGGTGTGATTGAGCTGGTGATCCCGAGGATCTCGTCAATACGGCTTTCCGTTGCGACGGTGATCGCGTCTACCGCGGCGGTGCTTTCCACATCCATCGCTGAAATATGGGCCTTTACCGCGTCGAGTGCGGCCTGTTTTTCAGAGTTTTTTTTTAGGCCCTGCGGCACGCCGTCCCTGCCGGAAATCGGTTGCTGCAGGACCGTCAGGGGATCGAAAGACTTGCTGTTGCCGTCGCGCAGTCCAAGAGCCTTGACCGGCTCCTCAATCAGCTGGCTCTCGCCGCCGATGGCCGTGGCATCGTCGCCGTCGAGAGACGCCAGTCCGCGGGCATCCAGAGACGGCTTTTGCGGCGGGAGCGGCTTGTCGTTGCTCAGGTAGATGCCGACGCTCTCGGCGCGGGCAACAAGGTCGGCGACAATGGCGTGGCGTTGGTTGAGATCCTGCTGACGCCGCAGAACATCCATGACCTGGATCTCGACTGTTTCCCTGTCGACCATCTGCCGGCTGGTGAGCGTCTCGATTTCCGCGCGCAGGCGGTCGATATGATCCTGGTATTCCAGAACCAGCTCGGTCCGTTCGGCGCTTGCTTCCGCGATGATGTCGCCGCGAAGCACGTAATATCCGATAGAGCCGGCAATGGTGAGTGTCGCCGCCACGCATGCCAGCGCGCCGCCCGCCAGATGCATCGGCCGCATGTTGTAGGTCGTCGTTTTCACGTCTGTCCGGGCCTCCGCTTGCTTGGGAGCCGCGGTAGGTGCCCGGTAGGGTCGCGTCGATTCTTGGCGCTGTCGCATGGTCACTCAGTCACTGCCTGCATTCTGCAAAAGAACTGAGTCTGATTAGAATTTGGTAAGGTTAATAATTCGTCTTCACGGTGCCGGAAATTACCCGACGATCGGTGCAAGAGGTTTGTAAAAACCGGGGGTTAGTCCCGCTTCGGAACGCGCGCGATCGTTGAAGGGAGGCTTGAGCGCTCCGCGAAAGTGGCGTCGCACAAAGCCATGGAATGCCGGTTCCGGTCTGTTTCCCTGACGGTCGCACAGAAAACGGAACCACTTGGCGCCGAAGGCAACGTGGTTCTTCTCGTCCCTGTAGATGATGTCGAGGCATTTTGCGGTCTGCTCGTCACCGATCGCGCGCGCCTTTTCGATCATGGGCGGTGTGATGTCGAGGCCGCGCGCCTCAAGGACCAGCGGAATGATGGCCAGGCGGGCCGCAAGGTCATGCCCCGTATCCTGTGCCGCCTGCCACAGGCCGTCATGGGCGGGCAGGTCGCCATAGGTGGCGCCGAGCTGTGCCAGCCTTTCCTGTAGCATGGCAAAATGCTTGGCTTCCTCCAGTCCGACACGCACCCAGTCGTCATAATAGGACCTCGGCAGACGCACGTGGGCGAATCGGCCGACCAGATCCCAGGTCAGGTCGACGGCGTTCAGCTCGATATGTGCCAGGGAGTGAATCAGCGCAAGACGTCCGGCCTGTCCCCGCAGGCTGCGCTTGGGCATGTCCCGCGGCGCCCGCAATTCCGGCCTGTCCGGACGCCCCGGACGGTCCGGCATGGCGCCGTCCAGGGAGGGAGTGCCCAGGGCAAGGTCGCGTTGAAACCAGGCCTTGGAAACGGCGTAGGCAAGACGAACCTTCTCGGCCGTGTCCGGGGAGCGCACGATGGCGCGGGCCCCGGCCACAAGGCTTGCCGGTATTTTGGCTGTTGCAGTGTCAGACATCTGTCCCCAACTGTTCACGGCAGGCGCTCAGAGCGCGCGGACGGCCTCGAGAACGGTCTCGGCATGTCCGGGCACCTTCACCTTGCGCCAAATCTGCGAAATTCTCCCGTCGGCACCGACCAGGAAGGTCGAGCGTTCCACACCCATGTATTTCCTGCCATACATCGACTTCTCAACCCAGACGCCGTAGGCCTCGGCCGTCGCTTTCTCGGTGTCGGCACCCAGGCGAATCGCGAGGTTGTGCTTGGCCGCGAACTTGTCGTGTTTGGCGGCCGTATCCGGCGAAAGCCCTATGACGGTGGCTCCGGCTTTTGCGAACTCATCGGCCAGGCCCGTGAAGGCGATCGCTTCCTTGGTGCATCCCGGAGTGTCGTCCTTGGGATAGAAATAGACGACCACGGGTTTTCCTATCAGGGCACTCAGACACACGCGTGCGCCGCCATTGCCCTCAAGATCGAAATCCGGTGCGATATCTCCGACTGTCAATTCCCCCATCATGCCTTCCTTCTGTCAAAGTTTGTGCGTTAATGCCGGTATCCGGCCGCTTATCGGCTTGCTGCTGTCGCTTTTCATGATGCTTTCGCAGTATCATGAATTGGCACGCTCGACTCGTTCAACGATGCCAAGGGTTAGCCCGGAGCCCCGTTTAGAATCAAACTGAAGCGCCTGCTATACGAAGCAGGCAGAAAAGTGGATTGACGTATTTGCCACAAGGCGGCGAAGCAGAAAAAACGGTTCGAGCAATGCCGCAGAAGCGCAAGCGCCTGCGACTGATTGCCGTTGCAGTCCTGCTTTGCATGGTGGCAGGAGTTGTTGCCTTGTTCGCGTCCGGGCCCGTGCGGGTCCCGATGCTCGGCAGTCTGCTCGCGCTTCAGGGAACACGCGGGCCTGTCACGCTTGAGATCGCGCAGGCCAGCCTCGACTTCACCGCGCCCGACGGAATCAATGTCCTTGTCGAAGGCGTGCAGGCGGACATCGACGGTCCGTCGCCCGTTCGCATCAGCCTGCCGAAGATATTGGCCCCGCTTGATCGTGACGCCCTCCTGTCCGGACGGGTCCATTTCTCCTGGCTTGACCTGGAAGAACCGCACGTGAAGGTGGTTCTGGACGGCCGGTCCGCCAAGGTTCCGGAGATGGAACCGCTCATGGAGGCTGTTGACCGTGTGAGCGATGTCATCGACGACCAGTTTGCCCGGCGCGCCCTGCGGTTCGTGCGCATCAGAAGCGCGTCCGTGGAACTTGCCGGCGCGTCCCCCAGGCGGTTCAAAGGCATAGACGCGGATATCTTTCGGGGAGATAACCGAACGATCCGGGCCTTTGCCAAGGTTTCCGGAAACGTTTCGACCTGGCGGATGGAATTGGCCCGCAGCGCTCCGGAGGATGCGCGGCAGAAAAATATCGGCGTCGTGGTCAACGGAATCACGCTTGCCGAATTGCTTGGGCCGGAGGCGCGTCTCGTACAGGGCAAGGGACTTGGCCTGCCCGCGTCGGCAAAGATCGAAAGCCGGCTCAGCAAGGACGGAAAGTTCCTCTCGGCCAATGCCGTTGCCCGCGTGCGCAACGGCTGGTTCCAGATGGGCAAGACGCTGGTTGCCTTTGACGATGCCGCCCTGTCGCTGGTGTTTCGGCGGGGACAAGGTGAAATCGAAATCACGCGGTCGCATGTCATTCGCGGCAACACGCGTGTCTTTTTCACTGGAGTGCTCGCGCCGGCGAAGGATGACAGCGGCGAATGGCAGATCAGCCTGGACACGGAACACCCCCAATTCGGGTCCTCCGACGTCGCGGAAGCGCCTCAGATGATGGACGGAATCCAGGTTCGAGGGCGTTTCGACCCACAAGACAGATTGTTGTCCGTCGACAGGTTTACGGCCAGGTCCGGCAAGGCGGTGGCGCATGGAGTGGCTTACCTGCAATTCACGCCCGAGGGACCGTATCTCGCGATCGCCGCGGAAGGTGAGCAGATCCCGGTGGCGCTTGCCAAGCAGCTCTGGCCGATCACGCTCGTGCCGCCGGCGCGGCGCTGGATCAACGAGCGGGTCAAGGCTGGCCTGATCGAGACCCTGTCCTATACCGGTGCAATTCGACCGCCCGCGTTTGATCACCGCGACCCCGACGCGGGCTGGTCGGGCGATGACATGCGCCTGGACATGACTTTCACCGGCGGTGCCGTGGCGCCGATCGGCGATGTGCCGGAGATTTCCGGAGCGAGCGGGACCATGACGGTGAGGGACGAGACGCTGACCGTTCATGCCACGGCGGCATCCGCAAAAGCTGCCACCGGCGGCATGGTGCAGGTGCCGGAAACGGTTTTCAAGATTTTCAATTTGCCGTTGAGAGAGGGCAAGATTGCCGCTCTCACCACCAGAATTGAAGGGGAAGCCCTGGACCTTGGAGACCTTGTCAACCGGGCGCCGTTCAAGGTCCTGGATCGCGCAGGGCTGGAAAAGGGCGGCGTCCAGGGGGAGGGGCAACTCGATATCGAGGCGCGTTTCCCGCTTGGCAAGCAGATCGACCTGACGGATGTCGACTGGCGGGCGACCGGAGAACTGAAGAATTTTACCGACACCAATCCGATCATGGGACACACCGTGGCCAAAGCTGATGTCTCCCTGGAAGCAAACCGGGAGCAGGTCGCGATCATAGGAAAGGGTGTTCTTGACGGTCTGCGCGCCGATATCGATCTCGTGGTGCCGCTGGGTGAGTCCGGGATCGCGGCGCGGCAGGATGTCGTGGTCAGCGTCACGGCGGAGCAGCTTAAGGACAAGGGCATCGACCTGACGGCCTTCCTCGACGGGGGCATGACGTTGAGCGTTGCCAAGGCGGGTGACGGTCAGGAGTTCGTCATTGACCTGAAACAGACGGAGATGCATCTGCTCGCCCTCGGCTGGCAGAAGGCAAAAGGGGTTCCGGCCACGGCGTCCTTCAAGCTTCTCGAGACGGATGGTCAACGCAAGGTCACGGACTTCAAGCTCGTTTCCGAAGGGGTGGATGTCACAGGTTACATGAACCTCTCCGCAGCCGGTGATCTGGTCAGGGCCGAATTCGATACGTTCAAGCTGCGTCCGGGCGACGATGTCGAGGTCGATATCCAGAGAGCCTCCGACGGCCGTTACGACATCATCTTTGCCGGGCCGTCCTTTGACAGCCGGGGCCTGATCCGCAGCTTGCGCAGCCCGGGCGGCAGCAAGGGGGCCGGAGACTTTTCGGGCGGCGCCAGGATCGCGGCGACAATCGACCGGGTGATCGGCTTCAACAACCAGTCCATCGACAAGTTCACCGGCCATGTCGAGACGGGGGCCAAGGGCCTGGTTTCCGCGGACCTGAAAGGGAAGGTAAACGACCGTTCCAATTTCGAATTTGTCGTCACCGAGCAGAACGGCACCCAGACCGCGAATGGACGCTTCGCCAACACGGGCGCGACACTTCGGTTCCTCGACCTCTACGAGCGCATGCGCGGGGGAACGGGATCGCTCAGCGTTGCCATGGCGGATGAAGACAGCTGGGTCGGCGATTTCAACGTGCGGTCCCTGCGCATCACCGAGGACCCGGCGATCAGGCGGATTCGCGAGCGTGACAACCGGTCCAATCTCAATCCTGACGGCTCGGTTGTCCGTGCCCGTGGCGAAACGGGAAGCGCTTCCTTTGACACGCTCGATATCAGTTTTTCCCGGGACGGCGACCTGATGACGATCAGCCGGGGGGCTTTAAGAGGCAACGCGCTTGGCGGTACGGTCAGCGGAACCGTCGACCTGGATCAGCAGACGCTGAACCTGACCGGCACGTTCGTTCCGATCTATGCGATCAACAACTTCTTTGCCAAGATCCCGCTTCTGGGATTTGCCCTTGGAGGCAATTCGGGTGAAGGCCTGATTGGCGTCACCTACCGGTTGTCGGGATCGGTGTCGGATCCGGACCTGTCGGTCAATCCGATTTCGGCGATCGCGCCGGGAATCTTCCGCAAGATGTTCGAATTTCAACCCAATTGAACGAAAAAGCCGGGCAGTGCCCGACTTCCTGGTCCTTGCGCTGAAAGGCAGCCGGTCAGACCGGTTTCAACAGCACGTGTTTCTTCTTGCCCAGGGACAGCTTGATGATGCCGTCATCCGTCAGATCGGCCGGGGTCAGCTGGCGCTTGTCGTTCTGTTCGCCCTTGTCGTTGACCCTGACGGCGCCGCCCTTGATGTTGCGGCGGACATCACCGTTGGAGGCACACAGGCCCGCGGTGACAAAAGCGGACAGCACGCCCAGTCCGGCCTCGAGATCCGCCGCGGCAATCTCGACTGTTGGCAGTCCTTCCGCCGACTGGCCTTCCTCAAACGCCTTGCGGGCGGTTTCTGCAGCAGCCTCTGCCTTGTCCCGGCCGTGGATCAGCGCGGTCGCCTCGGTTGCCAGGATCTTCTTCGCCTCGTTGACTTCGGAGCCCTGGAGGGCGGCCAGACGGGCAATCTCGTCCATGGGCAGAACCGTGAACAGTTTCAGGAACCGCTCGACATCGGCATCCTCGGTGTTGCGCCAGTACTGCCAGTAATCATAGGCCGACAGCTGTTCCTCGTTGAGCCAGACTGCGCCGGCGGCGGTCTTGCCCATCTTGGCACCGGAGGAGGTTGTCAGCAGCGGGGAGGTGAGCGCGAAGGCCTCGACCTCTTCCAGTCGGCGGACAAGGTCCGTACCGGACAGAATGTTGCCCCACTGGTCCGAGCCGCCCATCTGCAGGCGGCAGCCGGTGCGCCGGTAGAGTTCCAGGTAGTCGTAGCCCTGGAGCAGCATGTAGTTGAATTCGAGGAAGGACAGGTGTTGCTCGCGTTCCAGGCGCAAGCGGACCGAATCCCGCTGGATCATCTGGTTGACGGAGAAATGCCGGCCGATCTCGCGCAGGAAATCGACATAATTCAGCTTCAGGAGCCAGTCGGCATTGTCGAGCATCATGGCGTCGGTCGGTCCGTCGCCGAAGGTGAGCAGCTTCTCGAAAACCTTGCGGATGCCGGCCTTGTTCTCCTCGATGAGGTCCTCGGTCAGCATCTTGCGCGACTCGTCCTTGCCCGACGGGTCGCCGACACGGGTGGTGCCGCCGCCCATGAGGGCAATCGGCCGGTGGCCGGTCTTCTGGAACCAGTGCAGCATCATGATCGGCACGAGCGAACCGGCATGAAGGCTCGGTGCCGTGCAATCGAATCCGATATAGGCGGTCACTGTTTCCCTTGCACACAGGTCGTCGAGGCCCTTCGGGTCCGAGATCTGATGAATGAAACCGCGCTCGGTGAGAACGTTTAGAAAGTCCGATTTGAACTCGCTCATGCCTGCCTGTCCGTTGTTTTTGCCTGGTGGCCTACTTGGCGAAGTGCTCTAGCGCGTGCAGCCGGGCTTGTAAATTGCTGCGGATCGGAAAACAGGAGGCTCTGCTTCAGTTCGCTGTTGGAACCGTGATGGACGGCGAGGTTTCAAGCGGAGCCTGGGATCAGGTCAAAACGAAATCGGCACAAAGATGCTCGTAACAAAGCCCGCCGCGGCCAGAATGGCGAAGGAGACCACGATCAGCACGATCTGCACGGGAAGGGACAGTTTCCGCATTTCCATTTTGCCGTGTCCTGCGTGCATTGTCCCTTCGGAGCCGTGATGCTGCATGTTGCCTGTCATGCCTTCATGCAGCGCGGCTTCAGGTGACCTGTGCCCGAGATCCAGGGCATCCTTGCCGGGCAGGGTCATGCAGCCATGCTTGAGGTGCGAAGCGACCAGCCAGTGGTTGACCGGGTACGCCGCCGCGAGGCCGACGATCGAGGCAAGGCTCATCCGGAACCAGAATTCAGCCGCCAGAGGGTCTTCCGAGTCCGGCCAAAAGCTGCTCAGGATTATCATGGTCGGCAGCATGCCGGCCATGACGCAGTTCATGGACACGGTTTCCGCGAAGAAGGTCTTTCGGACGGCCTTCCAATAGTCGCCTTCAAACATGCCGCGCATCATCAGGGCCTGGAAAATGAACAGGCCGCAGACGAAGCCGGCGCCATATTCAAGCACAGCGTCCCAGCCGTTTGTCAGCCCGAGCAGGGGAACTATGGCGGCCGCGATCACGATGCCGGTGGCGTCTCCCGCAAGGCAATGCATCTCGCTGTTGATGGCCTGTTTCCAGGTCCTGTTGGTGAAACGGTCGTGCCCTCCGGGAAAAGGGCGCCGGCAAGTCAACAGGTAGAGGAAACACCCGACCGGCCCGGTATAGGCGACAACCAGTATCCAGGCGAGCCGCTGCACCCAACTGGTGACGCCGTTGGCGAGGGAATCCCACAGAACAAAAATCAGGCTGGCCGCCGTCAGGGCGAACCAGACAATCATGGCACCTTGCAACATCTGTTTCTCCCCGGATCTGCCGGCCGGTGACGCCGACGGTACAGTGCGTTCAGCTGTCTTCAGGCGCGGTCTGCGTCAGGAGTCTCGCACCTTGATGCAGAGAAACTTCAGTTCGCTTTGCTCCCAGGCGAGCCGCATCCCGTCGGAAAGCGTGCGCGGCACCGCTTCCGAAAGCGCCGCCTCACATGCGTCTTCACTTTCAAACGTTCCCTGATCCGCCACGGCCCAGGAATTGGGGCCCGAGAGCAATTGTATGGAAACGGCCATGATCACCCACATGGGAAACTCCCTTTAATCCCTTCGCCCAGACACGCTCCGGTCCCTTCCTAGCACAACCATGGGAAAGTGACCCAACGTGATTACGGTCACAGTGGGCGTCTTCGTCATTGTGTAGGTTACTTTCATCAGCGGTGAGGATCCCGCTGTCAACCAACAGAGAGGACCCGATATGTTCCGCAAGTTTGCAATCGCCACCGTCGCCGTCGCCACACTGGCAACCGCTGCCGTCACCATCGCTCCGAATGAAGCCCACGCCAAGAACCGCCGCGCAGGCGCAATCGCGGCCGGTGCCATCATCGGTCTTGCCGCCGGCGCCATCATCGCCAACCAGGCCCGCCCGCGCTACTATGCGCCCGTGCGCTGCAGCTATCGGCCGGTGACCCGCTGGGACCCCTATTACGGCCGTCACGTGGTCGTCGCGCACCGCAAGGTCTGCTACTGATCCTGCTGTCATGCACCGATAACGAATTGGCCTCCTTCGGGAGGCTTTTTCGTTTGCATGAACGACAATCCATCCTATCAAAACGGGCTCAGGTCTCTCTTTCCAGGTGCCCCATGTCCGCAAAGCCTCTCTCACCGTCCAGATCCGCGGGCCTTGTCTGCGGTTCGCTTCGAGCCGGTCCGAGCAATTCCATTTCCGACGTTGACGGGATCACCGTCGGTCACTGCACCTTGGACAAGGGAAGTCTCAGAACCGGATTTACCGCAATCCTGCCTCATCAGGGCAATCTCTTCCGCGACAAGCCGGTTGCGGCGGTTGAGGTGATCAACGGTTTCGGCAAGAGCGCCGGCCTTGTTCAGGTCGACGAACTGGGCACGCTCGAGACGCCGATCCTCTTGACCAACACCTTTGGCGTCGGGACAGGCGTCAATGTCCTGATCAGACGGGCTGTTTCTGAAAACCCGGAGATCGGCCGCTCGACCGGCACCGTCAATCCTGTTGTCCTTGAATGCAATGACGGTTATTTGAGCGACATTCAGGCGATGGCCCTTTCGGAGGAGGATGCTGAGACCGCTCTTGCGGCGGCTTCACCGGACTTTGAACAGGGCAGTGTCGGCGCAGGGACCGGCATGAGCGCGTTCGGTTTCAAGGGCGGCATCGGCACCGCCTCCCGCATATTCGAGCTGGATGGCCGCGTGTTCTCGCTCGGGGCCCTGGTTCTGGCCAATTTCGGAAGGCCAGGCGACTTGATCCTGCCGGACGGACGCAGGGCGCATCCCAAGGGAGAGAGGCAAGGCGAAGAGCGCGGCTCGGTGATCGTCGTTCTGGCCACGGACGTTTCCCTAGAAAGCCGCCAGCTGAAACGGATTGCAAGACGTGCCGGCGCCGGCCTTGCCAGGCTCGGAGCCTTTTATGGCAATGGCAGCGGTGATATCGCCCTGGCATTTTCAACCGGGCGGCGGCTGCCTCATTTTGGGGAGTGCGATTTCATCGCTTGCGATATTCTTAAGGAGGGCAGGATCGATGTCCTGTTCCAGGCTGCCGCCGAGACCACCCAGGAAGCCGTTCTGAACGCGATGATCGCCGCGCCCGCCATGCGCGGCTGGCGGCGGAGCAAGCGGCCCTCGCTCGCAGACTGGCTCGAAGAGAACGGGCGGTGCTGAAGGCAGGCTTCGGCAAAAGGGCCTTGTCCGGGCCGCAAAAGCCGACAGGAGAGCGGCAAGGTTCCAACGGCAAAAGAGCCAACAAGGATCTCCGGTCAATTGAAGCGACCGCCTTTGGTTGTCGTCTTTTCGGAATACCTACTTTCGAGGGTGGGAAAAGCTTGTGCCGGCCGGTCTTTCAAGATCTCTGATCCCGTTTTTCCGTTTTCCGGTCCAGTGATGACTTGAAAGACGCGGTCGACATGTTGCATGACAGGAGCCTGTGGCCTGTTGAAACCGAGAGCCGGTTTCCTTCGCCAAGGGTACGCATCCGGCCGGGTTTGGAGACAGGAGATTGAGATCAAAAAGGAATTGAAGCGTCTGGTCTTCTATTTTCCAGGCTATGATCTGCGTCCTGCACGTCAAACCTTCCACCTTATCCGCACGGAATTCGAAAGCTTTCTGAACATCAGAAACGTCGACGGTGCCCTAAGCCCTCTCACCGAGAGCCTGGAACCCGGCGGATCCACGGTCACCTGGAACGGCCAGGTGACATGGCCGGACGGCAAGGTCGAGACACGTTTCGTGCAACTGGGCTGGCGGGATATCATCAAGCCCGACTTTCAACGGTCGTGGCCGCGTACCCTGTTCGATGCCGTCGCATCCATTTTCAGATACGCCCGCGCCGGCGGCTATCAGGCTGTCTTCCGAAGCAACTGGGCGCACGGGATATTCTGTCTATACCCGGCCGTCGGACTTCTTCTCTACGCGATGGCCTGTCTGGTGCCGCCGGTTCTCATGGCTTCCACCGTCCTGCGCGGTATGGCGGCTTTGGTGCCGCAAGAATATGCGGGTCTCGTCTCCTGGACCGTTCTGCTCGGAGGCAGCGCACTGTGGATGGCGGCGGTCCATATGCTGGTGTCCTGGCTGGAGCCAAGATCCTATTTCCGTTATCTGGTCAACAGCTGGCACTTCATTGCCCGGCTCGCGCGACACGATCATGCCAGCATGCTGGCGCGGATCGAGGAGTGCGCCGACCTTATCGTGGCAAAAGCGAAGCAGGCGGACGAGGACGAAGAGCTGGTGTTCGTCTCGCACAGCTGCGGCACCTTCGTGGCGATCTATATTCTCGCAGCGGTCCTGCGCCGGGACCCGGACATCGGCCGCCGGCCGGGAGGCTTCGCATTTGTCACGCTCGGGCCCGCCTTCGACTGCCTCGGTGGTTACGGTGCGGAGCACGGGTTCGGCGAGGCGATGGCGGCCGTTGCCGGGTCCGGGGTCGACTGGACGGATCTCTATTCCCCCCATGATCCCATTTGCGGCGGGCGAACGCCCCCGGTGGCGCGCTATGCGCTGCCCGCACGGGGAAGCGGCGGAAGACCGGAGCCCAGGCGGTTCAGCGTGTGCATCCCCGACCGGATGTCCGCGCAGAGATACCGCTACCTGCGCTACCGGTTCTTTCAACTTCATTTTTGCTATTTTCTCGCGTCCGTGCGTCCCGGGCTGTTTGATTTCTACAGGCTGACCCTTGGTCCGAAGAGGGCCGTCCCGCAGCTCGAGGCCTGGGCGAAGGGCCAGGACTGATCTTCAGTTGGGAACGTGCTCCAAACGGTGACTGAATATCGCCCAGCAGAACAGTACGGCGCCGGCGTTACGGGATCCTCCGGCGATCCTCCGGAAAACGTCTTGTATTGACATCCTGCAAGGCATCCGGACTGCAAGACAGGGGCACCGGTTGGGCCCGCAAACGCAAAAAGGCCGGGCTGGTGCCCGGCCTTTCCGTCTCGTCGGGTCCCGAAGGATCAGACGGAGTAGTACATGTCGAACTCGACCGGATGCGGGGTCATTTCGTAGCGCTCGACTTCTTCCATCTTCAGTTCGATATAGGCATCGATCTGGTCGTCGTCGAACACGCCGCCGGCCTTCAGGAAGTCGCGGTCGGCATCGACAGCTTCCAGGGCTTCGCGGAGGGAGCCACAGACGGTCGGGATCTCTGCGAGTTCTTCCGGCGGAAGGTCGTAGAGGTTCTTGTCCATTGCATCACCCGGGTGCAGCTTGTTCTTGATGCCGTCGAGGCCGGCCATCAGGAGCGCGGAGAAGCACAGGTACGGGTTCGCGGTCGGATCCGGGAAACGGACTTCAACGCGCTTGGCCTTCGGAGATGCGGTGAACGGAATGCGGCAGGAGGCAGACCGGTTGCGCGAGGAGTAGGCCAGCAGAACCGGAGCTTCATAACCCGGGACCAGACGCTTGTAGGAGTTGGTCGACGGGTTGGTGAAGGCGTTCAGGGCTTTCGCGTGCTTCAGGATACCACCGATGAAGTACAGGCAGGTCTCGGAGAGATCGGCGTACTGGTTGCCGGCAAAGGTCGGCTCGCCGCCGTTCCAGATGGACAGGTGGCAGTGCATGCCGGTGCCGTTGTCGCCGAAGACCGGCTTCGGCATGAAGGTCGAGGTCTTGCCATAGGCATGAGCGACCTGGTGCACGACATACTTGTAGACCTGCATGTTGTCGGCGCAACGGGTCAGGTGGTCGAACTTCATGCCGAGTTCGTGCTGGGCAGCCGCCACTTCGTGGTGATGCTTCTCGGTCGGCACACCCATTTCGCCCATGACGGACAGCATTTCGGAGCGGATGTCCTGGGCGCTGTCGACCGGCGGGACCGGGAAGTAGCCGCCCTTGGTGCGCGGACGGTGGCCGAGGTTGCCGGTTTCATACTCGGAACCCATGTTGGACGGCAGCTCGGAGCTGTCCAGGATGAAGCCGGTGTTGTACGGGTCGGCGTTGAAGCGGACATCGTCGAACATGAAGAACTCGGCTTCCGGGCCGACATAGATGGTGTCGCCGAAACCACCGGACTTGACGTAGGCTTCCGCTTTCTTGGCGGTCATGCGCGGGTCGCGGTTGTAGCCTTCACCGGTGATCGGGTCGACGATGTCGCAGAAGATTGCCATGGTGGACTGGGCGAAGAACGGGTCCATGTGAGCGGATTCCGGATCCAGGATCAGCATCATGTCGGACTCGTTGATGGCCTTCCAGCCGGCAATGGACGAGCCGTCGAAGGCGACGCCTTCGGCGAACATGTCTTCATCGACAAGTGCAACATCCATGGTGACGTGCTGCATTTTGCCCTTCGGATCGGTAAAGCGCAGGTCGACGAATTTCACGTCCTTTTCCTGAATCTCCTTCAGGACTTCAGCGGCAGTGGTCATATTGTCCATCCCTTTGATTTTTCGTGTGAACGGTTGGGTTTGGTTCCGGCCCGGCAGAGTGTCTTTAAATTTGGCTCTGGGACTATCGGACCGGAATTCGGAATACCGGCGAATGCCGGAATGGTGGGTCAGATGGCGTCGATGCCGGACTCGCCCGTCCGGATGCGAACTGCTTCTTCAATGTTGGAAACAAAAATCTTGCCGTCGCCGATGCGGCCGGTTTGCGCGGCGGAACGGATGGCTTCGACGGCCTTTTCGACCATGTCATCGCCCAGGACGATTTCCACTTTCACTTTCGGCAGGAAGTCGACGACATATTCGGCACCGCGATAGAGCTCCGTATGGCCCTTCTGGCGGCCGAAGCCCTTGGCTTCAGTCACGGTTATGCCCTGGAGGCCCACCTCCTGAAGCGCTTCCTTGACCTCATCCAGTTTGAAGGGCTTGATGATCGCTTCGATCTTTTTCATCACCTTGTGTCTCTCTCCACTAAACAGGCCAGGTAGTCGGCGGGATCTCTTCCGGACAACGGGTCAAAATCAGCCCGTCGGGCCCGGACGGGACCGTTGCGACCTTCAAAGCACGATGTGTGCCAATCGGTAGAGGGGCCCCGGAATTTTTTTTGGAGCCGGGATTTCCGCCACCAAAAGCGGCAGATCCCGGCTGTGCAGTTGGTAGCATGCGGTCTTTCAACCTATCAAGTGATTATAAAGTGTGCAAAGTGCCGTAAAAATAGGCGGCATTTGCCGAGGCGCGGCCGTCACTGCAGAGGCACTCGACAAAACTGCAGATCCCGGCCACCTTGCCGAAGACATCAGGAGAGCTCTGCACAATGAAGCCAGGAAAGTCACGGGATAATGCGGTTTTGCTGACGCCGGACGAGATGGCGCAGGCCGACCGGATGACTATTTCTGCCGGAGTAGAAGGCATTGTGCTCATGGAACGGGCAGGTCAGGCGGTGGCACGGGCCGCGGCCAGTCTGGCCGTGAAGGGAGCACGGATTGTCGTGCTGTGCGGGCCCGGCAACAACGGGGGCGACGGCTTTATCGCTGCACGCTGCCTGGCCGCCGCCGGGTTCCGCGTCAGCGTTCTGCTGCTCAAGGCGGCAGACGTCTTGAAGGGAGATGCCCTTGAGGCGTATGGCCGAATGGGACTGCCGGGCGTTCCGGCACTTGATGATGCCCTGGTTGCGGACGATGTCCCCGCGCTGCTGGCGGATTCGGACATGATCGTCGATGCCCTGTTCGGGGCCGGGCTGGACCGGCCGCTGACCGGTGCCGTTGGCAAGCTTGTCGAGAGCGTCAACAAGACAGGAAAGCCGGTGCTCTCGGTTGATCTTCCATCCGGCGTGAACGGGGCGGATGGCGCCACGGCCGGAGCCGCCATCAAGGCGCAGGCGACAGTCACCTTTTTCCGCGAAAAACCCGGGCATCTGCTGCATCCGGGCAGGGCGCTTTGCGGCGCCGTCGAAGTTGCCGACATCGGCATCACGGCGCAGGTGCTCGACGAGATCGCGCCAGAAACGTTCGCCAACGGTCCGGATCTCTGGCTGCAGGCCTGGCCGGCCCACGATCCTGCCGGGCACAAATATTCAAGAGGCCATGCGGTTGTTTTCGGCGGACCGGTTGCCGCCACGGGCGCGGCTCGGCTTTCGGCGGGCGCGGCGCTGAGGGCAGGGGCGGGACTTGTGACGCTGGCGTCGCCGCCGGACGCGGTGATGGTCAATGCCTGTCACCTGACGGCCGTCATGCTGAAAAAGCTGGCGGGAGAGGACGCGATCGCGAACCTGCTGGGAGACGCGCGCCTGAACGCGATTCTGATCGGGCCGGGCTTTGGCATTGGGGAAAGGACCCGTGCCGCAGTCGGGGACATCCTGAAGGCGGGGCGGGCGACGGTGCTTGATGCGGACGCACTGACAAGTTTTGCCGATTGCCCGGAAACCTTGTTCGAATGGATCAGGGGAAACGGCTCACCTGTCATTCTGACGCCGCACGAAGGTGAATTCGCGCGGCTGTTTGCCGGGCTGGAAGGCGGAAAGCTTGAGCGCGCACGCGCGGCGGCCGCCAAGTCCGGTGCAATTGTCATTCTCAAGGGACCGGACACGGTCATCGCCGCGCCGGATGGCCGGGCGGCGATCAACCGCAACGCGCCGCCCTGGCTGGCAACCGCAGGGTCAGGCGATGTGTTGGCCGGCATTGCGGCAGGTCTGCTCGCACAGGGCGTGCCGGGCTTTGACGCGGCCGCCCAGGCGGTCTGGCTGCACGGGGAAGCCGGCCTGGAAGCGGGACCGGGCCTGACCGCGGAAGACCTTGCGCCGGCGCTGAAACCGGCGATCCGCGCGCTTGTGGAGAAAACCGGGCAGGGCTGAGGTGAGCGCCCGCTTTTTCCTTTGACGGGAAAATCAGCGGTGCTATAGAGGCCCCGCTTCAAACGCGGGGCGCCCAAAGCCTGCGCGATGCGGATGTGGTGAAATTGGTAGACACGCCAGATTTAGGTTCTGGTGCCGCAAGGCGTGGGGGTTCAAGTCCCTCCATCCGCACCATGCTTTTTGAGCTACCTGAGAAGGTTGAACGGAAGTTGGTTGAGCCGCTCATGAGCCGCGTTTTCTCCCGCAAATCCCCGCTCTCCCCTTGACACTTCAAGGTCCAAGCTTTATCGCGCTCCCATCGTGCGTCTCGGACTCTGTTCGGGGCGATGCATGGCCGTTTGAACGCTCCTGTCAAAAGGGGAGTGCAGGCAATGCGGCACACGGGATTTTAAAAACGAAACCTCCGGGGCGGATTGCCGCTCGGGATCGAGGACGACAAAACCCATGCAGGTAACCGAAACCCTTTCCGAGGGCCTCAAGCGCGAGCTGAAAATCGACATTCCGGCTGGTGATCTCGCCGCCAAGCTCGACGATTACATGGCCGACCTGAAATCCAAGGCCAACATCAAGGGCTTCCGCCCGGGCAAGGTTCCGCTCGGCCATCTGAAGAAGATGTATGGCCGCCAGGCCATGGCCGAGATCCTGTCGAACACCATCCAGGAAACCACCCAGAAGGCCGTTGAAGAGCGCTCCGAGCGCCCGGCTCTGACCCCGGAAATCGATCTGCCGGAAGAAGACGCCGAGAAGATCATGGCCGGTGACGCCGACCTGTCCTTCAAGATGACCTACGATGTTCTGCCCGAGTTCGAAATCGTCGATTTCGCCGGCATCGAGATCGAGCGTCCGGTGGTCGAGATCGACGAAAGCGAAGTCGACGAGCAGGTCGCCGAAATCGCCAAGAACAACACCCCGTTCGATGCCAAGAAAGGCAAGGCCAAGGATGGCGACCGGGTGACCATGTCCTATCTCGGCAAGATCGACGGTGAGCCGTTCGAGGGCGGTGCCGACGAGAACGGCATGCTGGTGCTCGGTTCCGGCCAGTTCATCCCGGGCTTCGAAGAGCAGCTCGTCGGCGTCAAGGCCGGCGACGAGAAGGTCGTCGAAGTCAGCTTCCCGGAAGACTACCCGGCAGCTCACCTGGCGGGCAAGGCGGCGACGTTCGACGTCGTGGTCAAGGAAGTCGCCGCTCCGGGTGAAGCCAAGATCGACGACGAGTTCGCCAAGGGCCTCGGCCTTGAGTCGCTCGACAAGCTGAAGGAAATCGTCCGCGGCCAGATCGAGGGCCAGTTCGGCCAGATGACCCGCCAGCGCGTCAAGCGCCAGCTTCTGGACAAGCTGGACGAGCATTACTCGTTCGATCTTCCCGAAAAGCTGCTGGACAGCGAATTCGATGTGGTCTGGCGCCAGGTCGAAGAGGACATGAAGCGCAACGAGAAGACCTTCGAGGACGAGGACACCACGGAAGAAGAGGCGAAGGCGGAATACCGCAAGATCGCCGAGCGCCGTGTCCGTCTCGGCCTTGTTCTCTCCGAGATCGGCGAGAAGAACGAGATCCAGGTCACCGACGAGGAACTGCAGCGCGCGCTCTATGATCGTGTCCGCCAGTTCCCGGGCCAGGAGCAGCAGGTGTTCGAATTCTACAAGAACAACCAGCAGGCCCTGGCGAGCCTGCGTGCGCCGATCTACGAGGAAAAGGTCGTCGACTACATGCTCGAGCTCGCCAAGGTGACCGACAAGACGGTGACCAAGGACGAGCTGGAGAAGCTGGTTGCAGAGGACGAGGAAGAAGCCTGACCGGTTTTCTCCCCGTCATCCCCAGATGCGGCGCTTGCTTTAACCTTGCATTCACGCCGCATCTGCCATGACTTTGCGTTGAGGGCGACATCCCATATATACGGGGTGTCGCTTTTTTCGAGTCAGGCCCAGATTCGATGCGCTTCTAGGCCTGTTTCCTGTCCGGTGACCGCCGGGCAACATCTCAAGCATATGGATGAGGTATGAAGGATCCTGTCGATATCTACATGAACACTCTCGTGCCGATGGTTGTCGAACAGACAAACCGGGGCGAGCGGGCCTTCGATATCTACTCGCGCCTGCTGAAGGAGCGCATCATCTTCATGACCGGTCCGGTCGAAGATCACGTGGCCACCCTGATCAGCGCCCAGCTTCTCTATCTGGAGGCTGAGAACCCGAGCAAGGAAATCGCGATCTACATCAACTCCCCGGGCGGACTCGTCACGTCCGGGCTGGCGATCTATGATACGATGCAGTTCATTCGGCCCGCCGTGTCGACGCTGTGCATCGGCCAGGCTGCGTCCATGGGCTCCTTGCTCCTGGCGGCCGGCGAGAAGGACATGCGCTTCATTCTGCCGAACGCGCGCGTGATGGTGCACCAGCCGTCCGGCGGGTTCCGCGGCCAGGCCGCCGACATCATGCTGCATGCCCAGGAAATCCTGGCCATGAAGCGGCGGCTGAATGACATTTATGTCAAGCATACCGGACAAAGCCTGGATCAGGTCGAAGAGGCGCTCGAGCGCGACAACTTCATGACCGCGGAGCGTGCCAAGGAGTTCGGTATTGTTGACAAGGTCATTTCTGACCGCATGACGCTTGGCGCTGATGACGACAAGTAAGCGGGCTTACCTGGCCTTAAGCATGGAACCAGATTCCGTGGTTTTGGCCGGGAAATCCCCAAGAGATGCCGGGTTTTCATCTTTGCCTTAAACCTATATTGATTTTTACTGGCGAAGCATGATGACATCATGGTGTGAAGAGGCGCCCGTCGTCGCTCAGGAGCCGGTTCAGCCACAAAGTGGCCGCATCCGGACAGAATAAGGGGAAACTCCCCACAAACGCGAGGTTGACTACATGACCAAGGCCAGCGGCAGCGATTCAAAGAATACGCTCTACTGTTCCTTCTGCGGCAAGAGCCAGCATGAGGTTCGTAAGCTGATCGCCGGCCCGACTGTTTTCATTTGCGATGAATGTGTCGAGCTGTGCATGGATATTATCCGCGAGGAGAACAAGTCCTCGCTGGTGAAGTCTCGGGACGGAATCCCGACCCCTCAGGAGATTCGCGACGTTCTTGACGATTATGTGATCGGTCAGGGCAGCGCCAAGAAGGTCCTTTCGGTCGCCGTCCACAATCACTACAAGCGCCTCAATCACGCATCGAAGAACAACGATGTGGAATTGGCGAAATCGAATATCCTGCTGGTCGGACCGACCGGTTGCGGCAAGACCCTTCTTGCGCAGACCCTTGCGCGCATTCTGGACGTGCCGTTCACGATGGCCGACGCGACCACGCTGACCGAAGCCGGCTATGTGGGCGAGGATGTCGAGAACATCATCCTGAAACTGCTGCAATCGGCCGACTACAATGTCGAGCGCGCGCAGCGCGGCATCGTCTATATCGACGAAGTCGACAAGATCAGCCGCAAGGCCGACAATCCGTCGATCACGCGTGATGTCTCGGGCGAGGGCGTGCAGCAGGCACTTCTGAAGATCATGGAAGGCACGGTGGCCTCCGTTCCGCCGCAGGGCGGGCGCAAGCATCCGCAGCAGGAATTCCTGCAGGTGGACACGACCAACATCCTGTTCATCTGCGGCGGTGCCTTTGCCGGTCTCGACAAGATCATCTCTGATCGAGGCACGCAGACATCCATCGGTTTCCAGGCCCAGGTTCACGCTCCCGAGGATCGCCGGATCGGCGAACTGTTCTCGGAACTGGAACCGGAAGACCTGCTCAAGTTCGGTCTCATTCCGGAATTCGTCGGCCGTCTGCCGGTGATCGCGACCCTGGAAGACCTCGACGAAGATGCCCTGGTGACAATCCTGACCGAGCCGAAGAACGCGCTCGTCAAGCAGTACCAGCGTCTGTTCGAGATGGAGCAGGTGGAGTTGTCCTTCCACGAGGAGGCACTCAAGGCGATTGCCCGCAAGGCGATCGAGCGCAAGACCGGTGCACGCGGTCTCCGTTCCATCCTGGAATCCATCCTGCTCGACACGATGTACGAGCTTCCGGGCCTCAAGGGCGTGAAGGAAGTCGTGATCTCGCCGGAAGTGGTGAAAGGGGAGGCGCGTCCTCTCTACATCTACGAGGATCGGGAAGAAACCTCCGCGACCAGCGCATGATGACCCGGCGCGGACGCACATAACCGTGAAGAAATGCCGCTTCCCCGGGAGCGGCATTTTTTTTGAATTTCGTGCGTTTGAGGGTTTCCGTGGCGGTTTTCCACCGGCGCCCTGAGTCGTCAACAGACAAGAGTTGCGGTCGTTGCGCGATTGCCTTGACACCGGCAGGTCCGGTGTCCACCTAATAGAGACAAGTACGGCTTGCGCGGTCCGTCAGTGCGCCCAATTCGGGGTACTGCGGTCAGGCCACCAGGACCTCTGGGTCCGGAAGCCGTGTTCCAGTGTTTCGGCTGCCTTTTTGTTGAGTGGGGCCGCGACACGCTGAGAAAGGAAAAAAAATGAGCGACGCAGAAATTCGCGCCACCGAGGACAGCACCGCTGTCTATCCTGTCTTGCCCCTGCGCGACATCGTTGTCTTCCCGCACATGATCGTGCCGCTGTTTGTCGGCCGCGAGAAGTCGATCAAGGCGCTCGAAGAAGTCATGACCACGGACAAGCACATTCTTCTGGCGACCCAGATGAATGCCGCGGATGACGATCCGAACCCGGACCAGATCTACAATGTCGGCACGCTCGCGACCGTGCTGCAGCTGCTCAAGCTGCCCGACAATACCGTCAAGGTGCTTGTTGAGGGCGGCGCGCGCGCGCAGATCGGCGAGTATTCCAGCCGCACCGACTATTTCGAGGCGGCCGCGACGGTCCTGCCCGAACGCGACGGCGAAAACATCGAAGTCGAAGCCCTGGCGCGGTCCGTGGTCTCGGAGTTCGAGAACTATGTGAAACTGAACAAGAAGGTTTCTCCGGAAGTTCTCGGTGCCGTCAACCAGATCGACGATTATTCCAAACTGGCCGATACGATTGCGTCGCACCTGGCAATCAAGATCCCGGAAAAGCAGGAAATCCTCGGCGTGGTCTCCGTTGCCGAGCGGCTTGAGCGCGTGCTTGGCATGATGGAGAGCGAGATCTCCGTCCTGCAGGTGGAAAAGCGCATCCGTTCGCGGGTCAAGCGCCAGATGGAGAAAACCCAGCGCGAGTACTACCTGAATGAGCAGATGAAGGCCATTCAGAAGGAACTCGGCGACAGCGAGGACGGCCGCGACGAAATTGCTGAACTCGAAGAGAAGATCAAGAAGACCAAGCTGACCAAGGAAGCGCGTGAGCGCGCAGCTGCCGAGATCAAGAAGCTCAAGCAGATGAGCCCGATGTCGGCGGAAGCGACCGTTGTGCGCAACTACCTGGACTGGCTGATCGGTATTCCCTGGAACAAGAAGTCCAAGGTCAAGCATGACCTCAGCTTCGCCGAGAAGGTCCTCGACACGGATCACTACGGCCTCGAAAAGGTCAAGGAACGGATCGTCGAATATCTTGCCGTCCAGAGCCGGGCCAACAAGTTGCGCGGTCCCATCCTTTGCCTGGTCGGCCCTCCCGGCGTCGGCAAGACCTCGCTCGGCAAGTCGATCGCCAAGGCGACCGGCCGTGAATTCGTGCGCATGTCGCTTGGCGGTGTGCGCGACGAGGCCGAGATCCGCGGTCACCGCCGTACCTATATCGGCTCGATGCCCGGCAAGGTCGTCCAGTCGATGAAGAAGGCAAAGAAATCCAACCCGCTCTTCCTGCTCGACGAGATCGACAAGATGGGCATGGATTTCCGCGGTGATCCGTCCTCGGCGCTCCTGGAAGTGCTGGATCCGGAACAGAACTCGTCCTTCATGGACCACTACCTGGAGGTCGAATACGACCTTTCGGACGTGATGTTCGTGACCACGGCGAACACCCTGAACATACCGGGGCCGCTGATGGACCGCATGGAGATCATCCGGATTGCCGGCTACACGGAAGAGGAAAAGGTGGAAATCTGCCGCCGTCACCTCATCCCGAAGGCGGAAAAGGATCACGGCCTGCGCGAAGGCGAGTTCTCCATCGACGACGATGCGCTGCATTTTGTCGTCCGCCGCTACACCCGCGAAGCCGGTGTGCGTAACCTTGAGCGTGAAATGGCGACCCTGGCCCGCAAGGCGGTCAAGGACATCCTGATGAGCGACAAGGAAAGCATCACGGTGACGCCGGAAGTGGTCGAGGACTATCTCGGCGTGCCGCGTTATCGTTATGGCGAAGCGGAGCTGGAAGACCAGGTCGGTGTCGTCACCGGTCTTGCCTGGACCGAAGTCGGCGGTGAACTGCTCACCATCGAAGGCGTGATGATGCCGGGCAAGGGCAAGATGACCGTGACCGGCAATCTGAAGGACGTGATGAAGGAATCGATTTCTGCGGCCGCATCCTATGTGCGTTCCCGCGCGATCGACTTCGGCATCGAGCCGCCGACCTTCGACAAGAAGGATATTCACGTGCACGTGCCGGAAGGCGCGACGCCCAAGGACGGCCCGTCCGCCGGCATCGCCATGGCAACCGCCGTGATCTCGACCCTCACCGGAATTCCGGTGCGCCGGGATGTCGCCATGACAGGCGAGATCACGCTGCGGGGCCGGATCCTGCCGATCGGTGGCCTGAAGGAGAAACTGCTGGCGGCCCTGCGCGGTGGCATCAAGCTGGTGATGATCCCGGAAGACAATGCCAAGGATCTCGCGGATATTCCTGACTCGGTCAAGAATTCGCTTGAAATCATCCCGGTCTCCGGCATGGAAGAAGTGCTCAAGAATGCACTTGTCCGCCTTCCGGAGCCCATCGAATGGGATCAGACGGCGTATGAAGCTGCAACCAAGGCGCGAGAAAAGGACGACGACACGTCGGGAGTTCTGGCCCACTAAAGTCCATGTTGCAGTGCGGAAAATGAAGAACCCCGGGAAAACCGGGGTTTTTCTTTTGAAAAACAGGTCAAAATGGCTGTTTTCTGCGAAAAAAACCCTTGCGTTTCATGTCAAATCAACCGAATTTCGCGCAACGGCGCTGACAGGAATCGTCGGCACTCTGCCGTTTCTTAGAAAGGTATCTGCTATGAATAAGAACGATCTGATCGCAGCTGTTGCAGAAAAGACCGGCCTCACCAAGGCGCAGGCAGGCGAAGCAGTTGACGCTACTTTTGACGCAGTCACTCAGACGCTGAAGAGTGGCGATGAAGTCCGCATCATCGGCTTTGGCAACTTCACGGTGTCCGCACGCGCTGCCACCGAAGGCCGTAACCCGCGGACTGGCGAAACGATCCAGATCCCGGCTTCTAAGACGCCGAAGTTCAAGGCCGGCAAGGGCCTGAAGGACGCTGTGAACGCCTAAGGCCTTCGCACGCGAATTTCTTCGGAAAACCCCGTGTCCGGGATACCGGACACGGGGTTTTTTGTGTCCGTCTTGACAATCATCGGTTGGCTCATTCATCTGATGCACGCTTCCTGCCGGGGAGGTGCAAACCGAGGCTCCGGACTGTTCATCGAAAGGCCGCCATGTCCCTGCATGCCATCATTCGCAACCGCCAACGGGCTCTCTACAATGCCTGGGTACGGCAACCCATGATGCAGATGCAGGTCGAACACCCGGGGGTGCTCGGCAGACTGGTGTTTCTGGATAGCTACGACGACAGCATCCAGGCGCGTCAACTCGGCCGCAGCAGCTTAACGAATGTGGCTCTGGTTCAGCGCCCGGGGAATCCGGACGAGAATGCCAGCGTGTGGGTGCGTGCCGGTTACAGCGGCTACAGGCAGGCCTGGGTCAATTTCATCGAGGAAGTCTACGGCACGAGAGTCTCCTCCAGCGATCTGGCCGGCTACAACATCGATCATCTCTTCAACAGGGCACGAAGCCCGGCGCAGGCCGGCTTCGTCCGCATCGAGGCCATCGACGGCGCCATCAACCAGGCATGGGGCCGGAATTTCGAACGGGCTGTCAGCGACACGAAATCCGGCGGCAACGACCGCCTCAGAAACACGATGAGCTGGGTGATCGCCGCCAAGCTTATGAACCAGCCACCTCCACGCGGTCCCAACGATGTGCAGGGGATCGCGGATCTGGTGCGGTTCTTCAGCCGCAACGGTTTCAGCGCGGCCGAAGCGCAGCGGGGCGTGGATGGCATGTTCGAGCATGCCTACCGCTTCCGCTGAGCCTCACCGCGCGGCCGCAAGCAGGTTTTCGGCTGCGTTCAGGCCGCTCAGATAGGCTCCGTGGACGGTGGCAGGGTAGTCCGGGCTGGTGGCTTCCCCCGCGAAAAACACCCGGTCTAAGACCGGAGCAGCCAGGTGCCTGCGTGTCGAGAAACCTGTCCCGGCGGGCAGGTACGAGTAGGATCCGAAGGCTTGAGGGTCCCTTGCCCAGGCGGTGGAGAGTCCCGACACCAGGGGCGGGAGGCTGTCGAGCATTGTGTCGAGTGCTTCGTGGGCAGCCTGTACGCGGCCTGCATTGTCCAGGCGTTCCAGTTCGCGGGCGAAAGAGCCCGCATTGAGAACGCCCAGCACCGGTCTCCCGGCCGGTTCGCTGAGATTGACCCAGAACGGGAACGCCTGCGGCCGGTGGGAGACCCGGACAAGGTTCAGGACATCCAGGTCCGGGACGGGCCCGGAAAAGGTGAGATAGACCTTGTTGAGAAGACCCATCTCCAGAGAAGCGATGGCGCTGCGCTTGCTCTCGGGAAGGGGAGGGTCGAAGGCGATTCTGTCTGCCTTGAGAACCCCGAGCGGCACCGTAACGAGGGCAAAGTCGGCGTCAAATGCACGGTTGTCTGCCTGGATCGAAACGCCGGCCGCCGAATAGGCAACGCTGTCGACGGATGTCGAAAGGCGAATGTCGAAACCCTGGGCCAGACCCTGCGCGAGACGATCATACCCGCCGGGCAGAATCGCGTCCCCGCCGCCGAAGGCGCTGCCTTCCTCCAGTGCGGCGAGGGCGAGCATTTCCTTGTCGGCGGCGTATTCCAGCTCCACCAGGTAGACCAACAAGGCATCCAGTTCGAGGGATGAAAGATCGGCAAACCGCCGGTCTTTCCGGATCTGGCTGATGGCGTCCCTGACGGAACTGCCGTCCGACCTGCTGACGCTGCGATCGGCCAGGTCCTCCAGACGGTCCTGCAACAGGTCAATTCTGTCTTCCAGGCGCCCCTGGTTCGCGGTCAGGTCGATGATCTCCGCATCCTCATAGTCCCACTTGAACAGCGGCTGCGAGAAGCTTTGTGCGAGTTTCGTGATCGGGTTGTTGCGGGTTCCGTGGATCCAGCTTGCACCAAGATCCAGTGGTACACCCAACGAACGGTCGGTCCACAACCGTCCGCCGATCCGGTCCCGGGCTTCGAGGACCGTGACGGCGACGCCGAGATCCGCAAGCTGACGAGCCGCCGCCAGCCCGGCGATCCCGGCGCCGATCACGACCGCCGAAACACCTTTCCGGGCCCAGGCAGTTGTGGCAGGCCATGGCGGGACAGGCCCCAGCAGGCCAAGGCCTAGTCCCATGAGCACCGAGCGTCGCGAGGGCCGCATTTCGAGGGCTCCTTTTTCCCTGAAAGACCAGTGTGCCAGTGTCTGGATCGCTCATCCACAGCAATCGGCATTGGGCACAAAATGTTCGTTTTGGGTCTTGCCAAGTCAAAGGCGAGGCCATACAAGGCGTCTCACCTCGTAGAGGGCGATTAGCTCAGTTGGTAGAGCGCTTCGTTTACACCGAAGATGTCGGGAGTTCGAGTCTCTCATCGCCCACCATTCTTCTCAATTTCTTGTTTTACCATCCAGGGTCGATATTACGCCCGTATGTCGCCTGAAATCCCGAACCATAACGTGTCCGGATGCCGTGAAATCGCGTCCGCGATTGCCTTCCGGTGCATGGGTGAAGGATCACATGATCTGGATCAATGTGACGGTGAAGCAAAAATTGTAATTCTTCTCAAGACAACCCAGCGATCCGCAAGGAAATACATAGTGTACTCTGCGGGTTAGCTGCTGCTTACGCAACGGTATCGCCTCGTTGTAAGGCAGCCTGCGTCTGCGTCAGGTCCGGGAGGAAGCGCATAGCCATGTCCGAAGGTGTCAACACGTTCTGGGGCCTGATTCAGAGCACGCTGACGGCCATGAGCGAGGTCTATGTCAAGATCAAGGCCGGCACCGCAAGCCAAGCCGAGAAGAACGGCTTTCTCGCCCAAGGCAATGCCCTGGGCCTGCATTCCGGACAACTGTTCGAGGAACTCAAGAAACTCGAGGACGCCGCCGAGGCCGGTGCCATGAGCCGGATCCATCACGACCTTGCCGCCTTGCTGGCCGGCGACTTGAAAAACGCCCGGGCCCTGTGCCGCGATCTCGTTCGTCAACTCCTGCGCATCGCCAATTTCCACGTGCTTCATGACGACGGCGATCAGGCCCTCTGGAAGCCGGTTCAGAAAAAGTATCAGAAGATGTTGGACGCATTACCAACCGAGTAGGGCGGTCGGGGTAGAGGAGGGACCATGCTCACACATTCGCACATCGCCGGAAGTGGACATGAAATCTGGATCCAGCCCGCAGGCCCTTCCGGCGCCGGTTTGACATTCGACGTGCATATCGGTGGTGGCGGCATCGCAAGCATCGCAAGCCTGGCGCATCGGAAGGCGACAAAAGGCCGGAGTTTCGTCATCAACGGGACGTTTTTCTTCAATGGCTCGATCCTTGGCGACATGCTCCGCCGTGACGGGCACTTCCGGAAAACAGCCGAGCCGAAGGCAAAGAAGCGATTCGGGTTCGCGATCACCACATTCGGTCAGCCGACGGTCTATGAGCGCGAACCGCTCCCGGACGACCCGACGCAGCTGGAGGCGGTCTATACGGCGATGTACTCCATGGCCATGGGCGGCCTTGGCCGGCTCCTGGAAGGTGGCGTCAACAAGGCCGCACGATCGATCCTCAAGGACCCGGCGGGCCAGTATTTCCAGGATGACGCCATCCGTGAGGCCCCCCGGTCGGCGCTTGGCATAGACAATCGCGGCAGGGTGATGGTGTTTGTCGCGACACCCGGACCTGATCCGGCGAACTACGGCATGACGCCGGACGAGATGGCCGTGTTCATGAAAGCGCGCGGTGTGACCGATGCCGTTTTCCTGGACGGCGGCCGGTCAACCTCGCTCGCCGTCAACGGCAGGGTGCTCATGACGGGCGGCAACTATGCCGCCGGCGGGAATGACAGCACGATCCCTTGCTGGGTGATCGGCTATGAATAGTCATGTCAAAGCAAGTGAGTTCACAGCCGACGCTCATGACGCTTGGCTCGACCGGAACCGTCACGCGCTCAAGTTCGTATCGAGCGCCAAGGTTATTCCGGACCGGGCTTCCGATCGGTTTGCCGTGTTCAACGACTATGAAGCCCCGGTTGACCACTACATGGTGTTCGATGGCGCAGATGCGCCCGTCCTTGCCCTGAAAGAGGGCTGCACCTATGACACGCTGTCAGGCACGCTCGGGCGCGAGAAGGCGGATGCCTATCTGAAGACGTTCCAGGAGCAGGGTCTCTTCGCGCATGCCGAGCCTCCCGCAGAGCGCATCGAGCGCGTCCGCAGCGCCTACAACGCCCAGGGACGGGGCGCGGGGCTGAGGGACGATCTCGAAGCCAAGCTCGTCCGCTACAAGGCCGACGGCAGCACGCCGTGGTCGGCGTTTTCCCCGCATCCGGAAGCACCGGCTGTCGAGGTATCGCTTCTGATAACCGATGCCTGCAATCTGCGCTGCCGTTATTGCCACGTGATGGACAGCGACAATGTCCTGCCGGCGGTCCCCAAGACCGGTGTCATGTCCGAGGAGGTCCTGCAGGATTTTGCCCGGACCTTCATCGGCTTCATCAAGCAAAGATGGGGGACCGGTTGCCTGAATGTCGTTTTCTTCGGCGGCCAGCCGTCCTTGAGAGGCAAGGTCCGTGCCTTCCTGTTCGAGGCAGCGGATTATCTGGCTTCCCAGGCGGCGCGCGAGAAGGTCTTCATCCGCTTCTCCATCGACGACAACGGGACCCAGATCGACGATGAGCTGATAGCCTTCTTCACAAAATACGATTTCGACGTTTCCCTGTCGTTCGATCCCCCAGTCGCGGCAAACGACTGGCAGCGGCCGTTTCCGGGCAAGGACCCGAAGAGCGGAGCCACGATCGAGGAAGGCCTGCGCCGCCTCGTTCAGAGTGACGTCCGGGTCGGGCTGCGCGCGACGGTGAGCGACCGAAACCAGGATCATGTCTACGAATCGGTCGTAAAATATTCCGGCTGGGGCCTAAGGTCCGCGTCCTTCATTCCGATGCAGGATGTCGCCCACGGCCGGACCGTCGCAGGGGTTCGTGCTCCGGACCCCGCAGTGCTGTCGCAACAATACACGAGAGCGTTCGAGCACGTGCTCGACCTCTTCGAGAAGACCGGCGCCGTTTTCGATTTCGGGCCGGTGACCTCCATTCTCCATCGCATCGCCAACGGGGGGGAAATCCAGACCTGTGGCATGGGAGACGTCTATTTCGCGGTCGACCCGAGGGGCGGTGCCTATTCCTGCCACCGGGACCTGACGTCCGACTTTTTCATAGGGGACGTGAGCGAGCCGGCGTGTGTCGACGCACTGTTGCACCCGCCGCTGAAGACGACCTGCCCGCAAGTGACCAGCTTCTACGACCCCTCCCTGTTCTGCAGCAACACGGGTTGCTGCAACTGCGAGCCGGGGACGCCTGCAGCCTGCCGGGATTGTCCGATCCTGGCCTTTTGCGGCGGGTCCTGCCCGGCAGCAAGCTTTGCGCATTACGGCTGCACAAATATCGGACTGTCGGTGCTGGTCGATTCCGACCCGGCCCGCGGAGACGAAAGGTGCCGCTGGAGCAAGGACTTCGTTTCGGGGCTCTTCTGGCGGTTCATCGACGAAAAACCGGGCTCGGTCTTTCAACGCTATCTCGCGGCGCTGTTCGGACAGGTGATGCCATGAATATTCTTTTGGTCGACACGTGCAATCTCGCCTGTTCCTATTGCTTTCTGCAGGGAAGCCTGAACACCAGGTCCCGCCACGACGGGGATGCCGGCAAGATGTCGCTCGCCGAGTTCAGGCACGCGCTCGACTATGCCCGGGAGCTGATTGTTGCAGGCACCAAGGACAGCGCCAATCTGCTGGGTGGCGAGCCGACTCTTCACCCGCTCTTCAGGGAGTTCCTGAGCCTCGCCCTGTCACCGGCCTATTCACTGCCCGGCGGTAGCCCGTTGCCAGTGAACGTCTTCACCAATGGCATCTTCTCCCCGGAGATGGCGGGGTTTCTCGGGTCTCAGCCTTGCGGTCTGATGATCAACATCAACCATCCGTCGTTCTACAAGGGGACGCAATGGTCTCGTCTGAACGACAATCTGCAGCGGATTTCGAGCCTTCGCGGGGAGCGCGCGTTCAGCGTCAGCCTGAACCTCTACCAACCGGAACAGGATGTTGCGTTCGTCTTCGAGGTCATGTCCCGCTACGACCTCGGGCAACTGCGCGTCGACTTTGCCAAGCCGAACGCGGCGCAGACCAACGAACATATCTCCTTTAAAGACGTCTCCGCCATGCTTCCGCTTCTGGAGACGATTGCCGAGAGATGTACCGAGAACGGCATTGACCTGATAACCGACTGCTGTGTCCCGGTCTGCTCGGTCGATGACGGACAGCTCAAGCGGCTGAAGGACAAGGGTATCTTCCTGTCGTTCACCTGCCCAGGCGCCATCGATGTGGGACCAGGGCTCGAGGTCTTTTTCTGTGGTCCATTGAAGGATGTCCGTTTCGGGCAGCTGACCGACTATCCCACCGGCGGAGACCTCGTCCGCAAGATGGATGACGTCATCGACCCGCTGCGCTGGGAGGTGCCGACATGCACCGCTTGCGAGACCTGCAAATGGCAAACGCTGAACATCTGTCAGGGTGGATGCCTGGCGTTCAAACAGAGATCAGAAGGTGACGGTCAGGAGGTGCTGCAATGAAGAAGAAATATACGCTTCAGGTCTATGGCAGGGAGCCGGATACCAAGTCAGAGAACGAGACGCGGGAAGGGCGTGCCCAAGAAAGTGCCCGTTCCGTGGGTGCGACCTGCTACGTGAAGAATCCCTGTTATGTAAAGAACCCCTGCTATGTAAAAGACCCCTGCTATGTGAAGAGCTGAATTCGGCTTCGGTTTCCGGCATGGTTCATGCGCGGGCCGGTTGGGATGTCCCGGCTGCAGGGCATCAAAGGTCTTTGAAGGCGCTCTTTCGGAACACCGCGAACGCGTGATTGATGCGGACCGGCGGCCGAGTCGGGAGATCTTACTCTGGACGCAGGGATTGAGGTCTTGAAGAGCCTGGCCGACGATGCGAACGGTTTGCGGTGCTGTGCCTGTTCGCGGCAACGTTCGGGCTGAATGCCCTGGATCCGGACGCATGTTTCCCGCAGTCATTTCCGTCATGCCGCATTCCCTGGCAAGCCATATCCGCAGTGCGGTTTCGTTTTGGCTTCGAATGCTGTGTTTTCTTTTTCATACCATTCCCATAAACTTCTCCGGCTAAGTAAAAACCTGCAGCGTGGAGAGAAGATTAGCCATATGGGAATCGTCGTTGTCATTAAGATGTTCGGGGCAGTTATGCTGCTTCTCTACGCGGTCAGGATGGTGCGTACGGGGTTCGAGCGCGCGGCCGGCCCGGCCCTGAGGCGCGTCATCGGGAAGGCCTCGGCCGGACCCGTGTCCGGGGCCGGTTCCGGCGTGGCGGTGGCGATTCTGCTGCAGAGCGCGACCGCCGTTGCGATGCTGGCCGCCGGATTTGCGACTTCCGGGTTTATCACCACTGCGGCCGGGTTGGCCGTGCTGCTGGGGGCGGATCTCGGGTCGGCGCTGGTGGTCCAGTTTCTGGTTTTCGATCTGAGTTGGCTCATTCCGCTGTTGCTTGCCGCGGGTGCCTGGCTTTTCCTGAAGCTTGAAGCGCGCTCAGCCAAGCAGGCCGGGAGAATTCTCCTGGGTATTGCCTTCATCCTGCTGGCCCTCGGGATGATTGGGGAGGCGACCGCGCCCCTGAAGGAAGCCCGGTTCATGCCGCAGGTCGCGGGCTACCTGGGGCAGGATGCGCCCATGGCGATGGCCTTCGGTGCGTTGCTGGCCTTTCTGGTCCACTCCAGTGTGGCCGCCGTTCTGATGATTGCCGCTCTCGTCCAGAACGCGGGTCTTGCACAGGACGCGGCCATCCCGCTTGTGCTCGGTGCGAATGTCGGGGCAGGGATCGTGGCGCTCTGGCTGACGCGCGGCATGGACAGGAAGGCCAGGCTGCTGCCTCTTGGAAACTTCATCTTCCGTGCGGTCGGGGCGGTTCTGGCCTTTTTGGTCCTGAGGAAGTTTGCGCCGCCTCTCGACGTGATCAGCGGCAACCCGGCCCAGCAGATCGTTGCCGTGCATGTCGCCTTCAACCTGTTGCTCGTTGTGTCCTGTCTTCCGCTGACAGGGCCGGTTTCTTGGCTCGTGGAAAGGCTTGTGCCCGACAGGTCGAAGGAGCAGGAAAGCGAGAGCCTTCTGCCCAAAAGCGCTCTCGATCGGCAGCTCATCGGCAATCCACGGCTGGCCCTGGCCAGTGCAACCCGCGAACTCCTGCGCATGGGGGAACTGGTCGAGGTGATGGCAAGACCGGTCATACTGATGCTGGAAAGGGGCAGCGAAGCCGAAATACGGCGGCTTCAGCAGCTGGACCGGCACGTCAACACCATCCATTCGTCCATCAAGCTCTATATCGCCGAGGTCAATCGCGGTGAACTGACTGCCGGGCAGGCTGAAAGAGGCATGGAACTGGTCGGTTTCGCGGTCAATCTGGAACGGGCGGGGGATCTTGTCGCAAAGAACCTCCTGGAGCTGGCACTGGAACTGCAAGTGAACAAGATCAGCTTTTCGCAGGAGGGGCTGAAGGAGCTGACACGCATGCATGACCGCGTCCTTGCCAACATGGAGCTGGCCCTGAATGTCCTGGTCTCCGAAGATGTTGCCTCCGCGCGCGAACTGATTGCCGAGAAGGACAAGATGCGCGCCCTTGAACGGGAGAGCCACAACCGGCACCTCGACCGTTTGAAAACGAAAACCGTGCAAAGCATGGAATCGAGCAATGCCCATCTGGAAGTGATGCGCAGCCTCAAGGATATCAACGCCCTGTTCGCGACCGTCGCGGTGCCGATCCTCGCCAGGGAAGGACAACTCCGGGATACGAGGCTAGTTCCCGCGGAATAGGAGAAACGGCAGCAGAGAAGCGAATTCCGAAAGACCTCGCCGGCAAAAGAATCTGAGGCCCGCGGCAGGTCTTGCCCGGTCGGTGTCATGGCGACAATTCCGTTACGAAACAGAAAGTTATCCACATTCAATGGCGTAAACGATACCGAAGAATCCGGGGGCTGGGCACGGCAATGTCAAAAAACGGCAATTCGGACGGAATAGGGTGCTTGACTTCGCCATCCAGCCGCCGTACATCAGCGCCACTTCAGGGCGACAGCTTGTTGCCTGACGAAGCGGGTGTAGCTCAGTTGGTTAGAGTGCCGGCCTGTCACGCCGGAGGTCGCGGGTTCGAGCCCCGTCACTCGCGCCACTTCCCTTACAAGGTACAAGAGTACTGAAGCGGGAAGGGCGCAATATACCGTGAATGTGCGGGTGTAGCTCAGTTGGTTAGAGTGCCGGCCTGTCACGCCGGAGGTCGCGGGTTCGAGCCCCGTCACTCGCGCCACTCACGGTTCCCTCAAGTCTTCCAGACACTTCCTTTCAAACCTTGACGTATCGCATGAACGTGATGCGCTCTTGTTTGGCGACAAGTGTCCCGGCTTTGCATTTCCACCGCCGGATTTCTTCAGGTGAACGCCTGACGCGGCAGGGTGCAGCATATTCATTTTTCTTGAGTTTTGCGTGCCGGGCATCCGGAAAATCCGATTCTGGTGCGGGGGTGGTAATCCGTCCCGGGTGCGTCATAATTCCTCATGGGTTGTGCAAAGTTTTTGCCTGGGCACAAACTGGCTGAAACAGGGGGTTTGATGAGGGTCGGCGCAAAGTTGGTCCAAGTATGGCAATAGTTTGACCTGGAGAGGGTCTTGCGTTGCACCAAAGCGTAAGCTAAGCGTGCGCTCGCATGTTGGTTTCATTGAGCCGACGGGATGAGCGTGACCTGCCGGTATAACGAGGCGATGGGGAACGCGCCCCAGGCACCGGATCTCCTCCGGATCCGCCTCCATATGCAAGGACGCGAAAGACATGGAAGATCTCTTGCGGGAATATGTCCCGATCGTCGTGTTCATCGGCATCGCGCTGGTGATCGGCCTGGCGCTGCTGATTTCACCGTTCATTCTGGCCTACAAGAACCCGGATCCGGAAAAGCTCTCGGCCTATGAGTGCGGTTTCAACGCCTTTGACGATGCCCGCATGAAATTCGATGTGCGGTTCTATCTTGTCTCCATCCTGTTCATCATCTTCGATCTGGAAGTTGCGTTCCTGTTCCCCTGGGCAACGGTTTTCGGTGAACTGGGCTGGTTCGGCTTCTGGTCCATGATGGTGTTCCTTGGCGTCCTGACCGTCGGCTTTATCTACGAATGGAAGAAGGGAGCGCTGGAATGGGATTGACCACCACCGAGCCGCTCGTTGCTCCGCAGCCCAAAGGCGTGATCGACCCGAACACGGGCAAGCCGGTCGGCGCCGATGACGCGTTTTTCCTGGAAGTGAACAACGAGCTTGCCGACAAGGGCTTTCTCGTCACGTCCACCGACAACCTGATCCAGTGGGCGCGCACGGGCTCGCTCATGTGGATGACCTTCGGTCTCGCTTGCTGCGCCGTGGAAATGATGCAGATGTCGATGCCGCGTTATGACGCTGAACGTTTCGGCTTCGCGCCGCGCGCGTCTCCGCGCCAGTCCGACGTGATGATCGTCGCCGGGACCCTGACCAACAAGATGGCGCCGGCGCTGCGCAAGGTCTACGACCAGATGCCGGAACCGCGCTACGTTATCTCGATGGGGTCCTGCGCAAACGGTGGCGGCTATTATCACTATTCCTATTCGGTGGTGCGCGGCTGCGATCGCGTGGTGCCGGTCGATATCTATGTCCCGGGCTGTCCTCCGACGGCCGAGGCCCTTCTTTACGGTGTGATGATGCTGCAAAAGAAGATCCGGCGCACGGGCACGATTGAGAGATAGGGATCCGGGGCCGCAAGGCCGCGGATCTTGAAGGAGAGGGGCGCCCCGCGCCCGTCAATTTGGACTCCATTGGAGTGAGGGCGAACAGGATGGACGAGACGTTGAAGGAACTCGCCGAGCATATCGAGCTTGGCCTGGGTGAGTCCCTTGTGTCCTGGCAGGTGGCGTATGGTGAGCTGACGCTGACCGTGACTGCGACCGACATTCTCGACGCGGTCCGCTTTCTACGCGACAACAGCTCGTGCAAATTCGTCAATCTGACCGACATCTGCGGTGTGGACTATCCGGCGCGCGAAAAGCGCTTCGATGTCGTCTATCACTTCCTGTCCCCGGTCCAGAACCAGCGCATTCGCGTCAAGGTGGCCACCGACGAGGTGACGCCGATTGCCTCGCTCACTCCGGTGTTTCCGGGTGCGGAATGGTTCGAGCGCGAAGCCTATGACATGTACGGCATTCTTTTCTCCGGCCATCCGGACCTGCGCCGTATCCTGACCGATTACGGTTTCGACGGTCATCCGCTGCGCAAGGATTTCCCTGTGACCGGATTTGTCGAGGTCCGTTACGACGACGAGAAAAAACGCGTCGTCTACGAACCGGTCCGGCTGAACCAGGAAATGCGTTCCTTCGATTTCATGTCACCCTGGGAAGGCACCGACTACGTGCTGCCGGGTGACGAGAAAGCAACGACGAGCTGAGGGGCGGGGCAGGGATGAGCGAACGGCTTTCAGGTGGATGTCTTTGCGGTGCGGTGCGCTTCGCCGCCACGCCGACCGACGGCGAGATGGGCGTTTGCCATTGCGGCATGTGCCGTCGCTGGACCGGCGGCACCTACATGGCGGTCAGCTGTGGCCCGATGTCCGGCGTCGATGTCGAGGGCTCCGATGCGCTCGGCGTTTACAAGTCCTCCGATTACGGCGAACGCGTCTTCTGTTCCAAATGCGGATCCACCCTGATGTGGCGCATGGCGGACGGTTCGCATGTTTCCATGTCCGCCCAGGCTTTCGATGACCCGTCGCAATTCAAGTTCACGTCCGAGATTTTCGTTGACGAACAGCCGGATAATTACGCTTTCGCGAACGAAACCCGCCGAATGACCGGCCCCGAAGTCATCGCTTATTTCACGCAGAAAATGCAGGAACCTCAAAATGGCTGAGGCTCAGGTCCGTAACTTCAACATCAACTTTGGCCCGCAGCACCCGGCGGCGCATGGCGTGCTGCGTCTTGTGCTTGAACTCGACGGCGAAGTGGTCACCCGTGTCGATCCGCATATCGGGCTTTTGCACCGCGGCACCGAGAAACTGATCGAGCAGAAGACCTATCTGCAGGCCGTGCCGTATTTTGACCGCCTCGACTACGTGGCGCCGATGAACCAGGAGCATGCCTTCGCGCTCGGCGTGGAGCGCCTGATCGGCATCGAAGTGCCCAAGCGCGGCCAGCTGATCCGTGTGCTTTTCTCCGAGATCGGCCGCCTGCTGTCGCATCTGCTCAACGTCACCACGCAGGCCATGGACGTCGGTGCCCTGACACCGCCGCTGTGGGGCTTCGAGCCGCGCGAGGAGCTGATGGTATTCTATGAGCGTGCCTGCGGCGCGCGCATGCACGCTGCCTATGTGCGCCCGGGCGGCGTCCATCAGGACCTGCCGCGCGACCTGCTCGACGACATCTGGGATTTCTGCGATCCGTTCCTGCAGACGCTGGACGACATCGAGGGCCTTCTGACCGACAACCGCATCTTCAAGCAGCGCAACGTCGACATCGGCGTCGTCGATCTTGATGATGCCTGGGCCTGGGGCTTTTCCGGCGTGATGGTGCGCGGCTCCGGCGCGCCGTGGGATCTGCGCAAGTCGCAGCCCTACGAGTGCTACTCGGAGCTCGACTTCGACATTCCGATCGGCAAGAACGGCGACTGCTACGACCGTTACCTGATCCGCATGGAAGAGATGCGCCAGTCGGTCCGGATCATGAAGCAGTGCCTGGAAAAGCTGACCGTTGAAACCGGTCCGGTCTCGTCGACCGACGGCAAGATCGTGCCGCCGAAGCGGGGCGAGATGAAGCGTTCCATGGAAGCGCTGATCCACCACTTCAAGCTCTACACCGAGGGCTACCATGTCCCGGCCGGCGAGGTTTATGCCGCCGTGGAAGCGCCGAAAGGCGAATTCGGTGTCTATTTGGTCGCCGACGGCACCAACAAGCCGTATCGCTGCAAGATCAAGGCGCCGGGCTACGCCCATCTCCAGGCGATGGATTTTCTCTGCAAGGGCCACATGCTCGCCGACGTCTCGGCGGTGCTCGGCTCCATGGACATCGTGTTCGGCGAGGTCGACCGCTGATGCGGCCGGCCCGTCACCAATTTTCGACCCTGGCAGCCGCCCGTCCGGCTCCGGTCACATTGACAGAACGGGGATAACACCATGGCAGTTCGCCGACTTGCCGCGGAACAACCAGAAAGCTTCGCGTTCACCGAGAAGAACCTCGCGTGGGCAAAGAAGCTGATCGACCGCTATCCGGCAGGCCGCCAGGCCTCGGCGGTGATTCCGCTTTTGTGGCGTGCGCAGGAACAGAATGACGGCTGGGTCAGCGAGCCGGCGATCCGCTACATCGCCGAAATGCTGGACATGCCCAAGATCCGCGTCCTGGAAGTGGCGACCTTCTACACCATGTTCCAGCTGCAGCCAGTGGGCAAGAAAGCCCATATCCAGGTCTGCGGGACGACGCCTTGCCAGCTGCGTGGCTCCGAGGACCTGATCAAGATCTGCAAGTCGCGCATTGCCAAGCACATGCACGAGATTTCCGAGGACGGCATGTTCTCCTGGGAAGAGGTCGAGTGCCTGGGCGCCTGTGTCAACGCGCCGATGGTTCAGATCTTCAAGGATACCTACGAGGACCTGACCCCGGACAGCTTCAACCAGCTGATCGACGACATTGCCGCCGGCAAGGAAGTCACGCCCGGTCCGCAGAACGGGCGCCGCTTCGCGATGGCCGAGGGCGGTCAGACGTCTCTGACGGAGATCGACGACACCACCAAGGGCACCTTGCCGGCGCCGCATGTGGTCGACGGCTCGGAGAAGGCCTCCCATGACTTTGCCGGCGCCGCGATCAACGCGGGCGGCAACGATTATGACGGGGTGCCGACGCCCGCCGAAGACGCGGTTGCCAAGGTCAAGGCCGCTTTTGCCGCCAAGTCCGCGAAAAAGGACGATGTGCCCGCAGCTGCTGTGGCGCCGAAAAAGGCGGCCGCCAAGACCGCCGAGAAGGTCGAGAAGGCTGCGAAGAAACCGGCAGAGCCGAAGCCTGTCGCCAAGGCCAAGCCGAAGGCGGCGTCTGCCGCCGAGGCGGACGTTGCCGAGAAAGCACCAGAACTTCTGAAGAAAGCCCGGGGCGGCAAACCCGACGATCTGAAGAAACTGAAGGGTGTCGGTCCCAAGCTGGAAGCGACGCTCAACGAACTCGGTTTCTTCCATTTCGACCAGGTCGCCAGCTGGGGCCCGGAAGAGATCGCCTGGGTCGACAGCCGGCTGAAGTTCAAGGGCCGCATCGAGCGGGACGGCTGGATCGACCAGGCCAAGCTGCTCGCCAGCGGTGAAGAGACTGAATTTTCCAAGCGCGTGGAAGCCGGCGAAGTGGCCTCCTCCAAGAGCGAAGACTAGGGGGAAGAGATGCTGAAGGATCAGGATCGGATCTTCACCAATATCTACGGTCTGCATGACTGGGGCCTGGAAGGCGCGAAGAAGCGCGGCCAGTGGGACAACACCAAGGGTCTGCTCGACAAGGGCCGTGACTGGATCGTTCAGGAAATGAAGGATTCCGGTCTGCGCGGCCGTGGCGGCGCGGGCTTCCCGACCGGGCTGAAATGGTCGTTCATGCCCAAGGAATCCGATGGCCGTCCGGCCTATCTGGTCGTCAATGCCGACGAATCCGAACCGGGCACCTGCAAGGACCGCGAAATCCTGCGCCACGACCCGCACACGCTGGTCGAGGGCTGCCTCGTTGCCGGTTTCGCCATGGGGGCGATCGCTGCCTACATCTATGTGCGCGGCGAGTTCATCCGCGAACGCGAGCGCCTGCAGGCGGCCATCGACCAGGCCTACGACGCCGGTCTGATCGGCAAGAACAACAAGAACGGCTACGACTTCGACATTTACGTCCACCACGGCGCCGGCGCCTATATCTGCGGCGAGGAAACCGCGCTGCTGGAGAGCCTGGAAGGCAAGAAAGGCCAGCCGCGCCTGAAGCCGCCGTTCCCGGCCAATGTCGGTCTCTATGGCTGCCCGACCACGGTGAACAACGTGGAATCGATCGCGGTGGCACCGACCATCCTGCGCCGCGGAGCGGCCTGGTTTTCCGCGCTCGGGCGTCCGAACAACACCGGCACCAAGCTGTTCTGCGTCTCCGGCCACGTCAATCAGCCGGCGACCTTTGAAGAGGAACTCGGCGTTCCCTTCGACGAGATGATCGAGAAACATTGCGGCGGCATTCGCGGCGGCTGGGACAATCTGCTGGCGGTGATCCCGGGTGGATCCTCCGTACCGTGCTGCACGGCGGAGCAGATCAAGGAAGCGCCGATGGATTTCGACACGCTGCGCGGCCTGGGCTCCGGCCTCGGCACGGCAGCGGTCATCGTCATGGACAAGTCCACCGACATCATCAAGGCGATCGCGCGGCTCAGCTATTTCTACAAGCACGAGAGCTGCGGCCAGTGCACGCCCTGCCGCGAGGGCACGGGCTGGATGTGGCGCGTGATGGAACGCATGGTCAAGGGCGAGAGCTCCTACGAGGAAATCGACATGCTGTTCAAGGTGACCAAGCAGGTCGAAGGCCACACCATTTGCGCACTCGGGGATGCGGCCGCCTGGCCGGTTCAGGGTTTGATCAAGAATTTCCGGCCTGTCATCGAAGCGCGCATCGATGACTATGTCGCCAAGTCGAAGTCGTCTTCGACCATGGTGGCGGCTGAGTAAGCGGAACGGGATTTGGAGAGCAACGGATGACGAAGCTCATCATCGACGGCAAGGAAGTGGAAGTCCCGGCGGACTACACGCTGCTTCAGGCCTGTGAAGAGGCGGGCGCCGAGGTTCCGCGGTTTTGTTACCACGACCGGCTGTCGATTGCCGGCAACTGCCGCATGTGCCTGGTGGAAGTGAAGGGCGGACCGCCCAAGCCGACCGCCTCCTGCGCCATGGGCGTGAAGGATCTGCGTCCGGGCCCGAACGGCGAACCGCCGGTGGTCGAGACCAAGTCCGAGATGGTCAAGAAGGCCCGCGAAGGGGTGATGGAGTTCCTGCTCATCAACCACCCGCTGGATTGCCCGATCTGCGACCAGGGCGGCGAGTGCGACCTGCAGGACCAGGCCATGGCCTATGGCGTCGACGGCTCCCGGTTCCACGAGAACAAGCGCGCGGTCGAGAACAAGGAAATCGGCCCGCTGATCAAGACGATCATGACGCGCTGCATCCACTGCACCCGCTGCGTGCGCTTCACGACGGAAGTCTGCGGCGTCACCGACATGGGCCTGGTGGGCCGCGGCGAGGATGCCGAGATCACCACCTACCTGGAAGCAGCGCTGTCCTCCGAGATGCAGGGAAATGTGGCCGACCTTTGCCCGGTTGGCGCACTGACCCACAAGCCCTATGAGTTCCACGCCCGTCCGTGGGAACTGACCAAGACCGAGAGCGTCGACGTGATGGACGCGGTCGGGTCGGCAATCCGCGTCGACACGCGCGGCAAGGAAGTCATGCGCGTGATGCCGCGCCTCAATGAAGAGGTCAACGAGGAGTGGATCTCCGACAAGTCCCGCTACATCTGGGACGGTCTGAAGACCCAGCGCCTCGACCGGCCTTATGCCAAGAAGGACGGCAAGCTTCAGCCGGTGTCCTGGGGCGAGGCGTTCCAGATCATTGCCGACAAGGTGAAGGGCGCTTCCGCCGACAGGATCGGCGCGCTTGCCGGTCAGATGGCGGGCGTCGAGGACATGTTCGCGCTGAAGAGCCTGATGGAAAAGCTAGGTGTCGCCAACCTCGACAGCCGTTTCCCGGGCTCGCCGCTGCATCCGAAGAACGGCCGGGCCAGCTATCTCTTCAATTCCACGATCCAGGGGATCGAGGATGCCGATGCGATCATGCTGATCGGCACCAATCCGCGCCAGGAAGCGCCGGTCCTGAACGCCCGCATCCGCAAGCGCTGGACCCGCGGCGACCTGACCATCGGCCTGATCGGCGAAAACGCCGACCTGACCTACCCGGTGACCTATCTCGGTGCCGGACCGGACAGCCTGAAGGACTTCGTCAAGCATGCCCCGGCCAAGGCCGAGCGGCCGATGTTCATCATCGGCCAGGGTGCGCTCAACCGTCCGGACGGGGCCGAAGTGCTGGCAACGATTGCCGCTGCCGCCAAATCGCTCGGCGTGATCAAGGACGGCTGGAACGGCTTCAACATCCTGCACACCGAGGCCTCCCAGGTCGGTGCGCTGGATCTGGGTTTCGTGCCCGGAGAAGGTGGCAAGGACACGGGTGCGATGCTCGAACCGGGGGCTCTGGACGTCCTGTTCCTGCTCGGCGTCGACGAGGTCGAGGTGCCGGAGGGAGCATTCGTTGTCTACCAGGGCACCCATGGCGACCGTGGCGCGCACCGGGCCGACGTGATCCTGCCGGGCGCCGCCTATACCGAAAAATCCGCGATCTACGTCAACACCGAGGGCCGCGTGCAGATGGCCGACCGGGCCGCGTTCCCTCCGGGCGAAGCACGCGAAGACTGGGCGATCCTGCGGGCACTGTCGGCCGTGCTCGGCCAGACGCTGGAATTCGACTCGCTCAGCGCGCTGCGTGCAAAGCTCTTTGAAGCAGTGCCGCACATGACCGGCATTGATGCCATCGAGGCGGGCGACGCGGCGGATATCGGCAAGCTGGCCAATGCGAAAGCGAAAATGGACAGTGCCGGTTTTGCCAACGTGATCCGTGATTTCTATCTGACCAACCCGATCGCCCGCGCCTCCAAGGTGATGGCCGAGTGTTCGGCGCTCGCGAAGACGCGGGCGGCAGAAGCAGCAGAATAAGGGGCAGGGGACCGAAATGGTTGAGTTCTTTACGACCACCTATCTGGGACAATTCCTCCTGATGGCGCTGCAGAGCGTGGTCATGATGGTCGTGCTTCTGGTGATCGTCGCCTATGTACTGCTGGCGGACCGCAAGATCTGGGCGGCCGTGCAGATTCGCCGTGGCCCGAACGTGGTCGGTCCGTGGGGCCTGCTGCAGAGTTTTGCCGACCTTTTGAAATTCGTTCTGAAGGAACCGGTCATCCCGGCCGGTTCCAACAAGATCCTGTTCCTTCTGGCGCCGCTGGTTTCCGTGCTGCTGGCACTGGCTGCCTGGGCGGTGATCCCGGTTGCCGACGGGTGGGTGATCGCGAACATCAATGTCGGCGTCCTGTTCGTTTTCGCGGTGTCCTCGCTCGAGGTCTACGGCGTCATCATCGGCGGTTGGGCCTCGAACTCGAAATATCCGTTCCTGTCGGCGCTGCGTTCGGCGGCCCAGATGGTGTCCTACGAGGTCTCGATCGGTTTCGTGATCGTCACCGTGCTGCTGTGTGCCGGTACGCTGAACCTGACGGGAATTGTCGAATCCCAGCAGACTGGCCTGGCGACCTGGCTCGGGGTGCCGTGGCTCAGCTTCCTGAACTGGTACTGGCTGCCGCTGTTCCCGATGTTCGTGGTGTTCTTCGTGTCCGCGCTGGCCGAAACCAACCGTCCGCCGTTCGACCTTGCGGAAGCGGAATCGGAGCTGGTCGCCGGCTTCATGGTGGAATACGGCTCGACCCCGTACATGATGTTCATGCTCGGTGAATATGTCGCCATCTGCCTGATGTGCGCTCTGATGACGATCTTCTTCATGGGGGGATGGCTGCCGCCGTTCGACTTTGCACCCTTCACCTGGGTGCCCGGCGTGGTCTGGTTCCTGTTGAAGTGTTTCCTGGGCTTCTTCATGTTCGCCATGGTGAAGGCCATGGTGCCGCGCTACCGCTATGACCAGCTGATGCGCCTGGGCTGGAAAGTGTTCCTGCCGCTGTCGCTGGGCATGGTCGTCGTTGTCGCCGCAGTCCTGATGGTCATGGGCTGGGCACCGGGCGCGGCGTGAGCATATCACTCGCCGGCGTGATCGGCGCCGCCGTCGGTCTCTACATGGGCTGGCTCGACTGGAAGATCCTGAAGGGCATGCTTCAGGCGGCGGAAACGAAGAACAGGCAGGCCGGCGGCGACGGTGGCGCCGCGGCCAGATACAAGGCGCTCTGGAGCGCACTGATTTTTGGAGTTCCGGTGATCGGCTTCCCGATCATCGGCTATTGGGCCGGCCACCAGCTGGCTGGTTGAGGAAAGAGAGGCAAAAAGCGATGGGACTTAGTCAAGCCGTCAAATCGCTGTTCCTGCAGGAGTTCGTGTCCGCCTTTGTTCTGGCGATGCGCTACTTCTTCAAGCCGAAGCCTACGGTCAACTATCCGTTCGAGAAAGGCCCGGTGAGCCCGCGTTTCCGTGGCGAACACGCGCTGCGCCGCTATCCGAACGGCGAGGAACGCTGCATCGCCTGCAAGCTGTGCGAGGCCATCTGCCCGGCCCAGGCGATCACCATCGAGGCCGGTCCGCGCCGCAATGACGGCACCCGCCGGACCACCCGCTACGACATCGACATGGTCAAGTGCATCTATTGCGGCTTCTGCCAGGAAGCCTGCCCGGTGGACGCGATCGTGGAAGGGCCGAATTTCGAGTTCGCGACGGAGACCCGCGAGGAGCTTTACTACGACAAGGAAAAGCTGCTTGCGAACGGCGACCGCTGGGAACGCGAAATTGCCCGCAACATTGAAATGGACGCTCCTTACCGCTAGGAGCTAACCGACTTCTGATTTCAGCCCGGCAATCCGGCCGGGCCCCGCAGTTCCGGCCGCAAGGCCACACGACAGGCAGGTCTTCGAAATGATCCTGAAAGCCCTCTTCTTCTACCTGTTTGCCGGCGTCACCCTGGCGTCAGGCTTCATGGTGATCGCGTCCCGCAATCCGGTGACCTCGGTCCTGTTCCTGATCCTGGCCTTCGTCAATTCCGCGGGTCTGTTCATTCTGCTCGGGGCCGAGTACCTGGCCCTGCTGCTGGTGGTCGTCTATGTCGGCGCCGTCGCGGTGCTGTTCCTGTTCGTCGTCATGATGCTCGATGTCGATTTCGTCGAGCTGCGTCAGGGCTTCCTGCAGTATCTGCCGATCGGCGGCCTCGTGGGCCTGATCCTGATGGTCGAGCTGCTCATGGGTCTCGGCGCCTGGATCATTGCGCCCGAGGTGCTCGGACACGGCTCCGAACCGACGCCGGCGCTGACCGAGATGAGCAACATCCAGGCGCTCGGCTCGGTGCTCTACACCAAGTACATCTATTTCTTCCAGGTCGCTGGCCTGGTTCTCCTGGTGGCCATGATCGGGGCGATCGTCCTGACCCTGCGCCACAAGCCGAATGTCAAACGTCAAAGCATTCCGGATCAGGTTGCGCGCAACCGCGAAACCGCCATCGAGGTCCGGAAGGTGGAAACGGGCAAAGGTATCTGACGCGGGAAAAGCGTCGTTCGATAATGTCCGGGCACATGCACGCTCCTCCGTGCGGTGCCGGGTTGGGGTAAACGAGGGGAGCACGGCGAGGCGCCCATGGAAATCGGTCTGTCGCACTATCTGTCGGTCGCGGCGATCCTGTTCACGATCGGGATCTTCGGGATCTTTCTGAACCGGAAAAACGTGATTGTCATCCTGATGTCGATCGAGCTGCTGCTGCTCTCGGTGAACATCAACTTTGTCGCCTTTTCGTCGTTCCTCGGCGACATGATGGGACAGGTATTCACCATGCTGGTGCTCACCGTTGCCGCCGCCGAAGCGGCGATCGGCCTGGCGATCCTGGTGGTATTCCACCGGAACCGCGGCTCCATCGCCGTGGAAGACGTCAACGTGATGAAAGGGTAGGAACCGATGTATTCCGCAATTCTGTTCCTGCCGCTGATCGGCTTCCTGATTGCAGGCCTTTTCGGCCGCGCCATCGGTGCCAAGGCCTGTGAATATATCACCAGCGGGTTTCTCATCCTGGCGGCGCTGCTCTCCTGGATCGTTTTCTTCGGCTTCTGGCTGGGCGGCTCGGAACTGCAGATCGTCGATCTGTTCCGCTGGATCGATGCCGGTAACCTGAAGGTCTCCTGGTCGATCCGCGTCGATACGCTGACCGCCGTGATGCTGGTCGTCGTGACCACGGTGTCCGCGCTGGTGCATGTCTATTCGATCGGCTACATGCATCACGACCCGCACCGTCCGCGCTTCTTCGCCTACCTGTCCCTGTTCACCTTCGCCATGCTGTCGCTTGTGACGGCCGACAACCTGCTGCAGATGTTCTTCGGCTGGGAAGGCGTCGGTCTCGCCTCCTACCTCCTGATCGGTTTCTGGTACCAGAAACCGTCCGCCAACGCGGCCGCGATCAAGGCCTTTGTCGTCAACCGTGTCGGTGACTTCGGCTTCGCGCTCGGCATTTTCGGTGTGTTCTACCTGTTCGGCAGCATCGAGTTCACCAAGATCTTCAACGATGCGCCGTCCTTCATCCAGGGCCATGACGAGGTGATGACCTTCCTCGGCTATCACCTGGATCCGCATTCGGCGATGACCATCGTCTGCCTGCTTCTGTTCATGGGCGCCATGGGCAAGTCGGCGCAGTTCCTGCTGCACACCTGGCTTCCGGACGCGATGGAAGGCCCGACACCGGTCTCCGCGCTGATCCACGCCGCGACCATGGTGACCGCGGGTGTGTTCATGGTGGCGCGCCTGTCGCCGCTGATGGAACTGTCGCACACCGCGCTGACCGTGATCGTGTTCTTCGGTGCGACCACGGCCTTCTTTGCCGCAACGGTCGGTCTCGTTCAGAACGACATCAAGCGCGTGATCGCCTATTCGACCTGTTCCCAGCTCGGCTACATGTTCGTCGCACTCGGTGTCGGGGCCTATTCGATCGGCATCTTCCACCTGTTCACCCATGCCTTCTTCAAGGCGCTCCTGTTCCTCTGCGCCGGCTCCGTCATTCACGCGGTCTCCGACGAGCAGGACATGCGCAAGATGGGCGGCCTCAGGAAACACATTCCGATCACCTATTGGACGATGATGATCGGCACGCTGGCCCTGACCGGTGTCGGCATACCGTTCACCCATCTCGGTTTTGCCGGTTTCATTTCCAAGGACGCCATCATTGAGGCCGCCTTTGCCGGTTCGGTCGGCGAGCATGCCAACCCGATGGCGCTCTACGGCTTCTGGCTGACCGTCATCGCCGCCGCTCTCACGGCGTTCTATTCGTGGCGCCTGACGTTCATGACCTTCCACGGCAAGCCGCGTGCGCCGGTGGACGTGATGAAGCACGTCCATGAATCGCCGCTGGTCATGACCGTGCCGCTGTTCATCCTGGCGATCGGCGCAGCGCTGGCCGGCATGGTGTTCTACGGCTCCTTCTACGGCGAGGGCTATTCGGAATTCTGGGACAAGGCCCTCTTCGTCAGCGAGACCAATCACATACTCCATGCCATGCATGAGGTGCCGGCCTGGGTGAAGGTGTCTCCGTTCGTGATGATGGTGCTCGGCTTCCTGGTCGCCTACCAGTTCTACATCCGCGCGCCGGAAATGCCGAAGCAGTTGGCGGAGCGCCATTCCGGCCTCTACCAATTCCTGCTCAACAAGTGGTATTTCGACGAGCTCTACGATTTCATCTTTGTCCGTCCTGCACAGTGGCTCGGCCGCATGCTCTGGAAGAAGGGCGACGGCACCGTGATTGACGGCTTCGGCCCGAACGGCGTCGCCGCGCGCGTCCAGAACGTCACGTCCTGGGTCGTCCGCCTGCAGACCGGATATCTCTATCACTATGCATTTGCGATGCTGATCGGGGTGGCTCTGCTGATCACCTGGTCGATGTTCACCGGTGCGGGCACCGGCGGGGGTGCACACTAATGATTGACTGGCCAATTCTGTCACTCACAACGTTCTTGCCGCTGCTGGGGGTGCTGTTCATCCTGCTGGTTCCGGGCAATGACGAGGGCAGCAAGAAAAACATCCGCATGGTCGCGCTGGTGACCACGTCGGTGACCTTCCTGCTGTCGCTGTTCATCTGGGGCAACTTCGACTACGCCAACCCGGGCTTCCAGTTCATCGAGGAGAAGGACTGGCTGCCGAGCGGCATCGCGGCGCAGTTGGGCGCCGAGGACATCAAGTACCGCATGGGCGTCGACGGCATTTCCGTGCTGTTCGTGATCCTGACCACCTTCCTGATGCCGTTCTGTATCCTGGCCTCCTGGGAAAGCATCCAGAAGCGCGTCAAGGAATACATGATCGCCTTCCTGGTGCTGGAAACGCTGATGATCGGCGTCTTCTGCGCGCTCGACCTGGTGGTGTTCTACGTCTTCTTCGAGGCCGGCCTGATCCCGATGTTCCTGATCATCGGCGTTTGGGGTGGTGCCCGCAGGGTCTATGCCTCCTACAAGTTCTTCCTCTACACGCTGCTCGGCTCGGTGCTGATGCTGATCGCGATCATGGCGATGTACTGGACGGCCAAGACCTCCAACATCGCCGAGCTGGTCACCAGCAACGCGTTTCCGCCGGAAATGCAAACCTGGCTCTGGATCGCCTTCTTTGCCAGCTTCGCGGTAAAGATGCCGATGTGGCCGGTGCATACCTGGTTGCCGGATGCGCACGTGGAAGCGCCGACGGCAGGCTCGGTGATCCTGGCAGGCATTCTCCTGAAGCTCGGCGGCTACGGCTTCCTGCGCTTCTCCCTGCCGATGTTCCCGGTTGCCTCGGACCTGTTCGCGCCGATGATCTACACGCTGTCTATTGTGGCGATCATCTACACCTCGCTGGTGGCGCTGGCGCAGGAGGACATCAAGAAGCTGATCGCCTATTCCTCCGTGGCGCATATGGGTTACGTCACCATGGGCATCTTCACGATGACGGAGCAGGGCGTGCAGGGCGGCATCTTCCAGATGCTGTCGCACGGCATCGTCTCCGGCGCGCTGTTCCTGTGTGTCGGCGTGATCTATGACCGGATGCACACCCGCGAGATCTCGGCCTATGGCGGCCTGGTCAACCGGATGCCGAAATACGCTGTCGCCTTCCTGATCTTTACCATGGCCAATGTCGGCCTGCCGGGCACGTCCGGGTTCGTCGGTGAAATCCTGACGCTGATGGGGGCCTTCCAGGTCAACACCTGGGTGGCGTTCTTCGCCACAACCGGCGTGATCCTGTCGGCGGCCTATGCGCTCTACCTCTACCGCCGCGTCGTCTTCGGCGCGCTGGAGAAGGAAAGCCTGAAGTCGATCCTGGACCTGAACCTCCGGGAAAAGGCCATCCTGCTGCCGATGGTGGTGCTGACGATCTTCTTCGGCTTCTACCCGATGGCCATTCTGGACGTGACCCAGGGCGCGGTCGACAATCTTATCACTCACTACACGGCGGCGCTTGACGCCGCCGGGGTCACCCAGCACGCCGCGGCAGCCGCCGCGACAGCACACTAAGGTTTCGAGGACGAGACAGAGCCATGTCAGACATGACCCAACTGCCAGATCTCATGCCGGCCCTGCCGGAGATCATCCTGGCCCTCGGAGCGATGGTGCTGCTGATGATCGGTGCCTTTGGCGGCAAGGGCGTCAGCTACGCCGTCTTCGGCGGCGCGATGGGCCTGCTCGGCGGCACCTTCCTGGTACTGCTGTTCGTGCCGACCTTCGACGTCACTTTCGGCGGCTCCTTCGTCCTCGACGATTTTGCCCATCTTCTGAAACTGCTGGTGCTGGCGGGCTCGTTCTTCGCCATCGCCATGTCGTGGGCCTATGCCAAGAGCCAGTCCTTCGATCATTTCGAATATCCGATCCTGATCGTGCTGGCGACGCTCGGCATGATGCTGATGCTGTCGGCAAACGACATGATCGCGCTCTACCTTGGTCTCGAACTGCAGAGCCTGGCGCTCTACGTGGTTGCCGCGATCAACCGGGACAGCGTCCGCTCCACGGAAGCCGGCCTGAAATACTTCGTGCTCGGCGCCCTGTCCTCGGGCATGCTTCTTTACGGCATGTCGCTGGTCTACGGCTTCTCCGGCCAGATCGCCTTTGCCGGCATTGCCGAAGCGCTGACCCATGAGGGGGCCTCGATCGGTCTCGTGATCGGGCTGACTTTCATCCTGGCCGGCCTTGCCTTCAAGATCTCGGCCGTGCCGTTCCACATGTGGACGCCGGACGTTTATGAAGGCGCGCCGACCCCGGTTACCGCCTTCCTCGCGGCCGCGCCGAAGGTCGCCGCGATGGGCATGTTGGTACGGATCGTCATCGAGGCCTTCCAGCCCGTCACCAGCGACTGGCAGCAGATCATTGTGTTCGTTTCGATCGCCTCCATGGCACTCGGGGCCTTCGCCGCGATCGGGCAGAGCAACCTGAAACGGCTGATGGCCTATTCGTCGATCGGTCACATGGGCTATGCCCTTGTCGGTCTGGCGGCCGGCACCCAGACCGGTGTCGAAGGCGTGATCTTTTACATGATGGCCTATCTCGGCATGACCCTCGGTGTCTTCGCTTGTATCCTGTCCATGCGCCGCAAGGACGGCATGGTGGAGGAAATCAATGACCTCTCGGGCCTTTCCCAGACCAATCTGCCGATGGCGATCCTGCTCGGGCTCCTGATGTTCTCCCTGGCCGGCATTCCGCCGCTGGTCGGTTTCTTCGGCAAGTGGTACGTGTTCGTGGCCGCTGTCGAGGCCGGTCTTTATCCGCTGGCCGTTATCGGCGTGCTGATGTCGGTGGTTGGCGCCTATTATTATCTGAGGATCGTGAAGGTCATGTTCTTCGACGAACCTGCGGAGGCGTTCGAACGGATGCCGGTGGAACTGAAGGTCGTTCTGGGCCTGTCCTCCGTGTTCGTGGTCTTCTTCTGGCTGGCGCCGGGACAGGTGGTCAGTGCGGCCAGCGCGGCGGCGCAGTCGCTGTTCTGACCGGTGACATGACAAGCGGAACAAACCAACGTCCGGCGCCCGGTGCGCCGGACTTTCGCGTTGAAGAGCACGTTACTCTCGGGTCGACCAACACGGCGTGTTTCGACCGTGCCAGGGCCGGGGATACCGGCCGCCTCTGGGTCCGCGCGGAGGAACAGACCGAAGGCCGGGGCAGGCGGGGCCGGGACTGGTCCTCGCCAGGGGGAAATCTCTTTGCCAGTCTGTTGCTGGTGGCCCCTGAACCAGCCAACCGTATCGGCGAATTGCCTCTTGTGGCTGCGGTCGCATTGGCGGAAGCCGTTGACAAAGCGCTCGGCACACTGCAACTGGTACAATTGAAATGGCCGAATGACCTGCTGGTCGAAGGCGCAAAACTGTCCGGCATCCTTCTGGAGGCCGAAGCACTTGCCGATGGTCGGCAGGCTGTGGTCATCGGTTTTGGTGTGAATTGTGTATCCCACCCGGAGCTTTCGCTTTATCAGGCCACGGATCTGAGAAGTCTCGGGTTTCAGGTGAGCGCGGAGAGACTGTTCGAGTTTCTTGCAGCTTCCCTGGCCGAGAAGCTGACGGTGTGGGCGCAGCCCGGCGGCTTTGACGACATCCGTCGCGGCTGGTTGAAGCGGGCGGCCCACCTGGGCAACCGGATCACGGTCAGGACCGCACAGGAAGAATTAAGCGGCATATTTGCCGATCTGGATGCGCGCGGCCATCTGGTCCTGAAGCAGGACGATGGCCGGTTGCGCACCCTATACGCGGGCGACGTGTTTTTACCTGGCGTTTGACGCCGGGGCGGGTCGCTTACGCGCTTGCTTAAAGGAGCAATAGATGGCTTCGGCCAAGAAAACTGAAAACGACATCGTCTTCCTGCCGTTGGGCGGGGTCGGTGAAATCGGCATGAACCTCGGCCTTTACGGCTATGGCCCCGAAGATGACCGCACCTGGTTGATCGTCGATTGCGGCGTGAGTTTCGCCGGTCCGGAACTGCCGGGCATCGATGTGGTCGTACCGGACATCAAGTTCCTGGAGGACGAGGTCGACAACGTCGCCGGCATGGTGATTACCCATGCCCACGAAGATCATTACGGCGCGATCCTGCACCTGTGGCCCTATTTGAAGGTTCCCGTCTTCGCGACGGCTTTTACCGCCGGATTGCTCGCGGCCAAGACCGAGAGCGAGCCCGGGGCCGAGGAGGTCCCCGTTACGGTGGTCAAGCAGGGCGAGCGTCACAAGATCGGGCCGTTCGATGTGGAATTCGTCGCGATGGCGCACTCCATCCCGGAGCCTTGCGCACTCGCGATCCGCACACCTGCCGGCATGGTCCTCCATACGGGCGACTGGAAAATCGACCCGACACCCGGCGTCGGCAAACCGATCGACATGGACCGTCTTGCCGAACTCGGGCGGGAAGGGGTGATGGCCCTTGTCTGTGACAGCACCAATGCCGTGCGCGACGGTGTCAGCCCCAGCGAAAGCGATGTTGCCAAGGAGCTGACCAAGGTCATGTCCAAGGCGAAACACCGGATCGCGGTGACCACGTTTGCGTCCAATGTCGCCAGGATCAGGGCAATCGCGGAAGCCGCGGCGGCCAATGAGCGTGATGTGGTCGTTGTCGGACGGTCCATGCACCGGGTCATCGAAGTGGCCGGCGAACTCGGCTATCTGGAAGGCCTGCCGCAGTTTCATGACGAGGAGGCCTTTGGCTATCTGCCGCGCGAGAAGGCTGTGCTGCTTTGCACGGGCTCGCAGGGCGAGAGCCGGGCTGCCCTGGCGCGTATCGCGGCAGGCGATCACCGCAACATCGCGCTCACCAAGGGCGACATGGTGATCTTCTCCTCGCGCACCATTCCGGGCAACGAAAAGGACGTCGGCGCGGTCATGAACAATCTCGCCGACAAGGATGTCGAGATCGTCACGGACCGGGATGCGCTGGTGCATGTTTCCGGCCACCCGCGGCGCGGTGAACTGGAACAGCTCTACAAGCTGATCCAGCCGAAAGTCGTGCTTCCCGTCCATGGCGAGCCCCTGCATCTTGGCGCCCATGCCGCCTTTGCCAGGGACCTCGGCGTTCGCGAAGTGGTGCGCGGCAAGAACGGTGACATTGTCCGGCTGACGGCGGGACGGGCCGGGGTTATCGACGAGGCACCTTCCGGCATCCTGGTCAAGGACGGGGATATTCTCGATGACCCGGAAGTGACCGGCGTGAAGGAAAGGCGGAAACTGTCTTTCGCCGGCGCGGCGGTCATTGCGCTGGTCGTCAACCGTGCGGGGGATCTGCTGACGGATCCGTCGATCACGCTGCTGGGACTTCCGGACACCGACGATGACGGCGAGCCCATGGAGGACATTGTCTCCAAGGCCGTGACCGGCGCGGTCAGGAGCATCCCGAAGGGGCGTCGCAAGGACAAGGACCTCGTCGGAGAGGCAGCCCGGCGGGCGGCCCGGTCCGAGATCCAGAGCGTCTGGGGCAAAAAGACGCTCTGCAAGGTGATGGTGACCCAACTATAGTCAACTACGCATCCTGTTTTGGCTGCGGTAAAACCCTGAAGCCTCATCCAGAGACGGACCGCGGGTCCGTCTCTTAGGATCGCCCGCCTGTCGCGGAATGTGTTGCCGATCCTTCGAGACGGGCCGTTGGCCCTCCTCAGGATGACGCTGAGTTTTTGGGGTCTGTGGAAGACGGAATGTCTGGTGGAGGGAAATTCATGATCGGACGGCTCAATCACGTTGCCATCGCGGTGTCGGACATCGAGGCGGCGACGGCTGTCTACCGGGACACGCTCGGGGCGGAGGTCTCTGCCAAGGAAGAACAGCCGGATCACGGGGTGAGCACGGTGTTCATCAACCTGCCCAACACCAAGATCGAGCTGCTGGAGCCGCTTGGAGCGGAGTCGCCCATTGCCAAGTTCCTGGAGAAGAACCCGTCCGGCGGCATTCACCATGTCTGCTACGAGGTCGACGACATCATCGCCGCCCGCGACAAGCTGGTCGCCGAGGGTGCGCGGGTGCTGGGTGACGGCGAACCGAAAATCGGCGCGCACGGCAAGCCGGTGCTGTTCCTTCACCCCAAGGACTTTCTCGGTACGCTGACCGAGCTGGAAGAGGCTTGACACCATGTCCGTGGCATTTGGCCTGGCAATCTATTTCATGCTCTGGTGGATCATCCTGTTCGCCATTCTGCCGTTCGGCATGCGCCGGACTCAGGAAGAGGCAGGTGAGGTGATTCAGGGGAGCGAACCAAGCGCGCCGGAAAAGCCGCAGTTCCTCAAGGTGATCGTGATCACGACCGTTGTCACCACAATCGTGTTTTCCGGGTATGTTGCCTTGCGCAACTCCGGTTTCGGGCTCGATGACATCCCGTTTTTGCAGCCGCCGGCCGGTGACTACGCCCATCCCGGCGACTGATCTGCGCCCGGGTTTCCGACTATCAGGGAATTCGGCTGTAAGCCGGCAAAGAAAAAAGGCAGAGCCGAAGCTCTGCCTTTAAAAGTTCCGCGTCTAATTCGACCCTTTAACCCTTGCCGATCGATTGCTCAATCCGGCTGGGCGGCTGCGAACCGTGAGGTGCGCCTGAGGGTCCTTCCTCCCAAGACTCAGACCGCGATGTCCTTAAGCTTCTTAGCATTTCTGCCGAGGCATCTTTTTCTTATGAGAAGGGAAACTAGCTGATTGATTCCGGCTTGTCACCTATTTGTCGTGCACAGCTCAATTTTTTTGCTTGCCTATTTCCTTGGCGTCAATTGCTACTAAGGTCTTAGTTTGCTTGCGGGTAGGGCATGATGTGAAAATGGTTGGGAAAACGCCCGTATTTCGGCCAATTTGACACGCTTGTCCGCAAAAGCCGGCCGGCGTTTCGCAAAGGGCTTGTGTTTGGCGCCCGCATGCGCTTTGACTGCGCTCAAAACAGGCGATGCCAAAATCAGAGAGAACCTAGATGCGTCTTTCCCGCTACTTCCTGCCCATCCTGAAAGAAACGCCCAAGGAGGCGGAAATCGTGTCCCACCGGCTGATGCTGCGGGCGGGGATGATTCGACAGCAGTCCGCCGGGATCTATTCCTGGCTGCCGCTCGGCCTGAAGGTTCTGCGCAAGATCGAACGGATCGTCGAGGAAGAACAGGCGCGTGCCGGCGCGATCCAGCTGCTGATGCCGACCATCCAGTCCGCCGACCTCTGGCGTGAAAGCGGGCGGTACGATGCCTATGGCAAGGAAATGCTGCGCATCACCGACCGTCACGAGCGCGACATGCTGTTCGGACCGACCAACGAGGAGATGATCACCGACATCTTCCGCGGCTACGTGCGCTCCTACAAGGACCTGCCGCTCAATCTCTACCACATCCAGTGGAAGTTCCGAGACGAGGTCCGCCCTCGTTTCGGGATCATGCGAGGCCGCGAGTTCCTGATGAAGGACGCCTATTCCTTCGACGTCGACAAGGAAGGCGCACGCCACGCCTATAACCGCATGTTCGTAGCCTACCTGCGCACGTTCGAGCGGATGGGGCTGAAGGCGATCCCGATGAAAGCCGAGACCGGCCCGATCGGCGGCGACATGAGCCATGAATTCATCATCCTGGCGGAGACCGGCGAGAGCGAGGTCTTCTGTGACAAGTCGCTTCTGGAAATGCCGACACCGCCCGCGGAGACGGATTTCTTCTCGGACCTGACTCCGATCGTGACGGAGTGGACGACGCCCTATGCGGCCACCGACGAGATGCATGACGCGGACGCCTTCGCGGCACTGCCCGAAGCCGATCGCGTCTCGGCCCGCGGCATCGAAGTCGGCCACATCTTCTATTTCGGCACCAAGTATTCCGACGCCATGGGAGCCAAGGTGGCCACCGCCGAAGGCATCGAGGTTCCGGTCCACATGGGCTCCTACGGGGTTGGTGTGTCACGCCTTCTTGGCGCCTTGATCGAAGCCAATCATGACGACAACGGAATCATCTGGCCGAAATCGGTCGCCCCGTTTCATGTCGGACTGGTCAACCTCAAGCCGGGCGACGAACTGACGGACGGGGCTTCGGAGGATCTTTATGCCAAGCTGGAGGCGGCGGGCATCGAGGTGCTCTACGATGACACGGATACCAGGGCCGGGGCGAAATTCGCCACCATGGACCTGATCGGTCTGCCGTATCAGGTGGTGGCGGGGCCCCGTGGACTGAAGGACGGCGTTCTGGAGGTCAAGGACCGCGCAACTGGGGAAAAGGAAATGCTTTCCCCGGAAGCCACCTTGAACAAGCTGACCGCGGCATTGACGGACTGAAGCCGTCCGTCGATGCTTTGTTGCAGGGATTCGGCGCGCCGCAAGGCGCGCCACCGGGCATTGCTGAAGTGGATGGACAATGACAGCGGCAGACACGGCGGACGTTGAGGACGGTCACAGACCGGCAGCTCCAACCCGCCCCTTTTCCGCCTTCGAATGGATGATCGCGGGCCGGTACCTGCGATCGCGGCGGCGTGAAACCTTCATTTCCGTGATTGCCGGTTTCTCCTTTGCCGGCATCATGCTCGGTGTGGCGACCCTGATCATCGTCATGGCGGTGATGAACGGGTTCCGGACCGAGTTGCTGGGCAAAATCCTCGGCATCAACGGCCATATGCTGGTTCAGCCGATCGACATGCCCCTGACGGATTACGACGAGGTTGCATCCAGGCTCGAACGTGTTCCGGATGTCGTGGCCGCCATCCCCTTCATTGAAGGACAGGCACTTGTGTCCGGCCCCGCCGGCAATCTCGGCGCACTGGTGCGCGGTGTTCACGAGAGCGACCTGCGCCGCATTCCCCTGATCGCGGACAACATCCAGCTGGGCACGCTGGACGGTTTCGCCGAAGGCGAAGGCGTTGCCATCGGCTCCAACATGGCGCAACAGCTCGGGATTACCGTCGGCGACAACATTACCGTGATCTCGCCGCGCGGCAGTGTGACCCCGATGGGCGTAACGCCCCGGCTGAAGGCCTACCCGGTCACGGCGATCTTCAAGATCGGCATGAGCGAATATGATGCCACCTTCCTGTTCATGCCCCTTGAGGAGGCGCAGGCCTATTTCAACATGGATACCAAGGCAACCGGGGTCGAGCTTTACGTGGTCGACCCGGACAGTGTCGGTATCATGAAGGCGGCGATCGAGGAGGGCGCGGACAGACCCACCTTCGTGACGGACTGGCGCCAGCGCAACGTGACCTTCTTTTCCGCCCTGGAGGTGGAGCGCAACGTCATGTTCATCATCCTGTTCCTGATCGTTCTGGTGGCTGCGCTCAACATCATTTCCGGCATGATCATGCTGGTGAAGGACAAGGGCAAGGACATCGCCATCCTCAGGACCATGGGGGCAACCCGCGGCGCGATCATGCGGATTTTCCTGATCACCGGGGCCAGCATCGGCTGTGTCGGCACGCTGGCGGGATTTGTTCTCGGGCTGGTCGTCTGCCTCAACATCGAGAGCATCCGGCAGTTCGTTTCCTGGATGACGACCACCGAGTTGTTCTCGCCGGAACTCTATTTCCTGTCGAAACTGCCGGCGGAAATCGACAGCGGCGAAACCACGACCGTGCTTGTCATGGCCCTGGTCCTGTCCCTGCTGGCGACGGTCTATCCGGCATGGCGCGCGGCGCGGCTCGATCCTGTCGAAGCGCTCAGGTATGAATAGGGAGACGGGAGATGGACATGGCCGTTGATCCGCAAGGCGCACCGGGCCTCGCTCCCGCAGCGCTCGAGCTTTCCGGCATCGCGCGCAGCTTCGAGGAAGGCGACCGTCAACTGCACATTCTCAACGGAGCCAACCTTCGGATCGAGGCGGGGGAGATGGTTGCGCTGGTCGCAGCTTCCGGCACCGGAAAATCGACCTTGCTGCATATCGCCGGGCTGCTGGAGCGCCCCGACGAGGGCGACGTGTTCCTCGGTCCGGTCAATTGTTCGGAACTCAATGATGTAGAGCGCACCGCGATCCGGCGCAACGACATCGGCTTCGTCTACCAGTTCCATCACCTGCTGCCCGAGTTCACGGCGCAGGAGAACATCATGATGCCGCAGATGATCCGGGGCCTGCCGAAGAAGGTGGCGGCCGAGCGCGCGAATGAACTGCTCTCCTACCTGCGGCTCGGTGAGCGCGGACTGCACAGGCCATCGGAATTGTCAGGCGGTGAACAGCAACGCGTCGCGGTCGCGCGCGCCGTGGCAAATGCACCGCGCATCCTGTTGCTCGACGAGCCGACGGGCAATCTCGATCCGAACACGGCCGCCTATGTCTTCGATGCCTTGTCTGCGCTCGTGCGGGCGTCCGGCGTTGCCACCCTGTTCGCAACCCACAACATGGAACTTGCCGGGCGCATGGACCGGGCAATCACCCTTGAGAACGGTCTCGTGAAGGCCCTTTAGCCGGGTCAGGACCACCGGTATTTGGCTTCGGCCCGTTGGCCCGGCAGGCGAAAACCGGTCACCGTCGAGCTGCTCAGGCGGTCGTGAACAAAGCGAAAACCCCAAGTTTTCAGCAAATTTGATTTGCCTGTTTGCAAGGAGAACAAAAAGTGCTTGCAAAGAGAACAAAATTAGAACATAGTCCTTTTACGCAATCAGCAAGGGTTGGAGGATGTGATGTTCCATATCGCTCGTGATTTTGCCGCTTTCGGATCTCTCGTCTGTTTCTGCACCACACTCGCAGTTTGGGGCGACGTGCTTTTTTCCGTCAATTGACAATACCTTTGCAGGTCTGCTCCGCTGCATGAATTGATCGCTTCTCTGACAGGTGCCGCAATTGCTGCTTGTTGAGGGGGCGCATGTCCCGTTTACGGGTCGGCGTTGCGAATCCAAAGAACAGCGGGGACGACCTTGCTGTCGCCTCGACAGGCGGCTCCGGACCGGGTTCACTTGGGTTCTGATTCTCAGAACAAGCCGTGAGTGCCGTTATGCCTGGTCCCGCCGATGTTTCTTCTCTATCCGCTGAAACGGATGCAGCCGGCCGGAATGGGGCCGGGGGGCCGGGCTATGTTCATCTGAGGGTGCATTCCGCCTTGTCGCTTCTTGAAGGCGCCTTGCCGATCAAGAAGCTTTTGGACCTGGCAAAGGCCGATGCGCAGCCGGCTCTGGCAATCGCCGATACCAACAACCTGTTTGGCGCCCAGGAGTTCTCCGGGAAAGCGTGGGGCGCGGGGATCCAGCCGATTACCGCCTGCCAGCTCTCGATCTTTTTCGACGACGGTTTAGAAAGCAGCCGCAAAGGCGAGCCCGCGCTTGCGGACGTCGTGCTCATCGCGATGGACGAGACCGGATACGGCAACCTGATGGAGCTCAGCTCGCGGGCGTTTCTCGATACCGAAACCGGACTGCGGCCGCATGTATCCGCCAGCTATCTTTTTTCGAAATCCGAGGGTGTGATCGTTCTGACCGGCGGGGTCAACGGACCGGTCGGCGCTGCGCTGCTTGCCGGCAGAAAGGATCTCGCCAGGAACCGCCTTGAAGTCCTTGCGGACCGTTTTCCGGGCCGGTGCTATGTCGAAATCCAGCGCCACGGCATGGAAGCGGAGCGCAAGACAGAGGACGCCTTCCTGTCGCTCGCCTACGAGCTTGATTTGCCGGTCGTGGCCACCAACGAGGCCTTCTTTCCCAAGCGCGAGGATTATGAGGCCCATGACGCCTTGATCTGCATTTCGGAAGGGCGGGTGCTGATCGAGGATGACCGGCGCCGCCTGACGCCGGAACATTATTTCAAGAGCCGCGCGGAGATGTGCGCGCTGTTCGCGGACCTGCCCGAAGCCCTTGCCTCGACGGTCGAGATCGCCAGGCGGTGCAGTTTCCGGCCGCTCAAGCGGGCGCCGATCCTGCCGCGGTTCGCTGGGGCCGATGCCGATCCGGAAGAAGCGGAACGCGCGGAAGCCGAGGAACTCAAGCGGCAGGCCCGTGAGGGCCTTCAGGCGCGCCTTGATGCCCACGGACTGGCGCCCGGGCTGGAGGAAAAGGACTACTGGGAACGCCTCGACTACGAGACCGGCATCATCGAACGGATGAAGTTCCCGGGCTACTTCCTGATCGTTGCCGACTTCATCAAATGGGCGAAGAACAACGACATACCGGTCGGACCAGGGCGTGGCTCCGGCGCGGGCTCGCTGGTTGCGTGGTCGCTGACCATCACCGACCTGGACCCCATGCGTTTCTCGCTCCTGTTCGAGCGCTTCCTCAACCCGGAACGTGTGTCGATGCCGGACTTCGACATCGATTTCTGCCAGAGCCGTCGTGAAGAGGTGATCCGCTACGTCCAGGAAAAATACGGCCGTCAGCAGGTGGCTCAGATTATCACCTTCGGTTCGCTGCAGGCGCGCGCGGTGCTGCGCGATGTCGGCCGTGTGCTGCAGATGCCCTATGGCCAGGTCGACCGGCTGTGCAAGCTGGTGCCGGCCAATCCGGCCAACCCGGTCACGCTCGGTCAGGCGATCGAGGATGAACCGCGCCTGCGCGAGGCCGCAAGGGAAGAGGAAATCGTCGAGCGGCTTCTGGGCATGGCGCAGAAGCTGGAAGGGCTCTACCGCCACGCCTCGACACACGCCGCCGGCGTGGTCATCGGCGACCGGCCGCTGGAGCAGTTGGTGCCGCTCTACCGCGATCCGCGTTCCGACATGCCGGTGGCGCAGTTCAACATGAAGATGGTCGAGGATGCGGGCCTCGTGAAGTTCGACTTCCTCGGCCTGAAGACGCTGACCGTGATTGATACCGCGGTCAAGCTGATCGAGCGCCGCGGCATCAACGTGGATGTGGCGGGGCTACCGATCGACGATCTGAAGACCTATCAGATGCTTGCCAGGGGCGAGACCTTCGGCGTGTTCCAGCTGGAAAGCCAGGGCATGCGCCGTGCCATCGCCGGCATGAAGCCCGACAGGTTCGAGGACATCATCGCCCTGGTGGCGCTCTACCGTCCGGGCCCGATGGAGAACATCCCGGTCTACAACGCCGTCAAGCACGGCGAACAGGATCCGGACTGCCTGCATCCACTGCTCGAACCGATCCTGATGGAGACGAACGGCATCATCGTCTACCAGGAACAGGTGATGCAGATCGCCCAGGTGCTTTCCGGCTACTCGCTCGGCGAAGCCGACCTTCTCCGGCGTGCGATGGGCAAGAAGATCGCGGCGGAAATGGAAGTGCAGCGCGCCCGCTTCGTCGACGGCGCGGTGGAACGCGGCATCAACAAAACCCAGGCCGGAACGATCTTCGACCTGGTGGCGAAATTCGCCAATTACGGCTTCAACAAGTCGCATGCCGCCGCCTATGCGCTGGTCTCCTATCACACCGCCTGGCTGAAGGCGAACCACCCGGTCGAGTTCATGGCCGCGTCCATGACGCTCGATCTCGGCAACACCGACAAGCTCGGTGATTTCCGCCAGGAAGCGCGGCGCATGGGCATCGAGATCGTGCCGCCTTCGATCAACCGGTCCCAGGTCTATTTCGACGTTGCCGACGGCAAGATCCTGTACGCCATGGGGGCGATCAAGGGCGTCGGTGAACAGGCGGTGGAGCATATCGTTGATATGCGCGGCGATACGCCCTTCACGAGCCTCGGCGATTTTGCACGGCGCATTTCGCCAAGGGCGCTCAACAAGCGCACGCTGGAAAACCTGGTGGCGGCCGGGGCTTTCGACGAGCTGGAGCCAAACCGGGCCCGGGTCTTCGAAGGGCTTGACCGGATCATGGGGCTGGCGCAGCGCTCGGAAGAAAACCGGACGCTCGGCCAGGACGAGCTCTTCGGCGGCAGCGACAGCGAGGAGCCGTTGCAGCTCGACGACGTTCATGGCTGGACCAACGAGGAAAAGCTGCAGCGCGAACATGCCGCCATCGGCTTTTACCTGTCCGCCCACCCGATCGACGAATATGCCTCCGTGTTGAAAAAGATGCGGGCGCAGCCCTGGACCCAGTTCGCCGAGGCGGTCAAGCAGGGTGCATCGCACGGGCGCTTGGCCGGCACGGTCGTTTCCATGCAGGAACGCAAGACCAAGACGGGCATGCGCATGGGCATTGCCCGCCTGTCCGATGCCACCGGCCAATACGAGGCGCTTCTGTTCCGGGAGAAACTCGAGCAGTTCCGGGACGTGCTGCAGGCCGGGCGCTCGGTCGTGGTGCTCGTCGGAGCGGACATGCGCGATGACGAGCCTTCACTCCGGATCGAACAGGTCGACCCGATCGACCAAATGGCGGCGCGGCTGCAAAAGAGCATGCGCGTTTTCGTCCGGGATGAACGCCCGATCCAGAGCCTGACGAAGCATCTTCAGGTGCGCGGGGAGGGCGATGTCACGGTGATCGTTCTCCTGGAAAACGGCGCCCGTGAGGTCGAGGTCAAATTGCCGGGCCGGTTCCGCCTGTCGCCGGAAATCGCCGGTGCGCTGAAAGCAGTCCCCGGCGTGACGGATGTCCAGATGGCGTGAGTGCACCGGGAAAGACGGCGGAGCGAAAGTCTGTCCGGATCTTGTTCTTCCGCAGGGCAGGGTGATGCGCTAAAATTCGTGCAGAAAACAAAATGTCGGCTGGGGGCCGTTGCAACCTTCAAGGTGAGCGCAAATGGCCTGCATTCTCAACACGGCGGTGCTCGCCGCCGCTCTGGCAATTCCTCTGACTACGGCACCGGCCGGTTCGGCGCGGGCCAATTCCCTGATGACCGCCTGCAAGGTCGATGTTGCGTCCCTGTGCAAAGGCGTCCCGGAAGGCCGTGGCCGAATCTCGGCCTGCCTGTTTGCCCATGACAACCGGATTTCCGGCACCTGCAAACCGGAACTGTCCAAGATCACCAGCAGCGGCACCTTCAGGAAAATGGTGCCTTCCAGCCTGAACAGCCTGAAGGGATCGGCCGGGGACACCCAATTGAGGCGGGTCTGCGCCGGGGATATCAAGACTTACTGCGGCGGAGTCGGCTCGGCGACGGACCGTATACTGGCCTGTCTTTATGCCTGGTCCAACCGTATCGGCAAATCCTGTCATGCCGAGGCGAAGGCGATTTTGACAGGGGGCCGGTGATCGATCTTGCCAGGGCCCTGCTCGGCGGAATGTCTTGTCCCGAAGTGCAGCGCTTGCGTTCCCGGTTGCTTCAGGCGCCAGACGCAACATGGCCCTCCGCGGGACGTTTTCCTGCCTGGCCTGCACGACAATGCGTTTCCACCAGTCGCACCAGATCCTGGAAGGCGTCGCTAATGCGGGCCGGAGACACATGCAGCTCGATTTCCGCCAGCCCGAGGGCGGGCAGGCCGAATCGGCTGCCGATATCGCAGCAGCCGGACGGAATGCTGCGCGGTGTCTTGACCGTGATCGCCAGGCCGGCCTGCACCGGGACGTTGACGCCGGTGGGAGACTGGCTGACATAGGGTTCCCGCCAGGGCCGCCCGGTTCGCCCGACCGCGGCCAGGGCATGCGCCCTGAAGATGCAGCCGTCGGGATTGAGCGCCAGGGGCAGGTCCATGCCATCGCCAAGGTCGAAGGTCTCATGTGCCACCCAGATCATCGGCTCCACTCCCAGGACACGGCCGGTCCGGGTCGGTTGATGCCTGACGGCCAGCACCAGATCCAGCTTGCCCTCCCGGAACTGCTCCACGAGCGTTGAGGAAATGTCGCAGACAACCTCGACCTGTACCTCCGGATGGGTCCGCGCGAGTTTCGCCAGCAGGATCGGCAGGTACGCGGCCGCATGTTCTTCCGTCAGGCCGAAGCGGATGCGCTCGAGCGGCGTGTCCCGGTTCAGGGCCGTCCGGGCGTCCTGCTGCAGGCTGAGCAGCTGGCGTGCGAAAGGCAGAAGCCTGGTGCCGCCGGGCGTAAGCGCCACGGTTCGGCTCGTGCGGGTGAAGAGACGGGTGCCAAGATGCTCTTCCAGCCGCTTGATCTGCAGGCTGACCGCCGACTGGGTGCGGTTGAGCAATTTGGCGGCTGCACTGAAGCCGCCCGTGTCGGCAACGGTGACAAAGGCCTTGAGAAGATCGCTGTCCATTTATCTATTAAAATTACTCATAGAAAGAATATCAATAACTCGTTTCCCGCATCGAAAAAGGTCTTCTACGGTCGGCTTCAAGATGAGGTCGCCCGAACCGAAGGAGACGGTGCTGATGAGCGAGACGCAGATATTCAAGTTCAGCCTGGAGGATTGTATCGACCTGGCGCGCTACCCGGTCGACAGGCTGGAAACCGCGGCGGGACAGCAGCTGGTGGCCACCTGCCGCCGGCAACTGGCCGGTGACGGCTGTGTGGTCCTGAAGGACTTCGTGTTGCCATCCATGCTGGAGCGGCTTGAAGCCGAAACGGAACGGTTGTCCCCCAACGCGCATATCAACGAGACGGAGACAAATCCCTACAATTCCGCCGCCGATCCGGGCCTGCCGCCGGCGCATCCCAAGAACCGGTTCGACGACAGGACCAACGGTTTTGTCGCAGGCGATCGAATCGCACCGGATACAATCGTCCGCACCATTTATCACGATGCCGCCTTCAAGGCTTTCATCGCCGCGGTCGTGGGCGAGCCGGAGATCCACGAATTCGCCGATCCGCTGGCGGATCTCGTCATCAACGTCCTGAAGGAGGGACGGCAGCATCCCTGGCATTTCGACAGCAACGACTTCATCGTCTCGATGCAGACGCGCAAGCCGCTCGCAGGCGGTATCTTTCAGTATGCGCCCGGCATCCGCGGTCCGCAGGGAGAGAACTTCGAGGGCGTTCAGCGGATTCTCGATGGTGACCACACGGCCCTGAAGATGCTGGAACTGTCGCCCGGTGACCTGCAGATCTTCTTCGGCCGCAATTCGCTCCACCGGGTCAGCCCGGTCGAGGGCGAACGCGAACGGCACACCGTGATCTTCGCCTATGCCCGCGAACCCGGCTTCATCGGCCGGCCGGAACGTGCCCGCGCCATTTTCGGCCGGATGGCGCCGATCCACGAAGAGATGCTGAAGAAGGATGTTGTCCGCACGGACAGTCTCGCGGATTGAGGCAGCGGCCATCCCTTGCGCAAACCGGAAGAAGGAACGAAGGCGTGAGCATTGTTGAAAGCGAAACCCTGACAGATTGCGAACCGGCCACAATCCCGGTTGTGCCGTCGGCCCCGACCGGCAACACGGATCCGATCCCGCAGGCCTTCGAGCCTCGCCAGCTGCGGGCCGGGCGGCTGGCGCGTCTGCGGGCGATGATGGTGGAGGAGGATTATGCGGCCCTGGTCCTGTTCGACCCGAACAACCAGCGTTATGCCACCGGTTCGCGCAACATGTTCGGCTATTTCCTGCGCAATTCCACACGCTACATCTATGTGCCGGTGCAGGGACCGATCATCCTGTTCGAATATCCGGGCAGCGAGCATGTCTCCATGTGGCTGGAGACCATCGACGAACACCGGGTGTCGAAGGTGGTCTGGTCGGCGGTAAACCAGCGGGACGGCCAGTCCTCCGATCCGTTCGGTGCGGAAATCGCCGAACTGGTGCGCGCGCATGCCGGCGGCAACACCAAGGTCGGTCTCGACCGGGCGGCGGTGAACCTGGTCCGGTCTCTGGAAGCGGAAGGCCTTAGGGCGGTCGATTGCATGCAGGACACGCTTCATTGCCGGCGGATCAAGACACCGGAGGAAATTGCGTGCCTGGCCCAGTCGGTCGCGGGTACGGAAGCGGCCGTCTACGAAGTTGAACAGGCGATCAAGCCCGGGGTCACGGAAAACGAGCTTTTTGCCGTGCTTTACGGCAATGTCATCCGCCAGGGCGGGGAATTTATCGAGACGCGGCTGCTCAATTCCGGTCCGCGCACGAATCCGTGGTTCAACGAGGCCAGTGACCGGCCGGTGCGGCCGGGCGAGCTGATCGCGCTCGACACGGACACGATCGGTTGCCACGGCTATTACTGCGATTTCTCGCGCACTTTCCATGCCGGTCCGGGCCGGCCGAGCGCCTACCAGAAGGAGCTCTACCGGATGGCCTACGACCAGATCCACTACAACATGGATCTTCTGAGGCCGGGATTGAGCTACCGGGAGCTTGCCGGCCAAGCCTGGAAGATCCCGGAGCGCTTCTATGATCGCCGCTATCCGTCCATCATTCACGGTGTGGGCTTGCATGGCGAAACGCCCCTGGTCGCACACCAGGGTGACTTCGACAAATACTCCAGGGACGGCGTGCTGGAACCGGGCATGGTGGTGTCGGTGGAAAGCTATATCGGCGAAGTGGACGCCATGGACGGGGTCAAGCTGGAAGAGCAGGTGGTGATCACGGAAACCGGCATCGCGAAGATGTCGCGCTATCCCTACAGCGACACGTTGCTCGACCGTGTCCTTTGACCCGGACTGTCCAGTGTCGGCCCGCCGGAGGTGTCCGTGCCGCGTTTCCTGACACTCGCCGTGGCACAGGTCGCCAGTGCGACCGGTGACATAGCCTCCAATCTCGACAAGCATCTGGATTTCATCGACCGGGCACGGTCGGCGGCAGCGGACATGCTGCTGTTTCCGGAGCTTTCTCTGGTTGGGCACGATGGCGCCGAACAGCTCCTCGACGTGGCGATGACGTCTCGCGATGCGCGGCTGTGCGCGCTTAGCCGCGCGGCGGGCGACATGGAAATCGTCGTCGGGTTCATCGAGGAAGGGCCGGGCGCGCAGTTCTACAATTCCGCCGGCGTCTACAGGAACGGGACGCTGCGCTACATCCACCGCAAGATCAACATTCCCTCCTACGGGCGGCTGGTGGAAACCAAGTTCTATTCCCTCGGCAGGTTTGTCGACATCCATACGGTCTGCGAGGACTGGAAGGCGGGGCTCCTGATCTGCGCCGACCTCTACAATCCTGCGCTGGCGCATCTCGCTTTTCTGCATGGCGCGACCATGCTGGTGGCTCCGGTCTCGAGCGGGCGCGAAGCGGTCGGCGAGGATTTCGACAATCCGCGCTCCTGGGCAACGACGCTGCATTTCTACGCCATGATGTACGGCGCGCCCGTTGCCATGGCCAACCGGGTCGGACGGGAGGGTGTTCTGACTTTCTGGGGCGGTTCACGTATTCTGAACGCCTTCGGTCAGGTCGTGGCGCAAGCGGGAGACGGGGAGGAGCTCATTGCCGCCAGGCTGGACTATGCCGATACGCGCAAGGCAAGGGCGATGCTGCCGACGGTGCGCGACAGCAACATTTCCCTGGTGCACCGGGAAACGACCCGGCTGATCGAAAATCTCGGCGTGCCGACGCTTGTCAGGCCCGACTAGGCTTCAAACCGGCCATGTCCGGAGCGGTCACTGGCCGGCGGGCCAGATGATTTCCAGCCGGATGCCGCCGGGCTCGTAAAACATCATGTGCTTGCGCGGTCCGCCGCCAAGTGGTTCCGGTTCGAACTCCATCGTGATCCCCGGCCAGTCCCGCACCCTTCCGGCGAGTTCGTTGAGTTCGTCCTCCGAGCCGACTTCGAGGGCAACGTGATGCAGGCCGATGTTGCTCTTGCGGTCGAACGCCGTCATCGGCCCGGACTTGTCCGCCTGCCAAAGCGTGAAACGCGCGGTGCCGTCCGACACGGTTGTGCGGGGGTATCCGTCGTCCCGGGCCAGCAGCTTCCAGCCGAGCACATCGGTGAAAAACGCGGTGGTCCGGTCGAGGTCGCGGACGGTAAGGCCCAGGTGATTGATGCCCTTGGTGGTCACGTTCGGAATCCTGGTTGACGAGATTGTGCACCAAACAGGTAGAAAGAGGCGGGCAGGGCGTCAACAGGGAAAGCTGTTCAGGCGGGGTTCCACAGACTTTGCGGGCATCTTGGCAATCAGGTTGCCTCATCGCACACGCCGGCAGCGCGTGCGATGAGGTCGGGTTTATTCCGCAGGCAGGCGGGTGTCTCTGCGGACAATCCAGTCCGGCAACAGAAACGCGACAACCACGAAGGCGACACCCAGCACGATCCCGAGAATGTCACCCGGCAGGCCGGTCAAGGCCGCGTAGTCGGTGCCGGGAACGGACCCAAGTGTCGTCTTGCCACCGAGAATCGGGTCAAGGATGCCGAGAGACTTGGCGGCCGGGTAGCTGATCATGTAGGCGGCCGCCCCCAGAAGTCCGCCCGCGATGAAGGCGAAGGCGTCACGGCGTCCCGCACCCGCAGCGACGAGACCTGTGCCGGGACAATAGCCGGCGAGCGCCCAGCCTGCCCCAAGCAGCAATCCGCCGAAGAGAACGCCAAGATAGGCCGTTTTGACCGACATGTGGCCGACATCGACAAGGCCCAGCATCTGTCCGCCGAACATTAGCGCCGAACCCGTGCCGATTGCCAGGAGAATGGCCTTCATGAGTTTCAGGTTGGTGAGATTGAGCATGCGTCCGATCACGTTCGGATCGGATGCGCCGATCCGGTCCAGTACTGCGCCGAAAGCGCCGCCAATCAACAGAGCAAGTACGATTTCCATGGCTCAAACCTCCTCTTTGTAGAGCATCATCGCGGTCGGCACCGCGGCTGCGAAGGCACCGGCGGCAAACAGATAGCCGGACAGGGCTGTCTGCATCATGCCGGACATCATGTGTCCGGACGTGCATCCCCCGGCCAGACGTGCGCCGTAGATCACGATGAAACCGCCGGCAAAAGCCGCTGCATAGCGCTTGAGAGCACTGTCGCCGAAATTCGCCCGCCAGAGTTCTGACACCTTGCGTTCCTGCGCGCCGACACCGCCGCGGAGCCAGGCCGAGAGGGCGCCCCCGGCAATCATCGCCAGAACGAAGACAAAACTGTAGTTCACGGGATTGGATACAGACTTGGCATACTTGCCGCCGGACTTGGCGAGATAGGCGTTCGTCGATGTGTATCCGTCTTCCGTTTGCGTGACGACGGCGGGATCGACGGCGTCCCAAAGGATGCCGTCGAGGATCACGAATTGTGTTGAAACACCGATGGGTTTGACAAGCAGGACGGCGAGGAAGAAGACCACACCAAGTGTCAAACCTCCAATTTTCCAGTCTAGGGTCATCATAGCCTCCATTAATTCATAAATACGAATATATGAATTTATGACGATCTTGCCTTTGACTTGTGTCAAATGGCACCTGATGTGCCGCATCGCCTGTCCGGAAAGGGATGCTCCGAACGAGGTCGCTCGAAAAGGCAGATGCTCAGCGGCTGACCCGCAAGTGCGGCGCAAGCCGCTTCATTCCGCAATAAAACCGGTTCTTGGGCCTTGAAATAAAATTGTGACCCCACTATAAGGCGCGCATTCCACACGCAAGGGGCGGAACCTGAGCTTATCGGGGTCCATCCGGTGCCCGCGAGGAACATCTCCTCCGGTCCACATCCTCTTGCGGAGGTCAAACCGGAAAACTCAGGAGATAAGGGCCATGGCATTGCCCGATTTCACCATGCGCCAGCTGCTCGAAGCTGGTGTGCACTTTGGTCACCAGAAACACCGCTGGAACCCGCGCATGGGTCAGTTCATCTTTGGTGTGCGCAACGACGTTCACATCATGGATCTGTCCCAGACCGTTCCGCTTCTGCACCAGGCTCTGAAAGCCGTGTCCGACACGGTTGCCGGTGGTGGCCGCGTTCTGATCGTCGGCACCAAGCGCCAGGCCCAGGAAGCTGTTGCATCGTCCGCACGGAACTCCGCGCAGTACTTTGTCAACGCCCGCTGGCTCGGCGGCATGCTGACCAACTGGAAGACCATCTCCCAGTCCATTCAGCGCCTGCGCAAGCTGGAAGAGACCCTGTCCTCCGACGCTGCCAACGCCCTGACGAAAAAAGAACGCCTGTTCATGGACCGCGAGCGTGAAAAGCTCGAGCGGAACCTGGGCGGCATCAAGGACATGGGCGGTATCCCGGACCTGATCTTCGTGATCGACACCAACCGTGAATCCATCGCCATCCAGGAAGCCCGCCGTCTGGGCATCCCGGTCGCCGCGATCCTCGATTCCAACTCCGATCCGGACGGCATCACCTACCCGGTGCCGGGCAACGACGACGCCGGCCGCGCGATTTCGCTCTATTGCGACCTGATCGCCCGTGCCGCCATTGACGGCATTTCCCGCGCCCAGGGCGCAGCCGGCATGGATATCGGCGCATCGGACGAAGCTCCGGTTGAAGAAGCTCTGGCGGAAACCGCCGAAGAAGCTCCGGCTGAAGAAGCTCCTGCCGAAGCAGCACCCGCTGAAGCTGAAGCTGAAGCCGCACCGGCTCAGGCCTAAGAAATATCTCTGCCGCGTCCCGCGCGGCAGATTTATGTTGAATTCGCAAGGCGGGCTGCAAATTGTTGCAGTCCCGTCATAAAGGCGCGGAAAGCCATCGGCTAAACCGTGTCTCATCTGAAACCCCCCATGCACGAGGCAATCGATGAGCATTACCGCTGCGATGGTAAAAGAGCTCCGCGAGAAATCCGGCGCTGGCATGATGGACTGCAAGACCGCCCTGAACGAATCCGGCGGTGACATGGAAGCGGCTGTCGACTGGCTGCGCACCAAGGGCCTGGCCAAGGCTGCCAAGAAGGCTGGCCGTGTGGCCGCTGAAGGTCTGGTCGGTGTGGCTGCCGACGGTAGCAAGGCTGCCGTGATCGAGCTGAATTCCGAAACCGACTTCGTCGCCCGCAACGAAGGCTTCCAGGAGCTGGTCTCCAAGGTTGCCCAGGTAGCCGTCGGCACCGACGGTTCGGTTGAGGCCGTTGCTGCCGCCGACCTTGGCGGCAAGCCGGTCACCGACGCCATCACCGACGCGATCGCCACCATCGGTGAGAACATGACCCTGCGCCGCTCCGCGGTTCTGAGCGCGAATGAAGGTGTCGTTTCCACCTATATCCACGGCAAGGTCGTTGAAGGCCTCGGCAAGATCGGTGTTCTGGTCGCCCTGGAATCTTCCGGCGACAAGGGCAAGCTGGACGCGCTTGGCCGGCAGATCGCCATGCACGTTGCCGCGACCAGCCCGCTGGCGCTGAGCACCGACGAGCTGGACCCGGCCGTGGTCGAGCGTGAAAAGACGGTGTTCTCCGAGCAGGCCCGCGAGTCCGGCAAGCCGGAAAACATCATTGAGAAAATGGTGGAAGGCCGTTTGCGCAAATTCTACGAGGAAGTTACCCTCGTGAAGCAGGCTTTTGTCATCAACCCGGATCAAACGGTTGAACAGGCCGTCGAGGCGCTCGCGAAGGAACTCGGCACCGACGTCAAACTCTCCGGCTTTGTCCGCTTCGCCCTCGGCGAGGGGATCGAGAAGGAAGAGCAAGACTTCGCCGCAGAGGTGGCAGCCGCCACCGGGCAGTAAGCTCCGAAGAAAGCGCCGGCAAGTCCGGCGCTTTTTTTTTAGAAAGACAATTTTTAAAGGGTGCACCCATGACGAATTCCTTGCGCTGGAAACGGATCCTTCTGAAACTCTCCGGCGAGGCGCTGATGGGCTCGCAGGCTTTTGGAATTGACCCGGCCATCGTGCAAAGGATCGCCAAGGAAATTGCCGACGCGGTGGCCCTCGGCGCCCAAGTCGGCGTCGTCGTCGGCGGGGGCAACATCTTCCGCGGTGTAGCCGTGGCGGCCAAGGGTGGCAACCGGGTCACCGGCGACCACATGGGCATGCTCGCGACCATCATGAACAGCCTGACCCTGGCCGATGCCCTGCGCCGCCTGAAGGTCAATGCCCGTGTCCTGTCGGCGGTTTCCGTCCCGTCCATCTGCGAGACGTTCTCCCAGCGTGTTGCCGACCGCTACATGGAAGATGGCGATGTGATCATCTTTGCCGGCGGCACCGGCAACCCGTTCTTCACCACGGACAGCGGTGCGGCCCTGCGCGCGGCGGAAATGAAATGCGACGCCTTCCTGAAGGGCACGCAGGTGGACGGCGTCTACTCGGAGGACCCCAAGGTCAATCCCGATGCCGAGCGCTATGAGACACTCGGCTACGAGGAAGTCATCACGCGCAACCTGAAAGTCATGGACACAACCGCCATTGCGCTGGCGCGCGACAATTCCATTCCGGTTATCGTGTTTTCGATCCATTCGCCCGGAGCGCTTGTCAGCGTCCTTCAGGAGACCGGTACCTACACAGTCGTGGGTGACTGAAAGATTTAGGCTCATTCCCGGCACAAGCTCTTGTGTTTCGGCACGTTTATGCCATGTTGGCGCGCGCCGAGACTCTCGGGTCTGTTGAAAACCTGGACCGGGTCGTGCTTAGGATATGACCCACGCGCGCTGGACACGGTCCGGTTCCGAAGCGACCCGAATTCGCCAAGCAAAAATACAGTGAGGAAAAAATGTCGGTAGAAGGTGTGGACCTGGACGATCTCAAGCGCCGAATGCAGGGAGCTCTGTCGGTGTTGAAGACCGAATTTGCCGGCCTGCGGACAGGCCGCGCGTCCGCTTCCATGATGGACCCGATTTCCGTCGATGCCTATGGCCAGGCCATGCCGATCAACCAGGTTGCAACGGTCTCCGTTCCCGAGCCGCGCATGCTTGCGGTCCAGGTCTGGGACAAGTCCATGGTGGCCGCTGTTGAAAAGGCGATCCGCGAATCGAACCTGGGTCTCAACCCGGTCGTCGATGGCCAGCTGCTGCGTCTGCCGATTCCCGAGCTCAACCAGGAACGCCGCCAGGAGCTGATCAAGGTCGCTCACAAATATGCCGAAAATGCCAAGGTGGCGATCCGTCACGTGCGCCGCGACGGCATGGACGACGCCAAGAAGGCCGAAAAGGACGGCGAGATCTCCCAGGATGACAGCCGGGTGGCCTCCGACGAGGTGCAGAAGCTCACCGACCAGATGATCGGCGAAGTCGATGCGATGCTCGAAAAGAAAGAACAGGAAATTTCTCAGGTCTGATCGTTCCGGACCTGACCCTGTGAATTGGGAGAGCAAATGAGCGTCAGCCCGGACCGCGACCTGCAAGCGCAAGCGACGGACGATACCGTCGCCAAGCTGCCGCGTCATGTTGCCTTCATCATGGATGGCAACGGACGCTGGGCGACAGCACGCGGTCTGCCAAGGACGGAAGGACATCGGCAAGGGCTTGAAACGCTACGCAAGATTATCCGCCATGCCGGCAAGGTCGGTGTCGAAGTCGTCACTATCTACAGTTTTTCCTCGGAGAACTGGAGCCGCCCGGAAACGGAAGTGTCCTTCCTGATGGGGCTGCTGCGCCGCTTCGTCCAACGGGACCTGAGCGAACTGCATGAAGCCAATGTGCGCATTCGCATCATTGGCGGGCGAAAAGATCTGGACAAGGGTATCCTCACGCTTCTGCAGGAGGCGGAGGAGCTGACACGCGACAATTCCGGTCTTGAGCTGGTGGTTGCGTTCAACTACGGCTCCAGGGACGAGATCGTGCGCGCCGCGCAGGCCTTGTCGGAAAAGGTGGCGGCGGGGGAAATGCGTCCCGAAGACGTCACCGAAAGCGCCATTGCCGGGGCTCTGGACACAAGCGGTCTGCCCGATCCTGATCTCATTATCCGCACGAGCGGCGAAATGCGGCTGTCGAATTTTCTGCTCTGGCAGGCGGCCTATTCCGAATTCTATTTCTGCGATCAACTGTGGCCGGACTTCGACGAAGCCGCGTTTGATCAGGCACTCGACTGTTTCGGCGCGCGTGAGCGGCGATATGGTGGCCTGAGCGCCAAGACGTTCTGACGTCTGGCTGGCATCATGGCACAGGAAGATCCCCCCTCGAAAAAAATGTCCGACCTGGGAGTGAGACTGGCGTCCGCACTGGTTCTGGGGCCGCTCGTTCTTGGTCTCGCCTACCTGGGCGGGATCGTCTTCAGCCTGCTCATGCTGGTCGTGACAATGCTGTTCCTGTGGGAGTGGTTCACCATTACCGGAACGCCACTGAAGTCGGCGGCATCGCTTGCCGGACAGGGGGGGCTGGTGGCTCTAGCAGTCTTGCACGTGGCCGGACAGCCGGAGATCGGCCTTGGTGTCATGCTGTTGGGGGCGTTTGCCGTTTTCGCAATCAGCGGATTTTCCAAATCGGGCCGCTGGGGCGTGGAAGGCACCATCTACAGTGGTCTGGCCCTCTTTTCGTTCCTGGCCTTGCGGGATGGCAGCAATGGCCTTGTCGTCACGTTCTTTCTTCTGTTTGTGGTCTGGGCAACCGACATCTTCGCCTATTTCACGGGCCGTGCTCTCGGGGGGCCGAAGCTCTGGAAACGGGTCTCGCCCAAGAAGACGTGGTCCGGCGCGACCGGCGGTCTTGTGCTTGCCACGATCTTCGGAACAGGTGTCGCCTATGTGACCGGCGAGAACAACCTTCTGGCCTGGGCCCTGCTGGCTGCCGTTCTTTCCATTGTCTCCCAGGCGGGTGATCTCCTGGAATCGGCCATAAAGCGCCGGTTTGAGGTCAAGGATTCCAGCAGGCTCATTCCCGGACATGGCGGCATCATGGACCGCATAGACGGGCTGGTTGCGGCCGCCATCGTCGCGGTCCTCGCCGGCCTGATTTCCGGGGGCACCTTGTCAGACCCGATCGCGGGGCTTGGCCTGAGCTGAGTTTGGAGTAATGCCGATGGCGGGTGCACCCGCGTATAACGACAGCAAGGATGTGGTCAGGATCACCGTTCTGGGAGCAACCGGGTCTATCGGCCAGAGTCTCGCGGACCTGATCGAACGCAATCCGGACCGGTTCGAGGTCGTTGCCCTTGTTGCCAACAGCAACGCCGATCTTCTGGCCGAAATGGCGAGAAAGCTCAGGGCTGGGGCAGCCATCCTGGCCGAAGAGTCGCGTCTCGGCGAGTTGACGGAACGCCTGCAGGGAACCGGCATCGAGGTATCTGCGGGCGAGGCCGCGGTTCTGGAAGCCGTCGACCGGGAGACGGATCTTGTTGTCGGCGCCATTGTCGGGTCCGCCGGTCTGAAACCGACCATGGCAGCGATCCGGCCCGGCCGGCGTATCGCGCTTGCCAACAAGGAATGCCTCGTTTGCGCCGGCGATCTTTTCATGGCCAGGGTCCGGGAGACCGGTGCGGAACTGCTGCCGGTCGACAGCGAGCACAATGCGATTTTCCAGGTGTTCGAGGCCGAGCGTGCCGATCAGGTCGAGAAGGTGATCCTGACCGCGTCAGGCGGTCCTTTCAGGACGTTTTCCAAGGCGGACATGGCCGGCGTGACGCCGGAACAGGCCTTGAAACATCCCAACTGGGACATGGGCGCCAGGATCACGATCGACAGCGCCAGCATGATGAACAAGGGCTTTGAAGTCATTGAAGCCTCGCATCTTTTTCCTGTCTCTCACGATCAGCTCGGCGTTCTCGTCCATCCGCAATCGGTGGTGCACGGGCTGGTTCAATACAGGGACGGGTCCTTGCTGGCGCAGCTCGGCAGTCCGGACATGCGCACGCCGATCGCCCATTGTCTCGCCTATCCCGAACGGATGCCGGTACCGGTCAGGCGGCTTGATCTCGCGGAAATCTCGCAGCTGACTTTCGAGGCGCCGGATCTGGACCGGTTTCCAGCACTCCGGATTGCCCTGGACGCCATGAAGACGGGGAGCGGTGCTCCGGCCGTCGTCAATGCAGTGGACGAGATCGCCGTGGCGGCTTTCCTTGCCCGCCAGGCAGGCTTTATGGACATCCCCGCCGCCATTGAAGCTGTTCTGGAACAGCTTGACAGCGAAAACGCGCTTGCCGCGGTGGACAGTGTCGAGGACGTCCTGGCGCTCGACCATCTGGCCAGGGTCAGAGCCGCGAAGTGGATCAATTCCAGGTGTTCATAGCGTTGACAGGACGCGAAAAAATCGGGCTCACCATTAACACGCCGTAATTTTCCTTTTAGTACAGTGCAACGGAACAATCCTGGCTGCGCTGGATCGGACACCCTTCATGGACCTTCTTCTCTCCGCATATACCCTCATTGTCGGCACCATCATTCCATTTCTGTTCGTGCTGACAATCGTGGTGTTTTTTCATGAACTTGGGCATTTTGCCGTCGCGCGCTGGTGCAACGTCAAGGTCGACGCCTTTTCCGTCGGTTTCGGCCGGGAACTTTTTGGCCGGACGGACAGAAAAGGCACCAGGTGGAAGCTTTGCTGGATTCCCCTTGGCGGTTACGTGAAGTTTGCCGGCGATGAAAACTCTGCCAGCGTACCGAGCCGGGAACTGATTGCCCAGATGAGCGAAGAGGACCGCAAAACCGCCTTCATCGCCAAGCCGGTCTGGCAAAGGGCGGCCGTGGTGGCGGCCGGACCGCTTGCGAATTTTGTCCTGGCCATCTGCATCTTCGCTGCTCTGTTTGTCGCCATCGGCAAACAGGGGCTTCGGCCTGTCGTGGAAGAGGTCTTCGCAGGTGGCGCCGCGGATCGTGGCGGTATCCAGTCCGGGGATGTCATTACGGAGATCGATGGGCGGCAGATCCAGACATTCAGCGAATTGCGCCAGGTCGTCCTCATGAACGCCGACACGCCGCTCGTATTCGAGGTGGATCGAGACGGCAAACCGGTCACGCTGACCGTGACGCCGGACGCCAAGGAAAAGGAAGTCTTTTTCGGTGAACGGCAGATGGCGGGCGATATCGGGCTGCGCGGTCTGGCGACCCCCGAAAACGTGGTCCTGATCAAATACGGTCCTCTCGAGGCCGTGGCTGAAGGGGGCAGGGAGACCTGGCGGATCATCGAGGGCACTGTCAGCTATGTCTGGGGCGTGATCACGCAACGCAAGTCCGCCGACCAACTGGGAGGCCCGATCCGGGTGGCACAGATTTCCGGTCAGGTCGCAGACCTCGGCATTCTGCCGCTGATATCCCTGACCGCCGTGCTGTCGGTCAGCATCGGCCTGATCAACCTTGCTCCGGTGCCGATTCTCGACGGCGGGCACCTGGTCTATTTCGCTGCCGAAGCCCTGCGCGGCCGGCCTTTGAGCGAGCGGGTTCAGGATGTCGGCTTCCGCATCGGACTGGGATTGGTTCTGATGTTGATGGTCTTTGTCACCTGGAAAGATATCATGCGGCTGGTCGGCACCGATTCATGACAGCCGTGACATTGACGCAACGTCTTCAGACTAAATCGCTTTCAGTCCGGAAGGGCGGTTGCGTTATCGGTAAAAACCTATAAAACACTCGTCGGTTCCGAGAATCTGCTGGGGTAAGTGCGGATTCCCGGGAGGGGTATTAAAAACAAAGGCATAGCGCAATAATGCAGCGATTGCAGAAACTTACACGGGCCGTTCTGCTTGCGGCAGCCATTTTTTCGATCGGTTCGGCCGTACCGCAGGGCTTTGGTCCTGTGTCTCTGGTTTCCGAGGCCCATGCGGCGGTTGCGCGGAGCATTCAGGTCAACGGCAACACCCGTGTCGAAGATGAAACCGTCATCAGTTACATGACCATCGTGCCCGGGCGCTCCTATAGTGCCTTCGATGTCGACGAGAGCCTGAAGGCCCTCTACGCGACGGGCCTGTTTGCCACGGTAGACATTACCCCGCGTGGCGGAACGGTGGTTGTTACGGTTACCGAGAACCCGATCATCAATCGCGTTTCCTTCGAGGGTAACCGCAAGATCAACGATGAGGCACTTGAAACCGCGGTGCGTTCGCAGCCGCGTTCCATGCTGTCCCGTGCCAAGGTTCAGGCCGACGTCCAGAATATTCTGGAGGCCTATCGCCGCTCCGGGCGCTACGGCGCATCCGTCGAGCCGCAGTTCATCGACCGCGGTCAGAACCGCGTCGACCTGGTCTTCGAAATCAATGAAGGCGCCAAGACCGGCGTTGAGCGGATCAGCTTTATCGGCAATCATTCCTTCAGCGATGGCCGTCTTCGTGACGTGATCCGCACGCGGGAAAGCGGTCTGCTGAGCTGGCTTCGCAGCACTGACACCTACGATCCGGACCGTTTGGCGGCGGATGAGGAATTGCTGCGCCGCTACTACAACAAAAAAGGCTTTGCCGATTTCCGGATCGTTTCCGTCAGTGCGGATCTCGATCGCGAGCAGAACATCTTCTACGTGACATTTACCGTCGACGAAGGTGAGAAATACGAAATCGGTGATGTCGAGATCGTTTCGACGATCCCCGATGTCGATCCTGACGAGTTGCGCCGCCTGGTGCGTACCAAGAGCGGGCGCACGTTCAACTCCCTGCGGGTTGAGCAAACGGTCGAGGACATCACTCTGCGCGTCTCGGAAGAAGGCTATGCATTCGCCCGCGTCCGTCCGCGGGGAGCGCGCGACTACGACAACAACACGATTTCCCTGATCTACTACATCGAGGAAGGTCCGCGGGCCTATGTTGAGCGCATCAACATCATCGGCAACGACCGGACCCGCGAATATGTCATTCGCCGCGAGTTCGACCTTGCCGAAGGTGATGCCTTCAACCGTGCGCTGGTCGACAAGGCGGAGCGGCGCCTGCGCAATCTCGGTTTCTTCGAGAATGTCTCGGTCACCACACAGCAGGGCAGTTCACCCGACCGTGTGATCGTCAATGTCCGCGTCGAGGAAAAGCCGACCGGTGAAATCTCCTTCGGTGTCGGCTATTCGACGGTTGACGGTGTCATCGGCGACATCTCGCTCACGGAAAAGAACTTCCTCGGCCGTGGCCAGTTCGTGAAGATCGCCGTTGGCGGCGGCACGGACACGCAGTCCTACGAGTTCCGTTTCGTTGAACCGTTCTTCATGGGCCGCCGTGTGGCGCTGGATCTCGACTTGTACCGCAAGGTGGATGATGCCAACGACTACCGATCGTTCGATCAGAAGAGGACCGGCGGCGGGTTTGGTTTCACTCTGCCGCTCCGTGAAGAGGAACTGACCGTTCGTCTGTTCTACAACATCTTCCAGGAAGAGAACTCGGATCCGAACAACGTCTCCACGAGCATCAACAACTGTAATACGAACAGCCTGTCCCTGGCGGTTTGTGACTCGCTCGGTACCTATCTGACGTCGCTTGTCGGTTACGAGCTTCGCTACAACACGCTGGATCGCAATCTTGACCCGTCCGACGGCTTCTACGCTTCGTTCGGTCAGGAAGTCGCGGGTCTCGGTGGCGACAGCTTCTACATCAAGACGGAAGCCCAGGCGCGTGCCTACAAGGAAATCCTGGCGGACTACGGTCTCGTTGGCAGCGTTTCGGTGCGCGGCGGAAACATCTTCGCCCTTGGCGACGAGCGGTTGCGGGTGTCCGAGCAGTTCATGCTGGGTGGCAATCTTGTCCGGGGTTTCGAAAACCAGGGCATCGGTCCGCGTGACGCGACGACCGGCGATGCCATCGGTGGCCGCTTCTTCTTCGCAGCGTCTGCTGAAACCCGGTTCCCGTTCCCGGCCATTCCGAAGGAATTCGGCCTGAGCGGCGCGGTGTTTGCCGATGCGGGCTCGCTGTGGGACGCGGACAGCGGCCTGGTCAACCTGGTCCAGAACAATGGCGGACGGATCGATTCCGACGACTTCAATATCCGTGCATCGGTGGGTGCGGGTATCCGCTGGAAATCTCCGTTTGGACCGCTGCGGGCTGACTTCGCCTACCCGCTGGTCAAGGACGATGCCGACAAGACACAGGTATTCCGGTTGAGCGGCGGTACACGCTTCTAAACCGCGGTCAGATGCGATAAAAACGGCCGCCGGCATGATCGGCGGCCGTTTTTGTTGGCTGGCAACAAGGATAAAAGCATGTCCGAGCCGATTTTTTTCAAAACACCCGTTCCGGTAAAATTGAGTGAAGTCGCTTCCTGGGCGGAAGCCGACATCATGCGTGGCGAACCCGACCTTGAGATCACCGGCGTCGCTCCGCTGGAAGACGCCGGTCCGGGGATGCTGGTCTTCTTCGACAATACGGCCTATCTCAAGCAGCTTGAGGCCACCACGGCAGCAGCGTGCCTGGTCGGAAAACGGCACAAGGACAAGGTGCCCGAAGGGGTGGCGGTCCTGGTTTGCACCGACGCATATCGTTCCTGGGCGAAAGTGCTTGCCAATCTCTATCCGGAAGCAATGCAGCCGCGGGACCCCGTCGGCGCAAGCATTTCGGAGCGTGCGAGTATCGATCCGGAAGCAATCCTGGAAGACGAGGTGACCGTTGAAGCCGGTGTGGTGATTGGCGCGGGTGCCGAGATTGGTGCAGGTACGGTTATCCGTGCCAATGCCGTTATCGGGCGCGGCGTGAAGATTGGCCGTGATTGCGTTATCGGGCCGAATTCCACAGTGCAGCACTCGGTTCTCGGCAACCGTGTCTATCTGCATCCCGGCGTGTGTTGCGGCCAGGACGGGTTCGGTTATGCCATGGGGCCGCAAGGCCATCTGAAGGTGCCGCAGGTCGGCAGGGTGATTATTCAGGATGATGTCGAGATTGGCGCCAACACGACGATCGACCGGGGAGCAAACCGGGACACAATGATCGGCGAGGGGACCAAGATCGATAACCAGGTCCAGATCGGTCACAATGTCGTAGTCGGCCGCCACTGCGTGCTGGTGTCCCAGGTCGGTCTGTCGGGAAGCTGTACTCTGGAAGACTTCGTTGCCATCGGCGGCCAGACGGGCGTGCGCGGTCACGTGACGATCGGCATGGGATCCCAGGTCGCGGCGGTAAGTGTCGTCAATGATGACCTGCCCGCAGGAGGCCGCTACGGCGGCACGCCCGCAAAGCCGGTGAAGCAGTGGTTCCGTGAGGTCGCTGCGGTCAGAAAACTTGCAGAGCGCGGCGGCGGATCGTAAACGGTAATTTGAACGAGCAATGACTTTGCGGCAGTAACGCGCCCAGGGGTATTTTATGGAAGACGCAGAAAACAAGACACTTGCCAGCGCAGACATCATGAAGATCATGAAGTTGCTGCCGCATCGTTATCCTTTCCTTCTGATCGACAAGATCATTGAGATGGACGGTGACAACAGCTGCATTGGTATCAAGAACGTCACCATCAACGAGCCTCATTTTACAGGTCACTTCCCGGAACGCCCCGTGTTTCCCGGAGTGTTGCTGATCGAGGCGATGGCCCAGACCGCGGGCGCGCTGTGCGTGCATGCCCGAGGCGATGACGCGCCGCCGCAGCTGGTCTATTTCATGACCATCGACAAGGCGAAGTTCCGCAAGCCCGTGGAGCCGGGTGACCAGGTTCACTTCCATGTCAAGAAAATCAAGCAGCGTTCGAATATCTGGAAGTTCGACGCCGTGGCCCTGGTCGACGGGACCAAGGTTGCAGAGGCGGAAGTCAGCGCAATGCTGGTAGATGCGTGAGGATGTATGACTGAAATTCATTCAACGGCCATTGTCGAAGACGGGGCCGTTATCGGCGAGAATGTGCGTATCGGGCCATATTGCGTTGTCGGTCCCGACGTGAAACTCGCCGACGGTGTCATCCTGGAAGCGCATGTTGCCGTCGCCGGCCATACGACCATCGGGCCGGCTACCCACATCTTTCCTTTCGCAAGCATTGGCCACAAGCCGCAGGATCTGAAATTTGCCGGCGAGGTGACCCGTCTGGAAATCGGCGCCAACAATCAGATCCGTGAACACGTGACGATGAATCCCGGCACGGAAGGCGGCGGCGGCGTGACCCGGGTCGGCGACAATTGCCTGTTCATGGTCGGGGCCCATGTCGGTCACGATTGTCAGGTCGGAAATCATGCCATTCTCGCCAACAATGCGACCTTGGCGGGCCATGTGGAACTGGACGATTTCGTGATTCTGGGTGGGCTGAGTGCCGTGCGCCAGTGGTCCCGGATCGGCACCGGGGCCATCGTTGGTGGCATGACCGGTGTGGAATTCGACGTGATACCGTACGGCTCGGTTATCGGTGACCGGGCACGTCTGGCAGGGCTGAACCTGATCGGACTGAAACGCAAGGGGCTGCCACGCGAACAGATCCACGCGCTGCGCGCGGCCTATCGGGCGCTCTTCGAAGTCGAGGACGGAACCTTGCGCAGCCGGGCGGAAGCTGTCGCCGCGGAGACCGGGGATCAGCCGCTGGTCAAGACGGTCACGGATTTCATCCTGGAAAAGGAAGACCGGAGGTTCTGTACGCCGCGCAGCGAAGACTGACACCATGTCCGGGGGTACGCAGGGAACCATGCCTCGCATTGCCCTGATAGCGGGCAATGGTACGCTGCCGTGTCAGATTGCGGACGGCCTGGCCGCCTCTGGACGGGATTTCCGGATCGTCGCCATCAAGGGCGAGGCGGATCAACACACCCGGGCACGGGCTGACACCCAGCTTGGCTGGGGGGAAATAGGCCGCCTGTACAGGTTTCTGCAACAGACGGACTGCCGGGAAGTCCTGCTCATCGGCGGTGTGTCGAAACGGCCCGACTTTGCTTCCATCTTGGGGGATTTCGGGACCTTGAAGCGTCTGCCGACGATCATTCGGGCATTGGCGGGCGGTGACGACAGCCTGCTCACCAAGGTGATCCGTCTGTTTGAAGACGAGGGGTATCGCGTCGTGGGGATCAAGGATGTGGCACCGCAATTGCTGGCCGCAAGCGGTGTGCTGGGCAGCATTCGTCCGAAAGCGGACGATTGGGGTGACGTCGAGTTGGCGCTCAAGGCAACAGAGAAACTGGGAGAACTGGACATCGGTCAGGCGGCCGTAGCCGTCGGTGGACGCGTCGTCGCGCTTGAAGGCGCGGAAGGAACGGATGCGATGCTGGAGCGCTGTGCGGAACTCAGGCGGATCGGTCGGATCCGCTCCAGGGGGCGCGCCGGCGTGCTGGTCAAGACGGCCAAGCCGAACCAGGACCTCAGGGTGGATCTGCCCGCGGTCGGGCCTCGAACCGTCGACCTGGCAGTGTCGGCCGGCCTGGCGGGCATTGCCGTGGAGGCCAGTGGCGCCCTGATTGCGGAGCGTGATGAAACGATCCGCAAGGCGGATCAGGCAAAACTCTTCCTGATCGGTATTGACCGGTCGGCGGATCTGGACCCGGCATGAACGGACGCATGCCGACAATCTGCATTGTTGCCGGTGAGGAATCAGGCGATCAGCTTGGATCAGAGCTGATCCACGCTCTGAACGAGCGCCTGGGGGAGGGTGTTCGCTATTGTGGCGTCGGCGGCGAGAAGATGACTTCGCTCGGGCTGACCAGCTTTTTCGACATGTCAGATGTATCGGTCATGGGGCTGTCGGCCGTGCTGGCCCGGCTGCCATTGATCGTGCGCAGGGTGTACCAGACAGTTGATGCCGTGATTGCCGCCAGGCCGGATGTGCTTGTCATCGTCGACAGTCCGGATTTCACCCACAACGTCGCCAAACGCGTGCGCAAACGTGCGCCGGATATTCCGATCGTCGGCTACGTATCGCCGTCCGTCTGGGCCTGGCGCCCGGGCCGTGCCCGCAAGATGCGCGTCTATGTAGATGAATTGCTCGCGCTCCTGCCCTTTGAACCCGATGCGCACCGGAGCCTGGGGGGGCCGAGAACCCATTATGTCGGACATCCGTTGAGCGAGAAGGCCGGGGAACTCAGGCCGGCCGCCGGCGAACGGGGTGGACTGGAGGCCGCGGAACGCGTTCTGCTGGTGTTGCCGGGCAGCCGGCGCAGCGAGATCGATCGCCTGTTGCCGGTCTTTGGGGAGACAATCGCTCTGGTCTGCCGGAGCCTGCCGGACGTGAAGGTCGTTCTGCCGGCGGTGACGCACCTGGAGGATAGGATTCGACAAGATGTTGCGACATGGCGGGTGAAGCCTGAGATCGTGACCGGGCAGGACGCCAAGAGACGCGCCTTCCGGCAGGCCCACGCTGCGCTCGCGGCGTCCGGAACCGTGTCGCTGGAACTGGCACTCTCCGGTGTGCCGATGGTGGTTGCCTACAAGGTCGACTGGTTTTTCCGGCGTCTCAAGGATCTGAACCGGATATTCAAATTCGCCAGCGTTGACTCCTTCGTCCTGCCGAACATCATTCTGGGCAGCAAGGCAATTCCGGAGTTCCTTGACGACCAGGTGAAGCCCGAAGTTCTTTCGGATCACCTCGTGAGGCTGCTTTCGGCCGGACCGGAACGGGATCGGCAGATGGCGGAACTCACACGACTCGACAGCGTGATGCAGTTGCCCGACGGCTACAGCCAGCGGGGGGCCGCGGCAGACGTGGTGCTTCGAGCCATGAAATTCGCACAGGCCGGATAGCCCTCAGGTTCACGAGATGGTGGCCGGACGAGGGGATACTTCTTCATTTCAAAAAGGATTCCCCCGGACGGGATCGGTCCGGGGGCACGCTGACCGGCGCCAGGTTGCGCTAAGCGTTGGCGACTTTGTCGAGGAACAGGTTGACTTCCTGTTTGAGCGTGTCGGTCTTCTGGGACACCTCGCTCGACGCCCCCAGGACAAGATTTGCGTTCTGGCTGGTCTGCGCGACGGCCTGCGAGAGGTCCGACATGTTGGTCTTGACCGACCCGGTGCCTTCGGCCGCCCGTTGAACATTGACCGAAATCTCGTTGGTCGCGGCGCCCTGCTGCTCGACGGCGGCGGCGATGGTCGAGGTGTATTCGTTGACCTCGTCCATGGTCCGGGTGATCGCCTCGATCGCGGTCACGGCGTCCTTCGTGGCCCCCTGTATTTCGGAAATCTGGGAAGAAATCTCTTCCGTTGCCCTTGAGGTCTGGGTGGCCAGTTCCTTCACTTCGGCCGCGACAACCGCGAATCCCTTGCCGGCTTCACCTGCACGGGCCGCCTCGATGGTTGCGTTTAGCGCCAGAAGATTTGTCTGTTCGGCGATTGCCTGGATAAGGCTGACGACTTCACCGATCTTGGTGGCGGCGGTGGACAGGCCCTGAACCTTTTCGTTGGTGACCTGGGTTCCTTCCGTGGCGCGGTCCACCACCTGGGTGGTCTGGTTGACCTGGCGGGAGATTTCCGCGATCGATGCGGCCAGTTCCTCCGCGGCGCTTGCAACTGTCTGGACATTCCGGGTGGCTTCGTCCGTCACGCCGTAGGTGCTTTCCGCGAGGCTGGAATTCTGACTTGCTATCGTGCTGAGATCCTGCGCGGTGCCGTCCAGCGTATGGGCGGTTTCCGCCACCGAGCCGAGCACCTCTGTGGCCTTTTCACGAAACTCGGATATCAGGGATTCGACCCTTGACTGGCGTTCAGCCCGCATCTGCTGTTCCTGCTCCGTTTCGGACTGCAGCCGGATGCGTTCGACCGCATTGTCGCGGAACACCTGCAAGGTTCGGCTCATGTCGCCGACTTCATCGCCACGATCGGTTCCGTCAATCACGACATCCGTGTTGCCCTCAGCAAGGCGCGACATGGTTTCGGTGGTTCTGCGCAGCGGACGGGTGACGGCGAAATTCAGGGCGACGGCCATGCCGACACCCGCAAGCACGGCTGCGAGAAGCGCCAGGGTGATCACGCCAAGGGCGCTGGCGCTCGACGCCTGGGCGGCCGCGCCCTGATCCGCCGAGATTTTGGAAATCTGTGCCTGGACCGTCTGGGACAGGTCCTTCATGGTTTCGATCTGGTCACCCAGCTGAAACTGGTTGGAGGCCAGTTCGGAGAAGCTTGCCGCGAACGAGTCGATCGAAGACTTGACCGGCGGGACCTGGTCCGCAATAGCCGGAAAATCCTTGGCGCTTTTTTCCAGGCGGCTGGCAAGCTTGTTCAACCCGTCTATGCCCTCTGCGACGGAGGCCTTGGTCGTTTCGTCCGGAGTCAGCATGAAGTAGAATGCGGAAGCCTTGACGGCATTGGCGTCCGCTTCGATCTGCATGACCGTGTCCGCGGCGCTGTCGACGACATAAAAGCGCTGGTTGATCTCGTCCGCCTGGGCGTAGACATTGTCGATAGCGACATTTGCCTGGGAGCGGATTTCCTTCACGCTTGTTACGATTACGTCAAAACCGGCCTTGCCCGCATCCGTGAGGTCGAAGATCTCGATGTAATCCTTGGTCTGGGACAGCTTGTCGAGCGTCTGTTCGAGTTCGGCGGTCTTGGCCGCGAGCTGTGAGAACTTGCCGGGGTCGACGCCTTCAAAGCTGTTTGCCGCCATCTGTTTGGCGGACGGGACCAGGGCCGCGACACGCTTCTTGATGTCCGCCAGTTGTTTTGCGTTGTTTGCGGCCGCGTTGAAGAGGTTTTGCAGCGTCAGGGCTTCTTCCTGGAAGCCGGCAGCGGCCTGACCGACCTTGTTGGCGAGGACCAGCGTCTTGCGGGCATTGGTTTCGTCCTGGCTGACCCCGTCCCGGGCCATCAGGGATTTGCCGAGGATCTGGGAAGCGGCTTGCTCCAGGTTCCGGACAGCGGTTTCAAGCTGTGCCTTTTTCTCCGACTGGGTCTGGGTGAACCCGACCACCTTCTCGAAAGCTTTGCGGAAATCGCTCACCGCCGACGAAGCTTCGGTAACGGCGACCCTGGCCCCTGAATCCGCTTTGAGCTGGGTTTCGAGCACACCCAGTTCCTCGCGCAACGTGCTGATATCGACGATGGCGGCATCGGCAGCCTGCAAGTCCTGGGTGGACAGGAAATCCTCCCGCTTGCTAGCCAGGTTCTGCAGCTGGGCGATGGTGGAGGTTGACTGTTTGGCAATTTCCATCCGTTCCGACAGCGTCATGACGCTGTAGGCGCCAACACCACCGACAATTCCGGTGAGCGCGACGACCGCTGCAAAGCTGCCTCCGACCTTGACGCCAAGCTTCATGTCAGACGCAAATTTCAGGAAATTCATATTAGCCCCTCAAGATCCCGAGCGCGTTTCGCGCGAACTTGTTGCAACGTATGCTATGGGGAGAGTCCTTATTATTTGTAAAAGAGTGATAAATATTAGAATGTAAAAGTAAAAAAATATATTTGGTGCAAATAATACGCAAAAGTAGTTGTTAAACTAAAAAAATAGTAGAGAGGCGCGCAGGTTGATGGACGTTTTCCTCTCGTTCAGTTTTGCTGCCGAGAGACTTTGCCGAAGTCTTATTCGCCGATAACTGGGTCCCGAATACTCTGTTCGCGAATGCGCCGATCGCCGGAAATTCATTTCTTGAGTTCCGGTCTGTTCCGTTAGGGCAAAATGACAACGCCCCCGGAAAACCGGGGGCGTTCTGAAACATTCCAATTCGTCCCGCCGTCGCCACGGCGGCCGTGATCAGCGGCGCTGATCGATCGGCGTGTAGTCGCGCAGCTTTGCTCCTGTATAAAGCTGACGCGGGCGGCCGATACGCTGGGACGGATCTTCCACCATTTCCTTCCACTGCGCGATCCAGCCAACGGTGCGGGCCAGTGCGAAGAGAACGGTGAACATGGTGGTCGGGAAGCCGAGGGCCCGAAGCGTGATACCCGAATAGAAATCGATGTTCGGATAGAGCTTCTTATCGACGAAATATTCGTCGTTGAGCGCGATCTTCTCCAGCTCCATGGCAACGTCCAGAAGCGGATCGTCCTTGATGCCGAGCTCGCCAAGAACCTCGTGTGTGGTCTTCTGCATGATGCGGGCACGCGGGTCGTAATTCTTGTAGACCCGGTGGCCGAAGCCCATCAGACGGAACGGATCGTTCTTGTCCTTCGCGCGGGCGACAAATTCCGGAATCCGGTCGACGGAGCCAATTTCCGACAGCATGTTGAGCGCGGCTTCGTTCGCCCCGCCATGGGCCGGGCCCCAGAGGCAGGCAATGCCGGCGGCAATGCAGGCAAACGGATTCGCGCCCGAGGAGCCGGCAAGGCGGACGGTCGAAGTCGACGCGTTCTGTTCATGGTCGGCATGCAGGATGAAGATGCGGTCCATGGCACGGGCCAGGACAGGATTCACCTTGTATTCTTCGCAAGGGACGGCGAAACACATGTGCAGGAAGTTGGCGGCATAGCCGAGATCGTTGCGCGGATACACGAACGGCTGTCCGACATGGTACTTGTAGGCCATGGCGGCAATTGTCGGCATCTTGGCGATCATGCGCAGCGAGGCAACCATGCGCTGATGCGGATCCGTGATATCGGTGCTGTCGTGATAGAAGGCGGACAGGGCACCGACGGTGCCGACCATGACGGCCATCGGGTGCGCGTCGCGGCGGAAACCGGAGAAGAACCGGTTCATCTGCTCGTGGATCATCGTGTGATAGGTGACCCGACTGACGAAATCGTCCTTCTGCGCCTTGGTCGGCAACTCACCGTACAGAAGCAGGTAGCAGGATTCCAGAAAGTCGCCGTGATCGGCGAGCTGTTCGATCGGATATCCGCGATACAGGAGCGTGCCTTCGTCACCGTCGATATAGGTGATCTTGGATTCGCACGATGCGGTTGAGGTGAAACCAGGGTCGTAGGTGAACATGCCCGTGTCCTTGTACAAGGACGAGATGTTCACGACAGACGGTCCGATGGATCCGTCAAGTACGTCGAAATCGTGGGCGTTGCCACCGACGTTGAGCTTGGCGTTGTTGTCGGCCATTCAGAAACCCCTCTGCGTTAACCGGGTGCACCGTCCTTGTTTCTACCCCTTCGGGAAAGGGGTCCGTTTCCGGTTGTCGGACGGCACGGGAGACATTTTCGCGTCTTGCGTAGCCCATTTACCGCACTGCCGCAAGCTGGCCGATATAACGCTTTGGTCAAAGAAGGTTTTCGTCGGCTTCGGGGCTGCCCGATGCAGGCAAAAGTGCGCAACGGGCAGCGGTTTGCGTGAGGCGGTCAGGCGGCCTGATCCTTGATCCGGGCCAGGGATTCCTCGCGTCCGAGTGCGATCAGCACATCATAGATGCCGGGAGAAGTACCGCGGCCGGTCAAGGCGGCGCGAAGCGGCTGGGCGACCTTGCCGAGCTTCAGTTCCTTTTGCTCCGCATAAGCCTTTACAGCCGTTTCAAGCGGTTCTGCCACCCAGTCGGAGATGCCGGACAACACGCCGTGAAGGTCGCCAAGGATGGCCCTGGCGTCATCGTCCAGGATCTTCTGGGCCTTCTCGTCCGTATCGAGCGGCCGCTGGCGCCACAGATAGGAAGCGCTCTCGGTAAGTTCCACCAGGGTCTTGGCGCGCTCCTTCAGGCCGGGCAGCGCAGCGAGGGCCACCTGCTCGTTGGCAGGGGTGGTCATCCAGCTAAGCACCGCTTCACCGTTGTCGGCGTGGGCGAGGTAGATCTTCCAGTGATCCAGCAGCTCCGCGTCATCCGTCGCGCGCATGTAGTGACCGTTGAGGTTTTCCAGCTTCTTGAAGTCAAAGCGCGCGGCGGACTGGCCGACGGCATCCATGCCGAACCACTTGATCATGTCTTCAAGGGAAATGATTTCCTCGTCGCCATGACTCCAGCCGAGACGCGCGAGATAGTTGCGCATCGCCTGCGGCAGGTAACCCATGGCCCGGTAGGTTTCTGCTCCGGTGGCCCCGTGGCGCTTGGACAGTTTCGCACCGTCCGGACCGTGGATCAGCGGAATATGCGCCATGGCCGGAACGTCCCAGCCGAGGGCCTTGAAGATCAGGGTCTGCCGGGCGGCGTTGGTGAGGTGATCGACACCCCGGATGATATGCGTGACGCCCATGTCGTGGTCGTCGACGACCACTGCGAGCATGTAGGTCGGTGTGCCGTCGGACCGCATCAGCACGAAGTCGTCGAGATCCTTGTTCGGGATTACCACGCGGCCCTGGACCATGTCATCAACCACGGTCTCGCCTTCCTGGGGCGCCTTGATGCGGATGACCGGATCGACGCCGGCAGGTGCCTGCGAGGCATCCTTGTCCCGCCATGTGCCGTCATAGCGCGGCGGTTTGCCTTCGGCACGGGCCTTCTCGCGCATGGCGTCGAGTTCTTCCGGCGTGGAGTAGCAGCGGTAGGCGGTGCCGTCGGCGAGCATCTGGTCGACAACTTCCTTGTGCCGGTCGACCCGTGCGAATTGCGAGATCGGGTCACCGTCCCAGTCGAGACCGAGCCAGGTCAGGCCGTCCAGGATGGCGTCGACCGCTTCCTGTGTCGAGCGGGCCCGGTCCGTGTCCTCGATACGCAGCAACATCTTGCCGCCGAAGTGCTTTGAAAAGAGCCAGTTGAACAGGGCGGTGCGGGCGCCGCCAATGTGCAGGAAACCGGTCGGGGACGGAGCGAAACGCGTGACGATGTCTTGTGCCATGGTGCTTTTTGAAAGTCTCTGTCAGAATGGCGGCGCTGAAAGCGCCTGATTGGTGGCGCGGTCTTAGCACAGGCATCGGCGCGGCTAAATAGGCTGCGCGCCCGATTCTCGTGCGCGGCAATGAGGAGAAGTGTTGGCAGCGGGGGCATATCCTTCGACCGACAATGACAACCGTCCGGAAACGGTTACCCTCGAGGCACAAAATTCCGAAATAGCCCACGAGTTTTCCTCCAGGCCGATGAAGCGCTCCGTGTCGCTGGCCGGCCTGCTGTTAAAGCGCTCCGCCGCCCTGTCGTCGGCATCTGCGGACGAGGACCGGTTCCGGGACGAGCAGGGCCTGTTGTGGTGCGCCTTCGCCTTTGCCGCGGGGATTGCGGTCTATGTCATTCTGCCGGTGGAGCCGTCATGGATCGCCTTGGCACTTGTCCTGTGCGGAACGGTGCTGGGCGCGCTTGCCGCATTTCGCCGACAGGGAGCCGCCGGGTGGCAGGTCCTGCTCCTGCTTGCCTTCCTGTGCGGATGCGCTGCCGGGGCCATGCGGACGGCAGGTGTTGATGCGCCCAGGCTGGCCGAGCCCATGAATGCCGAGCTGACCGGGCAGGTGCTGGAGTGGCAGGGCGGTCCGAAACAAGGCCGGCTCGTCCTGGCGGTCGAGACCGTCAATGGGCATACGGCCTCCCGGCGCGGTTTTCCCGAAAGGGTTCGCTTGCGCGTTCCTAGAGGAAGTGACGCAGGGGTCGGTGATCGCGTGCGCATGAGGACGCGGTTGTTTCCACCGCCGGGACCGGTTCATCCCGGTGGCTACGACTTTTCCTTCCGGGCCTATTTCTCGCGCATCGGTGCCACTGGCTTCAGTTTCGGGCCGCCGGAGAACCTCGGCCCTGCCCGGGAAGCGTCCGGCTTGCAGGCCGCAGCCCTGGTTGCTCAGCTGCGCAGGCATCTTGCCGAGCGTGTTCGCGGCAGTCTGGAAGAGGGACCCGAGGCAGCCCTGATTGTCGCCGTACTGGTTGGTGACCGAGGCGGTATCGGCGAAGCACAGGAGGAAGATCTGCGCGCCGCCGGGCTGGCGCATATCCTGGCCATTTCCGGTCTGCACATGGCGCTTTTTTCCGGAGGTACCTACGGCGCCGCACTGTTGCTGCTGGCGCTTGTTCCTTCGCTTCCGCTGCGCTGGCCGACCCATAAATGGGCGGCGCTCGCTGCGCTTGCCGCCGCAGTTGTCTACCTGCTGCTCTCCGGTGCGGGCGTGGCGACGCAGCGGTCGTTCCTGATGATTGCGCTTGTCTTTCTCGGGATATTGGTCGGCCGCCGCGGATTGACGCTGCGCAGCGTCGCCCTGGCGGGGCTGGTCCTGCTTGTGCTGGCGCCGGAGCGGCTGTTCTTTCCCGGGTTTCAGATGTCTTTCGCGGCGGTGATCTGCCTGGTGGCGGTCTACGATCTCTGGCGCCGCCGTGAACGTGGCCTGGACATCCGGCCGGAACAACAAGGTGTTGCTGCCGGGCTGCTGCGATTTGCCGGCCGGTGGGCGGCTGGACTTTTTGTTACGGCCCTGGTCGCCGGCCTGGCCACCGGGATCATCGGGGCACATCATTTCGGGCGGGTGGCGCCTTACGGCCTGATCGGCAACATGCTCGGCATGCCGGTTTTCTCACTTCTCGTCATGCCGATGGGCGTTCTGGCGCTCGCCCTGATGCCGTTTGGCCTGGCCGCCGGCCCGTTGTGGGTGATGTCCCAGGGCGTTTCGCTTCTGTTGAAGATTGCACATTTCACCGCCGGGCTTGATGCGGGCAACGGCGCGTTCGGGAAACTGGATGGCGGCGCGGCGTCTCTGCTGATGGCGGCCCTGTTTTCCGGGCTTCTTCTTCCGGGGCGCAAGCGGTTCGCGGCGGTGCTGCCGCTCGTCGCCGGATTGTATCTGGCAGGCCAGTCTCGTCCGCCCGATGTGCAGATTTCAGCTTCGGGAAATCGCCTTGCCGCCCGCGACGCGGGCGGGCAACTGCGTTTTGCGGGCAGAACCAACTCGTTTGTGAATGATCTCTGGTTCCAGGTTGAAGGCGTGTCGGGAGATGCGATCAAATCGCGCAAGATGACATCACCCCAAAGGCAATGTGACCGGGAAGGTTGCGTTGTCAGGGCCCACCGGATTGCCTCGGATCACGATGGCCCGGAGCCGGTGGACGGCCCACTGGTCATTGCGGTTCCGCGCAGGCTGGAGGCGCTGGAAGCCGATTGCCGCTATGCCGATATCATCGTAAGCGATCTAATCGCTCCGGGTGCCTGTGGCGCCGGCCTCATCATCGATCAGAAACTGCGGTCGATGCGTGGCGCGGTGTCCATCTGGTTGAAGCACAGGGAAACCGGACCCGACCCGCCTGATGCTGTCCCGGCGAGCGAAGACAGGTCAGGCTCAAGCGAAACGGTTCGCAGGTTCAAGCCGGCTATCGAGCGCATGGTCTTTGCCATACCGGATCCACCGCGCCCATGGCACAGGCCTGGCTCCGTCACGCGTCAAAGCCTGCGCTCTGCGATCCGCGACGAGTAAGGTCAAGCGCCAGCCCCGGTCAGTACTGCCGGAAGAGGGCCACAAGCCGTCCCTGAACGCGAACGCGGCCGGGACCGAAGATGCGCGTCTCATAGGCCGGATTGGCGGCCTCCAGTGCGATGGACGCGCCTTTCTTGCGCAAGCGCTTCAGCGTTGCCTCTTCCTCGTCGACGAGCGCAACCACGATATCACCGCTATCCGCGCTGTCGGTCCGGCGGATCAGCACGGTGTCCCCGTCAAGGATGCCGGCCTCGATCATGGAATCACCGCGCACCTCGAGGGCGTAATGTTCCCCCTTGCCGAGCAGTTCCGGCGGCACCGTGATCGAATGGCTGTGGGTCTGGATGGCTTCGATGGGCACGCCGGCGGCAATGCGACCCATGACGGGAATCTCCGCTCCGGCGGAAACCGGTTCCTCGACGGCCTTGGAGGCTTCGGGTTTTCCGAGCGAGCCTTCGATGACTTCCGGCGAGAAACTTCCGCGTGGACGCGGTGCGCCGAGGCCGGGAGCGATCGAATCGGGCAGGCGGACCACCTCCATGGCGCGGGCCCGGTTGGGCAGCCGGCGGATGAAGCCACGCTCTTCAAGGGCGGTGATCAGCCGGTGAATGCCGGACTTGGACCTGAGATCCAGCGCGTCCTTCATTTCATCGAAAGACGGTGGAACACCGGTTTCTTTGAGTCTTTCGTGAATGAACATGAGCAGTTCGTACTGCTTGCGCGTCAACATATCGGCATCCCCTACCGCGAAATGGGTTGGTACAAATCAAGAACATGGTACCTGTTCCCATTGTGTTCTGCAAGGGTAAATGTTCTCTTACTGTTCTAATCCCGCGGTGGTATCGCAACCGGTAGAACGTCAGAGCGAGAGCGAGCTAAGTCGTATCGCCGCTGTTCCGGATCAGAAGTTCACATGTCACCAGTGTCGGTGCCTTGCCAGGCAGGAGCGCGCCCGCGTGAAGGTTGCCGTCGAGATCGACGCACCGAACCGGAAGTGTCAGGTCCGGTTTACCTCCGGTTCCGGCGCCGGGAAGCAGCAGGATCTCCGATATGAGCCCGGTCATGGGGCGATCATCCTGGAAAGCGGCGCCCGCAAGGCTGCCAAGTCCAAGAACGTCATAGGCCTTTGTATCGAGCTTGCCCGCGAGTTCCGAAACGCTGACATGAAGGTCCGCAAAGGGAGCGAGCGTCGTGATCAGGGCGTTGTCGGGCTTCGCCGAGGCTGTTGCCGGGTCAGGATGGACGCGAAACAGTGTGAATTCGGTTTCCGGATCCGGCGCCGCCCTGAAGACGGCACCCTTGAGGCCGTACCCCTCCAGCTTCGCCGGCGCACCCGCCTTCAGGCTTGCCGGCAACAGGTGACCGAGGCGGTCACGGCCGTTTTCGTGCCAAAAGGCATGGACATGGGCAAACCAGCTGCCCTCCCGCCAGCCGAGGATCGCAACGGCTGCTTGAAGCGTTGCGCCAGCCGAGGAATGGGTGTCGCTGTACCAGGCCGCGTGGCGGTCATCGATCGCCCGGTCCGGCATCACATAGTCGAAGGGACCCAGCACCAGCCCGCTCAGGTCCAGCACGGCGGAACCGAAGCCGTCCGATTTTGCAAGAGCGCCGAGGGCAGGGACAAGGTCAACAGCGCTCTCAAGCCGCGGAGCAAAGGGCTCCGCCCGGCAGCGTATATGAGGCGTGCGATCGCTGGCGGAAGGGCCGGGATGGCGGATGTCGGACAGGTTCTTCGGGGCGGGACGTCTCACAGGAGCCCCTTATCGACGAGGTGCTCACGCACCAGCTTCTTGGTGATCTTGCCATAGGCGCTGGTCGGCATTTTCTCGATGAACAGATAGCGCGCCGGCATCTTGTAGCGGGCGACCTGGCCTGTCAGGAATTCCGACAGGGCTTCGGGAGGCGGCGGGGGAGCGGTCGCGGCGACGCATACCGCGAGGCCGACTTCGCCCCATTGAGGGTCCGGAATGCCAAGAATGGCCACTTCGGAAATGCCCGGATGCGTGAGCAGGACCTCCTCCACCTCCTTCGGATAAACATTGGATCCGCCGGAGATGTACATGTCCGAGGCCCGGCCGGTCAGGTACAGAAACCGTTGTTCGTCCATGTGACCGATGTCGCCGGTCCGGAACCAGCCATTGCGGAACGACTTGGCATTGGCAGCATCGTCTTCCAGATACCCCGCGCAGACGGCAGAGCCGATGACACAGACTTCCCCTGTCTGGTGAGGCGGCAGATGGTTGCCGTCATCGTCCTGGATGGAGACCTCGATGCCGGTGCGTTCCGTGCCGCAGGTTCCCACCCGTGCGTCCGGTCCGTCCTCGAGATGATGATCCTGGGGGCGCAGCACCGTGATGTTCCCGGTCACTTCGCCGAGCCCGTAATACTGCACCAGCACGCTGCCAAGCTTCTGCAGCGCGGTTTTCTGATCCTCCCGGTACATCGGCGCACCGGCATAGATCACATGACGCAGGCTGGAATGGTCGAAGCGGTCGACGGCAGGGTCTTCCACAAGGCGCTTGACGATGGTCGGCACCGTGAAGAGGTTGCTGATCCTGTGGTTCTCGATCAGCTCGAAGGCGGCCGCGGGACTGAAGCCCCCCCTTGGCATCAGGACATGCGCGGACCCGGCCGACAATTGTGCGATCAATTGCAGGCCCGCGCCATGTGACAGCGGGGCGATCACGAGCGAGGCGTCCTGTTCGTTCGTTCCCGGGATGAGGTCGGCCATGTAATTGACGCAGACGAAGCCGATCTGGCCGTGGCTGAGCACCACCGCCTTTGGCCGGCCTGTCGAGCCGGAGGTGAAAAACAGCCAGCAGGGATCGGTATGGTCGACAGGCGCGTTGGCGACGCTGGTCCCATGGTTGCTCGCCACAAGCGTCTCGTAGTCGGCGCCAAAGGCGCTGCGACCGATGCTGATGCATCCTGTGAGACCAGGGCAGGCGGTGTTGACGGCGGCGGCCTGGGCGGCAAACCCCGCATCGCACACGAAGACCTTCGCCCTGGCTTTTTCCGCGGCATAGGCGGTTTCGCCCGGCGCCTGGCGGAAATTGCAGGGAACCCAGACCGCCCCGAGCCGGAAGGCGGCCAGCATGATCTCGATCATCTGATTCGAGTTCTCGGCCTGGACCAGCAGGCTGTCGCCCCTTGAGAGACCGTATTCGGTCTCGAGCGCGCGGGCGAGGGCGGAAACACGTTCATCCAGCTCCGACCAGCTCCAGGTCCGGTCCTGCCAGATGATCGCAGGCCGATCCGGCCAACGGGCGGCGTTCCTGGTGAGGAAATGCGCCAGATTGATCACTCGATTGGAACAACGCGCCACCATCAGCGTTTCATCTCCCGCAGTTCATGGTTCGTGAGACGTTAGGTCGGGCAGCTTTGATTTGGCAAGGTGTGGAGAAAAGCAGGTCATTCCGCTTTCACGACAAATCGTGCAGGATGATGCCTCTGGTTGAAGAAGGTGCCTGAGGCTGTTGATGACTGAAACGCTGATTACCGATTGGGACGATGCCTACGCCAATGCGGCGCATATTCCAGGTGCGTCCGGCTATGTTGAGCGGTGGGAAGACGATTCGGAGGCGTTCCGAAAGTCCTGGATGGAGAAGGACCTCGACATCGTCTATGGCGACGGGGCGCGCCACCGGTTCGATATCTTCCATCCGGAACGGAAATCGAAAGGGCTCGTCATTTTCGTCCATGGCGGGTACTGGATGAAATTCGACAAGAGCAAGTGGTCGCATTTTTCAGCAGGACCGCTTGCAAGGGGCTGGACCACATGTCTGCCGTCCTATGACCTCGCGCCGGATGTCCGTATCGCCGACATAACCCGCCAGATTGCCGCGGCGATCTCCAGGGCTGCCGCTCGTGTCGCCGGCCCGATCCGGCTGACAGGGCATTCTGCCGGCGGGCATCTCGTGACGCGCATGGTCTGCGAGGACAGTCTGCTGCCACCGGAGGTGCTGGCACGGATAGAACGGGTCGTGTCGATCAGCGGCCTGCATGATTTGCGGCCGCTCAGAAACACCAGCATGAATGACGCCTTCAGGATGAGTGAAGACGATGCCATTGCCGAAAGCCCGGCGCTTAAGAAGCCGGTGAGCGACTGCCCGGTCGTCGCCTGGGTTGGCGGCGCGGAACGACCGGAATTCCTCCGGCAGTCCAGGCTGCTGGCAGATGCATGGCCGTCCGCGGCATACGAGGAGGAAGCGGAACGGCACCATTTTGATGTCATCGACGGGCTGAAGTCCCCCGACAGCAGATTGACTTCAACACTATTGGCATCCTAGCCGACAGACATCCTAGCCGACAGACAGGAGCACAGCATGCGCAGCGAAAGTGACAGTCTTGGCGAGATCGAGGTTCCCGAGGACAAGTACTGGGGTGCGCAGACGCAGCGGTCCCTTGAGCATTTCTCAATCGGCAACGATCTGATCCCGATCGAGCTCATCCACGCCTACGGTATCCTGAAAAAGGCCGCCGCGCTGACCAATGTCGATCTGGGGCTGCTCAAGCCGGATCTGGCGGATCTGATCGTCAAGGCAGCAGAAGAAGTGGCGGACGGACAGCTGGATGCGCATTTTCCGCTCCACGTGTGGATGACCGGTAGCGGCACGCAGTCCAACATGAATGTCAACGAGGTGATCTCAAACCGGGCAATCGCTATTGCCGGGGGTGTCCTGGGGAGCAAGGACCCGGTTCATCCGAATGATCACGTCAACATGTCCCAGTCGTCGAACGACTCGTTTCCGACGGCCATGCACATGGCGGCGGCCATCCAGACGACGCATCGGCTGCTTCCCGGCGTGCAGACGCTTCACGACAGTCTGAAGGCGAAGTCCGGGGAATGGGACGACATCATAAAGATCGGCCGGACGCATATGCAGGATGCGACGCCGCTGACATTGGGGCAGGAGTTTTCGGGGTATGCCGAGATGCTGCGCCAGGATATGGACCGGATCGATCACGCCCTGATAGACGTGCTTTCCCTGGCGCTGGGCGGAACGGCCGTCGGCACGGGCATCAACACCCATCCGCAATTCGCCGAGAAGTCCGCGGCGAAGATTGCCGAACTGACTGCTCTTCCCTTCGTCAGTGCCCCGAACAAGTTCGCCGTGCAAGGCAGCCACGATGCATTGGTGATGTTGAGCGGAGCGTTGCGCACCCTGGCTGTCTCGCTGTTCAAGATCGCCAATGACATCCGGCTGATGTCCTGCGGACCGCGCTGCGGGTTCTACGAGTTGAAGATCCCCGCCAACGAACCGGGGTCCTCGATCATGCCCGGAAAGGTCAATCCGACCCAGTGCGAAGCGCTGGCCATGATCGCGGCGCAGGTGATGGGCAACGACGTTTCCGTGGGGATCGGCGGATCCGGCGGGTATCTGGAAATGAATGTCTACAAGCCGCTCATGATCAATTCCATTCTGCAGTCGGTGCGGATCATGGGAGACGGCTGCGCCAATTTCGCCAGGTTCCTTGTCGAGGGCATGGAGCCCAACAGGAAGAAAATCCGGGAATACCTGGACCAGTCATTGATGCTGGTGACCGCGCTCAGTCCGGTGATCGGTTACGACAAGGCCAGCTATGCGGCGCATCATGCGTTTGAGAAGGACCTGACCTTGAAACAGGCCTGCCTGGAACTCGGATATGTCGACGAAGCGGAATTCGACAAGGTCGTCGATCCGTCGAAAATGATTCACCCGTCGCTCTGACACGACCCTGACGATCGCTTCTTGCATTGGAGACCATGATGAAAGTATCCCGCAGCGGCAAGATGGGGCTGGACCTAATCCACGACCCGGTGTTGAACAAGAACACGGCGTTCTCGGTAGAGGAACGGGAGAAATACGGCCTTCTGGGGCTGTTGCCGGCTGTGGTCGAAACACTCGACCAGCAGGTTCAACGGGTTCTGATGCAGCTGAACCACAAGCACAGCGACATAGACCGGTTCATTTACCTGACGGGACTGCTGGATACCAACGAGACCCTTTTCTACAAGGTCATCATGTCGGATCCGACCCGGTTCCTGCCAATCGTCTACGATCCGACCATCGGTGAGGCGTGTCTGAAATTCGGCCATATCTACCGGCGGTCTCGAGGCGTCTATCTGTCGATCGCGCACAAGGGCAACGTCAGCAAGGTCCTTGGCGACTGGCCGGACAAGGATGTTCGCTTCATCTGTGTTACCAATGGCGGACGCATTCTCGGTCTCGGCGATATCGGCGCGAACGGCATGGGCATTCCGATCGGCAAGCTGCAGCTCTATACCGGCGCGGCGGGTGTGCCACCGGAGCATCTCCTGCCCCTGTTCCTGGACGCCGGAACCAACAACGAGCCGTTGCTGGAAGACCCGCTTTATCTCGGCATTCGCCAGAAGCGGCCGCCGACCGAAGAGCTCTATCCGTTTGTCGACGAATTCGTCGAGGCGGTTCAGGAGCGCTATCCCGATTGCTGCATCCATTTCGAGGACTGGACCGGAAGTGACGCGGTGCATCTGCTGGCCCGCTACCGCGACAAGGTCTGCTGCTACAATGACGACATCCAGGGAACCGCCGGCATTACCCTCGCGGGCCTGATCAATGCGCTGAAGATCAAGGGCGGATCGCTCAAGGACGAGACCATTTTCTTCGCGGGTGCAGGCTCGGCCGGGATCGGCCTCGCGGATCTCCTGGTTTCGGAGATGGTGTCGGAAGGCCTCTCGGAAGAGGAGGCCCGGTCAAGGATCTGGATGTACGATGTCAACGGTCTTCTTCAGTCCGAGCGGGACGATCTCTTCGACTTCCAGCGCAAATATGCCCACAAGCACGCTCCGACGCGCGACCTGACCAAGGCCATCAAGTCGGTCAAGCCAACGACGCTGATCGGGGTGAGCACCGTAGGGGGGCTGTTCACGCGGTCGGTCGTGGAGGCCATGGCAGACCTCAACGAGCGCCCGGTCGTCTTTGCCTTGTCCAATCCGACAGACCATGCCGAATGCACGGCCGAGCAGGCCTATCAGTGGACGAAGGGCAAGGTCATCTTTGCAGCCGGTGTGCAGTTTCCGCCGGTCGACTATGCGGGTGAGACCTACAGGCCCGGACAGGCCAACAACCTCTATATCTTCCCTGCGGTGGCGATGGCGATCTATGCGACCCGGGCGAGACGCGTCACCGACGAGATGTTCATCGAGGCGGCCAAGGCCGTCGCCGACCAGGTCCCGGAAAAGCTGCTGGGACAGGGAACCCTGTTCCCGCCGCAGTCGGACATTCTGGAGACATCGGTCAAGACAGCGGCCCGTGTGGCGAAGACTGTCTTCGACGCGGGTCTCGCCCAGGTTCCTCAGCCGGCGGATCTGGAAGCCTTTGTCAGGGAACATCTTTACGACGCCAGCTATCCCGACCTGGATTGAGTGGCGCATTCGGTCTGCGGGAAGCGGTGCCTCATCGCTTCCCCGCCGGCTCAGATCAGGCCGCGCTGGGCCAGATTGCGCATCAAATGGCTGACGCCAAAGGTCCATTCCGGGCATTCGGTCGAAAGATCAACAGTGTTCCGGAGCTGTCCGAGGCCAGGTGCGGATATGGTCACGACGTCGCCGATCTTGTGCGTGAAACCCTCACCGGCGACATCCCGGTCCTGGGTCGGGGCGAACAGGGTTCCGAGAAACAGCATGAGACCGTCCGGATACTGGTGATGCCGGCCGATGGTCTGGCCAACAAGGTCTTCCGGATCCCGGCTGATCTGGGACATGGAAGAATGCCCCTTCAGGACAAAGCCGTCCGTTCCCTCGACGCGAAGCTCGAGTTCCGCGGACCGCACGTCGGCCAGTGAAAAACTCTGATCGAAAAGGCGGATCATCGGGCCGATGGAACAGGATGCGTTGTTGTCCTTGGCTTTCGAGAGCAGCAAAGCGGATCTGCCTTCCACATCGCGCAGATTGACATCATTGCCCAAAGCCGCGCCCACGATTTCTCCCTTGGAGGACACAGCAAGAACCACTTCCGGTTCAGGATTGTTCCAGCTGGAGATCGGGTGCAGGCCCACTTTCGCGCCTGGACCCACGGAAGACAGGATCTGGGCCTTTGAAAAGACCTCGGCATCCGGTCCGATGCCGACTTCGAGATAGGGGCTCCAGACCCCTTCCTCGATCAGGGTCTGCTTCACTTTGACGGCTTCGGGTGATCCCGCCCTGATGTTGCGCAGGCTGTCACCGATGACGGCACCAACCCGATTTCTGATTTCCTCCGCCTTCTGGGCGTCCCCGGCCGCAAGTTCCTCGATCACCCGCTCGACCATGGAATTCGCAAAGGTCACGCCACAGGCCTTGACCGACTGCAGGTCACAAGGCGCCAGGAAATGCGCCGAAAATGGATCGCCTGGATTGGCTGCCGCGAGCGTCTCGAAATTGCCGATCACATGGCCCTCGGCCCGTGTAACGTAATCTGCCGGATCTTCCATCTCGCAAATGTCGCGAACGGTCGGCCCGGCTCTCGTGGAGATGTCGACCACCTTTGTGTCACGAATGGTCACGATCGCCGGTCCCATTATGTCCGGGCGCCAGACCCGTCCGACAAACGTTCCTTTAGCAAGTTCGTCCTGAGTGTAAAAGCTCATCTATATCCCTGACATTGGTCCGTGGCGGTTTCGGCCGTCATCTATGCACAACCGTCAGGATAGACAAAGTCCCTGTCTGCAAAATGTGGCCGTTGCCAGGGCCAGGAGCGCTCGCAGGAGCCCGAACAGCGTCAGCTCGATCGGGACACAGCAAATTTTTCCGCTATCGCCTTGTTTTGAGACAGCATGTCACGCATGCGCAGACGAGCCAGTTCCGAATCTCCACCCACGATGGCGTCGGCCACGCCGACATGATTGCGCCGTGACGCCTTTACCTCTGATGCGCTTGGAGACCCGGCGGCATAGGAGAACAGCAGGACGGCGTAGACGACATTCTGCAATTGCGCCAGCATCAGGTTCCCGCTGGCTTGCAGGATTGTGGAGTGGAAGGCGTAGTCGGCACCGATCGTGTCCGTTTCGCCGTTCTGCAGGTGAATGCAATTGGCGGCCGCCAAAATGATGTCGCGTTGCTCGCGGCTGGCATTTCCCGCGGCAAGCGCGGCGGCTTCCGGCTCGAACATGATGCGAAGATCCGTGGCTTCGGCATAGATCCGTGCCGTCCGGGGATTGGCGGGATCGTGCCAGCGGATCACATCGGGATCCAGCAGGTTCCAGCTTTCGAACGGGCAGACCCGGGAACCGTAACGCCGCGCCGTGCGAACAAGTCCTTTTCCGCACAGGACCTTGATCGCTTCACGGACAACGGTCCGGGAGACCCCCAGCTTGTCGACCAGTTCCTCTTCGCGTGGCAGAACGGCGTTGGTTTCGTAGGTTCCTTGAATGATGCTTTTGCCGAGGAGTTCAACAATGTCCTTGACGGCGCCAGTGGGAAGTGAAGTGAGAACTTTGTCGGGGAGTTCGAAAGTCGGCTTTTTGTTTTTATCCATGCTTCAGGCTCGGGAGGTCGGAATTGTTGATCATTGCCAGAGCTTTATATCCGGGCTGGTCTCCCAAGCCGTTTTACAGGTGAATTTTCAAGAACACTAGAATTTTGAGACTTGATCATCACGCCGGAAAAGAAAATGCTGTCTGTCTGTTCGAGGTTGTTGCCGAAAGGTGACAAAATCATCGAATTTGGTACGGTTCCCGACTGTTCTTTCAAAATATTTGTCGGACAAATACTGCTGTTCAGCCATCGAGCGCATAAAGCCTCTGGGCGAGCTTGCGAACGCCGGTGTTCTTGAAATGCCGGATACTTGCAGGCGGAACGAGATAGGTCACGCCTGCCGCGAGGCCTTCACGCCATCTGAGCTGTACTTCGGCGACGGTTTTCGGTACCGCGTCGAACACGTAGAACTCTTCCGGCAAATCATGGTCTTCGCTGAGAACAAGGCGGACACCGCCATCGGAAATGTCCCTGATGGTGCAGTCGCAAAGAAACTCGTTGTCAAGGCTGGCCAGCTTGGCTGGGCGCAGGCGCGTGCGCTGGCGAGGGTGCAGGCGCCTTTGAATGGCATTCGTGATCGAGTTCCGTTTTGCGGTCAAAAAGGAAAACATGGAACAACCTTGTTTCTAGGGTTTTCGCGGCGCGGCCGGGGCGGCGGGTGCGAGAGGTTCGCGGTAGGGCGAAGGCGCCGGACGATAGCTGGGATCCCCCAGGGTCGAAGGTCGATGGTTTGCCGGTGACTGCTTGTTGCGGCACAGCCTGTAGGCTAGGTCGTAAAGTCCGCGCCATCCAGCCGGGTCGTTGCCAAGCGAGTCAAAGACGCCCAGGACACCGCCTGCGACCGCACCCCGGCGCGCACCGCTAGGTCCGCGCCACGCTCCGCCGACAACAGCTCCCCGCATGGCCGGGTCGACAATATCGAGGTCGGCCGGATCTCCCGACACATGCGCATCGGCATAGGCCCTGGCGTAGCCGGCACAATCGACCGGCTGGGCCTGAAGCGGACCGCACATGAACAGGGCCGATAACGGCGCGGCGAAAATCAATCGCGTTCCGGTGCGCCGCTGTGAGTGCACTGCTCTTGGGACCGCGGCTGAACACCGGTTCTCTCTCAAGCTGTCGAGTGGTCTTGGCCACCAGATCATCGGTATCTCCCGGTCGTGACATCCAGTCAGGGCGCAGGCGGCGATTGAACCTGCGCACAGTCAACGCATGCACTGCGAAGATTGCGTGGACCTTGCGCCCTTGCAGCCGGATACCGGTGTTCGGGCCAGCCTCGGGCAAGCTTGGTCTTTTAGGACTTGGGGCAACCTGAGCTTAAAGGAGGCCTCCGATGGAGCCTGTTTTCCTGAACAAACTGGTGTCGAGCAGCAATGACTGGTTGTCCGTGCGCCAGGCGACCATTGCGGAAAACATTGCCAACGCGAACACACCGGGCTTCCGGGCGAAAGACCTGGAACCCTTCACCACCGTGATCAGCAAGACCCAGCTGGCGATGACGGCCACCCATGGCGGCCATCTCGGCCAGACCATGGAAGCGGCGCGCTCATCCGATGTGGAAAAGGCGGACAGCTGGGCAGTCAGCCATTCGGGCAATTCCGTCAGCGTCGAACAGGAACTGATGAAGGCCGGTGAGGTCGCGCGCGATCATTCGTTGAACGCCAGTATCGCGAAGTCTTTTCATCGCATGTATCTCGCCGCCGTGAAATCCTAGAGGAAAACAAGATGTCCGACCCGCTTGCCGCAACTCTTCAGATCTCCGGTGCAGGACTGCGGGCGCAGTCCGAGCGCCTGCGCGTGGTTTCCGAAAACCTCGCCAATGCCCGTTCCACGGGGGAAACGGCCGGAGATGATCCCTACCAGCGCAAGACCATCACATTTGAAAGCGAGTTCAGCAGGGCGCATCAGGCCAATCTCGTCTCGGTGAAGGGCATCGGCGCCGACAAGGCTCCCTTCACAGTCGAATACGACCCGGGTCATCCGGCGGCGGACGAGAACGGCTACGTCAAGATGCCGAACGTGAACACGCTTCTGGAGCTCGCCGACATGCGTGAGACCAACCGCTCCTACGAAGCCAATCTGAAAGTCATGACCCAGGCCCGTGAAATGGTCATGCGCCACATCGACCTTTTGAGGAACTGATCATGATCAACGAAATCGCTTCGCTGACTTCAGCTGCCGACGGCGTTCTCAAGTCCGCGACGACGACCCGTTTCACCGCGGCAACTCCGGATCTCGGCGGTGCCGCTTCGGTCAACGCCGCCAGCTTCTCCGACGCGATGGCGCAGGTTTCCCAGGACGCCATCGACAAGGTCAAGCAGGGCGAGGCCTCAGCGATCGCCGGTGTCGACGGCCAGGCGTCCGTGCAGCAGGTGGTCGAGGCCGTGATGGCGGCCGAGTCCACGCTGCAGACCGCAATCGCCATCCGCGACAAGGTGGTGAGCGCCTACCAGGAAATCAGCCGCATGTCGATCTGACCCGCAACCCCGCCAGGGACCGGGGTCAGCGCAACCATTAGGAGACCAGCCATGAAAGCCCTTGCAATTGCAGCGACAGGCATGAGCGCGCAACAGCTCAATGTCGAGGTTGTCGCCAACAACATCGCAAACATGAACACGACCTCGTTCAAGCGGTCGCAGGCGGAGTTTTCCGACCTGCTTTATCAGGCCGAACGCCTGCAGGGTGTGCCCAACCGCGGCGGCGAAGACCCGGTGCCGGAAGGTGCGCAGCTTGGTCTCGGCGTTCGCACGGCGGGGATCCGCAAGCTGCACATGCAAGGGTCCCTGAGCAACACGGGCAACCAGTTCGACGTTGCCCTGGACGGGCGTGGCTGGTTCGAGATCACGGGACCGGACGATGAAACGCTCTATACAAGGGCCGGCTCCTTCAACAAGAACGCGGATGGCCGCCTCGTGACCATTGATGGATACATGGTCGAACCCGCCATCATCGTTCCCGAGGAGACCATCGAGGTGGTCATCAACGAATCCGGCGAGGTCTACGCGAAGGTGGATGGCGAGATGGCTCCACGCGAACTTGGGCAGCTGACGCTGGCCAATTTTGCAAATGACGTCGGCCTGGAGCCTGTCGGCGGCAATCTCTTCCGCGAGACAGAAGCCTCGGGCGTTCCCGTTGCCGGCGTTCCCGGAGATCCGGGCTTCGGCGTGGTCCGGCAGGGCTATCTGGAAAGCTCAAACGTGGATCCGGTGAAGGAAATTACCGCACTGATCAATGCCCAGCGGGGCTACGAGATGAATTCCAAGGTCATGAAGGCGGCGGACGAGATGGCCGGCACAGTGACCAACGGCATCCGCTAGCAAAAGGCTTGAAGACCATGCCGATCCGAACACTGATCCTCCTGCTGGCGCTTTGCGTCACGGGAACGGCCGTCCGGGCAGGGGGCATCGAGCTTCCAGTCCCGCGCCTGACGATTGCCGCCGGTACGGAAATTTCGCACCAGGACCTGATCGAACGCAAGTTTCCCAGCCGTACCGCGCAGCAGTTCGCGGTCAGCACGCACCGGTCCCAACTGGTCGGAATGGTTGCCCGTCGCACCTTGCTGCCCGGACAACCCATTCCCTCCAGGTCGGTCGAAAAACCTGTGCTGGTCCGGCGCGGGGAACCGGCGCGCCTGGTGTTCCGGGAGCAGGGCCTTGTCATCATCATGCAGGTTGAAGCGCTGCAGAACGGCGGCGCCGGGAGTTTCGTCCGGGTTCGCAACATCGACAGCGGGCTGGTCGTCTCCGGCCGTGTTCAGGACGATGGCACCATTCGCGTGGAGAATTGATTGATGGCCCGGTTATTCATATGTCTGCTGGCTGTATTGCTGGCCATGCCGGTGTCCGCGATGGTCCGGATCAAGGACATCGCCAGTCTTCAGGGCGTGCGTGACAACCAGCTTGTCGGCTACGGGCTGGTGATCGGCCTCAAGGGCTCGGGCGACACACTCAGAAACTCGCCCTTCACCGAGCAGTCGCTCCAATCCATGCTGGACAGCCTGGGGGTGAATGTGCGCGAAGAGCGCTTGCGTACCCAGAATGTTGCGGCCGTGGTGGTGACGGCGGAAATGCCTTCCTTCATCGGAAAAGGCTCGTCGATCGACGTCTCCGTCTCTTCGCTGGGCGATGCTACGTCGCTTGCCGGCGGGACCCTTGTGGCGACCCCGCTGCTTGGGGCTGATGGCCAGATCTACGCGGTGGCGCAGGGGCCCGTCGCGGTGTCCGGTTTCGCGGAACTGGGGCAGGCGGAGAGCCTCACCCAGGGAATTCCGACCGTCGGTCGCGTGCCCAATGGCGGCCTGATAGAAAGAGATTTGCCGGCTAAATTTTCTCAGATTCCGGGTCTTGTACTGGAGCTTGCCAATCCGGATTTCAGAACCGCGGTTCGCATCACCGATGCCATCAATCGCTTCACCAGAGAGCGCTACGGGGTTCCTGTAGCCAGGGAGCGGGACTATCGCTCCGTCGTTCTGACGCCACCCCGGGACATGAGCATGACACGATTTATCGCTGAGATCGAAGCGATCCGCGTCAGTCCGGACCAAACGGCCAAGGTGGTCATAGACGAACGCACGGGAACGGTGGTGATCGGCAAGGATGTGCAGATTTCGACGGTCGCGATCACGCACGGCAACCTGACGGTGCGTATCTCGGAGGCACCTGAAGTCTCGCAGCCTTCACCGTTTTCCCAGAACGGCCAGACCGTCGTCGTGCCAAGGACCTATGTCGACGCCCAGGAAAGCGGCGGACAGCTTGCCGTGGTCGGCGGCACGGATCTGCCCACCCTGGTGCGCGGTCTCAACCGCATCGGTCTCAGGCCGACAGGGATTATTGCCATCCTGCAGGCAATCAAGACGGCAGGAGCGCTCCAGGCGGAACTTGTGGTGCAATAGGCACCCGGCCCTGGAGGCTTCGTGGTCTTGTTCAAACGCCGCTTCTCGAAGCGGCGTTTTCCGTTTGTCCGCCAGCCCCGCGCAAGCTCGATCGTCGAAGGTGCGATGAAACGGGTTCAGCACAAGGGAAGGCGCAATGCCACTTCAATTGGACCGCAGCCGGACACTCGGTCTCCTGGCAATCGCGGCAGTTACGGTCACTCTCGGCGGGGCAGCCGCCATCGCGCAGTCACCGCGGCAGAAACCGACGCTGGAAGTCGAAACGGAAACGATCCTGCCACCGCAGGACAGCGAACTCTATTGCAAGAACATTGCCGAGGCGGCGAGCGACGCCCGCATCAAGTGGCAGACCTGGAAGCTGATCAGCCTCGAGGCAAGGCTGAGGGATCGTATCGATCAGCTGCAACGCAAGGAGAGGGAATTCGAGACATGGGTCAAGCGGCGCGAAGGCCTTCTGGACGAGGTTGAAGACCAGGTTGTCTCCATTATCGGCAGGATGCGTCCCGACGCCGCCGCCGCCCAGCTCTCGACCACCGATGAGGAGGCCGCTGTCGGCGTTCTCCTGAAACTGAAGGCCCGGGTCGCCAGCAGCATTCTCGACGAGATGGAACCGTCCCGGGCAGCGCAGCTGACCCAATCCATGATGGGGCTGACCAACCCGGAAATACAACGGAGTTTTTGATGCGCGTTTTCCTGATTCCGTTTGGCGTTCTTTTGTTGGCCGGTTGCGCCGGTCAGCTGGAAGATGTCGGCAGAGCCCCGGAGATGTCTCCTGTCGGCTTCGGCCTCGCGGCCCAGCCGGCAACGGTTTATCCGATCAACACGTTCGGTCAGGGTGCCGTGAAAGACTTCAATTCCCTGTGGGCCAGCGGCCGCGACAACTTCTTTGCCGATCCGAGGGCGAAAAAGGTCGGCGACGTTCTGACAGTCACGATCCAGATGAACGATCGCGCCAACCTGGACAACAGTTCCGACCGGCGGCGGACCTCCGATCTCGGCATTGGCGGTGCGCTCGGCACGAGCTGGGACGGCAACTCTACCGAAGGAGAGGCCAATTTCGACCTGGATTCCGGTTCCGGATCGGCCGGCTCCGGGTCAATCGACCGGTCCGAGGAAATCCAGCTCTCCATCGCGGCCGTTGTCACCGAACGTTTGCCCAACGGCAATCTCGTCATAGCCGGCTCCCAGGAAATGCGGGTGAACTACGAAATGCGCATCCTGCAGATAGCCGGGATCGTGCGCCCGCGCGACATCCAGGCAAACAACATCATTCCCTATGACAAGATTGCGGAAGCACGGGTTTCCTACGGCGGACGAGGCCGGATTTCCGAGGTCCAGCAGCCCGGGTGGGGTCAGCAGATCTACGACATCGTGACACCGTTCTGATTTCGGCAAGCCGCAGAAAGACTGATATGTCCAACATTATCGAAGTACCGATCGAGACCGCCAGGCAATCGTCCCGGGGGGGCGGATTTCTGGCGGCCCTTGTTCTGCTGACGCTGATAGGGTCCGGGGCCGGGGCGGGCCTTGCGAAATATATTGTCGACCAGACCGAGCAGGAGGTTCGCGGCCGTCTTCGCCAGCAGCAGAGCTTTTCGGAAACACTGCCGTTTTCCGCGTCCACCCGGCTCCAGACGCTCAAGCCGCTCGTCACCAACCTGGCGAGCCCGGGAGACGCCTGGATCCGGCTGCAGGCCTCGGTGCTCCTTGAAGACGACATGGATGGCGAAATCGCGGTCATGAAGAAGAAGGTCGAAGGCGACTTTCTGTCCTATCTCAGAACGCTCACGCTGTCCCACCTTGAGGGCGGCGTCGGACTTCAGCATCTGAAAGAGGATCTGACCGAGCGGGCACGCACGCGTTCAGCGGGCCAGATCCACGAAGTCATCCTGGAATCGGTGGTGATCCAATGATCCGGCTGTTCCTTGCATGTTTTTCGCTTCTGTTTTTGACAAGCCTGGCTTCCGCTCAGGTCCCCGACCTGTCCACATTGCTGCCGGCCGGTGAAGGCAGCGCGAGCGGACGCATTGTCCAGATGATCGCGCTCTTGACGGTGCTTTCCCTGGCGCCGGGCATCCTGATCATGGTGACCAGTTTTACCCGGTTCGTGATTGCGTTTTCCTTCCTGAGATCCGGGATAGGTCTGCAAACGACGCCGGGAAATCTCATCCTGATTTCGCTGGCGCTGTTCATGACCTTCTATGTGATGGCTCCGACATTCGACCGGGCCTGGGAAAGCGGCGTTCAACCGCTGATGAACAACGAGATTTCCGAAGAGGAGGCCTATGTCCGCATCACAACGCCGTTCCGGGAATTCATGCTCAGCCAGGTCCGGGAAGAAGACCTCGTGCTGTTTGACGAGCTTGCCGCCGGACGGATCACGGACAGTGAAGCCGCGTCTGCGGAAGAGGTCGAGTTGAGGGTGCTGATTCCGGCCTTCATGATCTCGGAACTGCGCCGGGGCTTCGAGATCGGTTTTCTGATCGCGCTGCCTTTTCTCGTGATCGATATGATCGTGGCGACGATCACCATGTCGATGGGCATGATGATGCTGCCGCCAACCGTTATCTCGCTGCCGTTCAAGGCGCTGTTCTTCGTCCTGATCGATGGTTGGAACTTGCTGGTCGGCAGTCTGGTTCGATCGTTCATATGAGAATACTGCCGTTTTTCAAGCGGAAACGGGCGGGGCCATTCGGCTCCGCCTTCTGTTTTTCCGGTAGTTTTTATCGCGTGCGATCATATCGCCTTGTTGATGCAATCTCCTGATCCGGGAAAAAGATCAAATTGATCCTGTCGGCGTAAGCTTCACGCAAGTTCGGGGAGCTAGGGTCGATTTTACAGCAGGTTGAACCGTTGCCTGACAAAGGTTCAAAAGCATGACGCTGTTCCTGCTGTGCCGGTGCAAACCCGGCATGTCCCGTGCCAATTCCAGTACCTAACTGACACATTGAAAGGGACATATCATGTCTAGCTTGATGACAAACGCTTCCGCAATGACCGCTCTGCAGACCCTGCGGAACACCAGCAACAACCTGGCAGAGACGCAGAACCGCATCTCTACCGGTTATCGCGTGGCCGGCGCGGAAGACAACGCTGCCTACTGGTCCATCGCAACCACCATGCGTTCCGACAACATGGCTCTCAGCGCCGTTGAAGACTCTCTGGGTCTGGGTGCCGCGACCGTCGACGTCATGTACACCGCCATGGACAGCACCGTTGATGTCATGAACGAAATCAAGGCCAAGCTTGTTGCCGCCCGTACCCCGGGTGTCGACCGCGGCAAGATCCAGTCCGACATCAACGAACTGCAGAACCAGCTGCGTTCGACTGCTGAATCCGCCGTTTTCAACGGTGAAAACTGGCTGTCTTCCGACGTGACCACGGTGACGTCGAAAGAAATCGTCAGCTCCTTCACCCGCGTTGGCGGTGCCGTGTCCGTCCTGACCACCTCCGTTGATATCACTGCCACCCAGCTCTACGACACGACTGGTGGCGGTACCGGTATTCTCGACGGTGCCCAGGCAAACGGCAACGTTGTCGATACCATCGACATCTCCGCCCTGACGGACAGCGCAGCCGATCTGACCACGCTGGAAGGCATGATCTCGGACGTCGATGACGCTCTGGGCGCCATCACGGACTCCGCAACCCTGCTCGGCTCCACCAAGAAGCGCGTCGACCTGCAGAAGGACTTCGTGTCCGCTCTGATCGACTCGATCGACCGTGGTGTCGGCCAGCTCGTGGACGCTGACATGAACAAAGAGTCTACCCGCCTTCAGGCCCTGCAGACCCAGCAGCAGCTCGGCATCCAGGCTCTTTCGATCGCAAACCAGGGTTCGCAGAACATTCTGTCCCTGTTCCGTTAATCCCCGCGATTATCTGGAAAAGAGGACCGCGCCCTCCGGGGCGCGGTCTTTTTTGTATCTGGCGAATATCGCCAGATCAACGCCCCGGTGACAGGCTCGCGCAAGCTCCGCTTCCGATAGTGACGCGAACAAGTTGTTACGTGCATGAAGGGGTTATGCATGCCGGGCCGTGAACACGCCGAGAAACTGTGGGCAAATCTGATGGAACTGGGCGTGCGCAGACTGGTCGCGCTCGCTCTTGTCGGGCTCGCTACCATCGCGACCGTTGGCGCGGGCGCCTACTACCTGAGCCGTCCGGAACAGACGGTCCTCTACACGGGCCTTGAGGGAGAAGACGTGACCCGGATCGGGTCGGCCCTGCGGGACGCCGGTATCCAGTTCGACATCAGCTCAGACGGAAGTGCCGTCATGGTGAGCCATGCACAGACGGCCAAGGCCCGCATGCTGCTGGCCGAAAAAGGGCTGCCGAGGGGAGCCAATTCCGGCTACGAGCTGTTCGACGAGCTGGGATCGCTCGGCCTGACATCCTTCATGCAGGAAGTCACCCGTGTGCGGGCGCTGGAAGGCGAGCTTGCACGCACCATCCAGCTGATGAAGGGGATCCGCGCCGCGCGCGTTCATATCGTCTTGCCGGAAAAGGGATCCTTCCGGCGCGATCAGCAGCCGCCTTCGGCCTCCGTGGTCATCCGTTCCGATGTCCCGGACGACATTCGCACGGCGGATGCCATACGCCACCTCGTTGCCGCCGGCGTCCCGGGCATGGAAGCCAGCAAGGTAACGGTGCTGGATACGTCCGGCGGCATCCTGGCAGCAGGCAAGGACCCGACCAAGGCGTCCGCCGGACAGCTGGCCAGCCTGGAAACGGCCGTCAGCAACCGCATCCAGGAAAATATCCGCAAGACCCTGACGCCTTATCTGGGACTGGACAATTTCCAGGTCAGCGTGGCGGCGGAGCTCAACACGGACCGCAAGACCATCGCGGAGACGATCTTCGATCCGGATTCCCGCATCGAACGCTCCGTGCGGACGGTCCGGGAGAACGAGAACGCCCAGAACTCCAGCGTATCCGCGCCGACCACCGTGGAGCAGAACCTGCCCGAAGAAGACGTTGCCGCTGACAATGGCGAGCGCTCGAGCGAGGAAAATGAACGCCGTGAGGAAACCGTCAATTACGAGATTTCCTCCAAGCGGATTGAAACCTCCCAGGATGGGTACAAGGTCGACCGCCTGTCGATCGCCGTGCTTGTCGACAAGGCCCGGCTGGTGCAGTCGCTTGGCGGCGATCCCAGCCAGGTGCAGATCCAGGAGCAGCTGACGGAAATCGAGGCCCTGGTTGCATCGTCCGCGGGTGTTGAAAGTGAACGGGGCGATCTCGTCAAGGTGTCCATCGTCGACTTTGTCGACGGAGGCAAGTCGCTGGAGCCGATCCCCCCGATCAGCGTTTCGGAATACCTGCTGCGCCAATCCGGCAACATCATCAATGCACTCGCCATTCTGACGGTGTCGATGCTCGTGATCTGGTTCGGATTGCGTCCCGCGGTCGCCGCGCTGGTTCCGCAAGTCTCGAAGCCCCAGGTGGAGATGGCCGAACTGGGCATGTTGCCGGACGGGTCGGAAGCCGCAGCCGAACCTTACGATGGTGAACAGGGCTTCCTGATGCCTCCGGATCATTCCGACATGCTTCAGGACCTCAACAGCAAGCGCAACCAATCCGCTTTGCGGAAACTGGAATCGCTGCTGGAATACAACGAAGAACAGTCCGCCGCGATCCTTCGCCAGTGGCTCTATGAATCGGAGCGCGTCTGATGTCGACTTCCGCTGCCTCCCATATTCCCGTTCTGTCTGTTCCGAAATTCAAGACCTTCGAGGCCTATGACGGGGCGCTGGCAGAAGTGCTGGAGCCCACGGACATGCCCCCGGCCGAACCGAGTGCCGAAGAGCGTCTCCAGGCCGAATTCGAGCGTGGGCTCACCGAAGGCGATGACCGCATGCGCGCCCATTACGAGGCCATTCTTGAAGAGGAGCGCGCGAACCACACCCGATTGCTGGAAGAAGAGCGCGTCCGTTTTGACATGCGCGAAGCGGCGAATGTGAGTGCGGCAATCGAAGGCTTTGTCGACATTGTCGAACAGCGCCTGTCCTATTCCGTGGCCAGGTTGCTGCAGCCGTTCCTGAAGGAGCGGATTGTCGATCAGCTTGTCGCCGCCTTCGCTTCGAACCTGCGGCAGCTCACCGAACATGATCCCGACAAGATCATCAGGTTGCGCGGTCCCGAGACGCTGGTGGCCAGGGTCCTTGAGCAATTGCCGTCGTTCCGCGACCGGATCGAGGTTCACAAGGCTGATCAGGTGGAGCTGGTTGCACTCTTTGATGAAACCACGATCGAAACGAGGCTGGGACAGTGGCTGGCCCAGGTCGACATGATTGAAAAGGAGGCCGACTGATGCTCGAGGGCCACCCGAACGAGATCGTCATTGTCAGGCGCAAGAACAGCTGGGAAGAAGATTACCTTCCACACGGCGTCTGGAAAATCGCCTATGCGGACTTCATGACCGCACTGATGGCGTTTTTCCTGGTGATGTGGCTGATCAATGTCACCGATGACAGCGTCCGCCGCGGCGTCGCGCAATATTTCAATCCGGTCAAGCTTGCCTCGACGGCGCCCAACCGGAAGGGCCTCAACGATCCTCTTGTCAGCGGCGATACAAACGAGAACGGCACGAAGCTGTTCAACGGCAAGCTGGGCGGATCCGAAGAGCCGGTCGACCAGGATGAGAATTTCGGGTCCGGCATCGAGGCCGGACACAAGCCGGAAGAGGTTCCGGAACGCCCCGAACAGGGAGGCGCGCCGGCCTCCGGACAATTCACGCAGTTGCATTCGGAATCGATCCTGTTCTCGGATCCCTATGCCGTTCTGGACACGCTTGCGGAAAAGATCCGTGTTGCCGAGACGCTGGAGGACAACCCGCGGGGCATCGGTACCGGTCTTCAGAAGCAGGAAGGTGCCCAGGGCGGGCAAGCCTATCGCGACCCCTTCGATCCGATGTTCTGGCAGTTCAGGCCGGGACGGGGTGTCGACGGGTCCGAAACGGCTTCCGTCGGAACGCCGGGAGATGGTGCCGGTCACAGCGGAGCGCGGCTGGAGGGTGACCTGGCTTTTGGTGCGCCTTTCGACGAGGGGCATTCGCAAGACACGGGAGCCGGGCTCGCGGAGGCCGGACCGCGCCCCGGTCCGGCAACGGTCGAACCCGCGACGGACGCAGGAGACGCGGGGACCTCGGAGTTCGAGCGCACCGGTAGCGGCCGGTTCGCCGAAACAGGCACCAGCACCGATCCGGTCGTTGCACATGTGACGGGACGCACTGACCTTACGCAGGTCGGCGAGACCTCCCTGAAGGGCGCTCAGCCGGTCGTTGGTGAGGATGTCGATGTCTCCGAAAGCGCAGCCGATACCCTGGTCGCACGCCTGTCCGATATCCTTGAGGAGACGGATGGCACCATCCTGGAAGAGACCGCCAGCCAGATCACGGTGGACCGTCTGGGCGAGGGGGCCTTGATCAGCCTTACCGACGATCAGAACTTCGGCATGTTCGCCATCGGCTCTGCAGAGCCGCGTCCGGAACTGGTCAAGCTGCTGGAGAGGATCGGCAGCGAGATCTCCGAGACGTCAGGCCAGATTGTCATCAAGGGGCACACCGATGCCCGGCCGTTCAGGAGCAAGACATACGATAATTGGCGCCTGTCTTCTGCCCGGGCGCACATGGCGCTTTACATGCTCGCGCGGGGCGGCGTTGCAAAGAGCCGTTTCGATCGTGTCGAAGGCTCGGCTGACCGGCACCTGAAGTATCCCGACGATCCGTTTGCGGCGGGCAACCGCCGTATCGAAATCTACCTGCTGGAGGAGCGGTGATGCGCCTGTCAGACTGTTTCAAAAGGTTCGCGTCCGCTCTGTTGCTGGCCTTGTATGCAACCTTCGCACACATTGCCGGTGCGAGTGCGGAAGCCCAGGGCACCGGGACACGGGATGCCCGGCCCTTCGAGATGATCCGGTCGCTGCAGGTTCTTCAGGAGCAGATCGCGCAGGGCAACAGCCATGCCCTGCGCGCGCAGCGCTCGTTGCTGGTCAAAATGGACAGGGACTTCTTCAACATGCCTGCCGACATGTGGCAGGAACCGCGCAATGCACGTGCGGCAGTCGTACACCTCCTGAGTGGGGGGCACCCGCGCGTCATGCGAAAGCTGCTCACGCTTGAACCTGCACCCGCCGTGGACCGGAGACTTCTTGAGGCCTCGCTGGCCTATGTCGAGGGCCGGGAGGAAGACATGCTGGGGCTTCTTGAGGATATCGACCCCCTGGATCTGCCTGCGGGTCTCGGAGGCCATGTGGCCCTGGTGAAGGCCGCCCCGTACATCCGCACCGATCCGGCCAGGGCGATGCAGCTTCTGCAGGTCGCAAGCCTGCTGATGCCCGGAAGCCTTGTCGAGGAAGCCGCCCTGCGCAGGGAAGTCTTCGTTGCCGGCATGATGGCGGATGTGGACCGGTTTCGTGTTCTCAGCATCCGCTATCTGCGCCGCTTTCGAAGTTCAGTCTATGCGGGCGATTTCCGCCGCCGCTTCGCGTTGGCCCTGGACACGCTCGGCTTTGTCAAAAGCGAGGACAAGTTCGCCTTGCTCGATCCGGTGCTTCACGAATTCGATGCCGACTCCCGGCGGGGGCTCTACCTGAGACTTGCCCGGTCCGCCCTCCTTGCCGGGCATCTGAACGTGGCGCGCAAGGCAACCGGGGAGGCACTCCTGCTTGCGGTCGAAGGCACCAGGGAACACGAGATTCTGAAAATCTACCTGGCCGCAACCCGGCTCGATCCGGAAATGATCACCGCCAACCGGGACCTGCTTTGGTCGGTCGACCCGCAAATGCTGTCGGACCAGGATCGCGCGGTGCTTGACGGCGTCTATGTGGTGCTCAATTCCGTGCGCCATTTTCCGGAACCGCCGGACAACGTGATTGGCGAATTCAACGTTGCAAGCTCGATGAAAGACCCCGAACAGCGCGACTGGGTCACTGCGGACATGGACCTGGCCGAAGCCCTGCTGGGCAGGACGGGAAAGGCGTTCGAGCTGCGCGGAGATGCAAAATGACGGTCAAGACAGATGCACTGATCCCGCAGGCCCCCAAATCCGGCAAGGCGGCGGAGGTCGCCACAGACGGCCGGGGAGGAGGGGCCGCCAAGGACGCCGCTGCGGCGTTCCAGTCCATCCTGCAGGGAATGAAACGGGAAGGCACGCAGGCCGGGAGCGGTGAGGAGGACAGTCACGGTGCCTCCACCGGCAACCGGTCCGGTGGTCAAGCGGGCGCCGGGGCAGGGACAGGCGAATTGGACGGCAAGACGGCTCAGGACGGCGCCAAGACGAGCGGCCAGGTCACTTTTTCCACCAGCAATCTCGTCGATGCCCTGCGCCAGGTGTCGCACAACGTGATGTCGGGGATCTCGGGCGACGGGTCATCCTCCGGCGAAGGCGAAGACGCCGGTCCCGCCGGAGACCGGAGGCAGGCCGGCGCGGAGCTTGCCGCTGCGACGATCGGCCTGCCGCCGGGTGCGGTGCCGGCGCGCAAGCCGGGGCAAAGTCCCCATGCCGCGGCGGCTGCCCGGACACCGCCAGGAAGCGGAACGCCCGGGGGGGCACCCGATCCAGCCCCTCAAGCATTGGCCGGCCGGGACGGCGCGGCCAGAACCGGAACCTCTTCTCTCTTTGCGCAATTCGGCGTGGAGCCGGAGACAGCGTCAGGGTCCATGACGAGTTCCGCGCGCGGCTCAACACTGCCGGAAGAGGCCACCGGCGCGGTCAAGGTTCTCCGGCAGGAAACCCATTTCGCACCCAACCTGCGCCTGTCCCCAGCGCAGCAGGTGGCGGATCAGGTTGGCTCCGCCCTCAAATCGCTGGCTTCCGACACCAGACTGGCGGCGCAGGGGGGAGTTACCCACAAGGCAGAAGGCCCTGTGCTGAAAACGCTGGATATCCAGCTCACGCCACATGAACTGGGCACCGTCAAAGTGTCCCTGAGAATGGTTGGTGATACCGTTGAGGTAACGCTTCAGACGAGCAAGGCACAGACCGCGGACCTTCTGAGGCAGGACCGGCAACTGCTGGACCAGATGCTCCGGACCACCGGCTTCAAGGCCGACGCGATCACGATCCAGGCCGCTGATGATCGTGCTTCCATATCCGCCGGATCCGGTGCCAACGGCAATTCGGCGATGAACCAGAACACGTCCGGCAATGGCACGTTCAGCGACGGTCAGCCGCAGAATTCCGGCAACGGTAATTTCGGCCAGAACCCGGATCGTCGGGGACAAGAGGCCCACGGCAACATGTTTCCGGAAACAGACATATCGAGAGGAAAAGATCATGAGGAAGACACTGGCAACAGCCTGTCTGACGGCATCTATCTTTAGCATTGCCGCCACCCTTCCGGTCGCCGCGGAGGTGCAGAATGTCTGTGAACGTGAAATGATCGCGGCGGCCCAGAAATACCGGGTGCCGCTCGGGGTTCTCTATGCCGTTGGACTGACAGAGACGGGACGGCGCAATTCCCTCTATCCCTACGCCCTCAACATCGAGGGGAAATCCAGGTTCCCGCCCAGCCGCAAGGCGGCGGAACAGGATGTGGAACAGGCGCGAAAGCACGGCAAGAAACTGATCGACATCGGCTGCATGCAGATCAACCACTATTACCACGGCAACAAGTTCCGTTCGGTCGAACACATGCTCGAGCCGCGCGCGAATGTGCAATATGCCGCCCGGTTTCTGAAGGATCTGCGCCGCCGCCAGGGGTCCTGGACCATGGCCGTTGCGCGCTACCATGCCGGCCCAAACAACGATCCGGCACAAAAACGCTATGTCTGTACGGTGATCCGCAACATGGTTGCTTCGGGATTCGGAAACTGGACGCGCAAATCCAAGCAGTTCTGCGGCGCTTGAAGAGGAAACATTGGCGCTGCACACGTCACTGTTTCCTTCTTTGTTCGATAGATACAATTTTAGATAATTAAGTATCTGAATTTCAACAATAAATATTTTCAGGAGAACAGCTTCACGCAAGTTCGACCGGTTTGACTACGTCCAGTTGATTTGGACACAGGAGATCGGTCATGGGCCTTTTCGGAGTGATGCGCAGCGGCGTTTCCGGCATGAACGCGCAATCGAGCAAGCTCGGTACCGTTGCCGAGAACGTCATGAATTCAAGCACGAACGGATACAAGCGTGCTCAGTCGGAGTTTTCCTCGCTCGTGGTGTCGCAAGGGGCAGGCTCGTTCAACTCCGGCGGGGTCGAGGCCCACACGCAGTATCAGATCTCGAAGCAGGGCAATATCAGCTTCACAACTTCCAAGCTCGACCTTGCTGTGGACGGCAACGGTTTCTTCGTCGTGGGCAATGAAGCCGGCGAGAGCTTTCTGACCCGGGCCGGACACTTCGTGCCGGACGGGGACGGGTATCTTTTGAACACGGCAGGCTATTACCTGCAGGGCTACCCGATCAGCGGCAACACCGCGCCGACGACGGTCGCAAACGGCCTGGGTGGTCTGGAACGGATCAACATCACGCAGAACCAGCTTGAGGCGACGCCGACCGACGAGGCGTTTCTGCGGGTGAATGTGGACGAGGACTCGCCTGTTGTTCCGGCCGTCGACCTGCCGTCCGCCAACGCGGCGACCGCGACGTTCTCCCACAAGACCTCCATGATCGTCTATGACAACCTCGGCAACGAAGTGAAGCTGGATGTCTATTATTCCAAGGTCACCGAGACGGCCGCGGACTCCGATTGGGAAGTCGCGATCTACGATGCGGCGGATGCCGCTCCCGGCGGCGGATTTCCCTATGCGGCACCGGCTCTCAACACCCAGACGCTCACATTCGATCGCACCAATGGTCAGCTGACCGCCGCGAGCGCGACCACCATCAACGTCACGGTCCCGAATGGCTCGACATTCGACATCGATCTCGACCAGTCGACCTATACCGACGCGGACTTCGTCGTCACCAACGTGGATGCCAACGGCAACACTCCGAGTTCGGTCAAGAACGTGGAATTCGACGACGACGGCACGCTTTATGCCATCTACACCAACGGCGACCGGCGGGCGATCTACCAGATCCCGCTTGCCAACGTGCCGAGCCCCGATCGCCTGTCGCCGCAGTCGGGCAACATCTACAGGCCGTCCTTCGATTCAGGAGACGTGCGTGTCGGATTTGCCGGCGAGGGCGGCATGGGCAAGATCAAGGTCGGTGGCCTGGAGGACTCCAATGTCGATCTCGGCAACGAACTGACCTCCATGATCGAGTCCCAGCGCACCTACACGGCGAACTCGCAGGTCTTCAAGGCCGGATCCGACCTGCTCGAGCAGCTTGTCAACCTGGTCCGCTAACGGGGCAACTCCGCCAACTGGAAAGTCTTCATCATGAGTTTGTCCGTAGCCCTCAAGGTCGCCCAGTCCGCGCTCGCGGCCCGGCAGACGGAATCCTCGGTCATTGCCCGAAATGTTTCGGGCGCCCAGGATCCCGGCTATTCGCGAAAATCTGTTCTCCTCAGCCAGACCTATACCGACAGCGGCCAGGCCGGAGGTCTCAAGGTCGACGGTATCGGCCGTGTCACCGACAGCGCGCTGTATCATTCCCTGTTGCAGTCCACGTCGACAGGCACCTCGCAGGAAACGGTCCTCGCCGGCCTGACGCGCCTGTCCGAGACGACCGGAGACACGCAGGACCAGATGTCGGCGGCGGCGCGGCTCGGGGCGCTGAAACTGTCGCTGCAAAGCTACGCGTCCGACCCGAACAACGCCATCCAGGCCCAGGACGTGCTCCAGGCCTCCAAGGACATGGTCCAGACCCTGCAATCTGGCAGTGCCCTGGTTCAGGAGGTCCGCGCCAATGCGGATACCGACATGGCGACCTCCGTGCGCGAGATCAATACGCTGCTGACGCAGCTTGAGGATCTCAATGCGGTGGTCGTGCGCGGCAACCAGTCCGGCGCGGACGTGACCGACGCGCTGGACAGCCGTGACCAGGTGCTTCTCAAGTTGTCCGAGGAAATCGGCATCACGACGCTGAACCGCAGTCATGGCGACATCGTCGTCTACACGGACAGTGGCGTGACATTGTTCGAAACCACGGCGCGCGAGGTCGCCTTCCAGCAGACCGTCGTCTATGACGCGACCACGACCGGAAACGCGGTGATGGTCGACGGCGTTCCGGTGGCTGGCCCGGGGGCGGTCATGGAGATCAAGTCCGGGCGCCTGCACGGCCTCGCCGAATTGCGTGATGACGTGGCGGTGACCTATCAGGGGCAGCTTGATGAAATCGCCCGTGGCCTGATCGAGGCCTTTGCCGAAAGCGACCAGAGCGGTGGGGGCGGACCGGATCAGGCCGGTCTCTTCACCTGGTCCGGCGGACCGGGCATGCCTGCCGCGGCCACTCTCGCACCGGGTCTCGCAGCCGAAATCACTGTGAATGCCAACGCGGATCCGGACCAGGGCGGTTCACTCGACCGGCTGCGCGACGGTGGCATCTCGGACCCGGTCGACCCGGACTACAACTACAACCCTTCGGGGGCGGCCGGATATTCGGATCGTTTGCAGGAACTGGTTTCCGCTTTCGACGCGGACACGGTCTTTGACGGTGGCGTCGAGCTGGACCCGACGGATTCCCTGAGCGGATTTGCCTCGTCGTCGGTGAGCTGGCTGGAAAGCAACCGCAAGACCATGACCAGCAATGTCGAGGTCCAAAGCGTCATTCTCGGCCGCACCGCTGAAAACCTGAACAACAAGACCGGTGTCAATATCGACGAGGAGATGACGCTGCTGCTCGAAATCGAGCGGTCCTATTCGGCGGCGACGCGCCTGATCTCGGCGGTCGATGCCATGCTCGAAGATCTTCTGGCGGCAGCGAGGTAACCAGCCATGAAAACCACCCATATCTCAACAATTTCCATGTCGGATGCCTCGCGCAGACAGATTCAGGGCCAGTCCAGCCTGGTGCAGAAGCTGAGCGTGGAACTGTCCTCGGGCCGCAAATATGATGTCGGTCTGGACCTCGGAACCAAGACCGGGGAGGCGGTGTCGGTCCGCGCCGAGTTTCATTTTCTGAACGGCATTATCGACACCAATGCCCTGGCGGCCTCGCGGCTGGATGTGAGCCAGGCTGCGATGGGCGATATTCTGTCCGACGCACAGGATTTCCTGTCGACGCTGGTCGCACTGAGGGAAAACGACGGCAGTGCCGATATCGTCAAGGCAGATGCCGTCGGCAATCTGGAACTGCTGACGTCCCGGCTCAACACGCAGCTCAACGGCAATTTCGTCTTTGCAGGTATCAACTCCGACCAGGAACCCCTTGCGGACTATGCCGATCCGGCTGCGGCCAACAAGGTCGCCGCGGACGCCGCCTTCCTCACCGAATTCGGCATTCCCCTGACCAGTCCCGGCGTAGCGGCGATCACGCCGGCTGCCATGGACACCTACCTGAACGGTGCCTTTGACGCCATGTTCCAGGATCCGGCCTGGGGAGCAACCTGGTCGAGTGCGTCCAGCAACGTGATGGTGAGCCGTATCTCGGCAAGTGAAACGGTGTCGAGCTCGGTAAGTGCCAACGAGCAGGCGTTCCGCGATCTGGCCGCTGCCTACACGATGATGTCGGATCTCGGCAACGAGGACCTCGACGGGGAAACCTGGAAGGTTGTCGTCAACAAGGCCATCGAGAAGCTCGGCGGCGGCATCGCCGGCGTCACCAGTCAGATGGGCAAGCTCGGCAATGTCCAGGAGCAGGTCAAGCTCGCCAGCGAACGCCTGACCGTCCAGACGGACATCCTCAACCGACGTGTCAACGATCTCGAGAACGTCAATCTGGAGGAAACCTCCGTGCGGCTCAACACCGCCTTGACCCAGCTGGAAACCAGCTACGCGGTGACCGCCCGCATGCAGGGGCTGAGCATCCTCAACTACCTCTGACCCTAACCACCTGTCCAACCTTCTGGATCAAACACAAGCTTGAGAGGGCCCATGTACAATCTGTCCTATGCCGAGGTCATGGATGATCTCTGCTCCGACCAGCGGCTCAACGAACATGAGGCGATGTCGATCGTGATCGACAAGCTGGGCGTGGCCCGGGAGCAGGGGGTCAAGTCGCCCGAAGCGGTCGACGCCCTGTTCTATACCAGACGCCTGTGGAGCTATTTCCTGGAACAGCTGGCCGACGATGCCAACGAGTTGCCCATCGAGACAAGGGCCAACCTGATCTCGGTCGGCATCTGGATCCTGAAGGAAGTCGAAGCCCTGCGCCAATGGGAGCAGGAGGATTTTTCCGACATCATCCAGATCAATTCCATCATCCGCGACAGCCTGGACGGGTAACTCATGAAAATCGGACTGAAAGCGGGCGAACGCCTGTTCATCAACGGCGCGGTGATCCGGGCCGACAAGAAAACCAACATCGAACTCATGAATGACGCCGTGTTCCTGCTCGAAGCCCATGTGCTGCAGCCGGAAGAGGCGACAACGCCCTTGCGGCAACTCTATTTCATTCTGCAGACGATCATCATGGATCCGGCCTCCGCAGGCACGGTTCAGGACATGTTCCACCTGGTTCTGGGGTCGGTGAAGTCCGCCTTCACGACCCGGGAAATCCTGATGCGCCTCGACGAGGTCGAGGATCTGGCCCGGTCCGAACGCTGGTTCGAGGCCATGAAGGTGGTGCGTGCGCTCTACCCGATCGAGGCGAACCTGATGGTGTCGGAAAAAAGCAAGGGGACACCGGACGGGCGGAAGGAACAGCCGGCATCCCGGCCCGCTGCCCAAGGCAGGTTTGACATCGAACCGCGGTTTGCCGCCGTTTAAGGAGACTGACATGACCAGTGTAGAAGGCGTTGCCGCCACCCAGACCGCCGGAGCCGCCTCGACGGCCCAGAAACAGCTGACCGTCGACTACGACGCGTTTCTCCAGCTGATGATGGCCCAGATGCAGAACCAGGACCCGACGCAGCCGATGGATGCCTCGGAACAGCTGTCCCAGCTCGCAAGCTTCAGTCAAGTCGAGCAGTCTATTCAGATGAATTCCAAGCTGGAGACCCTGCTGACCAACATGTCCTTCGGACAGGTGGACGATCTCATCGGCCGCACCGTCACGGACCCGAACGGCACCACCGGTGTGGTTGAGCGCGTCGAGGTCTATTCGGACGGAACCGTGCTCGCACTCGACAACGGCGAGGGCATCCTGCTTGGGCCTGGTGTGGTCATTTCCTGAGGGATCCGAGCCTGATGAATGAAGTTGATGCCCTGGACCTGGTCAGGTCCGCCATCTGGACGATCCTGGTCGGGTCCGCTCCCGCGATCGTGCCGGCCATGATCGTCGGTATCGGCATTGCGCTTATGCAGGCGCTGACCCAGGTCCAGGAAATCACGCTGACCTTCATCCCGAAGATCGTCGCCATACTGGTGATGATCGTGGTTGCCGGTCCGTTCATCGGCGGCCAGATCTACACGCTGACGACATTGATCTACAGCCGGATCGAGACCGGCTTCTAGCGTTTCGGTTCACTGTTGACCAAATTGCGTTCGGTCGAAACTTCTGGTCCGCGGTCCACCCGACGTGCCGATGTTTGCCTTCGGAGTTACCTCTCCCATTGGGAGAGGTCGGCGCAAGGCGCCGGGTGAGGGGGCAGACCTTTCGTGGATACGGACCAGTTTACCCCTCACCCTAACCCTCTCCCCATGGGAGAGGGGACTAGGCCTGATTTCAATTACTTCGTTACGCAGACTGTTTCCCTATCAGCATGCGCAAGCTGTCATTCCTGATTTCCCACTTCTCAAAAAGCCTCGCGCAAGCTTCGGAGGCGACTTTGCCTCACAGTTGAGACGCAGCAGAGGAACGGCATGACAGACACATCCCTTTCGCCGGTCGCGGACGGAACACCGGACAGCCGCCGGGACGTCGCATTTGCGCTCGGTATCGTGGTCATCCTGGCGGTGCTGTTCCTGCCGATCCCGACCTTCCTGATCGATATCGGCCTGGCCATGTCGATCGCGCTCAGCGTGTTGATCCTGATGGTGGCCCTGTGGATCCAGAAGCCGCTGGACTTCTCCTCCTTTCCGACGATCCTCCTGATCGCCACCATGCTGCGGCTGTCGCTGAACATCGCGACCACGCGTGTGATCCTGGCCAACGGTCACGAGGGGCTGAACGCCGCCGGATATGTCATCAACGGGTTCTCCCAGTTCGTGATGAGCGGCGACTTCGTCATCGGCCTGATCGTGTTCGCGATCCTGATCACCGTGAATTTCCTGGTGATCACCAAGGGGGCCACCCGTATTGCCGAAGTCGGTGCGCGGTTCACCCTCGACGCCATTCCCGGAAAGCAGATGGCCATCGATGCGGACCTGTCCGCAGGGCTCATCGACGAGAAGGAAGCCCAGCATCGCCGGAAGGAACTGGAGGAGGAAAGCTCGTTCTTCGGTGCCATGGACGGTGCGTCGAAATTCGTGCGCGGCGATGCCATCGCCGGCCTGATCATTACGGCCGTCAACATTCTGGGCGGCATTGTCATCGGTGTCACCCGCTACGACATGACGGTCGCCAGCGCCTCCGATGTGTTCACCAAGCTGTCCGTCGGCGACGGCCTAGTCTCGCAGATCCCGGCGCTGATCGTGTCGCTTGCCGCGGGCCTGCTCGTCTCCAAGGGTGGCACCAGAGGCTCTGCTGACAAGGCCGTGCTCGGCCAGCTTGGCGGATACCCGCGTGCGCTGTTTGTCGCCGCGGTGCTGATGGCGGTCTTCGGCCTGATGCCCGGCCTGCCGATGCTGCCGTTTCTCCTGCTCGCCGGTCTGATGGGGTTCATCGGTTACACAATTCCGCGGCGGATCGCGGCGCAGAAGAAGGTGGAAGAAGACAGGAAACGCGCCGCGGACGAACAGGCGAAGCTTGAGGAAAAGGATTCCGTCAAGGAAACGCTGAAGTCCGCGGAGGTCGAGCTGGTGCTCGGCAAGCAGCTTTCCGCCGACCTGATGACCAAGACGGGCGAACTGTCGCGCCGGGTCGCCAAGATGCGCCGGAAATTTGCCGAGCAATACGGCTTCGTCGTGCCGGACATCAGGGTCACCGACAGTCTGACCCTCGACCCGAAAAGCTACCAGATCAAGATCCACGGCACGATCATCACCTCCCAGCAGATCAAGGTGGGGGAACTCCTGGTGATTCCGAACAATGACGCGCCGCTGCCGGTGCCGGCGGACGAGACCCGCGAGCCGGCCTTCGGCATGCCGGCCTACTGGGTGCCGCAGGCCTACCGGGACGAATTGAAGCGCCGCGGACTGATGCCGGCGGAGAACATCACCGTGATCCTGACCCACCTGAGCGAGGTGATCCGCAACAACCTGCCGCAGCTCCTGTCCTACAAGGACATGCGCAAGCTGTTCGACCGGCTCGATCCCGAGTACCAGAAGCTGCTCGACGACATCTGTCCTGCGCACACGTCCTTCTCAGGCCTGCAGGCGGTGCTCAAGCTGCTGCTCGCCGAACGGGTCTCGATCCGGAACCTGAACCTGATCCTGGAAGCCGTTGCCGAGATCGTGCCGCATGTGCGCCGGTCCGAGCAGGTGGTCGAACATGTGCGCATGCGCATTGCCCAGCAGATCTGCGGCGACCTGGCCGAAGGCGGTCCGCTCAGGGTGCTTCGGCTCGGCAACCGCTGGGACCTTGCTTTCCACAACGCCCTGAAACGCGATCCCAAGGGGGACGTCATCGAGTTCGACATCGAGCCGCAGCTGGTGGAGGAGTTCGGAACGCAGATGTCGGAAGCGGTCAGGAAGCAGATGAAGGAGGGCAGCCGATTTGCCATCGTCGCCGCACCCGATGCCCGGCCGTATGTGCGCATGATCGTCGAGCGCATGTTCCCGACCTTGCCGGTCCTGTCGCATCTCGAGATCGCCCGCGGTGTCGACGTCGCGGCACTCGGAAGCGTGTCGTGACCGCCGGCGGGCTATTCTTCAGCACGTATGGCGCGTCGCTGCTTCTGGCGGTGTTCCTCCTGTTCTGCCGGATCGGGGCCTGCCTGATGATCATACCGGGCTTCGGCAGCAACAGGATCCCGGCGCGCGTGCGCCTGTTCGTGGCGTTGTCCGTCTCGCTGGCCCTGTCGCCGCTTCTGGCGCCGGGCGTGCAGGCGGCGCTTCCGGACGAACAGCCGGGAACGGTTGCCTGGTTCATCGGAACGGAACTTCTGACCGGCGCCTTCATCGGTTTCCTCGGCCGGATCTTCCTGGCCGCGCTGGAGACCCTGACAACGCTGGTTTCCATGGCGATCGGACTGTCAAACATGCCGGGGATGCCGATCGACGGCACGGACACGCTGCCGCCGGTGGCAAGCCTTTTTACCGTTACCGCAACCGCAATGGTGTTCATCACCAACCAGCATTGGGAAATCCTGAGGGGGCTGGCGGCGTCCTACGAGGCGATCCCGCCGGGGCAACCGCTTGCGGCGGTGACCGGTCTGGAGCAGTTTGCCGAACAGCTCGGCCGCACCTTCCTGCTGGCCCTGCGGGTCTGCAGCCCGTTCGTCGTGTACACGGTCGTGGTCAATTTCGCCGTCGGTCTGATCAACAAGCTGACGCCCCAGATCCCGGTTTATTTCATCTCCATGCCGTTCGTCATCGCCGGCGGTCTCTACTTCCTCTACCTGGTCATCGCGGAAGCCATCATGATCTTCCTCGACGGCTACTTCCATTGGCTTCAGTTAGGTTAAACCCATGGCACGCAACAGTCAGGAAATCGAACGCCTGTTCCGGATGCAGAAGCAGATCTTTCTGTTCTCCTCGTGGCTCCTGCAGAAACTCGACGCCCAGGTCTACCAGCTCAGCGAAAAGGAACGGCGTATCCTGCTGGCCCTGTCCAACGGTGACCTGGCCCAGCATGACCGCTTCATCGCGAACGCGGCGGAGCGTCTGCGCCGGATCATCGAGGACATGGCGCGCCTGTCGGAAGCGCGCGCCAAGGTCAATTCCGAATATGACCGCCAGCGCCTGATGCTGAAACTTATGGCGGAGCGCCTCGCCAGGATGCGCGGCGAGGAACAGCGCGCCGACGAGGAGCGCGACCTGCAGGAGTTTCTCGACCGGCGCTACGGATGAGGCATGACGCAAGCCTCCCGCAAGCTGGGCACGCTACTCCTGAAGCCGCAAACAAGGTCCGGCAGAGCTTCTTGCTTGCCTTACCTGTCGCCCGCCGGATCTTGTTTGCGCCCATGAAATCGACGAACGGAGCCCGAGAATGGCAATCTCGCCACCTTCAGACCTGATCCTGGATGTTGCCAAGGCCGCCGATCCGGCCGGCCTGAAGGAAGCAACCAGCCGCCTCCGCTCGATTGGCGCCGGAGGTTCCGGGGAGGGGTTCTCGCTGGCCTTTCAGGGGGCTTCAAACCGGGTCTCTTCGGCCGACAACAGTTTCCGCACGGCAGGCTCCGAAGTGGCCAGCAAGGCCAGGTCGCCGGGGGAAAAATTCGAAGCGATGATCCTGACCCAGTTTGTCGAGACGATGCTGCCCGATGACGCCGAGATGGTGTTCGGCAAGGGTTCTGCCGGCGAAATCTGGAAATCGATGCTGGCCGAACAGGTTGCCACGCAATTGGCGGCGAGCGGCGGTGTCGGCATCGCCGACATCATCAAGGACAGTCTGAACCAGGCAACGGTTGAGCACGGAGAAAAAGCATAATGGACGCCAGCCCGGATATTGCCGTTTCCCAAAACACGGATTCTGATGCCGGCCCGACCGGGATCGTCGTGCAAACCAGTCAGCCGGATCCGCTCCGTTGCACACCCTTGAACGTGGCGGTCCGGCGCGCGATCGATGCCGTCCGCGATGAAACCCGGGCCTTGCGCGCCGATCCGACCACGGACCTGAAAACGTTCGAATACGGCAAGAGCCAGGCTCTCCTGGATCTGATGCGTGCCCGGGCGCTGGTGGCGCCCGTCAACTACTCCAATGACCTCAAGGCGGATTTGGCCGTGTTCAAATCCGCGCTGGAGGAAAATGTCGCTCTCCTGAAACTGCACCTGAATGCGGTGTCCGAGGTGGTACAGCTGATGTCGCGGACCATGATCGACTTCGATTCGGACGGTACCTACCAGGCGCCGTTTCCGGAGCCGGCGCGATGATCAAGATCGTTGCCGCAGGTCTGTGGATGTCCGCGACGATGCTGGCGTCGGGCTATGGAACCACGCAATACCTTGCCGCCCAGAAACGGGTCGGCGACACGGAGCCGTCCTTTGTCGGGCTCGACTACGAAACAGTTGACCCGGTCAACGTGCCGATTCTCGCCGACGGCGTGCTGCAGGGCTATGTCGTCATCAAGATGGTTTTCACCGCCGACGGCGACACGCTGCGCCGGCTGCCGGTTCCCCCGCACCCCTTCCTGATCGACGAGGCCTTCCGGGTGCTCTATTCCGACGAGACCTTGGATTTCCGCGGTCTGGAACGCTATGACCTGGAGACGTTCAAGAACCGCCTGAAACAGTCGACCAACGCCCGGCTCGGTCAGGACATCGTGCATGATGTTCTGGTTGAAGAGTTCAACTATTTCGACAAGGCCGACGTCATCACCCACTAGGCGTAGCCTTGCCACAGCATGTCCCCTCCTGCCGCCTCCCAGGCCATTGGCGTCCAGCTCCGGTTGGGCGCCCCTTTTTTATTGAAGGGTGACTTTCGGTCTCGTCACTGACTTGCTTGAATGGCGGTCAGCTGCCGGAAAAGTCCAGTGCGCATTCAGGAGAACAAAGCGATGTCGGAGGATGACCATCCGCCCGAGCCTGTCAAATCGGTCAGGTTGGCTTCAGGGAGCGCCACAGCCGAGCTGACGAGCGTCGATATTCAGCTGATGGAAACAGCGGTCGAGATCCTGATCTATGCCGATATCGAGGAAGGGGAACAGGCCAGGGAAATGCGGCATGTGGGCAAGGAGCTGCATGCGCTCATGGAGCGGCTTTCGCCACTACTGGAGGACGATTGAGGGCCGGCAGTTGCCGAGCGGGATGCCGCCGGTGCCGGTCTTGCCGGGTATCGGCAGAATGTCACTCGTCCGCGTCGAAAATCGTCTCGATCGCCTGGAAGATGGTCTTGTAGACGCCAATCTCATCCCTGGCGAAATCTCCCTGCGGCACGGCCCTCTTGGCCTCCCGGATCAGGTCCGCCTTGACCGTATCAAGATCGACGCCCGGTCCGCCCGCCAGATTGGACATTTCCATGTGCAGCCGCTTGGCGATCCCGGCATAGGCGACAATCGCTGTGACCATGTGGGCGGGGTCGTCCGGGATGGGGATCTTTTTCATTCCATAGCCTTCGGAACACTGCTCGCGCTGGGGTGATGGGTCTGATCGTGCATGAGGTATTTAGCATGATCAGCGCCTCTCGCCCTTGCTCATTTCACTTTTCCAATTGTCCCACAAAGAAATTGCAGCTTTTACGATTGTTAAAAATATCAGATAAATGGTCGATATGAATCGTCTGAAGTGGTCGATCGCTGAACTTGCCGCGACCGAACCGGTGGAAAGTGATGTCTCGAGAAATCCTGTAGATCATGGGGTGCTTTTTGTCAGTAAATGTGTTCAAGACCGCAATACTCGTTGTGCTTTTTGCCGCCCAGGCTGGGTGTCAATCGACTGGATCAACCTCTTCGTCAGGTTCAAGCGTTCCCGAAAATCGTTGTGAAGCTTTGAAACGTGAGGGGTTCTACCACACGTACACGGGCCGGGCGGTCGCCAATGCCACTTGCAAGGGCATCTTTGAAAAGATGTCCAGAAAGGATTCGAACCAGTGGCTTCATCGCGAGGCTGCCCGCCAGCGCGCCTGTCAGGCAAGCACGGGTAAACTTTGTGAGGACTGAAACAAAAGCTTCGCATGAGGCAAGCAAATGTTCACCCTTAATCCTGCCGTTGAATACCGGAGATGTATTTATGCCGAAACTTTTTTTGAGGTTGGTCTTGCTGACACCCTTGATGTGTCTTCTCCCAGCAGGTCCGTCGCTCGCAGTGACAGATGTCTATGATTTTTGCGACACGCGGCAGGACTACAAGAAAATATTGAAATACTACAAGAATTATCGGGATCCATCCGATCAGATGATCGATTACATGCGAAAGAGGCTGCCGAAGGGAAAATCCGCTTTGAAGCTTTCGAAGCAGGAATTTAAAGACCTGTCGAAAGGCTTCAAGCCCGCTCCGGTAAACCCGCCGAAAACGGCCTGCCAGAAAATACCGGGCAACAAGCTCGTGATCGACAAGTCGGGTCCATTCACGGACATGACATGCGTCAGACCCCCGTCCTGGACCTCCTGCAAGTGGATCGACAAGCGTGCCCTGAAAAGCCGTTGGAAGTTGAGTGCCGACAGAAAATACTGGACCCGTCGCTGACAGACCCTTTGTCCCGCGTGTCGCCGGGTCTGCGTTTGGGTGAGGGCAGTTGAAACACGCTCTCCCTACCTCAGCCGCGCATCCTTCAGCGCCTCCAGCAGCATCTCCGTTTCCCTGGCCTTGTTGCCGCCGGCATCCGGCACTTCGACATAGGAGACGTTGACCGCGTTGTCCGGAGAGGCGAGCACCACGGTGAAATAGATCCAGACGCCCTTGTTGAAGAACTCAAGGTCGAGGGAGACCTTGGGGGCTTTTTCCCAGTCCAGGTCCGCCTGGGCGGCCATGGAGTAGCGCAGCGACCCTTCCTTGAAAAAGAGCTCCGCAGAGGTCTTGACCAGTTCCTCGATGTTGCCGTGACGGTCGGAGCGGATATAGGCGATGAAATCTATCGCATCGACGAGTTTCAGGTCCTCGATGAAATCGGTGAGGGCGGCGGCGATGGCGACCTGGCGCTGTCGGTCGTTTTCCAAGGGTGACGGCTTTCCGCCTTTGCCTTCAGGCATATCGTGCATTCCCCGGACCTCCAAATACATAAAATTATACAGAAGTATTGGACTGGCGTGAGTACACGTAGCAAATGATTTCCGCAACTGCCCTGTAGAATTCCGGCGGGATCATTTTCTCCAACTCAGTGGCCGCAAACAGGGACCGGGCCAACTGGCGGTCTTCGATCACGGGAATGTCATTCGCCTCCGCGATTTCCCGGATCTTGAGCGCAATCAGGTCCTGCCCCTTTGCTACAACAGTCGGGGCGGGGTTTTGATCCCCGTCATAACGCAGTGCGACGGCGAAGTGTGTCGGATTGGCAACAACCAGCGTTGCCTGGGGCACCGCGGCGATCATGCGGTTGCGGGCGCGGTCACGGGCCAGGGATTTCTGACGTGCCTTGACGATCGGGTCGCCCTCCATCTGCTTGTGCTCGTCCTTGATCTCCTGCTTGCTCATGCGCAGGTTCTTGCGCCAATGGGCGCGTGACCACAGGATATCGACGGTGACGAGCAGGATGGTGACGATGCAGACACCTGCGATCAGCTTCATGGAGATCTGCAGGATCACTTCCGGCAGGGCACTTGGGTCGGTGAACATGGCGTTGATCAATTCCGCTTCATTCGCCCGGAACTGGCCATAGACAATGGCGCTGACCGCGGAGAACTTGAAAACCGCCTTGAGGAATTCCACGAGACCCTGGGCTCCGAAAATCCGGTTCCAGCCCTTGATGAGCGAGAGTTTCGAGAAGTCCGGCTTGATCCGGTGAAGGACAAAGCGGGGCGTGTTCTGGAGAAAGGCCGACGTGAGGCCGGCCGCCGCGAGCAGGGCGACGATCGGCGCCAGGAAGGTAAGCACCTCGACGGAGACCACGTGAGTGAGCAGAAGTGCGTCGGCGCTGTTTCCAAGATCCACTCCTCCTGAAATGTCCAGGAGATGCGTCAGCTTTTCAATCAGCTGACGCACCGCCGCGGTCAGAACAAAACTTCCGATCAGAAGCGTCGCGACAAAGGTTGCCAGGACCGGGGCTTCCCGGGAGACCGGCGTGTTGCCCTTCTCAACGGCGTCGTTGATCTTCTTCTCGGTCGGTTCCTCTGTTTTTGAGTCCTTGTCTTCTTCCGACATCGGCCCGCCCGCTTACCCGTCCCGGTGCGAGGTCAACAACAGGCAGGTCCGGTCAGGCAAAATAGGCCCCTTCGTCCTGCTTCGGGTTGAGTTCGATCTCGCCCCGGCCGGCCATTTCCAGGGCCAGGTTGGTGATCGCGCTGCGGGCATCGAGCACGTCGCGCTGCGCCGCCGGTTCTCCGGCCGCCAGCTCGTGCTCTGCGATGCGCCGTGCGCGCGACGTCAGCGATGACAGGATCACTTCCCGGAAGCTGCCGTCGGTGCCCTTGAGCGCCATGACAATCCGGTCCGTCGGGATCTGGTCGAAGATGGCCATGCGCGTGCGGGCATTGAGATTGGTGATGTCGTCGAAAGTGAACAGGAGCCCCTTCAGGAGTTCCGCCGTTTTAGGACGGACTTCGTTCAGGTTGTCCAGCGCGTCCTCCATGTGCTCGCGGTCCATCTTGTTGAGGATGTCGGCCATGCGGGCGTGGCTGTCGGCCTCCAGCGTGCCCGACAGGTTGAGCATGAAATCCTCGTGCATGGTCTTTTCCACGTCGCGCATGATTTCCGGCACCACCGCCTTGATGGAAAGCATGCGGCGGACCAGCGAATTGCGGGTCTCGACATTGATCTGGCCGAGTACCTTGGCCGCCGCGCTCGGCTTGATCTTGGTCAGGATCAGAGCCGCGGTCTGGGGATGCTCCTTGAGCAGGTAATTGGCGAAGACGGTCTCGGAAACCGTTGTGAGCCGGTCCCAGATGGACCGGTTCGAATTGCCGAGCACGTCCGACATGATGTCGGCGAGCTGGTCCTCCGGCAGCACGCCCTCGAGCATCTTTTCCACTTCGTTGGCCGAGCCGTACAGGGTCGTGCCGGTGGAGAACTGTTCGATGAATTCCTCCGCCAGCTTGTCGAGTTCCTCCGACGCCACCGTGCCGAGCTGGGCGGCGGTCACCGTGATCATGCGGATTTCTTCCTGGTCGAAGTGGCTCAACAGCTTTTGCGAACTGGTCTTTCCCAGCGACAGCAGCAGGGCGGCCACGCGCTGTACGCCATTCAGGCGGCGGGCCGGCGGAGCCGGTGGCCTGGCCAGGGAAGCCGCGGTTGCGGCGGCAGCATTGGCGGTGCTCGTCATACTCTCTATACCTTAAGGTGTCTGCCTGATCGGGGACGGCGGGAAGGGGGGGGCAACGGCCCTCGTCACATTTCAAGGGCGCCGTTCTGGCCGCTGATGATTTCGGTCAGCGACACGCCGAAGCGGGAATTGTCGTCCTCCACGACCACCACTTCCCCCCGGGCGATGACCCGGCCGTTGACGACAATGTCGATCGGCTCGCCGACACGGTGGTTGAGCGGAATGACCGCGCCGCGGCCAAGTTTCAGGAGGTTCGAGACAAGCATGGTCGCCGAACCCAGGACCACCTGGATGTTCACCGGGATGCCGAGAATGGTGTCCAGGTTGCGGTCGTCGCCGATGGTTTCCGCACCCTGGTCCTTGTCCGGCGCTTCCACCTTGGCGAAATTGGTGGCGTCGGCAGGTTTTGCTTTCGGGCCGGCTTCGGCATCGACGTGATCTATGATGGTGTCGGACATTACATCTTATCCTTCTGAGACATGGAGACGGTGCGGAACGGGCTTTGCAACGAGTTGTCGATCCGGTGGATCCGCGTCGGGGCCGGTTCCGTCGCCGGTGCGCGATGAATGGTTGCGGGTTTGCGGCCAATGGTGGCCGCCGGCACGGTTTTGGCTGAGACACCGGCAGACCGGTCGGTCACCGTGTCGTCTATGAACAGGTCAAGATCGTCCCGGTCCGGCGCGTGCCGCTTGGGGGCGCCCATCAGGGCGGTGGCGCGCGACAGTTCCTTGAGTTCGGCCTTGAGGACCGACTGCTGGCGCTTGGCTTCACGCGTCAGGCCGTCGATCTCGGCGATCAGGTCGCGCGCATCATCCATGCGGCTGCCCAGCGCGTTGAGCAGTTGGGCGCTCTTGACATTGATTTCCTGGATCGACACCTCGATGCCGTCGAGCGCCAGCGCGGTCTGCTCGAAAATGCGCTGGTAGTCGTCATGATAGTTTCCGAGCCGGCGCAGTTCCCGGTGCATGGTGAGCATCCGGACCGTGGTCGCGACCAGCGCGACCAGCAGGACGCCATCAACGATTGCGGAGATCATCGAACAGATCCTTTTCTTCCTCGTGGATGAGTTCCTCGATCTGCAGCGTGTAGGAGCCGTTCAACTGACCGAGTTGGCAGGTGAAGACCGGCTGTTCGTTGCAGGCGAGCGTGACGGGCGAACGCGCGGTGGCCTGAAGCTCGATCACCTGGCCAACCCTGAGATCGGAGAGTTCTCCCAGGGACATTTCACGTTCTTCCAGAATGGCTTCCAGCTTGACTTCGGTTCGCTGGATCTCGTTATGAAAGTGCTGGGTCCACTGCTTGTCGCGGCCGGACATTTCCCCGGAAAGCACCTGGGAGAGGCGTTGACGCAGCGGGTTGAGGGTCGAGTGCGGCATGACCACGAAGACCTCGCCGCCCCGGCCGATGGCCTGCTGAAGAAGCCGGGCCACGACGGCCGGATTGTTGCGTCGGCCGACGACGGCAAAATCCATCCGGCTTTCGATCCGTTCGATCTTCAGGGTCGTTTCAGCGATCGGCGCAAAGCTCTCCGCGAGTGATTTCGCGGCGACCTCGAACATGGTGCGGGCGATCCGGGTCTCGATGTTGGAGAACGGCCGTTCGTCGTCGATCGGCGGCTCGATGCCGTCGGCACCGAACAACACGTCCACCAGTGTGAAGATGAAGTCCCGGTCGAAGCCGACCAGGACACGTGCGTCCCATTCCGGCGAATAAAGCACGGCGACAAGTGCGTTGGATTCAAACTCGTCAAGCACGTCGCCGATGCGGTTGTTTTCCACGTAGCTCACCGAAATGTAGGACGGCGAGGGGGACTTCTGGCGCATCGCGTCGGCCATCAGGCGGGCCATGCGGTCGAACACAACCGGGAGCATCGGGAGACGGTCGACGGAGATGCCGGCGGCGTCCAACAGGCGGTCGGCGATTTTCGCCCGTTCGGAATTGGAGGCGCTGGAACTGGCGGTCGCTGCTTCGATCATGGCTTAGGCGGCTCCCTGGAGGTCCTGGACAGTGTCCGTGTTGGCGGCGGAGCCGGCGCTCATGGTCTCGTTCTCGACCTCGTCGATGGTCGGCCGGTCGACATCGGAGATGGTCTTGCGGCCGTGTTCCAGCGCGATTTGCGGGTCGGCACCGTTCATGAAGGCAAGCAGGGTCTGTTTGACCACGATGTAGGTCCTCAGGCGGCTTTCCCTGACGGTGCGGATCTTTGCCGCCAGCGGACCGAACAGCGAATAGGAAAAGAAGATCCCGACAAAGGTCCCCACAAGGGCGGCGCCGATCAGGCTGCCGAGAAGTTGCGGCGACTGGTCGATCGCGGCCATTGCCTTGATGACGCCGAGCACGGCGGCGATGATGCCGATGGCCGGCAGCGCGTCGGCAATGCTCGACATGGCGTGAAACGGCTTCATCTGGTCCCGATGGATGGTATGAAGTTCCTCGTCGACAAGTGCCTCGATTTCATGGGCTCTCGCATTGCCGACGATGATCAGCCGGAAATAGTCGCATATGAACGTGGTCAGGTTGGCGTTGCGCAGGACCGAGGGATACTTCTGGAAGATCGGCGAGGTGTTCGGATCCTCGATGTGCGGTTCGACCTGGTTGCGGCCCTTGGCCCGCAATTCACGCATCAGGCCGTAAAGCAGCGCCAGAACGTCGAGATATTCCCGTTTGTCAGGCACGGCGTTGCGCAGGGCATCGGAGACGGCAACCACCGTTCCCTTGATCACTTTCATCGGGTTGGCGACAACAAAGGCACCGATGGCGACGCCCAGGATGATGAGAAGCTCCCATGGCTGCCAGAGAACGGAGACCTTGCCTCCAAGCGCGGCGAAGCCGCCGATAAGGGATGCGCCCGCAATGATCAGGCCGATTAATATTGTCACCGAACAGCTCCCAACTGGTTTGGCATTCAACTCAGACTGGGCAGACGCTAGAGGCCGAGACTTGTCCGAAGCTGACCCGGGAGCGCGGTTGGCCGACGGTATTGTCGTCAGCCTGGCGTAAGCTTTGACCGCAACAGTTCCCCGCAAGCCTGCCCGTAATCCGGGCGCAACGGGAACAAAAGACAATGATCAATACCCTGACGCAGGTTCAGCTGGTCAGAACCAACATGGAGCGCTCGTTGAAGACGGTGGCGGCTGATCCGACCGTCGAGCGGCAGAGCGAGTACTATCTGGAGAACATCCGCAACATTAAGTCGATCGACGAGTTCCTCGCCGACGACCGGATCTTCAATTACGCGATGACGGCCATGGGGCTGGAAGACATGACCTATGCGAAGGCGTTCATGCGCAAGGTTCTGGAAGAAGGCACGGACGATCGCACCGCCTTTGCCAATCAGCTCGCCGACACGAAATACAAGACTTTCGCCGAGACCTTCAATTTCAAGCGTTACGGGGAAACGGCCACGTCCTTTTCGCGCACCCAGGACGGGATCGTCGCCAAATTTCACCGGCAGACCCTGGAGGTTCGCGAGGGGGAGCAGAACCAGGGCGTGCGCCTGGCGCTCTATTTCGAACGCAGGGCGCCTGACATCACGAATGCCTATGATGTCCTGGCCGACCGGGCCCTGGCGGAAGCGGTCTATACCTCGCTCGGCCTGCCGCAGGAATTCGCCATGACCGACATCGACAAGCAGGCGGCCTACCTGGAGGAGCATCTCGACTTCGACATGTTCGGCGATGCTGATTACCTGTCGAAATTCCTGAGCCGCTTTTCCGCGCTGTACGATCTCGCCAATGGTCCGGTGGCGGTGAATTCTCCGGTGCTCAGCCTGTACGGCAACTCCAACGGCATCATTCCAATGGGCGAGGGGCTTCTCGCCAGTATCCAGAAATTTCGCCTGGGAGGCTTTTGATCCATGCAATCCGCTCTCTATGTGGCCCTGTCGGCCCAGGTCGCCCTGTCGAACCGTCTGGAAACGGTCGCCCGCAACGTCGCCAACATGAACACGGCCGGGTACCGGGCCGACGAAGTCAAGTTCGCCGAACTGATTTCGAAGGCCGGCCAGGACCAGGTGAGTTTCGCCACCGGCGGCGAAAAATACATCTCGCGGCAGACAGGCGGTCTCAACAAGACCGACAATCCGTTGGACCTTGCCATCGAGGGGGATGCCTGGTTCGCGATCCGCGACCGGAACGGTGTCATGTCCTATACCCGTGACGGACGGCTGCAAATTGCAGAAGACGGAACCTTGCGGACGCTGACCGGTCAGCAGATCCTTGGCTCGGGCGGTCAGCCGATCTCGCTGGACCCGGAGGCGGGGCCGCCCCTGATCACGCAGTCCGGTGAAATCCGGCAGGACGATTTCGGTGTGATCGGCCAGATCGGCCTGTTCCTGATCCCGAATGATGCGGCACTGACCCGGGCGGAAAACTCCGCGGTCATTCCCGACAAGCCGGTGATCCCGGTGCAGATCTACGATCAGCACGGGATCCGCCAGGGCTATGTCGAAGGGGCGAATATCAATCCCGTCCGGGAAATGACCAAGATGATCATGATTTCGCGCGCCTTTGAAAGCGCGACAAAAATGATCGATACCAGCAATGAAAGCCAGGAAAAGGCCATTCGCGAACTGGGGGCAACCTCATGACCGCCGTGGACCTGACAGCCCCGGTCGGCCGCCCGCTCGACCTTGACGCAGTTGCGAACAGACCGGATGCAGGTTCCCTGCGGCCCGAGCTTCCCAATTCCGACCGCGCCGGGTTCAGCTTCGGCGACTTCATCGATGTCATCAATCCCCTGCAGCATATTCCCGGTGTCGCGGAACTCTACCGCTCCGTGACCAATGACCAGATTTCCGACCAGGCCCGAAAGACCGGCAATGCTCTCTATGGCTTTGCCCTTGGCGGACCGGTCGGTCTGGGCGCCATGCTGGCCTACAATGCCCTTGGCGACCGGTTGGACGGCGGGGTTGATCCGTCGCCGGCGCCGGTACAGCGCCTGGCCGAAACCGCAAAAGAAGCCGCTGGACAGAATCCGGAGCCGGTTCCGGTGCCGCAGCGCAAACCCGAGACGGGTCCGGGTGAAGTTCCTGGGCTTGCCGCCGGGACCGCGCTGCTTGGCGATACAGTGGTGTCGACCGGGCGTGACGTCGCGGCCGTGCCCTCCCTGACCCAGGTTATCAATCGGGAGATGGCTCCTGACGAAAGGGCAGACGCCGCCACCGCGGCCTCTTCGGTTGCCTATCTGGATGTGCACGAAACGGCCGACCAGCCGGTCTTGGCGATCCCGAATGAAAGCGGCCTCAACCGGCTTGCCACCCACCAGTCGAACCATCTTCCGCTCGATGTCTTGAAGGCCCTCCAGGAACGCCATGCCCAACGCACCGCATCTGAACACTCTTGATCAATTGTCGGCGTCGCTTGCAGCGCTTCAAACGGAAGTCGGTCCGGTCAAGCTGAGTGGCTGTGTCACTCAGGTTTCTTCCGAAGCGATACGGGTGTCCGGGCTTTCGCGGATCGTCTGCCTGGGCGATCTGGTGGAATTCGAGGGCCGTTCGGGCATCCGCCAAGGCGAGATCATCCGGCTTGACGAGAAAGATGTAGTGATCAAACCACTGGAGCGTGTGACCGATATCGGTATCGGCAGCGTCGCCTCCGTCATGGGCGGGTTGGCTATACACCCGGACATGAGCTGGAGAGGCCGGATCATAAATGCCCTGGGTGAACCGATCGACGGGGCGGGGAGCCTCAGCCACGGCGTGGAGGCCTTTCTGCTGGACAGGGCACCGCCTCCGGCGATGAACCGCAGCAAGATTTCAGATGGTGTGAAAACCGGTGTGCGTGTGATCGACCTGTTCACGCCGCTCTGCGTCGGCCAGCGTGTCGGCGTGTTTGCCGGCTCGGGCGTCGGCAAGTCCACGCTCCTCGGCATGCTCGCCGGATTTGGTGAATTCGACACTGTGGTTGTCGGGCTGGTCGGGGAGCGGGGACGTGAAGTCCGGGAATTCATCGACGACATTCTCGGCGAGACCCTGGCGAATTCCGTCGTGGTCGCGTCCACTGGTGATGAAAGCGCGATGCAACGCCGGCTGGCACCGAAGACAGCAATGAGCGTGGCGGAGTATTTCAGGGGACAGGGACACAAGGTTCTCCTCATTCTCGATTCCGCCACCCGGTTCGCCCATGCGGCCCGGGACGTCGCGCTGGCCGCCGGAGAACCGCCGGTCGCGCGCGGTTATCCGCCGAGCGTTTTTGCCGACCTGGCTCGACTGATCGAACGTGCGGGCCCGGGAAGTTGCGGGGAGGGGTCCATCACCGGAATTTTTTCGGTCCTGGTGGATGGTGACGATCACAACGATCCGGTTTCGGATGCGATCCGGGGGCTCCTTGATGGTCATATCGTTCTTGACCGGCAAATTGCCGAGGCCGGCCGGTATCCTCCGGTCAATGTGCTCCGGTCGACTTCCCGCCTTGCGGACCGTGCCTGGACCTCCGACCAGCAGGATCTGATCCATAGCATCAAGGGGCTGATTTCCCATTTCGAGGACACCAAGGACCTGCGCCTGATGGGTGGTTTTCAGGCGGCAGGTGACGAAAAACTCGAGAAAGCGTGCCGGCTGGTGCCGAAGATTTATGAGGCCCTTCGCCAGCGGTCTGACCAGGTGGTGCCTTCAGATCCGTTCGCCGACCTCGCTCAGGCGCTGGCTGCCGACGGGTAACTATAGTTTGTGACAGCAGTAGAAAACGGAAATTGCCGCTTTTAATAGCGGCAATTTTTGTATATGTGTGCAGTGTCTTCTTAATAATTTTCCCGATTTACGGCGAACATTCCTATTTAAATCAAATTTTCTCTCAAGTTGTTCGCAATGTCTGAGAGTTTTGATTTATATTTCTATGTGCATGTAAGAATTTCCACCACCTTAAGTTTGGAAATAGTTTCCGAAACAGGGAAGAAATGTTGACCTTGTGAACCGTCAATTCTACGGATTCAGTATTGGAAAAATCCAAGGGGCTGACATGTTCATTATAGTTGATTCACGAGAGATAGTGACCGCAGGCTATGCCTCGGCCTTCGAGAGGGAAGGCTATGCCTCCCTGGAACTGCAACCGTCCGAATTGCTTGATTGGCTCGAGATTACCTGTGCACAGGATCTGGGGTCTGTCGATGCGATCCTGCTGGGGGAATGCGCGGAACGCTGCGGCTATGTCGCCTCAATTCGGTCGCGCTGTCCCGAAGCGCAGATCGTTGCGCTCGAGGACACCGCCACCCTTGATAGCACGCTTGAGCTGTTTTCGTCGGGGATGGACGATGTCCTGAAAAAACCGGTTCATGTCCGGGAAATCATCGCTCGTGTCGGTGCCTTCCGGCGCCGGATAACCTCTCGCAACAATTCCGCAGGAACGGGGGCGATCGAGGTTTTTTTCGACGGGCGTGATCCGCTCGTGGGCGGCGATGTCATGGAACTTCCTCGTCGGGAGCGCCGGATCCTCGAATATCTCGTCAAGAACAAGGGGCGCCGCGTCACGAAAACGCAGATTTTCAATGCGGTCTACGGTGTCATGAATGACGGTGTCGATGAATGCGTGGTGGAGAGCCACATCTCAAAATTGCGCAAAAAGCTGCGCAAGAAGCTTGGTTTTGATGCAATCGAATCCACGCGCTACATCGGTTACATGCTCAAGGACGGGTCCGGAGCCAAGCAAAAGGTGAGTGACAGCCGTCGGCCGGTGCAGGCAACTGCCGCGACGTCTCAGCCCGTCGAAACGCCCGCGGATACATGTGTACAAGGAAAGCCGTTTCTGTCCGTGGTGAACGCGTGATCAAAATAGCTTCGTGTTTTGAAAGGCTTGCGGGGACAGGATAAGAAACAGGTTGCGCCGGAGCGGATTGGCATGAGTGTTTTGCCAGGAAAAATCGCATGACGCGATGCCGCTCGATCGTTACGTGGCTCGAATTCCGCGGAAGCTGAAGTTTTTCCTTTTTGTTGTCGTGCAACGCCTGTTTCTATTTACAATTGATTTTTATGGAAAATTTAGAAAACCTTGCCACAATGATCAGCACACTGACGCTCTTATCAAACGGTGCCTAACAGGCGCGCCGGAGGATGGGGCAAGGGGCAATGTAGATGTGTCTGTGATGGACGTGAAAAAACCAACGGCCCGCTCGGAAGGTTCGGGATCCGCTTGTCGGCGGGTGCTGTCGAGGCGGGGCGTTTGCCGGATTTTCAATCTGGGGAGCAGGCACTCGGGATCAGGGTGGGCGTCTTGAGTATTAGCGGCAGTACGTCGTTGCCATATGCTCCCAGGGAGATGGGCCGCTCCAGCCTGTCGCGTACCTTTATTCTCTATACGCTCGGCCTGTTTGCCATTCTCGGCGTCATCTTCATTGGCATTCTCACCAAAATCACCTGGGATGCTTCGCATGCCCGTGCAATTGGTGTGACCGAGGCGTTTTTCCAGGCCACCAAGCGTCCGTTCGAACGAGCTATCTGGACAGTGAACGCGGATGCGACCCTGCAGCTCATTCGTGGTCTGGAAAGCCTGGAGGTGGTCGAAAAGGTCTGGGTCGAGACACCTGATACGGGCAATTTCGGTGAGCCCGTGACCGGCGCGCGCGCCAGGGAGGCGCTCCAGTATACGCTGAATTCGCCCAGCACGATCCTGCACAAGGATGCAATCGGGCAGGTTTTCATTCTGATCGACAGGAATGCGATATCCTACGAAATCGTGTCGACAGTCGGTTTCATCGTGACGGCGATCATTATTTATCTGTTGCTTCTGGCCATTGTCATTCGGACCGTTTTCCGAAAACTGATCGGCCAGCCGCTGTCGGCTGTTGTCGATTACCTGTCGACGCCACGGCTCATTGAGGACCCGCCAAAGGCAGAGTTGATGCCGGGCCGTGCCGACGAAATCGGCATTCTCGCATCAAGCCTGCAATCCATGGTGCAGCGGCGTCATCTGGATCTGCAAAAAATTCAGGAATACCAGACCAATCTCGAGGATCTGGTTGCGCATCGGACGGAACAATTGAAGCTGGTTCAGGAAGAACTCATCCAGGCGGACAATCTGGCGGCGCTCGGCGCCCTTGTCGCCGGCGTGTCGCACGAGCTGAACACCCCTCTTGGCAATGCACTCATGGCCGCGACGACAATCAAGGATTCAACGGGGTATCTGCGCAAGGAACTCGAAGAGCAGAGTTTGAGCAAGGAGGCGCTGGAAAGCGAGGTCGAGCGCATTTCAGACACGGCAAATATCATCGAGAAGACGCTTGGACGGGCACGTGAGCTGGTTGGCAATTTCCGCCAGGTGGCCGTCGACAGGCAGAGCGAGAAGAAGCGCTCCTTCAATTTCGACCATATCATTCGCGAGACCCTGGCCACGCTCCAGCCGACTTTGAAGAAAACACCTTTTACGATCGAGATGGATCTGCACGCCGACGTGGTCGTAGAAAGCTTTCCCGGCGCGGTGAGCCAGCTTGTCTCAAACCTTGTCGAAAACGCCATCAAACACGGCTACGAAGGCCGGAGCGAAGGGAAGATCAAAGTGACTTCTCGCGTCATTGTCCCCAAGGAAAAGGGGCGTGCAACGCCAGAAGGCAAAAGGATCGCATTCACGTGCCAGGATTTTGGTGTAGGGATTCCGGAAAAGAACCTCAAGAAAGTTTTCGAGCCCTTTTTCACGACGAAGTTCGGTAAAGGCGGCTCAGGATTGGGAATGGCAATTTGCTACCAGCTGGTGACAGAGGCATTGAACGGAACCATATCCGTCGTATCGAATGTTGGGGCCGGAACCGAGTTCACGATCGAGTTCCCCGCGCTGATGCCGGCGGATACATCCGGTCGTCACAGGTCGAAGGTGCATTGACATGGTGATGGACTTTCTCGCTCCTTCGGAACCCGACATCAAGACGCCGCGCAAAGCGCCGTGGAAGATCCTTATCGTCGACGACGATCCGGATGTGCACGAGGTGACCAAAATTGCGGTTGCCGGATGTGTGTTCGAAAACCGCAGTTTCGAACTTCTTCATGCCCTTTCCGCACAGGAGGCGCGCGATCTCCTGCAGAAGGAGACCGACATAGCGGTTGCGCTAGTCGATGTGGTCATGGAGAGCGATACCGCCGGTCTGAGCCTCGTCAGCTGGATCCGTTCGGAGCTCAACAACCACTTCACACGCCTGATCCTGCGCACGGGCCAGCCGGGCTATGCGCCGCAGACCGACGTGATCATGAAGTTCGATATCGACGGCTACACGGAAAAGGCCGAGCTTTCGCGGACCAAGCTGATCACGGCAATCATCACCGCCTTGCGCGGTTACAAGCTTGTGATGTCTCTTGAAACCAACCGGAAGAAGCTGCAACAGCTCAACGAGCAATTTTCGGCAATCGTTGAAAAGAATGCGCTCAGCGAATTCGCTTCGACCGTGCTTGTCCATTTTTCCGACCTCGTCGGTCAACCGGTCGACTGCCTGTTGTGCGGCCTTGACACGATGCCGGATTACGGCGTTCTGGACCGGTCCAACATCCGCGTTCTGGCGGCAACCGGAAATTTCGAGGACAAGGTCGACCTCCCTGTTGACGTCATCAGCGACGACACCATCCGCAGTTGCGTGGCGCGGTGCATCGATACGCAGGAAAGCTACGCAATCGGGACCGGCGTTTCCCTGCCGCTGGTAACCCGAAACGGAATGACCGGAGCACTCTATATCGGCATGTCCATGGACACGCTGGAGGAGCTGGTCGGTTCGGAAGTCGTCAAGCTGTTCGTGTCGAACGTTGCCCTTGGTTACGAAAAGACCGGGCTTTTGGAGCACATCCGCAACCTTGCCTATGTTGACCGGGTCACCGGTCTGTCGACCTATTCCGGTTTTGTCGAAACCTTCCAGCGCAACGCCGCCAGTCATGCGTCGCTGCTTGTCGTGCATGCAGACGTTCAGCGGTATCGGGTAATCGTGGACGGGATAGGTGACGAAAAGGCCGGTGCGGTTCTCAAGAGAACCGGCCATCGCCTGTCTCAGACATTCCCGGATGCATTGACCATTGCCCGGAAGGAACGGGACGAGTTCCTCATCCTCCTGAAGGGCGGTGACGCCAACAAGGTTCAGGACGTTGTGACGAGGATCGAGGAAGCGTTCCAGGAGCCGATCACACTTGAGGACAACCAGATCACGTTGCGTCTGCGACTCGGTTTCGCGTCGGATGAGTCGGACAGCCAAAACGCGGAAGAACTTGTGCGATTTGCCTCGATTGCGCTCAATGATGTCCGGCAAAAGGGGCTGACCAACCACGCGGTTTTCCATCCCTTGATGCAGGAGGCGGCCTTTGAGCGGCTGCGGCTGGCTTCGCTTTTGACCAGCACAAGCAACCAGACAGAGTTTTCGTTGCATTACCAGCCGGTCATGCATGCAAAGGACGAATCCATTGCCGCGTTCGAGGCCCTGATGCGGTTCCGGACACCATCGGGAACCTTTCTCAATACGGCGCGCATGATTGAAGCGGCTGAGGCCAGTGGCCTGATCTCCGAGATCGGTGCATGGATGTTCAAGAACGCGTTTTCGCAATTCAGCCGCATGAGCGGCCTGTCCGGGGATGTGCGATTGAACGTGAACCTGTCGCCCCGGCAGGTCCAGACCAACCGGATCTACAAGGACATCGAGGATGCCATCTCGGAGGCTGAATTGCCCATGGACAGACTGGTGTTCGAGGTCACCGAAGGCCTTTTCCTCAGCAATGACCAGGTGACGCTGTCCCTGCTCACATGGCTGCGCAACAAGGGGGCCAAGGTCGTGATCGACGATTTCGGGACCGGCTATTCCTCGTTCAGCTATTTGAGAAAACTGCCTGTTGACGGGATCAAGATCGACCGCAGCTTCATCATGAACATGGATCAGGACGCCGACGCGCTTGCGGTTGTGAAATCCATTATCGCGGTGGCACAGGCACTTGATCTGAGTGTGACGGCGGAAGGCGTGGAAACCGCTGCCCAACGGCAGCTCATGCAGGACCTGCATTGCGATTACCTGCAGGGTTACTTCTATTCCAAGCCTCTCAGCGTGGACGATCTGAACACCTTCATCTCCAAAGCGGTGGTACCGGGCGTGGCTTTCGGCTAGGGCGCAGGACCATCCATGGTGGTCAAACCCCCGAGCCGCGGTTTTGGAATTGCGGTTCGGACACGCTTGCGGCGCGCGGTCAAACGCCGTTCACGCCATTGTGCCTTCAGCGCATCCTGCCAATCTGACGTCTCGCTCATTTAAGCGATTGAAGTTTTGCACGAAACACGCTCTCATGAAGGGGACGCGTTTTCAGGATGTGCGACGACTGCGCCGCACATCCCCAATGCCATTTCAAAAAACGCCACAGCGCGATCTGGGGAGAAAACAACATGGATATGAGCGGCTCCCATCGGATTCCGGCGAAGCGGGAAAAAGTCTGGGAGGCTTTGAACGATCCGGAAATCCTGAAGGCCTGCATTCCAGGCTGCGAAAGCCTTGAAAAGACATCGGATACCGAAATGACCGCAGCGGTCACCTCGAAAATCGGCCCGGTCAAGGCGAAGTTCAAAGGCGCGGTTACTCTGGAGAATATCAATCCGCCGCAAAGCTACACGATCACTGGTGAAGGCAAGGGCGGTGTAGCCGGATTCGCGAAGGGGTCCGCGGATGTTTCGCTTGCGGAAGAGGGCGAGGAGACCGTGCTGTCCTACGAAGCCAAGGCGCAGGTCGGCGGCAAGCTGGCCCAGCTCGGAAGCCGCCTGATCGATTCCACGGCGAAGAAGATGGCGGAAGAGTTTTTCACGGCCTTTTCCGAGAAGGTCGGCGGCCAGGACAGCCAGACCTCTTCAAAAGCGGATGACGGTGAAGCTCTCGATCCCGGTCTTGCCGAAGAAGCCAAGCGCATTGCCATCGAGGAAGCGCCGGGAGAAGTCATGCATGCGATTGAAGAGGCGGAGCATGCGGTTGAGGACCGGATTCACAAGGCGGAGGAAAACATCGAGGCCGCAGCCGGTCGCAACGCCTATGGCGGTCCGGTGGTCTGGGGTCTCGTTCTGCTCGGCGCCCTGATCGTCGTTCTTGCTCTTGCGAGTTGACCGGGCGGTCCAATTTTTGAAAAGATCGGGGTTTGACGGCCGAAGCGCTTCGGCAGCCCCCACATAACACGGTGGCAAACCGGGATTTACACGGGCAACGAATACGGAATTTCATGAGGGAGAGAAATTCATGTCGAAAGTAACGATGGTATTGAACGGCAAGACGGTGTCGGCGGATGTCGAAGACCGGACGCTGCTCGTATCGTTTATCCGGGACGTTCGTGGACTGACGGGAACGCATGTCGGCTGTGATACGTCGCAATGCGGTGCCTGTGTGGTGCATGTCGACGGCAAGGCGGTGAAATCCTGCACCATGCTCGCGGCCCAGGCCGACGGAGCCGATGTCGTCACGCTGGAAGGCATCGGAACGGCGGAGAACCTACATCCGGTTCAGGCTGCCTTCCGCGAACATCATGGGCTTCAATGCGGGTTCTGCACGCCTGGAATGATCATGAGCGCGGTCGACATGATCAACCGCCACGGTGCGGGCAATCTTGACGAGGCCACGATCCGCCACGAGCTGGAAGGCAATATCTGCCGCTGCACGGGCTATCACAACATCGTCAAGGCCATCAAGGCAGCCTCCGACCAGATGGCCGACATGGCCCAGGCCGCTGAATAGGCGGCTTTTCCCAGATTTGTCGCGCGGATTGCGCCGCGCCCAGACACCAAAAGACCTTTGCGCCACCGAGATGCCGGGAGGAAACGGGCAGGAGGTGGCGACCCGCCAGGTCTTGATCAATCAGGCGCCCATCGGGCGGACACCGGCAGTGCCGGTCGCAGGAGGTTTTCCGGTCAAGGCGGAACCGGATCAGATATTGGGAGAGAAAAAATGGCAGTAGAGGGGATTGGCGCCCGCGCCCTGCGCAAGGAAGACAAGCGCTTCATTACCGGAAAAGGGCGGTATACCGATGATATGACCATGCCGGGCATGGGCCATGCGGCCTTCGTCCGCTCGCCACATGCCCATGCGAAGGTCACCGGCATCGACGCGAGCGCGGCCCTGGCCATGCCCGGGGTGGATGCCGTGCTGACCGGTGACCAGCTGATCGGGGACGGCATCGGCAACCTGATCTGCGGCTGGATGATCCATTCGAAGGATGGAACTCCTATGAAAATGGGCGGCTGGCGTGCCCTGGAACCGGAGATCGTGCGCCATGTCGGCCAGGCGGTGGCCGTTGTCGTGGCCGATACCGCGGCCCAGGCGCGGGACGCGGCCGACGCGGTGGTCGTCGACTACGAGGAACTGCCGGCCGTGATCGATCCGGTGGCTGCTCTTGCGCCGGGCGCGCCGCAACTCCACCCGGAAGCGGAAGGCAACCTGATCTACGATTGGGAGATCGGAGACGAGGCCGCAACCAACGCGGCTTTCGAGAAGGCGGCCCATGTCACCCGAATGGAGATCCACAACAACCGCCTTGTGCCGAACGCGATGGAACCGCGTGCCGCGCTGGCCGGGTATGACGCTGCCGAGGAGCATTACACGCTCTACACGACGTCCCAGAACCCGCATGTTGCCCGTCTGGTGCTGTCGGCGTTCTACAACGTTGCGCCGGAACACAAACTGCGTGTCATCGCGCCGGATGTCGGGGGCGGGTTTGGCTCCAAGATCTATATCTATCCGGAAGAAATGGTCTGCCTGTGGGCCGCAAAGCGTGTCGGCCGTCCGGTCAAATGGGTTTCGGACCGTACCGAGGCCTTCCTGACCGACGCCCATGGCCGCGATCACCGCTCTGAAGCGGAACTGGCCCTGGACGCGGACAACAAGATTCTCGGCTTCCGGGTCAAGACGATTGCCAACCTGGGCGCCTACATGTCGCTGTTCTCGTCCTCCGTGCCGACATATCTCTATGCGACACTGCTGTCCGGCCAGTACGACATTCCGGCGATCCACGCCAACGTGAAGACCGTCTACACCAACACGACACCGGTGGATGCCTATCGCGGGGCCGGCCGGCCCGAGGCGACCTATCTCTTGGAACGCATGATGGAAACCGCGGCGCGTGAGGTGGGCCTGTCGCCTGCCGAGTTCCGCCGCAAGAACTTCGTCCGGACGTTCCCGCACCAGACGCCGGTGATCATGTGTTACGACGCAGGCGACTATGACGCGACGCTGGATGCGGCGCTGAAGGCTGCGGATTTTGACGGGTTTGCCGCACGCAAGGCGGAGGCTGCCTCTCGCGGCAAGCTGCGCGGCATCGGCCTGTCCTGCTACATCGAGGCCTGCGGTATTGCACCATCGGCAGCGGTCGGCTCGCTCGGCGCCGGGGTCGGACTTTGGGAATCGGCGGAAGTTCGCGTGAACCCCGTCGGCACCATCGAGGTCCTGACCGGGTCGCACAGCCACGGACAGGGACATGAAACGACCTTTGCCCAGCTGATCAGCGAACGCTTCGGCCTCGACAGCGATGCGGTGTCGATCGTTCATGGCGATACGGACAAGGTTCAGTTCGGCATGGGGACCTACGGATCGCGGTCCGGTGCCGTGGGCATGTCGGCGATCGTCAAGGCCCTCGACAAGGTCGAGGCGAAGGCCAAGAAGATCGCGGCTCACCTGATGGAGGCCGCCGAGGGCGACATCCAGATCGAGGGCGGCGAGCTGAAGGTGGCCGGTACGGACAAGAAGCTGAGCTTCACCGAAGTGGCGCTTGCGGCCTATACCGCTCACAATCTTCCGGAAGGCATGGAACCGGGCCTGAAGGAGGGTGCGTTCTACGACCCGACCAACTTCACGTTCCCGGCCGGTACCTATGTCTGCGAGGTGGAAGTCGATCCCGATACCGGAAAGACCGAGGTCGTCAACTTCGTGGCGGCCGACGACTTCGGCAACATCATCAATCCGATGATCGTGGAAGGCCAGGTTCATGGCGGGATCACGCAGGGCATTGGCCAGGCGCTGCTCGAAAACGCATCCTATGACGAAACCGGCCAGCTTCTGACGGCGTCCTACATGGACTACTGCATGCCGCGCGCCGACGACGTTCCGTCCTACCAGCTGTCAACCCATGTGACCGAGTGCCCGGGCAATCCTCTGGGCATGAAGGGCTGCGGGGAGGCCGGAGCGATCGGTTCGCCGCCGGCCGTGATCAATGCGATCACCGACGCAATCGGCAACAACGACCTTGCCATGCCGGCCTCGCCGGAGAAGGTCTGGGCACTTTGTCAGGCAAGCCTGAAACAGGCGGCCGAATAAGGGATCCGGGCGGGGCAACCCGCCCGTCATTGAACACGTTCTTTTTGCGGGGAGACCCAACATGTATGAAACGACTTATCGCAAGGCGGGATCCGTGGCCGAGGCCGCGACGCTGATGGCAAACGCTGAAGACGGCAAGTTCCTGGGCGGCGGACAGACGCTGCTGCCGACCATGAAACAGCGGCTTGCCGCGCCGTCCGACCTGGTCGATGTCACGAAAATAGCCGAAATGAAGGGCATCTGTGCCGACGGCGACGGCGTCGCCATCGGTGCCGCGACAACGCATGCCGAGGTTGCCTCGTCCGACCTTGTCAAGCAGACGCTGCCTGGGCTTGCATCACTGGCCGGGGGCATCGGCGATCCTGCCGTTCGCCACATGGGAACCATCGGGGGCTCGATTGCAAACAACGATCCGGCAGCCGACTACCCGGCCGCCCTTGTTGCGCTCGGGGCGACGGTTGTCACCAGCAAGCGCGAACTTGCCGCGGAAGATTTCTTCACCGGCATGTTCGAGACGGCGCTGGAGGATGATGAAGTGGTCGTGTCTGTGAAGTTCCCGGGCGCGGCGGCCAGTGCCTATGCCAAGTACCCCAATCCTGCGTCGCGCTACGCCATGGCGGGTGTGTTCGTGGCGAAAGGCAAGGACGGCAGCGTAAAGGTGGCAGTGACCGGCGCCGGACAGGACGGCGTCTTCCGCATGCAGGCAATGGAAAGCGCTCTGGCGGGTAATTTCGCACCCGAGGCCGTCGCCGGCATCGCCCCCGACGCGGGCGATCTCCTCTCCGACCTGCATGGATCTGCGGCCTACAGGGCAAACCTTGTGACCGTCATGGCAAAACGCGCAGTTGCCGCGGCCGGTTGACCGGCAACACATGTATGACAGCTTGAACCCGGCCGGCTTCCGGCCGGGTTCTTTTTGATGGATTGCCGTCACGACTTTCAGGAACAAACCCGGTTCACAGGCTATCGGCAGGCGACGGCAGATCGGGACACTGCGGACGTCCGCCACCCGGGAACGGGTCATTGGCAATTTTGCCGCAATCCCGGTACAGGTAGACTGAGAAAGCAGCTTTTGTGACTGGTGGCACATGCGCTCGGGCCGCGGCAGGGTATTGCTGGACGACACACGCCACATAGGGATCGACGAGGGGCCGATGGCTGGAACGAAACAACAGACTGCAAGAGGCGGACAAAGCGCCAATCCGGTATCCATGGCGTTCCGGCCCGTGCGCACCGCTTTCTGGGGTGTTGCGGTCGTCAGTTTTGTCATCAACGTGCTGATGCTTACCGGCCCTGTCTTCATGCTGCAGGTCTATGACCGGGTTCTGGCGAGCGGATCCGTACCGACGCTTGTGGCGATCGGATCGCTCGCAGTGGTCCTATATGCATTTTACGGGGTGCTGGAAGGAGTGCGGGGCCGTCTTCTGGCCCGTCTCGGCCAGCGCGTCGATGCCAGACTGTCGGGAATCGTTTACCGGGTCTCGAACAATCTTCCGGTTCGTCTCGGGCGGAAAGCGGCACGGTTGCGGCCCGTTCAGGATCTGGACACGGTGCGCCAGTTTTTGTCCGGTCCCGGGCCGGCGGCCATTTTCGATATTCCCTGGTTGCCGCTTTACCTGGGCATTGTTTTCCTGTTCCACCCCTTGCTCGGTATCGTCGGGCTTGGTGGCGCGGTGATCATCTCGGTCCTGATCGGCCTGAATGAAATCATGTCGCGCGGTCCGGCCGAAGAGGCGGCGGGACATGCAGGACGACGGTCCGCTGACATCGAAATGGGGCAGCAAAATTCCGAAGTGCTGACCGCCATGGGCATGCAGGATGCGCTGACCGGAAAATGGAACGCGCAAAACGGCGACTATCTGGCAACCCAGCGCAAGGCCGCGGACCGGACCGGCCTGTTCGGAACGGCGATCAAGACCATCCGGTTTGTCCTGCAATCGGCTATTCTCGGGGTCGGCGCCTGGCTTGCCATTCAACAGGAAATCACCCCGGGCGTGATGATCGCCGCATCGATCATGACCTCGCGCGCATTGGCCCCGATCGAACAGGCGGTTGCGCAGTGGCGCGGTTTCGTCGCCAGCCGGCAGGCTCTCAAGCGTCTGCGTGAAGTCCTGCAGGTGGCTGAGGCGGAGCCGGAAAAGATGGATCTGCCGCTGCCGAAGGAATCGATAACCGTCGAACAGGTGTTTTGCGGCCCGTTCGGAGAAGCCATGCCTTATGTGCAGAACGTTTCGCTCGACCTGAAGGCGGGCGACGGTCTGGGCATAATCGGTCCGTCCGGCTCAGGCAAGTCGACCTTTGCGCGCGCTCTTGTCGGCGCTGCGCCGACCCTCAAGGGCGTCATTCGCTACGACGGCGCCGAACTCGGCCAGTGGCCCAGTGGCAGGCGCGGTGAGTTCATCGGATATCTGCCGCAGGACCTGCAGTTGTTTGACGGGACAATTGCCGACAACATCGCGCGTTTCAGTCCCGGGGCTTCGCCCGACCTGATCATCGAGGCGGCAAAACTTGCAGATGTGCATGACCTGATCGTCGGTCTGCCGGAGGGTTACAACACGGTGATCGGCCGCTCCGGACGGTTGTTGTCCGCCGGTCAACGGCAGCGCATCGCCCTGGCCAGGGCGCTCTATGGAAATCCGTTCCTGGTTGTGCTCGATGAGCCGAATTCGAACCTGGATGCGGAAGGGGAAGGTGCGTTGACCAACGCCATCAAGGCGATGCGCGAAAAGGGATCGATCGTGGTGATCATCGCGCACCGGCCAAGTGCGATTGCCACGGTGGACAAGATCCTGTGCCTCAAGGAAGGCAGGATGGCGGGCTTCGGACCGAAGGAAGAAGTGCTCAGGCAAGTGGTGCAGCCGGTACAGCAGCAACGTGCCGTCGTCGGAACGGGACGGTGACCATGTCAGCAAGCAATGGCAATGAGACGGGAAAGAACCAGGTTACGGACACCGATCAGGAGCTCCGCAAGACCGTGCGCAATCATCTCCTGTTCGCGCTTTTCACTGCTTTGGTGGTGGTTGGCGGCATCGGTGGCTGGGCAACCTTCACGGAGATTTCCGGGGCCGTCGTTTCCTCCGGCACGATCGTGGTGGAAACCAGCACCAAGCTCGTCCAGCACCGGGAAGGCGGCATCGTGCGCGATATTCGGGTGAAGGACGGAGATGTCGTTGAAGCCGGCGATCTCCTGATCAGCCTGGACGACACGGTTACCCGGGCCAACCTCTCCGTGATTACCAAGCAGTTGACGGAGCTGACGGCGCAGGAGCTCCGGCTCGAAGCCGAACGCGACGACTTGAGTAATATCGAATGGCCGGAAAACCGCAAGGCTCAGCTGGGCGATATCGAACGCGGCCAGCAATTGTTGCTCGATGCGCGCCGCAACTCCAAGGAAGGCCGCAAGAACCAGCTCGAGGAGCAGATTCGCCAGTTCGACCGGCAGACGCAGGGGCTGGAAGCACAGGTCGAAGCCAAGGATTCCGAAATCGAACTGATCGAGGAGGAACTGGCGGATCTTGGCGGACTGTTGAACAAGCAGCTTGTTTCCAAGAGCCGCGTCACGGCACTCAAGCGGGAAAAGGCGCGGCTGTCTGGTGAATATGGCGACCTGATTGCGCAGATCGCAAGGACCCGGGAAGCCATCAGCGAGCGCAGGATCCAGATCCTGCAGATCGAGGAATCCTATCGCGCCGAGGTTCTGGAGCAGTTGCAGGAAGTACGTTCGCGCATCGCCCAGCTCGAAGAACAGAAAATTGCCGCGGAGGACGAGCTGACCAGGGTCGATATCCTGGCCTCTCGCAACGGCTATGTGCACAACTTGTCCGTTCACACGATCGGAGGTGTCATAGCTCCGGGGGAAACGGTCATGCAGATCGTGCCGCGGGAGGACCAGCTGATTGTCGAGGCCCAGGTGCGACCGGTCGATATCGACCAGATGTCCCCGGGGCAAAGAGCGCGCGTCCGCTTTCCGAGTTTCGACCAGCGCACGACGCCGGAATTGAATGCCGAACTCCTGACGGTCTCTGCCGATCTCAACGAGGACGAACGGACAGGCAACAGCTACTACGTGGCAAGGCTGGTGATCGCCGAAGAGGAACTTGCCAAGCTTGGGGACAAGGCACTTGTTCCCGGCATGCCCGTGGAGACATTTCTGCAAACGGGGGACCGGACCGTACTGAGTTATCTGGTCAAACCCGTCACCGACCAGATTGCCCATGCGCTCAGGGAGCGCTGACAGCCGGCGGCATGCGGTTCACAGGATCAGGACGGGAACATCCGTGCCCGCGTCAACGGCGGGGGCGTGTGGAGGCCGGATGATCAGGGCGCCGGAACGGGCGAGAAGGTTCAGCATCGAACTGTCCTGACGGCCAAATGGCGTGACGTGCAGGCGCCCTTCGGCATCTTCCGACAAGGTCGCCCGGACGTAATCCTGACGGCGGTCGTTCTGCGGCAGCGGCGCGGACAGAACCGCCATGTGGGCACCATCCGTCTCGACGTCCTGCGCGAGCATCCTGCCGATCAGCGGTTTCAGGAACAAGAGGCCGCAGACCAGGCTGGAGACCGGGTTGCCAGGCAGGCCCAGCACCTTGGTCCGGCCGAGCCGGCCCGCCATGAGCGGCTTGCCGGGCCGCATGGCGATGCGCCAGAAGGCGAGATCCATGCCCTCCTGTCCAAGGACGTCCTGGACGATGTCGTGATCACCGACGGACGCACCGCCCAGGGTGACCAGGATGTCGGCGTTGGCCGTAATGGCGTTGCGCACATGTTTGGCCAGGACCACCGGGTCGTCCGGCGAAATTCCGAGATCCAGCGGTTCGCCGCCGCAGTCCTCGACCAGCGCGGCAATGCCGGCGTGATTGGAGGCAATGATCTGATCCGGACCGGGTTCGGTGCCTGGCCGGACGAGTTCGTCCCCTGTGGCCAGAATCGCCACCACGGGACGCCTGTGGACGGGCAGCTGCGCATGATTCATGGCGGCGGCGAGAGCCAGGTGTCGATATGCCAGCCTGAGCGGAGGGGCCAGCAGCACGTCACCTTCCGAAAAATCGAGTCCCGCAGGACGCACGAAAGCGCCTGGTGCGGGCCGCTCCAGCACGGTGATCCGGTCACCGTCGCGCTTGGCGTCTTCCTGGATCAGGATCGTGTCGGCGCCATCCGGCACCGGCGCGCCGGTGAAGATGCGTACGGTCTGGCCCTCGGATACAGAGCCCGAAAAGCCGTGACCCGCAGGGGCTTCGCCGATCACTTCCAGCGTGGTGACACCGTCACTCAGGTCCGCGTGCCGGATGGCATAGCCGTCCATGGCGGAAGCGGCAAAGGGAGGCTGGGTCCGGGTCGAGGCAAGCGGCTGCGACAGGATGCGGCCATTCGCCTGTGCCAGCGGCACATGTTCGGTCTCTGTTGGAACGACGTCCGCAAGGAGTTTCTGTAGCGCTTCGGAAACGGGCATCAGGCTCATCAGGTTCCGCCCTGGCTGCCGTCATTTTCAATCGTCCAGTGACCCGACTTGCCGCCGGCCTTCTCCAGAAGGCGTATGTCACCGATGACCATGCCGCGGTCGACCGCCTTGGCCATGTCATAGATGGTCAGGCAGGCAAGGGAGCAGGCTGTCAGTGCTTCCATTTCCACCCCCGTCTGGCCGCTGACCTTGGTCGTGGCGGTGACCACGAGACCGGGCAGGCTTTCGTCCGCCTCGATGTCGACCGTCACCTTCGACAGCATCAACGGATGACAAAGCGGGATCAGCTCGTGTGTCTTCTTCGCCGCAAGGATCCCGGCGATACGCGCCGTGCCGACAACGTCGCCTTTCTTGGCATTGCCGGAGCGGATCAGTTCCAGCGTCTCCGCCCGCATGGTGACGGTGCCCCGGGCGACGGCAATCCTGTGGGTGACGTCCTTTGCCGAGACGTCCACCATGTTGGCGGCGCCGGCTTCGTCCAGATGCGTCAGTTTAGGGGTTTGCTCGCCCATGCCTGTCCTAGACCGCCTGAGACAAGGGCGGGCGCGCCAGCAGCGACCGCGTGGCGGTGGCGACATCGTCCTGGCGCATGAGGCTCTCGCCGATCAGGAAGGTCGATATCCCGACCTTGTTCATCCGTGCCAGATCGGCAGGCGTAAACAGGCCGGATTCGCCAACGGATATCCGGTCATCCGGGATGCGGGGCGCCAGCTCCTCGCTGGTTTCCAGTTTCGTTTCGAAGGTCTTGAGATTGCGGTTGTTGATCCCGAGAAGAGGTGAGGAGAGCTTGAGAGCCCGGTCGAGTTCCTCGCCGTCATGCACTTCCAGAAGCACGTCCATGCCGAGTTCGAAGGCTGTGTCCTCAAGACCCTTGGCGGTGTCGTCGTCGACCGCGGCCAGAATGATCAGGATACAGTCCCCGCCCCAGGCGCGCGCCTCGAAGACCTGGTACGGGTCATAGAGGAAATCCTTGCGCAGAGCAGGCAGGCTCACGGCAGCACGGGCCGCAGTCAGATAGTCCGGCTTGCCCTGGAAGGAAGGCGTGTCGGTCAGAACCGAAAGACAGGCGGCACCGCCTTCTTCATAGGCCTTGGCCAGAAGAGGCGGGTCGAAGTCCTCGCGGATCAGGCCCTTGGACGGGCTCGCCTTCTTGATTTCCGCGATAAGCGCATAGTCACCGGCAGCGTGTTTGGCCTCGATGGCCCTGCGAAACCCGCGGGGTTGCGCGACATCCTCGATCCGGGCCTTGAGCTCGCCGAGCGGCACCGCCGATTTGGCGGCGGCGATTTCCTCGCGCTTGTAGGCTTCGATTTTCTGGAGAATGTCGGCCATGTCTTATCCGTTCGAAGCTGCGACCAGCTTTTCAAGTGTGTCCGCAGCCGAGCCGTTGTCAATGGAGTTCGCGGCCATATCGACGCCGTCCTTCAGACTGGTCACCTTGTCCGCGATCATCAGCGAAGCGGCGGCGTTGAACAGGACAATATCACGATAGGCGTTCTTCGCCCCGGCCAGAACCTCGCGCAATGCCCGGGCATTTTCAGATGGCAGGCCACCTTTCAGATCCTTCGGATCGGCGATGGGAAGGCCGACATCCTCGGGAGAAATCTCGAAGGAGCGAAGAGAACCGTCCTTCAGTTCGGTCACATAGGTCGTGCCGGTGGTTGTTATCTCGTCCATGCCGTCGGACCCATGCGCCACCCAGGCGCGCTCGGATCCGAGTTCCTTGAGCGCCTCGGCGACCGGTTCGACCCATTGGCGGGCAAAAACGCCGACCATCTGCCGCTTCACGCTGGCAGGATTGGAAAGGGGGCCAAGCAGGTTGAAGATCGTCCTGGTGCCCAGTTCCATCCGGGTCGGACCGACATGTTTCATCGCCGCGTGATGGAGCGGAGCGAACATGAAACCGATGTTGGCCTTGCGGATGCATTCGGCAATCTGCTCCGGCCCGATGTCGATATTGACCCCGAGTTCCGCCAGGGCTTCCGAGGCACCGGACTTCGAGGACAGCGAACGGTTGCCGTGCTTGGCCACGGGGACACCGCAGCTCGCGACCACGATCGAGGTACAGGTGGAGATGTTGTAGCTGCCGGAATTGTCGCCACCCGTGCCAACGATATCCATGGCACCGGCCGGTGCCTTCACCGGCAGCATCTTCGCACGCATGGTGGCAACCGCACCGGTGACTTCGGCAATGCTTTCACCCCGGACACGCAGGGCCATCAGGAAGCCGCCAAGCTGTGAGGGCGTGGCGGACCCGGACAGGATCACCTCGAACGCGTCCCGGGCTTCCTCAGGGCTCAAGGCATGACCGTCCGCAACCTTGGCAATGAGGTCCTTGAATGTGCTCATGTCGTCATCCCACCCAATTCAGATCAGTTTCTGTCCAGTCCGAGGACCTGGCTGACGCCGGCGTTGTTGACGGTGACGCCCGCCTTGTCTTCCTGGTCAGTGATAAACTGGCCGAGCAATGTGTCCTGGAGTTGCTGGGAGACCTGAGTGCCCAGTGCCGCCACCTGTTGTGCGGATGGATCGAAATCAGGCACGGAAGATTCGGTGACTTTCAGGACGAGCCGGTTGCCTCCGCTTTCCGTCCCCGCTTCGGCAGCAGTGCCGACGGGGCCGCCGAAGATTGCGGCGAGGGCGTCCCGTCCGAGATCTCCGGACGGCGTGTTCCGGGTCAGTCCCTGGGCGTTTTTCACCTCAAGCCCGGTCTCGATCGCCAGCGCCATGAACGGCGTGCCGTTTTGAACCTTGGCGAGAAGATCGGCGGCAGCGTCGGAAAGCCGCTTGTCGAGCTCGTCCTTCTTCCAGGCTTCGATCACCTTTTCGCGAACCTCGTCCAGCGTCCGGTCGCGGGCAGGGGTAACGTCGGCAACTTCAAACCAGAGGAAACCCTGGTCGCCCACCTGAAGGACGTCGTTCTCGATGCCGATATCGCTTTCGAAGGTTTCACCCACGAGGCCTTCTGCGTCGGGCAGGTTGACCGCTTGACCGTCTATACCGTTGCCGGAGGCGTCAAAAGCCGCCGGTGTTTCCACCTTGAGAGAGAAGCGTTCGCCGACTTCTTCGAGCAGAGCACCGCCGGCGCGGGCATCTTCGATCTCGTCGAGAAGATCAAGAATTTCCCGTTCGGCCTGTTCCTTGGCAAGATCTTCGACGAGCTGGTCCCTGACCTCTTCGAAAGGACGGGTGCTTTCCGGCAGGATTTCCTCGACATTGACGATGACCGTCGAGAAGCGGCCGTCGACGGTGCCGCTGGTCGCACCTTCCTCTAGGGAAAAGGCAGCGTCGCCGATCGCTTCGTCCAGGAAGTCCGCCTTGGCCATGATGCCGAGCTCCACGTCGTTGCTCGACAGGTTGCGCTCGGCCATCAGGTCGTCGAAAGACTTGCCTTCGGCGAGCGCCGCCGCGGCTTCGCTGGCCGCGTCCTCGGACGGGAAAGACATCTGGCGGACCTTGCGGCGTTCCGGCTGGAAGAAATCTTCCATGCGACGATCGTATTCCGCGCGGGCATCGGCTTCAGCGATGTCCTCAGGACGGGCAAGGCTGGCCGGTGTCAGTTCCACATACCTGATCGTACGGTATTCCGGTGCACGGAAATCCGCCAGTTTCTCATCGAAATAGCTGGTCAGCACGTCTTCGGCCGGTGCTTCGATTTCACCGATATATTCCGGTGTGATCAGCATGTAGTCTACGGAACGGCTTTCGCGCTGATAGGCATCAAAAGCCTGCAGATAGGCAGACGGCGCCTTCATGCCACCGGTAAGGCCCTCCGCCAGCTGGCCGCGTTCGGCGACCTTGCGGCGCTCGACCACATATTCGTCTTCCCGGTAACCATTTGCCTGCAGGACCTGCTGCAGACGATTCTTGTCATAGCGTCCGCCGACGCCCTGGAACGCCGAATCGCTCTGGATGATCTGGGCAAGCCGGACATCGGAGACGCCGAGTTGCATGGCCCTGGCGGTGTCGTTCAGGGCCGCCTCGGCGATGAGTTTGCCGAGCGTCTGTTGCGGAATACCGAGCGCAGCTCCCTCGGCCGGGGTCAGCGGGCGGCCGAACTGCTGGCTGAAGCGGTTGAGGTCCTGACGGTAGGTCCGGTCAAGATCGACAAGCGTGACCTCCGTATCGCCAACCTTGGCCGCGGTGTTTTGCCCGACGCCGGTAAGAAAGCCGCTAACGCCCCAGACGGCGAAGCTCAAGATCAACAGGGCGATAAACAGTTTGGCAACCCAGGTGCCAGCGCCCTTGCGCAGCGCGTCAAGCATGACGTCTCCCGTATTCTTTTCATTCCCGCAGCCGTTGGACAGGCTGACCCGAGGCCCGGCCCTGGCCGGAGCGGGCGGATCATAAAGACGAGGCGCCCAGGCCGCAAGGCAGGCATTGACAAAGTTCCAGTACGAAATGTGTTTTCCCGCTTTCTGGAAGATTGCAAGGTATCGGCGCATCTGCTCTATAGGCGGCGACTGATGAAAATTGCTGCGGGAGACACCGAATATGAGCGCTAGGATCAAGCCGCTGGTGGCCGGAAACTGGAAAATGAACGGCCTCAAATCCAACCAGGCGGAATTCTACAAGATGATTGCCGGGATCTCCGATGATCTGGCGGACGCTGTAGACACCATGATCTGCGCACCGGCCACCCTGATTTCGGCGCTGGCCGAAAGGGCCGGGAGTGGCGCGATGTCCGTTGGCGGCCAGGATTGCCATGCTGCGGTCTCCGGTGCCCATACCGGTGATATTTCTGCGGAGATGCTGGCCGACGCCGGTGCCGATGCGGTGATTACCGGTCATTCGGAACGGCGCACCGATCATGGTGAAAGCGATGCCGATGTGAATGCCAAGACGCAGGCCGCCTGGCGTGCCGGTCTTGTTGCCATCGTGTGCGTCGGAGAAACGGAGGCGGAACGCAAGGCCGGACAGGCGATCGAGGTGGTCGCGCGCCAGCTGAACGGATCCGTTCCGGACGGTGCGACGGCTGAAAACACCGTGATCGCCTATGAACCTGTGTGGGCGATCGGAACCGGTCTGACGCCGACCGCGGCTGATGTAGAGGAAATGCACAAGGCCATGCGGGACAATCTGGAAGCCCGCTTCGGCGCGGAAGGGGCGGCCATGCGCCTTTTGTACGGCGGATCCGTCAAGCCGGCCAATGCCGCGGAACTCATGGCGGTTGCCAATGTAAACGGCGCGCTCGTGGGCGGCGCCAGCCTCAAGGCGGACGACTTCCTCGGGATATTGGACGCCTATTCGTGAGCGGTGTCCTTGAAGGTTCTGTTGCGAAGGCGCAATTGAAGGGTGGAAAGCGGGCGGCGTCTGGTGTAGAAGGCCGCCAATCTTGAATTCATTACAGAATGGCGTTCGATGGAAACCGTAGTCATCGTAATCCACCTGATGGTCGTGCTGGCCCTGGTGCTTGTTGTCCTCCTGCAGCGTTCCGAAGGCGGCGCGCTCGGCATTGGCGGCGGCGGAGGCGGTGGCCTCATGTCCAGCCGAGGCACGGCAAACATCCTGACCCGCGCGACGGCCATTCTCGCGGTTGCTTTTTTCGTGACATCGCTGGCACTCAGCCTGATCGCGAAGAATCAGGACCGTCCCGGATCGATCCTCGACGCGGCGCCTGCCGCAACCGATGGGGCGACCACGCCGGCCGGAACCCCGGCAGAAGGCGGCTCCGGCGGCATCCTCGATTCGCTGAAGCCTCAGGAACCCTCCGGACCCCAGGTCCCGGCCGCGCAGTAAGGCGGCCACACGGGCCGTTCGGCCCATTCACCTGACATATGCCCTGCGGCTGATTTCGCAGGGCATTTTTATGTGTTGAGAACGCAACTCCCGAGTGGCCAAGATGCCCTCGGCAAGGATATGGTATTGGTCCATGGCGCGATATATTTTCATCACTGGCGGCGTGGTTTCCTCGCTTGGAAAAGGTCTTGCTTCAGCGGCACTGGGCGCTTTGCTCCAGGCGCGGGGGTACAAGGTCCGTCTCCGCAAACTCGACCCTTATCTCAATGTCGATCCGGGCACGATGAGCCCGTATCAGCATGGTGAGTGTTTTGTGACCGATGATGGCGCGGAAACCGATCTCGACCTCGGTCACTATGAGCGGTTCACCGGCCGTCCTGCCAATCAGCAGGACAACATCACCACAGGTCGGATCTATCAGGACATCATTGCCAAGGAACGGCGCGGAGACTATCTCGGCGGCACCGTTCAGGTCATTCCCCATGTCACCGACGCGATCAAGAATTTCGTGATCGACGGCAATGACGGCTATGACTTCGTTCTGGTCGAGATCGGCGGAACGGTCGGCGATATCGAGGGGTTGCCGTTCTTCGAGGCGATCCGCCAGCTTGGCAACGATCTTCCGCGCGGCGATGTGGTCTATGTGCATCTGACCCTGATGCCGTATATTCCGAGTGCCGGCGAGATGAAGACCAAGCCGACGCAGCACTCCGTCAAGGAGCTGCGGTCAATCGGTATCCAGCCGGATATTCTGATGATCCGTTGCGACCGGCCGATTCCGGAAACGGAAAGACGCAAACTGTCGCTGTTCTGCAACGTGCGCGAGGGCGCGGTCATCCCGGCCTATGACGTCAAGTCGATCTACGACGTGCCGATTGCCTATCACAAGGAAGGCCTGGACGACGAAGTCCTGGCAGC